>NZ_CAJMZH010000083.1:0-129 GCF_905220285.1 Paraburkholderia sp. J94 | reverse complement strand
CGGCAAGCTGCAGGACGCAGTGCTGTACGACTCGTCGGCGCATGACTCGGTGACCTTGGGTGGTTCGGGCGCGAGCTCGGCAGTTGCTCTGCACAACGTGAAGGACGGCGACGTCTCGGCATCGAGCAC
>NZ_CAJMZH010000082.1:0-140 GCF_905220285.1 Paraburkholderia sp. J94 | reverse complement strand
AGCTTGCCGTTGATGTTGGTGATCTGGCCTTGCATCGTCGTCACGTTACCGGCGATGTTCGTCACCGTGCCCGTGAGGTTCGACACGTTCGTGTTCGTCGCATACAGCTGCGAACCGTTCACCGCATCCGTGCTCGTCGA
>NZ_CAJMZH010000081.1:0-141 GCF_905220285.1 Paraburkholderia sp. J94 | reverse complement strand
TGGTGGGTCTGGATGGATTCGAACCATCGACCCCCGCCTTATCAAGACGGTGCTCTAACCGACTGAGCTACAGACCCCTGAGTCTGTCTTTATTACAGCCGACAAGTGTGAGCGCTTTGATACGCGAATGCGTGAGCTCTG
>NZ_CAJMZH010000080.1:0-145 GCF_905220285.1 Paraburkholderia sp. J94 | reverse complement strand
GGTGTTATCGCGCCACAGCCAATCTGGAAGAAGCGTAAAGAGGTGTTTAATTCGGGTTGCGTTGTTTCTGGCACAACACTGATCTCAACCGTATGCGTTCGCGTACTCCCTTCGGGAGTGGGATGCCCGTAAGTGCTCAAGCACC
>NZ_CAJMZH010000079.1:0-146 GCF_905220285.1 Paraburkholderia sp. J94 | reverse complement strand
GTGAACGGCTCGCAGCTGTACGCGACCAACAAGCAGGTGACGAAGAACACGGGCGACATCTCGAACATCTACACGCAACTGACGAACCTCAGTGGCGGTGCGATCGACGCGGTGATGTACGACTCGTCGGCGCATGATTCGGTGAC
>NZ_CAJMZH010000078.1:0-147 GCF_905220285.1 Paraburkholderia sp. J94 | reverse complement strand
GCAGAACGACGCCATCAAGGGCGGTCAGAAAACAGCGGGCAATCCCTCGCCCGAAATGACACGGCCCGATGTGGTGATCGCGAGTGCCGCAGGTATCGCCACGACCGCGACCGACAGCACGCATATGGCGAGCAAGCACGACCACGC
>NZ_CAJMZH010000077.1:0-170 GCF_905220285.1 Paraburkholderia sp. J94 | reverse complement strand
GTTTCACGGTCCTGTTCGGGATGGGAAGGGGTGGGACCGACTCGCTATGGTCATCAGGCATGAGGGGTTGCCGCGTCGCCTTTATGGGCGCCACAGCCAATCTGGAAGAAGCGTAAAGAGTGTTACTGAATTCGGGCTGTGTTGTTTCTGGCACAACACTGATCTCAACC
>NZ_CAJMZH010000076.1:0-183 GCF_905220285.1 Paraburkholderia sp. J94 | reverse complement strand
TCTTTTGCAAGACGCACTCGCTACAGGTTGAGTATTCGTGTTGCGCCGTATTTCAAGGCAATCTTTCGATCACTTAAAAATACATTGATACAATCACAACCCTGATTCACTTACTCCACACCCATCTCTAAGTGTGTTTCAGATGAATCTCTTTACTACTTCTTCCTGATTGTTAAAGAACGA
>NZ_CAJMZH010000075.1:0-215 GCF_905220285.1 Paraburkholderia sp. J94 | reverse complement strand
GTGACGCGCTGGCTGGGTCAGCAGGCCGAGGCGCTGGGCGTCGAGATTTTCCCGGGCTTTCCGGCCGCTGAAGTGCTCTACAACGACGACGGTTCGGTCAAGGGCGTCGCGACGGGCAACATGGGCATCGGCAAGGATGGCGAGCCCACCGAGAATTTCCAGCTCGGCATGGAACTGCACGCGAAATACACGCTGTTTTGCGAAGGCGCGCGCGG
>NZ_CAJMZH010000074.1:0-216 GCF_905220285.1 Paraburkholderia sp. J94 | reverse complement strand
AAGAACCGGTCAGGTCGCATCACCTATCAAGCGCCCACACTTATCGGCTGTAAATTTTTAAAGATCGCGTCGCGCAAACTGCCCGGTTGGTCGCCGCACCGAAGTGCGCTTACTGCCCGGCGTTTGCTGCGTTGCTGCGTCAGCAGCAGAGAAACGAGATTATGAAGGCTCTTTTTCGTTTCGTCAACTTCTTTTTTTACGTTGCCGTTTAAAAGC
>NZ_CAJMZH010000073.1:0-230 GCF_905220285.1 Paraburkholderia sp. J94 | reverse complement strand
CGCCGCGACGAACTGAATTCCAATAACTGAACGCACAGCACGCAAGAACCCGGAGATCCTTCCATGAGCACCCCCCAGCAACCGGCCGCCAATCCGCAGCCGAACGCGAACAACGGCAAGCGCAAGCGCATGATGACGCTGCTCGTCCTCGTGATCGTGATTGCAGCCATTGCCTACGGCCTCTACTACTTCCTCGTCGCGCGCTTTAGCGAAGGCACCGACGACGCCTA
>NZ_CAJMZH010000072.1:0-251 GCF_905220285.1 Paraburkholderia sp. J94 | reverse complement strand
CGGATCGACGACACCGTCGTCGCCACGTCCTGGAACGCGCCGATCAGCGTCTGGTTGTAGTTCGCGACGTCGAGTTCGAAGTCGGCGTAACGGCCCTTCAGTTGCGCGCGCAGTGCGCCCGCATCGAAGATCGGCAGATGCACGGCCGGGCCGATGTTCATCTGGCGGCTCGTGAAGTTGAGGAATTTGCCCCAGCCGAACGCATCGAAACCGATGCCCGCCGCGAGGTTCACGTCGGGATAGAACTCGGC
>NZ_CAJMZH010000071.1:0-266 GCF_905220285.1 Paraburkholderia sp. J94 | reverse complement strand
CTTTTGCGATGATCGTTAGTGCTTTAGCACTTACGAGAATCTCACTCCCGAAGGGAGCAGGGCGGATAAACCTGAGTTTGAATGGTTACGAGCGGGGGATTAGCTCAGCTGGGAGAGCACCTGCTTTGCAAGCAGGGGGTCGTCGGTTCGATCCCGTCATCCTCCACCAATCCTCAATGCCTAGTGTCCGGTAAGTAGCACAAACCGGGTATTACGCATTGGCGATTGAGCCAGTCAGAGCGATGTGAGTAAAACCATATCGGCTG
>NZ_CAJMZH010000070.1:0-307 GCF_905220285.1 Paraburkholderia sp. J94 | reverse complement strand
AGTGAACGGCTCGCAGCTGTACGCGACGAACACGAACGTGTCGAACCTCGCGGGCACGGTGACGAACATTGCCGGTGACGTGTCGAACATCGCCGGTAATGTGACCACGCTGCAAGGCCAGATGGCCGATGCGGTGTCGTACGACACGTCGGCCCACGACTCGATCACGCTCGGCGGCACGGATGCAACGACGCCGGTCGCGATCCACAACGTGAAGGATGGCGATGTCTCGGCATCGAGCACCGACGCGGTGAACGGCGCACAGCTTTACGCCACGAACACGGCGGTGTCGAACATCGCTGGCGAC
>NZ_CAJMZH010000069.1:0-333 GCF_905220285.1 Paraburkholderia sp. J94 | reverse complement strand
GATCTTTCGATCACTTAAAAATACATTGATACAATCACAACCCTGATTCACTTACTCACGCCCATCTCTAGACGCTTTCAGATGAATCTCTTTACTACTTCTTCCTGATTGTTAAAGAACGACAGCCGATATGGTTTTACTCACATCGCTCTGACTGGCTCAATCGCCAATGCGTAATACCCGGTTTGTGCTGCTTACCGGACACTAGGCATTGAGGATTGGTGGAGGATGACGGGATCGAACCGACGACCCCCTGCTTGCAAAGCAGGTGCTCTCCCAGCTGAGCTAATCCCCCAGTCAAAACAACTCAAAGGGCTTGCTCGTCAGACCAGT
>NZ_CAJMZH010000068.1:0-337 GCF_905220285.1 Paraburkholderia sp. J94 | reverse complement strand
AATCTTTCGATCACTTAAAAATACATTGATACAATCACAACCCTGATTCACCTACTCACGCCCATCTCTAGACGCTTTCAGATGAATCTCTTTACTACTTCTTCCTGATTGTTAAAGAACGACAGCCGATATGGTTTTACTCACATCGCTCTGACTGGCTCAATCGCCAATGCGAAATGCTCTGCTGGACTTCAGCAGAACGCTGTGCATTGAGGATTGGTGGAGGATGACGGGATCGAACCGACGACCCCCTGCTTGCAAAGCAGGTGCTCTCCCAGCTGAGCTAATCCCCCAGTCAAAACAACTCAAGGGATCTGTCTCGCCTTTGCAGACAAAG
>NZ_CAJMZH010000067.1:0-337 GCF_905220285.1 Paraburkholderia sp. J94 | reverse complement strand
AGTGTCGATCGTCTCCATGCGCTTCTTCGTCAGCGGGCCGGTGTTGTCGATCTTCTGGCCGCCCTTGCCGTCGGACCAACAGTGCAGCACGCCGCGCGGGCCGTACTTCTTGTGGAAGTCGGGGAATTCCTTGGCGTCCGGGTAGTCGGGCAGTTCCGGTTCTTCCTCGGCATTCAGGTGATACAGGTTGCCGAAAAATTCGTCGAAGCCGTGCATCGTCGGCAGGTGTTCGTCGCGGTCGCCGAAATGGTTCTTGCCGAACTGGCCCGTCGTGTAGCCGAGATCCTTGAGCAGCTCGGGAATATTCGGGTCCTCGGCGCGCATGCCGAGCGGCGCT
>NZ_CAJMZH010000066.1:0-337 GCF_905220285.1 Paraburkholderia sp. J94 | reverse complement strand
GGTGTCGATCGTCTCCATGCGCTTCTTCGTCAGCGGGCCGGTATTGTCGATCTTCTGACCGCCCTTGCCGTCGGACCAACAGTGCAGCACGCCGCGCGGGCCGTACTTCTTGCGGAAGTCGGGGAAGTCCTTGGCGTCCGGGTAGTCGGGCAGTTCCGGTTCTTCCTCGGCATTCAGGTGATACAGGTTGCCGAAGAATTCGTCGAAACCGTGCATCGTCGGCAGGTGTTCGTCGCGGTCGCCGAAATGGTTCTTGCCGAACTGGCCCGTCGTGTAGCCGAGGTCCTTGAGCAGCTCGGGAATATTCGGGTCCTCGGCGCGCATGCCGAGCGGCGCA
>NZ_CAJMZH010000065.1:0-384 GCF_905220285.1 Paraburkholderia sp. J94 | reverse complement strand
CTCGGCGGACAAGCAACTGGTCGACGCGCAGCACGCGCTCGACGCGTCGACGAAGGCGTATCAGCTCGCCGTGATCCGCTACAAGGCGGGCCTCTCCGAGCAGTTGCAGGTGCTCAACGCCGACCAGAACCGCCTCGCCGCCGAGCAGACCGTGACGAACCTGAAGTCGCAGCGCGCCGACGAGCAGATGGCGCTGATCAAGGCGCTGGGCGGCGGCTTCGACGCGCAGAACGCGGGGCTCGTGCCGCCGGCGCAGGTCGGCAGCGAAGCGAAGGGCACGAACAGCGGCCAGAGCGACGTGAACGGCAGCCCGTGGCGCGATGCGCCGTGGAGCGCGCCGGCATCGTCGGCTTCGGCCACGTCGGCCACGTCGGCGCACGCGGC
>NZ_CAJMZH010000064.1:0-384 GCF_905220285.1 Paraburkholderia sp. J94 | reverse complement strand
TTCGGCCGACAAGCAACTGGTCGACGCACAGCACGCGCTCGATGCGTCGACGAAGGCGTACCAGCTCGCCGTGATCCGCTACAAGGCGGGCCTTTCCGAGCAGTTGCAGGTGCTCAACGCCGACCAGAACCGCCTCGCCGCCGAGCAGACCGTGACGAACCTGAAGTCGCAGCGCGCCGACGAACAGATGGCGCTGATCAAGGCGCTGGGCGGCGGCTTCGACGCGCAGAACGCGGGGCTCGTGCCGCCGGCGCAGGTCGGCAGCGAAGCGAGGGGCACGAACAGCGGCCAGAGCGACGTGAACGGCAGCCCGTGGCGCGATGCGCCCTGGAGCGCGCCGGCATCGTCGGCTTCGTCGGCTTCGGCCACGTCGGCGCACGCGAG
>NZ_CAJMZH010000063.1:0-385 GCF_905220285.1 Paraburkholderia sp. J94 | reverse complement strand
ATCGCCAGCGATGTTCGACACCGCCGTGTTCGTGGCGTACAGCTGTGCGCCGTTCACTGCATCCGTGCTCGATGCCGAGACGTCGCCGTCCTTCACGTTATGGATTGCCACCGGCGTCGTTGCGTCGGTACCACCGAGCGTGATCGAGTCGTGCGCCGACGAGTCGTACGACACCGCGTCGGCCATCTGGCCTTGCAGCGTGGTCATGTTACCGGCGATGTTCGACACGTCACCGGCAATGTTCGTCACCGTGCCCGCGAGGTTCGACACGTTCGTATTGGTCGCATACAGCTGCGAGCCGTTCACTGCGTCGGTGCTCGATGCCGAGACGTCGCCGTCCTTCACGTTGTGCAGCGCGACCGGCGATGCACCCGAACCGCCCAAC
>NZ_CAJMZH010000062.1:0-395 GCF_905220285.1 Paraburkholderia sp. J94 | reverse complement strand
GACGTGCGCGGCTTCTCGATCAAGTTCTACACGGAAGAGGGCAACTGGGACATCGTCGGCAATAACACGCCGGTGTTCTTCATCCGCGATCCGCTCAAGTTCCCGGACTTCATCCACACGCAAAAACGCGATCCGCGCACCAACATGCGTAGCAACGTGGCGGCGTGGGACTTCTGGTCGCGCCATCCCGAATCGCTCCATCAGGTGACGATCCTCATGAGCGACCGCGGCATTCCGAAGAACTATCGCCAGCAGCACGGCTTCGGTTCGCACACGTTCTCGTTCATCAACGCGAACAACGAGCGCTTCTACGTGAAGTTCCACTTCAAGTCGGCGCAGGGCGTGGAGAACTACACCGATGCCGAAGCCGCGCAGGTGGTGGCGCAGGACCGCGA
>NZ_CAJMZH010000061.1:0-398 GCF_905220285.1 Paraburkholderia sp. J94 | reverse complement strand
CTTGAGCAGAAGGTGATGGGCGGCAACGTGCCGTGGACGCTGCATCATCAGCATCGCGATAACGAAATGCTGCGTCCGGCGTCGCAATGCAAGCCGATCGAGTATCCGAAACCTGATGGCAAGCTCACGTTTGATCGCCTCTCTTCGGTGTTTATTTCGAACACGAATCACGAAGAGAATCAGCCTGCGCATTTGACGCTGAAAGATGCGAAGGTGCCGGTCGACGTGAATCTGCGTACCTATGCAGGTCCGGAAGCGCGCTTCTGCCCGGCGGCGGTCTACGAATTCGTGAAGAACGACGACGGCAGCGACCGCCTGCAGATCAACGCGCAGAACTGCGTGCACTGCAAGACCTGCGATATCAAGGACCCGACGCAGAATATCGTCTGGGTCACGCC
>NZ_CAJMZH010000060.1:0-400 GCF_905220285.1 Paraburkholderia sp. J94 | reverse complement strand
TGTGAACGGCAACGTCGTGCAGATCACGCCGCAGGTCACCGGCACGGTGGTCTCGGTCAACGCCGACGACACGCAGACCGTCAAGAGCGGCGATCCGCTCGTCATGCTCGATCCGGCCGATTCGCGCATCGCGCTCCAGCAGGCCGAAGCGAATCTCGGCCAGACCGTGCGCCAGGTGCGCGGCCTCTTCGCCGACGACAGCCAGTACGAAGCGCAGGTCGCCGTGCGTCGTGCCGACCTGTCGCGTGCGCAGGACGATCTGCGCCGCCGCATGCTGGTCGCGCAGACGGGCGCGGTCTCGCAGGAAGAAATCTCGCACGCACGCGACGCCGAAAAGAGCGCCGAAGCCGCGCTCGAAGCCGCGCAGCAGCAACTCGCCGCGAACCAGGCGCTGACCGCG
>NZ_CAJMZH010000059.1:0-400 GCF_905220285.1 Paraburkholderia sp. J94 | reverse complement strand
TGCGGTCAGCGCCTGGTTCGCGGCGAGTTGCTGCTGCGCGGCTTCGAGCGCGGCTTCGGCGCTCTTTTCGGCGTCGCGGGCGTGCGAGATTTCTTCCTGCGAAACCGCGCCCGTCTGCGCGACCAGCATGCGGCGGCGCAGATCGTCCTGCGCGCGCGACAGGTCGGCACGACGCACGGCGACCTGCGCTTCGTACTGGCTGTCGTCGGCGAAGAGGCCGCGCACCTGGCGCACGGTCTGGCCGAGATTCGCTTCGGCCTGTTGCAGCGCGATGCGCGAATCGGCCGGATCGAGCATGACGAGCGGATCGCCGCTCTTGACCGTTTGCGTGTCGTCGGCGTTGACCGAGACCACCGTGCCCGTGACCTGCGGCGTGATCTGCACGACGTTGCCGTTCACG
>NZ_CAJMZH010000058.1:0-420 GCF_905220285.1 Paraburkholderia sp. J94 | reverse complement strand
TTGATGCTCGTGATGTCGCCAGCCAGGTTCGTCACGTCGCCAGCGATGTTCGACACCGCCGTGTTCGTGGCGTACAGCTGGCCGCCATTCACCGCATCCGTGCTAGATGCCGAGACATCGCCATCCTTCACGTTATGGATCGCCACCGGCGTCGTTGCGTCGGTACCACCCAGCGTGATCGAGTCATGCGCCGACGTGTCGTACGACACCGCATCGGCCATCTGACCTTGCAGCGTGGTCACGTTACCGGCGATGTTCGACACGTCACCAGCAATGTTCGTCACCGTGCCCGCGAGGTTCGACACGTTCGTATTGGTCGCGTACAGCTGCGAGCCGTTCACTGCGTCGGTGCTCGATGCCGAGACGTCGCCGTCCTTCACGTTATGCAGCGCGACCGGCGAGGCACCCGAACCACCCAAG
>NZ_CAJMZH010000057.1:0-470 GCF_905220285.1 Paraburkholderia sp. J94 | reverse complement strand
TCGACATCGACCTGCATCGACAGACCGATACGCAGCGGATGCTTCTGCAGATCTTCAGGATCGAGCGAGATCCGCACCGGCAGACGCTGCACCACCTTGATCCAGTTGCCCGTCGCGTTCTGCGCGGGCAGCAGCGAGAACGCCGAACCCGTGCCCGCCGAGAAACCCACCACCTTGCCGTGATAGACCACCGACGAACCATAAACGTCGGCCGTCATCTCCACCGGCTGGCCGATGCGCATGTGCTTGAGCTGCACTTCCTTGAAGTTCGCGTCGATCCACAGCGAGTTCAGCGGCACCACCGACATCAGCGGCGTGCCCGGCGAGACGCGCTGGCCGACCTGCACCGAACGCTTCGCCACGTAGCCCGTGACCGGCGCGGGCAGCGTGTTGCGCGCGTTCGCGAGGTACGCGTCGCGCACCTTCGCGGCGGCCGCCATCACGTTCGGATGGTTCGCGATGGTCGTGTT
>NZ_CAJMZH010000056.1:0-472 GCF_905220285.1 Paraburkholderia sp. J94 | reverse complement strand
TCGCCAACGTCGATCCCGAACTCTTCGCCGCGATCGAACTGGAAAACCGCCGTCAGGAAGATCACATCGAACTGATCGCGTCGGAAAACTACACCTCGCCCGCCGTCATGGCCGCGCAGGGTTCGCAGCTCACCAACAAGTACGCCGAAGGCTATCCCGGTAAGCGTTATTACGGCGGCTGCGAAAACGTCGATATCGTCGAGCAGCTCGCGATCGACCGCGTGAAGGCGCTGTTCGGCGCCGAAGCCGCGAACGTCCAGCCGAACTCGGGCTCGCAGGCCAACCAGGGCGTGTTCTTCGCCGTCCTCAAGCCGGGCGACACCATCATGGGCATGAGCCTCGCCGAAGGCGGTCACCTCACGCACGGCATGGCGCTCAACATGAGCGGCAAGTGGTTCAACGTCGTGAGCTACGGCCTCGACGCGAACGAAGACATCGACTACGAAGCGCTCGAAAAGCGCGCGCATGAAAC
>NZ_CAJMZH010000055.1:0-536 GCF_905220285.1 Paraburkholderia sp. J94 | reverse complement strand
GAATTCCTCGCCGCCGCGAAGGAGTTCATCCAGAAGGCGCACAAGGAGGACAAGCCCTTCTTCCTCTGGTTCAACACCTCGCACATGCACTTCCGCACGCATATCGAGGACCGCATTCGCGGCCAGGCCGGACGCTGGCAGTCGGAGTATCACGACTGCATGGTGGAGCACGACAAACACATCGGCGAGATGCTGGCGCTGCTCGACGAACTCGGCATCACCGAGGACACGATGGTCATGTACAGCACCGACAACGGTCCGCACATGAACTCGTGGCCCGACGCGGGCATGACGCCGTTCCGCAACGAGAAGAACTCGAACTGGGAAGGCGCGTATCGTGTGCCGTGCCTCGTGCGCTGGCCGGGCGTGATCGAGCCGGGCACGGTCTGCAACGAGATCGTGAGCCATCTCGACTGGCTGCCGACCATCGTCGAGGCCGCGGGCAATCCCGACGTCAAGGAAGAACTGAAGAAAGGCTTCAAGGCCAACGGCAAGGAGTTCAAGGTCCATCTGGACGGCTTCAGCCTGTTGCCCTA
>NZ_CAJMZH010000054.1:0-541 GCF_905220285.1 Paraburkholderia sp. J94 | reverse complement strand
GGCCGATGCGGTGCTGTATGACTCGTCGGCACACAATTCGGTGACGCTGGGCGGCACGGGCGCAAGCTCGAACGTGAAGCTGAGCAACGTGGCGGCTGGCACGCTGTCGTCGACGAGCACCGATGCGGTGAATGGTTCGCAGCTGTACGCGACGAACAACAACGTCACGAGCGTCACGAACACGGTGAACAACATCGTGAACGGCGGCGGCATCAAGTACTTCCACACGAACTCGTCGCTGGGCGATTCGGTGGCGACGGGTACGAACTCGACGGCGATTGGTCCGGTAGCAACGGCTGGCGCAGCGAACGCGATCGCGATCGGCAACGGCGCGAATGCGTCGACGGCGAACTCGGTGGCGCTGGGCAACGGCGCAACCACGGCTGCGGCTGTGGCGACGCCCAATGGCGTGATCGGTGGCACGACGTTCACCTATGCAGGCACGACGCCGACCGGCGTGGTGAGCATGGGCGCGGCAGGCGCTGAACGTCAGGTGACGAACGTCGCGGCGGGTCAAGTGACGTCCAGCAGCACCGACGCG
>NZ_CAJMZH010000053.1:0-567 GCF_905220285.1 Paraburkholderia sp. J94 | reverse complement strand
TCCTTGAGGTCGAGAATCCAGTTGCGGGCGAACGAGCGCACCGCGGCCTTCGAAGCCGAGTACACGCTGAACGCCGCCGTGCCCGCGCTGCCGGCCGTCGAACCCGTGAGGATCACCGATGCGCCCTTGGCCAGCAGCGGCAGCGCCTTTTGCACCGTGAACAGCACGCCCTTCACGTTGCGGTTGAAGGTGTCGTCGAAGTGCTCTTCGGTGATGTTGCCGAAGGGCAGCATCGAACCGCCGCCTGCGTTGGCGAACAGCACATCGAGGTGGCCGTGTTCCTCCTTGATCTGTGCATACAGCGCGTCGAGCTCGTTCAGCTTCGTCGAATCGACGCGCGCGCCGGTCGCCTTGCCGCCTGCATCGCGGATGCTCTTGACGGCGGCATCGAGTTCAGCCTGACGGCGGCCCGTGAGGTAGACGTGGGCGCCTTCGGCGGCGAAGCGCTGGGCGGTGGCGAGGCCGATGCCGCTGGTCGCGCCGGTGACGAGTGCGATCTTGTTGTCGAGTTTGCGTGCCATGGTGAAGCTCCTTTCTTTAAGTCGGTGGACGTTTGGGTTGGGTGTT
>NZ_CAJMZH010000052.1:0-640 GCF_905220285.1 Paraburkholderia sp. J94 | reverse complement strand
GCATCTGGGCCGTCAACTGAACGAGAAGTTCAAGCTCGGCAAGGACGCCGATCCGCAGGTCTACGGTATCGGCATCAAGGAACTGTGGGAGATCGATCCCGCGAAGCATCAGCCGGGTCTAGTGATTCACACGGCCGGCTGGCCGCTCGAAAACGATACGTACGGCGGTTCGTTCCTTTACCACATCGACAACAACCAGGTGATGGTGGGTTTTGTCGTCGGCCTGGCTTATACGAATCCGTATCTGTCGCCGTTCGAGGAATTCCAGCGCTACAAGACGCATCCGGCGATCCGCAAGTATCTCGAAGGCGGCAAGCGTGTGTCGTACGGCGCGCGCGCGATGACGGCGGGCGGTTTGATGTCGCTGCCGAAACTCGTGTTCCCGGGCGGCGCATTGGTCGGTGACGATGCGGGCTTTTTGAACGCGGCGCGTATCAAGGGCAGCCACGCGGCGATCAAGACCGGCATGCTGGCTGCGGAAGCGGCGTTCGAAGCGGTGCAGACAGGTCGCACGAGCGATGAACTCACGGCTTATCCCGAAGCGTTCAAGCAGTCGTGGCTGCACACCGAACTGTACAAGGCGCGCAATTTCAAGCAGTGGATGAGCAAGGGCCTGTACCTCGGCACGCTGATGGTCGGG
>NZ_CAJMZH010000051.1:0-640 GCF_905220285.1 Paraburkholderia sp. J94 | reverse complement strand
ACATCTGGGCCGTCAGCTGAACGAGAAGTTCAAGCTCGGCAAGGACGCCGATCCGCAGGTCTACGGTATCGGCATCAAGGAACTGTGGGAGATCGATCCCGCGAAGCATCAACCGGGTCTCGTGATTCACACGGCCGGCTGGCCGCTCGAAAACGATACGTATGGCGGCTCGTTCCTCTATCACATCGACAACAACCAGGTGATGGTGGGTTTTGTCGTCGGCCTCGCTTATACGAATCCGTATCTGTCGCCGTTCGAGGAATTCCAGCGCTACAAGACGCATCCGGCAATCCGCAAGTATCTCGAAGGCGGCAAGCGTGTTTCGTACGGCGCGCGCGCGATGACGGCGGGCGGTTTGATGTCGCTGCCGAAACTCGTGTTCCCGGGCGGCGCATTGGTCGGCGACGATGCGGGCTTTTTGAACGCAGCGCGTATCAAGGGCAGCCACGCGGCGATCAAGACCGGCATGCTGGCTGCGGAAGCGGCATTCGAAGCGGTGCAGGCAGGTCGTACGAGCGATGAACTCACGGCGTATCCCGAAGCGTTCAAGCAGTCGTGGCTTCACACCGAACTCTACAAGGCGCGCAATTTCAAGCAGTGGATGAGCAAGGGCCTGTACCTCGGCACGCTGATGGTCGGC
>NZ_CAJMZH010000050.1:0-673 GCF_905220285.1 Paraburkholderia sp. J94 | reverse complement strand
GCGGGCGTCCTCTTGCTGCTCGCGGGCACGTGGCGCGCGATCCTGTCGTCGACGGGACACGGCACGCTGATCGCCATCGTCGCCTTCGCGCTCGCCGGGCTCGTGATCGGCCATTGCCTCGGCGGCCCGGAACCCGAGCATGCTTCGGTGCTGGCGCTGTCCACAGCCTCGCGCCACCCGGCCATCGCGCTGGCGATCTCGGCGGCCAATTTTCCCGGCGAGCAATTCGCGCCGACGCTCGTGCTTTACCTGATCGTCTGCACGATCATCGCCATCCCGTACGTGAAGTGGCAGCGCCATCGCTCGGTGCTGGCTTCCGGCACGCCTTGAAGGTCATCCATGAGCCCTGAGCGCGACATCCTCTCCGTGCCGGACACGCATCCCGATGCGCCCCTGAAGCCCGACGAAGGCACGCTGCAGACGCGCGCGCGCACCGCGCTCGCCATCGAGCGCACCTTCCTCGCCGCCGAGCGCACGCTGATGGCGTGGCTGCGCACCGCGCTCTCGATGATCAGCTTTGGCTTCACGCTGGCGAAGTTCTTCGAGTATGTGGAAGGCCAGCGCGGCACGCCGATCGTCGGCCGCTTCGGCGCGACCTGGTCGCCGCGCATGGTCGGCACGGCGATGGTGGTGATCGGCACCGTGGCGCTGCTGGTCGCGGTCGTGCAGCATC
>NZ_CAJMZH010000049.1:0-692 GCF_905220285.1 Paraburkholderia sp. J94 | reverse complement strand
TCGGATTACCAGCTTGACGTGCAGACCATCGATGAGAGTGGCCTCTATCTCGATGGGCTTCACAAGGTGGTCGATACGGACAAGCTCATCGGGCAGAGCCTGACGGTCAGGATCGCGGTCGAGGGCAACGGCACGCTGGCCGATGGCGAGATCAATATCGGCGCGGGCGTGCGTGAGATCACGGGCGTGATCTCGGAGATGAAGTGCCTCGGCGCGGACAACCGGCGCATGCAATACCGCCTGCGCCTGCGGTGCTTTCTGTGGCTCGCGACCCTGAACCGCGAGAACCGGCACTTCAGGGACATGAGCGTGGTGGACATTTCGAAAGAGATTCTGAAGAAGTACACGTTCAAGGTGCAGTGGGACAACGTCATCGGTGCGGGCAACGGAAGGCGGCCCTACCCGAAGCGGGATTACCAGCGGCAGTTCTGGCAGAGCGACTGGGATTACCTCAACCTGCTGTGGCAGGAATGGGGCCTGTGCTTTTACTGGGAAAACGACACGCTGGTGATGATGGACACCCACGGCTATCCCGCCCAGGAACCGGCCTATAAAACCGTGCGTTACCTCGAACGCGGCGGGCAGCGCATCGACGAGGAACATATCCACAAGCTGGAGTACGGTCGCGGTCTGACCACGGGCGTCGTGCGTGTGATGGACTACGACTACACCATGGCGGACGTGAACTGGTA
>NZ_CAJMZH010000048.1:0-790 GCF_905220285.1 Paraburkholderia sp. J94 | reverse complement strand
AGCGTCGGTGCTGCTGGACGTCACTTGACCCGCCGCGACGTTCGTCACCTGACGTTCAGCGCCTGCCGCGCCCATGCTCACCACGCCGGTCGGCGTCGTGCCTGCATAGGTGTACGTCGTGCCGCCGATCACGCCATTGGTCGTCGCCACAGCCGCAGCCGTGGTCGCGCCGTTGCCCAGTGCAACCGAGTTCGCCGTCGACGCATTCGCGCCGTTGCCGATCGCGATCGCGTTCGCTGCGCCAGCCGTTGCTACCGGACCAATCGCCGTCGAGTTCGTACCCGTTGCCACCGAATCGCCCAGCGACGAGTTCGTGTGGAAGTACTTGATACCGCCGCCGTTCACGATGTTGTTCACCGTGTTCGTGACGCTCGTGACGTTGTTGTTCGTCGCGTACAGCTGCGAACCATTCACCGCATCCGTGCTCGTCGACGACAGCGTGCCAGCCGCCACGTTGCTCAGCTTCACGTTCGAGCTTGCGCCCGTGCCGCCCAGCGTCACCGAATTGTGTGCCGACGAGTCGTACATCACCGCATCGGCCAGCTTGCCGTTGATGTTGGTGATCTGGCCTTGCATCGTCGTCACGTTACCGGCGATGTTCGTCACCGTACCCGTGAGGTTCGACACGTTCGTGTTCGTCGCATACAGCTGCGAACCATTCACCGCATCCGTGCTCGTCGACGACAACGTGCCTGCCGCCACGTTGCTCAGCTTCACGTTCGAGCTTGCGCCCGTGCCGCCCAGCGTCACCGAATTGTGTGCCGACGAGTCGTACAGCACCGCATCCGCG
>NZ_CAJMZH010000047.1:0-862 GCF_905220285.1 Paraburkholderia sp. J94 | reverse complement strand
CTAGAGCGTGTTAGGCACTTGCAGCCAGACCTGGTATCCTGGCCGGATGGCAAAACGCAAACCTTATCCGACGGATGTGTCGAACGAAGAATGGAGCTTCGCGGCTCCTTATCTGACTTTGATGAACCAGGGCGCACCACAGCGACGATATGAGTTGCGCGAAATGTTCAACGCGCTGCGCTGGATCGTGCGCGCGGGTGCGCCGTGGCGCATGTTGCCAAATGACTTTCCGCCTTGGGAGCTGGTTTATCAGCAGACGCAACGCTGGATTCAGGCAGGTTGCTTCGAGGCCATGGTAAGCGATCTGCGTTCGATAATTCGCGTCGCGCAGGGCCGTCGGGGCCAGCCCAGCGCGGTCATTCTCGACGGACGCACCCTGCAATCGACCTGCGAAAGCGGGCCTCGTGCTGGTTACGACGGCTATAAGCGCAAGCGCGGTAGCAAGGTACACATGGCCGTAGATACGCTGGGCCAGTTGCTTGCAGTGCACATTACGCCCGCCAACGAGCAGGAACGCGCCCAGGTCGGCGAGCTTGCGCGTCAGGTCCAAGAAGTCACAGGCCAGACGGTCAAGGTCGCATTTGCCGATCAGGGCTATACCGGCGAGGAGCCGACTCAGGCCGCACTGGATGAAGGAATCGAGCTTGAGGTAATCAAGCTGCCAGAAGTGAAAAAAGGGTTTGTCCTGTTGCCACGTCGCTGGGTGGTCGAACGCAGCTTCGGTTGGCTGAACCGTTTCCGGCGACTGGCCAGAGACTACGAGCGATTGCCCGAAACCTTGGCCGGCCTTCACTTCGTCGTATTTACCGTGCTTATGCTTGTCCACTTCGTAGACCTCAGCAAAAGTGCCTAACACGCTCTA
>NZ_CAJMZH010000046.1:0-934 GCF_905220285.1 Paraburkholderia sp. J94 | reverse complement strand
CGGCCCCGCGAGTTCGCTCGACGGTCTCGCCGATCATCCGGTCGTGCACGTCTCCTATGAAGACGCGGCCGCCTATGCGCGCTGGGCCGGCAAGGATCTGCCCACCGAAGCCGAATGGGAATTCGCCGCGCGCGGCGGGCTCGACGGCGCGGAATTCGTCTGGGGCGACGAACTCATGCCGCAAGGCAAGCCGATGGCCAACACGTGGCAAGGCGAATTTCCGTGGCAGAACCTGCTCGAAGACGGCTACGAATGGACCGCGCCAGTCGGATCGTTCGCACCCAACGGCTACGGCCTCTACGACATGGCGGGCAACGTCTGGGAATGGACCAGCGACTGGTATCAGGACCACGGCAAGATCGTGAAGGCGTGCTGCACGCTCGATAACCCGCGCGGCGCGAATGTGGAAGCCAGCGTCGATCCGCGCTCGCCTCAGGTCAAGATTCCGCGCAAGGTCATGAAGGGCGGCTCGTACCTGTGCGCGCCCAACTACTGCCGGCGCTATCGGCCCGCCGCGCGCATGGCGCAGCCCGTCGATACGTCCACGTGCCACGTGGGATTTCGTTGCGTCATCCGCGATCGCGATCCGGGCTGAACCCCTCGGGAGAAACGGCCTCCTGACAACCCGTCGGCGACGGGCGACGGAGGCGATCCGCTACCGGCTGCGGTAGCTCTACACAAAGGAGTGTTCCATGGCGGGCAAGAAGAAACCCAACTTCCTGATCCTCTGGGGCGACGACATCGGCCAGTCCAATCTCAGCATCTTCACCAAGGGGCTGATGGGCTACCGCACGCCCAACATCGACAGCATCGGCGAGGCGGGCGCGGTGTTCACCGACTACTACGGCGAGCAGAGCTGCACGGCGGGCCGCGCGTCGTTCATCACGGGACAATGCGGACTGCGCACGGGGCTGACCAAGGTCGGCTTGCCCGG
>NZ_CAJMZH010000045.1:0-1012 GCF_905220285.1 Paraburkholderia sp. J94 | reverse complement strand
TTTCACCGGCAAGGAGAAAAAACCCGAGCGCAAGGGCTTCTTCTATTTCACCGACGACGGCGATCTCGCGTGCCTGCGTTTCGATAACTGGAAGGTCGTGTTCATGGAGCAGCGCACGGCCGGTACATTGAGAATATGGGCCGAACCGCTGGTGACGCTGCGCGTGCCGAAGATCTTCAATCTGCGCACCGACCCGTACGAGCGCGCCGACATCACGTCCAACACCTACTACGACTGGCTGCTCGATCACGTGTTTATTCTCGTGCCCGCGCAGGCGGGCGTGGCCGAATTCCTGCAGACGTTCAAGGAATTCCCGCCACGCCAGAAAGCGGCGAGCTTCGGCGTCGATCAGGTGATCGAGAAGATGATGGACGCTGCCGGCGGCGGACATCGATAAGGTATCCTGACGATGTAGATGCGTGCTTCACGGGCGGCGTTCAGCCGGACGCCGCCCAGCCGCATTCCCGACGCGACAACCATGGACGCCAAGGCCCTGATTCTTCTCGCGCTCCAGTGCGCCATCGCCGCAACGGTCTTCACGTACGGCCTCCAGGCCACGCGCGACGACCTGGTCTATATCGCGCAGCGGCCGGGCCTGCTGCTGCGTTCGCTCATCGCCATGCTGGTGTTGCTGCCGATCCTCGTGGTCGCCTGCGTCTACTACCTCGATCTGCCGCAGCCGACCGCCGTCGTTCTCACGGCGCTCGCCATCTCGCCCGTGCCGCCGCTGCTGCCGAAGAAGCATAAAAAAGCGGGCGGCGTCGCGCCCTACGGGCTCGGGCTGCTCGTCGTGCTCGCGCTGGTGTCGGTCGTGACCATGCCGCTTTCGGTGGCCCTCTTCAACTGGCTGTTCGCGCAGCCGCTGGCCGTAGGGCCCGCGTCGATCCTGAAGA
This sequence comes from Paraburkholderia sp. J94, assembly GCF_905220285.1. NCBI lineage: Bacteria > Pseudomonadati > Pseudomonadota > Betaproteobacteria > Burkholderiales > Burkholderiaceae > Paraburkholderia > Paraburkholderia sp. J94. Next base: position 119 of record NZ_CAJMZH010000045.1, on the reverse strand, counting down.
TCGTGCTGACCATGATCATCGCGCCGCTCGCCGTGGGTCTGCTAGCCGCGTCGCTGATGCCGCGCGCCGCGCAGCGCCTGATCGCGCCCGTGCGCCTGATCGCGACCGTGCTGCTGGCT
>NZ_CAJMZH010000044.1:0-1012 GCF_905220285.1 Paraburkholderia sp. J94 | reverse complement strand
CTTCACCGGCAAGGAGAAGAAGCCCGAGCGCAAGGGCTTCTTCTATTTCACCGACGACGGCGATCTCGCGTGCCTGCGTTTCGATAACTGGAAGGTCGTGTTCATGGAGCAGCGCACGGCCGGCACATTGAGAATATGGGCCGAGCCGCTGGTGACGCTGCGTGTGCCGAAAATCTTCAATCTGCGCACCGATCCATACGAGCGCGCCGACATCACGTCCAACACCTACTACGACTGGCTGCTCGATCACGTGTTTATCCTCGTGCCGGCGCAGGCGGGTGTGGCCGAATTCCTGCAAACGTTCAAGGAATTCCCGCCACGCCAGAAAGCGGCCAGCTTCGGCGTCGATCAGGTGATCGAGAAGATGATGGACGCAGCCGGCGGCGGCCATCGCTAAGGCATCCTGAAGATGTAGACGGGTGGTTCCCGGGCGGCGTTCAGCCGGACGCCGCCCAGCCGCTTTCCTGACGCGACATCCATGGACGCCAAGGCCCTGATTCTTCTCGCGCTTCAGTGCGCCATCGCCGCAACGGTCTTCACGTACGGCCTCCAGGCCACGCGCGACGACCTGCTCTATATCGCGCAGCGGCCGGGCCTGCTGCTGCGTTCGCTCATCGCCATGCTGGTGTTGCTGCCGATCCTCGTGGTCGCCTGCGTCTACTATCTCGATCTGCCGCAGCCGACCGCCGTCGTGCTCACGGCGCTCGCCATCTCGCCCGTGCCGCCGCTGCTGCCGAAGAAGCACAAGAAGGCGGGCGGCGTCGCGCCCTACGGGCTCGGGCTGCTCGTCGTGCTCGCGCTGGTGTCGGTCGTGACCATGCCGCTTTCGGTGGCCCTCTTCAACTGGCTGTTCGCGCAGCCGCTGGCCGTCGGGCCTGCGTCGATCCTGAAGATCGTGCTGACCATGATCATCGCGCCGCTCGCCGTGGGTCTGCTGGCCGCATCGCTGATGCCGCGCGCCGCGCAGCGCCTGATCGCGCCCGTGCGCCTGATCGCAACCGTGCTGCTGGCA
>NZ_CAJMZH010000043.1:0-1061 GCF_905220285.1 Paraburkholderia sp. J94 | reverse complement strand
ATCGCCATCAAGGCGGCGCTGGAGCGCGCGGGGCTCAAGCCCGAGCAGGTCAGCGACGTGATTCTGGGTCAGGTGCTGACGGCCGGTTCGGGCCAGAACGTGGCGCGTCAGGCTTCGCTGAAGGCGGGCCTGCCGGCGTCGGTGCCGGCGATGACGATCAACAAGGTCTGCGGTTCGGGCCTCAAGGCGGTGATGCTGGCCGCAAACGCGATCATCGCGGGCGACGCCGAAATCGTCGTGGCGGGCGGTCAGGAAAACATGAGCGCGGCGCCGCACGTGCTGCCGGGTTCGCGCGATGGCTTCCGCATGGGCGATGCGAAGCTCATCGACAGCATGATCGTCGACGGCCTGTGGGACGTGTACAACCAGTACCACATGGGCGTGACGGCGGAAAACGTCGCGAAGGAATACGGTATTACGCGCGAGGAACAGGACGCGTTCGCGGCGGCCTCGCAGAACAAGGCGGAAGCCGCGCAGAAGGCGGGCCGTTTCGACGACGAAATCGTGCCGGTCGAAATCCCGCAGCGCAAGGGCGATCCGCTCGTCTTCAAGACCGATGAGTTCGTGCGTCACGGCGTGACGGCGGAATCGCTGTCGAGCCTGAAGCCCGCTTTCTCGAAGGAAGGCACGGTGACGGCGGCGAATGCGTCGGGCATCAACGACGGCGCGGCAGCGGTGGTCGTGATGTCGGCGAAGAAAGCCGAAGAGCTCGGCCTGAAGCCGCTCGCGCGCATCAAGGCATATGCATCGGGCGGCGTCGATCCGAAGGTGATGGGCATGGGCCCGGTGCCGGCATCGAAGCGCGCGCTGGAACGCGCGGGCTGGTCGGTGAACGACCTCGATCTCATGGAGATCAACGAGGCGTTCGCGGCGCAGGCGCTGGCCGTGAACAAGCAGATGGGCTGGGACACGTCGAAGATCAACGTGAATGGCGGCGCGATTGCGATCGGCCATCCGATCGGCGCGTCGGGCTGCCGGATTCTGGTGACGCTGCTGCATGAAATGCAGCGCCGCGACGCGAAGCGCGGTCTGGCGTCGCTGTGCATCGGCGGCGGTATGGG
>NZ_CAJMZH010000042.1:0-1143 GCF_905220285.1 Paraburkholderia sp. J94 | reverse complement strand
GCCTTCATGTCCTGAACGACATCAGCCTGGCTCGATTCGGGTGTCTGCGCGGTATGCTTCTTCGCGAGCTGCGACAGATCCTCGTGCTGCTGGCGGGCCTGGGTAAGCCGCGCCACCGTCTCGCCCATGTCCTTGACCGGAGACGACGCTCCTTCGCGGGGCTCGGTGGTCAGCAACATCCCCTGGTTGCCACGTCCCACGACATGCGCGTCCGAGGCAATCTCAATCCCCTCACCCCGCGCCACCGTGCGCCCCTTGTCCCCATCGATGCGCACGTTGTACCCGGCAACAAACCGAGAATTGGCGTGATCGCTCGTCATCTGCACCTGAAGCTGCTGCGGCGTATCGTCCGACACCACCGTATTGGAACCCTTGCCAAACCCCTCCAGGCTCTGACTGCGCCAGCCCGAAAGCGCATGGTTCTGGTACAGATCCCAGGGCACCTTGTTGTAGTCCGTCACATGACTGCCGAGGATGAACGGACGATCAGGATCGGAATTCACATAGCCGATATAGACGTGATCGCCCACGCGCGGAAGCCACAGCCCCCCATACCGCTGCCCCTGCCACACCTGCATGAGCGGTATCCAGCACGACGCTTCCTCAGTGCGCTTGTTCCTGCGGTCCCAGATGAACTTCACGCGCACGCGCGCCATCGGGTCCGTGAGCACACCGGGATCGCGGTCGTAACCGGTTACGACCGCCGTCTCCGCAAACGCGCGCGGCTTCTTCGCCTTCAGCGGGATGCGGTAGGCGTGGAGCGAGGGCACGCCCCAGAACTTCATCCGGCAGGTGTATTCCCGCTTGACCTCGCCGCCCTGCGTCACCGAGTCGTTGTTCACGATCTCGATCTTCGTACCCGTCACGATGTACTTGCGGTTCACCGGATAGAACGGGTGGTCCGTGATCGTCAACTGCCGCCCGGTCATCACACCGCGAAGGTTGCCCCACGCCTTGATGACCAGTGACTTGTTGCGATGCGCATCGGCGCGTACGCGCGCCAGATGCGAACCTTCAAACTCCTCGTCGTTGCGCGGGGCATTCAGTCCGTCCCCCCCCTGCTGCGGTTGTGCGTAATCGGCCCAGATATATTCACGGGCGTTGTCGTTGGTCGCCTCCGATGGCTTCGCAACCGCGCGGCTG
>NZ_CAJMZH010000041.1:0-1143 GCF_905220285.1 Paraburkholderia sp. J94 | reverse complement strand
TAGCCGCGCGGTTGCGAAGCCATCGGAGGCGACCAACGACAACGCCCGTGAATATATCTGGGCCGATTACGCACAGCCGCAGCAGGGGGGGAACGGACTGAATTCCCCGCGCAACGACGATGAGTTCGAAGGCTCGCACCTGGCGCGCGTGCGCGCCGATGCGCATCGCAACAAGTCGCTGGTCATCAAGGCGTGGGGCAACCTGCGCGGTGTGATGACCGGGCGGCAGCTGACGATCACGGACCACCCGTTCTATCCGGTGAACCGCAAGTACATCGTGACGGGCACGAAGATCGAGATCGTGAACAACGACTCGGTGACGCAGGGCGGCGAGGTCAAGCGGGAATACATATGCCGGATGAAGTTCTGGGGCGTGCCCTCGCTCCACGCCTACCGCATCCCGCTGAAGGCGAAGAAGCCGCGTGCGTTTGCGGAGACGGCGGTCGTGACCGGTTACGACCGCGATCCTGGTGTGCTCACGGACCCGATGGCGCGCGTGCGCGTGAAGTTCATCTGGGACCGCAGGAACAAGCGCACTGAGCAGGCGTCGTGTTGGATACCGCTCATGCAGGTGTGGCAGGGGCAGCGGTATGGCGGGCTGTGGCTTCCGCGCGTGGGCGATCACGTCTATATCGGCTATGTGAACTCCGATCCTGATCGTCCGTTCATCCTCGGTAGTCATGTGACGGACTACAACAAGGTGCCCTGGGATCTGTACCAGAACCACGCGCTTTCGGGCTGGCGCAGTCAGAGCCTGGCGGGGTTTGGCAAGGGTTCCAATACGGTGGTGTCCGACGATACGCCTGGGCAGTTGCAGGTGCAGATGACGAGTGATTACGCCAACTCGCGGTTTGTTGCGGGGTACAACACGCGCATCGATGGGGACAAGGGGCGGACTGTGGCGCGGGGTGAGGGGATTGAGATTGCCTCGGACGCGCATGTTGTGGGGCGTGGCAACCAGGGGATGTTGCTGACCACCGAGCCCCGCGAAGGAGCATCGTCTCCGGTCAAGGACATGGGCGAGACGGTCGCGCGGCTTACCCAGGCCCGCCAGCAGCACGAGGATCTGTCGCAACTCGCGAAGAAGCATGCCGCGCAGACGCCCGAATCGAGCCAGGCTGATGTCGTTCAGGACATGAAGGT
>NZ_CAJMZH010000039.1:0-1588 GCF_905220285.1 Paraburkholderia sp. J94 | reverse complement strand
GGTCTAGCATGGCAGAAGCCGCAAAAAAACCGAGGCCGGAATACCGGAACATCGGGATTGGGCAGATATTGTTCGCATACCGCCTGCCGTTGGCCGGTCGCGTATCGATCGGTCACCGCGTGAGCGGTGCACTTCTATTCATTTTCCTGCCTTTCATCCTGTTCCTGTTCGACCAGAGCCTCACCTCCGAACTCAGCTTCGAGGTCTTCCGGGGCTTCCTCTCGAACATCATCGTCAAGCTCGTCGTGCTGGTCCTCGGCTGGGCCTTCCTGTTCCACTTCTGCGCCGGCGTGCGCCACCTGTTCATGGATTTCAACCATGACCTCGCGGCCAAAGAAAAGGGCAAGTCGACCTCGCTCGTCGTCGTCATTGTCTCCACGATCCTCACGATCGCCTTCGCGGCAAAACTCTTCGGAGCGTTTTAAGAATGTCGGCTAAAAACGGTATCGGTCCGAAGCGCCTCGTCGTCGGCGCTCATTACGGCCTGCGCGACTGGATTGCCCAGCGCGCCACCGCCGTCATCATGGCGATCTACACCATCGTGCTGCTCGTGCTCTTCTTCGGCGCACACGACTTTTCTTATGACGGCTGGGCGTCGATTTTCTCCGCCCAATGGATGAAGCTCGCGACGTTCGTCACGCTGCTCGCGCTGTTCTATCACGCCTGGATCGGCGTGCGCGACATCTGGATGGACTACATCAAGCCCGTCGGCCTGCGCATCGCGCTGGACGTGCTGACGATCGCCTGGCTGCTCGGCAGCCTCGGCTACGCCGCGCAGATTCTCTGGAGAGTGTAAAAGCATGGCTGCAATCAAGAATTCTCTGCCGCGTCGCAAGTTCGACGTGGTCATCGTCGGCGCGGGCGGCTCGGGGATGCGCGCATCGCTGCAACTCGCGCGCGCGGGCCTCTCGGTCTGCGTGCTCTCGAAAGTGTTCCCGACGCGCTCGCACACGGTCGCCGCTCAAGGCGGCATCGGCGCCTCGCTCGGCAACATGAGCGAAGACAACTGGCACTACCACTTCTACGACACGATCAAGGGCTCCGACTGGCTCGGCGACCAGGACGCGATCGAGTTCATGTGCCGCGAAGCACCGAACGCCGTCTACGAACTCGAACACATGGGCATGCCGTTCGACCGTAACGCCGACGGCACGATTTACCAGCGTCCGTTCGGCGGCCACACGGCCAACTACGGTGAGAAGCCGGTGCAGCGCGCCTGCGCGGCTGCCGACCGTACCGGCCACGCGCTGCTGCACACGCTGTATCAGCAGAACGTCGCGGCGAAGACCACGTTCTTCGTCGAATGGATGGCGCTGGATCTGATCCGCGACGCCGAAGGCGACGTGCTGGGCGTGACCGCGCTCGAAATGGAAACGGGCGACGTCTACATTCTCGAAGGCAAGACCACGCTGTTCGCCACGGGCGGCGCAGGTCGTATCTTCCAGGCATCGACGAATGCGTTCATCAACACGGGCGACGGTCTGGGCATGGCCGCGCGTTCGGGCATCGCGCTGCAGGACATGGAATTCTGGCAATTCCACCCGACCGGCGTGGCCGGTGCGGGCGTGCTGATTACGGAAGGCGTGCG
>NZ_CAJMZH010000038.1:0-1608 GCF_905220285.1 Paraburkholderia sp. J94 | reverse complement strand
GGGGATGCGGCTATTTTCTTGGACTGATTTACGTTGCTAACCCGAGGCTTTCACGGTACTCGATGGGGCTGAGATAGCCAAGGGAGCCCTTGATCCGTTTCTCGTTGTACCAACGAACGTAGGCGTTCAGTCGCTCAACGAACTCCGCGATGGTCGTCGAACGCCAGTCTCCTGGATAGAACATTTCGGTCTTCAGCCTGCCGAAGAATCCCTCACAGGCCGCGTTGTCCGGTGAGCAGGCTTTACGCGACATGGAGCGGATCAGCTTAGCCTTTGCAACCCGCGATAGCCAGCCAGGCCAGCGGTAGTGGCCCCCGCGATCGGAATGCACGATCGGCGTCTCGTCGTCCTCGGTCACGGTCTCGATAGCCGCATCTAACATGGAATTCACGAGATCTGCGTCAGGGCTTGTGCCAATCGACCAGCTGACGACCATCCCATCAAAGCAGTCGATCATGGGAGATAGATATACCTTTCCCGCGGGAATCTGGAACTCGGAGATATCCGTCACCCACTTTTCGTTGGGGGCGTTAGCGTGGAAATCGCGATTGATGATGTTATCCGGAGCCGGGCTGATTTCCCCGATATAAGAACGATATCGGCGCCGCCTAGGCCTGGCTGCGTGGAGGCCGCCTTGTTTCATGAGGCGACGCACGACTTTCTCCGATAGAAACACCCGTTGCCTGCTGAGCGCTGCTTGCACCCGACGATAGCCGTAGGATCGGTGATTGTCCTCGAAGATCTCTGCAACGGTACGACGGACATCTGCATATTTGTCGGCAACCCGTATGGGCGACCGATGATAAAAATAGGAGCTGCGCGCCAGATCTAACCGCGCAAGTAGCTCGGTCAAACCGTATTCTTCTCTCAGGGCGTCAACCACCGTCGTCTTCTCCCGATTGCTCAGGAGTGGCAGGTCGACGCCCAGGTCTTTTTTTACGAGTTCATTCGCCGTCTTCAACAGGTCGTGTTCAAGCTTCAGATTGCGAATGTCGCGCCGGAGCTCTTCGACCTGCCGCTCCAGTTCGTCCCGATCCGTCTCTGATGGTGATCCCTTGTCGCGCTTCATGGATGCAGGGGCCTCCCGGCCGAGTAACTGGTTCTTCCAGTTGTACAGCGACACCCTGTCGACGTCCAGCTTTCGCGCCACCGCCTGTGCACTTACTTGCCGTGTGCACAGTTCGTACACCGCGACCTGCCTGGACGCCAACGACACGTCCTGTCGGCCTGCCTTGCCAACCACGCGTTTCTTTGTTTCCGGATAGCGCTCGCGAACCCACGCCGTCAGTATCTGGCGGCAGGGATAGCCTAATGCCCTGAGCGTAAAGCTGAAGCAGCGCCCGTGATTGACGTAATGCTCGAGTGCCAGGTTCTTCTGTTCTTCAGAGTACTTCGGCTTTCCCCGAACATACTCTTTCTGCAGATCGCCACTTTGTTCGAATTCCTCACACCATGCCTTGAGAGAATTCTTCGTCGGGTAACCCAACTGACGAATTGTCGCCTTGATGCGCTTGCCGAGTTTCAGGTACAGCTCGACCGCCCGAACGCGGTCTTCGTATGAATACATGGACTACCTCCAAAGTAGTCCAAGATTTTGTCCGCATCCCC
>NZ_CAJMZH010000037.1:0-1624 GCF_905220285.1 Paraburkholderia sp. J94 | reverse complement strand
CGACAGCGTGCCTGCCGCCACATTGCTCAGCTTCACGTTCGTGCTCGCACCCGTGCCGCCCAGCGTCACCGAGTCATGCGCCGACGAGTCGTACAGCACTGCGTCCTGCAGCTTGCCGCTGATGCTCGTGATATCGCCAGCGAGGTTCGACACGTTCGTGTTGGTCGCGTACAGCTGCGCGCCGTTCACCGCGTCGGTGCTCGATGCCGAGACATCGCCATCCTTCACGTTGTGGATCGCGACCGGCGTCGTTGCGTCGGTACCGCCGAGCGTGATCGAGTCGTGGGCCGACGTGTCGTACGACACGGCATCGGCCATCTGGCCTTGCAGCGTGGTCACGTTACCGGCGATGTTCGACACGTCACCAGCAATGTTCGTCACCGTGCCCGCGAGGTTCGACACGTTCGTGTTCGTCGCGTACAGCTGCGAACCATTCACTGCGTCGAGGCTCGATGCCGACACTTCGCCCGCTGCCACGTTGTGCAGCGCCACCGGCGATGCACCCGAACCGCCCAGCGTCACCGAATCGTGCGCCGACGAGTCGTACAGCACTGCGTCCTGCAGCTTGCCGCTGATGCTCGTGATGTCACCAGCCAGGTTCGTCACGTCGCCAGCGAGGTTCGACACATTCGTGTTGGTCGCGTACAGCTGTGCGCCGTTCACTGCATCCGTGCTCGATGCCGAGACATCGCCATCCTTCACGTTGTGGATCGCGACCGGCGTCGTTGCATCGGTACCGCCGAGCGTGATCGAGTCGTGTGCCGACGTGTCGTACGACACCGCATCGGCCATCTGGCCTTGCAGCGTGGTCACGTTACCCGCGATGTTCGACACGTCACCAGCAATGTTCGTCACCGTGCCCGCGAGGTTCGACACGTTCGTGTTGGTCGCGTACAGCTGCGAACCGTTCACCGCGTCGGTGCTCGATGCCGAGACGTCGCCGTCCTTCACGTTATGCAGAGCAACTGCCGACGATGCACCCGAACCACCCAGCGTCACCGAGTCATGCGCCGACGAGTCGTACAGCACTGCGTCCTGCAGCTTGCCGCTGATGCTCGTGATGTCGCCAGCCAGGTTCGACACGTTCGTGTTGGTCGCGTACAGCTGTGCGCCATTCACTGCGTCCGTGCTCGATGCCGAGACGTCGCCATCCTTCACGTTATGCAGAGCAACTGCCGAGCTCGCGCCCGAACCGCCCAGCGTCACCGAATCGTGTGCCGACGAGTCGTACGACACCGCATCGGCCATCTGGCCTTGCAGCGTGGTCATGTTACCGGCGATGTTCGACACGTCACCGGCGATGTTCGTCACCGTGCCCGCGAGGTTCGACACGTTCGTGTTGGTCGCGTACAGCTGCGAGCCGTTCACTGCGTCGGTGCTCGATGCCGAGACATCGCCATCCTTCACGTTATGGATGGCCACCGGCGTCGTTGCGTCGGTACCGCCGAGCGTGATCGAGTCATGCGCCGACGAGTCGTACGACACCGCATCGGCCATCTGGCCTTGCAGCGTGGTCACGTTACCTGCGATGTTCGACACGTCACCAGCGATGTTCGTCACCGTGCCCGCGAGGTTAGACACGTTCGTGTTCGTCGCGTACAGCTGCGAGCCGTTCACTGCATCC
>NZ_CAJMZH010000036.1:0-2444 GCF_905220285.1 Paraburkholderia sp. J94 | reverse complement strand
GGAAACGTCTTCGTATTCCCGAGCGCACGCGAAAGCGATGTGCCTTCACGCACGCGCACGATCGCTTCGTCGATGTTATTGCGCATCGCCTTGTTCGACAGCGTTTCGCCCGCCGCCTGCAACGCGCGCAGAATCGGCACGCCCGCCGCGCTCAGAATCCCGAGCGTGCTCGCGAATCGCACCGTGTTGTAGCCGCGCACGAGCTTGCCTGCGAGCGGCGCGGTGAGCAGCCAGCGGTCGAACGCGAGACGCGGACCGGGACGTCTTAGCGTCCCGCGCACGATCCACGCAACGATCATCACCGCGATCAGCACGGCCCACCACCACTGACGCACGAAACCCGAAAGCGCCATCATCACGATCGTCAGAAACGGCAACTGCTGTTTCGTGCTCGCGAACACGTTCACAACCTGCGGCACCACATAACTCAGCAGAAACGTGACGATGCCAAACGCGATGATCGTGACGATCGTCGGGTACGTGAATGCAAGGACGATCTTCTGCTTGAGCGCATTGCGCTGCTCGATGTAATCGGCGAGACGCGAAAGCACGATGCCCAGTTTGCCCGTGTGTTCGCCCGCCGCAACCAGCGCGCGATAGATATCCGGGAAGTCTCGCGGATGCTGCGTGAGTGCGTTCGCGAGCGAATGACCACCGAGCACTTCTGCGCGGATTGCGGCCATCAATTCACGGATGTAGTCGCGTTCGGCCTGTTCGGTGAGCACCGCAAGCGCTTCACCCAGCGGCAAACCTGCAATCAGCAGACTCGCAAGCTGACGCGTGAGAATCGCCTGCTCGCGCTGCGAGAGTTTGCGGCCGAGTGCAAGCCGCTGCTGACGCGCGCCGCGCGTGCGCGTCGCCGCCGGTTCGACGACGAGCGGCGTGAGTCCCTGCCCGCGTAGTTGCGCACGCGCACTGCGCGCGCTGTCGGCATCGAGGACGCCCTTTTGCGCCTTGCCTGCGGCGTCGATCGCTTCAAAGCGAAATGCTGGCATGTTGCTGATCGCCTCCGCTTATGCGCCGCCGGTCACGCGCAGCACTTCTTCCAGCGACGTGCGGCCGGAATCGATCCAGCGCTCGCCATCCTCGCGCAGCGTGCGCATGCCTTGCTCACGGCCTGCGTTGAAGATCTCGGCATCGGCGGCATTGCGGTGAATGAGATTGCGGATCGGCTCGTCGATGAGCAGCAGTTCGTACACGCCGCGACGGCCTGAATAGCCCGATTGCCCGCAACGCTCGCAGCCCACAGGATGCCAGCGCTTGCGGCCATCGTCCTCGACACGTTCTTCCTTGCAATGCGGACACAGCTGACGCACGAGACGCTGCGCAAGCACACCAAGCAATGACGAAGCGAGCAGATAAGGTTCGACGCCCATATCGGTCAGACGCGTAACCGCCGAAGCCGCATCGTTCGTGTGCAGCGTCGCAAGCACGAGGTGACCGGTCAACGAAGCCTGCACCGCAATCTGCGCCGTCTCCAGATCGCGGATTTCGCCGATCATGATGATGTCCGGGTCTTGACGCAGAATCGAGCGCAACGCGCGCGCGAACGTCATGCCGATGCGCTCATTCACCTGCGTCTGGCCGATGCCCGAGAGGTCGTACTCGATCGGGTCTTCCACGGTCATGATGTTCGTCGTGGCCGTTTCGAGCCGCGACATCGACGCGTAGAGCGTGGTCGTTTTGCCGGAGCCGGTCGGGCCTGTAACCAGCACGATGCCGTGCGGTTTCGCGATCAGCTGATCGAACTTGCCGAGCGTATCGGCGGCCATGCCGAGCGCTTCGAGATTCAGGCGCTGGGCGTCTTTTTCCAGCAGACGCAGCACGGCGCGTTCGCCGTGGCCCGTCGGCAGCGTGGACACGCGCACGTCAACCGGACGCCCGCCCACACGCAGCGTGATACGTCCATCCTGCGGCAGACGTTTCTCTGCGATATCGAGCTGCGCCATGATCTTGATCCGCGAGATCAGCGCGCCATGCAGCGCTTTCTTCGGCCGCACGACATCGCGCAGCGTGCCGTCGACGCGAAAGCGCACCACCGAAGCATTTTCAAACGGCTCGATATGAATATCCGAAGCCTGCTCGCGCGCGGCCTGCGTGAGCAGCGCGTTGATCATGCGGATGATCGGCGCATCGTCCTCGGATTCCAGCAGGTCTTCCACTTCGGGAATGTCCTGCATGAGCCGCGAAAGATCGACCTCGCCTTCGACTTCGCCGACCACCTGCGCGGCGCTGCCGTCCTGACGCGCATACGCCTGATTGATCGCCTGCGCGAGTTCATCGGCGGGGACGCGCACGAGCGAGAACGCGCCGAAGTTACGCGCGACTTCGGCGATCGCTGCGCCGGACGTGCGATCGCTGATCCAAACTTCGAGACCTTCGGCGCGCTGCTGCGCAACGAGCAACTGGCCGCTTTTGGCGAAGCCGTAGGGAATGAGGCGGGC
>NZ_CAJMZH010000035.1:0-2910 GCF_905220285.1 Paraburkholderia sp. J94 | reverse complement strand
AAAACACACCTGTTATAGGATCAAGCCTTACGGGCAATTAGTATCAGTTAGCTTAACGCATTACTGCGCTTCCACACCTGACCTATCAACGTCCTGGTCTCGAACGACCCTTCAAGGGGCTTGAAGCCCCGGGGATATCTCATCTCAAGGCGAGTTTCCCGCTTAGATGCTTTCAGCGGTTATCTCTTCCGAACATAGCTACCCGGCGATGCCACTGGCGTGACAACCGGTACACCAGAGGTTCGTCCACTCCGGTCCTCTCGTACTAGGAGCAGGTCCCTTCAAATATCCAGCGCCCACGGCAGATAGGGACCAAACTGTCTCACGACGTTTTAAACCCAGCTCACGTACCTCTTTAAATGGCGAACAGCCATACCCTTGGGACCGGCTACAGCCCCAGGATGAGATGAGCCGACATCGAGGTGCCAAACACCGCCGTCGATATGAACTCTTGGGCGGTATCAGCCTGTTATCCCCAGAGTACCTTTTATCCGTTGAGCGATGGCCCTTCCATACAGAACCACCGGATCACTATGACCTGCTTTCGCACCTGCTCGACTTGTCAGTCTCGCAGTCAAGCACGCTTATGCCATTGCACTATCAGCACGATTTCCGACCGTACCTAGCGTACCTTCGTACTCCTCCGTTACCCTTTGGGAGGAGACCGCCCCAGTCAAACTGCCTACCATGCACTGTCCCCGATCCGGATCACGGACCAAGGTTAGAACCTCAAACAGATCAGGGTGGTATTTCAAGGACGGCTCCATGCAGACTAGCGTCCACACTTCACAGCCTCCCACCTATCCTACACAAACCGGTTCAAAGTCCAATGCAAAGCTACAGTAAAGGTTCATGGGGTCTTTCCGTCTAGCCGCGGGGAGATTGCATCATCACAAACACTTCAACTTCGCTGAGTCTCGGGAGGAGACAGTGTGGCCATCGTTACGCCATTCGTGCAGGTCGGAACTTACCCGACAAGGAATTTCGCTACCTTAGGACCGTTATAGTTACGGCCGCCGTTTACCGGGACTTCAATCAAGAGCTTGCACCCCATCATTTAATCTTCCGGCACCGGGCAGGCGTCACACCCTATACGTCCACTTTCGTGTTTGCAGAGTGCTGTGTTTTTATTAAACAGTCGCAGCCACCAGTTTATTGCAACCCCTTCACCCTCAGAGCGCAGGCTCTTCAAGCTACAAGGGCGTACCTTATCCCGAAGTTACGGTACCAATTTGCCGAGTTCCTTCTCCCGAGTTCTCTCAAGCGCCTTAGAATACTCATCTCGCCCACCTGTGTCGGTTTGCGGTACGGTCACTGTTGAACTGAAGCTTAGAGGCTTTTCTTGGAACCACTTCCAGTTGCTTCGTCTCCTGAGAGACTGGCCTCACACCCTTGAATTCCGCGCCCGGATTTGCCAAAGCGCCTTCTCCAATGCAAGGACCGGGACTTCCAACACCCGGACAACCTTCCGCGATCCGTCCCCCCATCGCATTCAACAATGGTGCAGGAATATTGACCTGCTTCCCATCAGCTACGCATTTCTGCCTCGCCTTAGGGGCCGACTCACCCTACGCCGATGAACGTTGCGTAGGAAACCTTGGGCTTACGGCGAGGGGGCCTTTCACCCCCTTTATCGCTACTCATGTCAGCATTCGCACTTCTGATACCTCCAGCACACTTTTCAATGCACCTTCGCAGGCTTACAGAACGCTCTCCTACCATGCACATAAATGTGCATCCGCAGCTTCGGTATATAGCTTAGCCCCGTTACATCTTCCGCGCAGGACGACTCGATCAGTGAGCTATTACGCTTTCTTTAAAGGGTGGCTGCTTCTAAGCCAACCTCCTGACTGTTTTAGCCTTCCCACTTCGTTTCCCACTTAGCTATATTTGGGGACCTTAGCTGGCGGTCTGGGTTGTTTCCCTCTTGACACCGGACGTTAGCACCCGATGTCTGTCTCCCGTGATTGCACTCTTCGGTATTCGGAGTTTGCTATGGCGACGTAATCCGCAATGGACCCATCAACCATGACAGTGCTCTACCCCCGAAGGTGATACACGAGGCACTACCTAAATAGTTTTCGGAGAGAACCAGCTATTTCCAGGTTTGTTTAGCCTTTCACCCCTATCCACAGCTCATCCCCTAACTTTTCAACGTTAGTGGGTTCGGTCCTCCAGCACGTGTTACCGTGCCTTCAACCTGGCCATGGATAGATCACCTGGTTTCGGGTCTACACCCAGCGACTGAACGCCCTGTTCGGACTCGCTTTCGCTACGCCTGCCCTATTCGGTTAAGCTTGCCACTGAATGTAAGTCGCTGACCCATTATACAAAAGGTACGCCGTCACCCCTTGCGAGGCTCCGACTGTTTGTATGCATGCGGTTTCAGGATCTATTTCACTCCCCTCCCGGGGTTCTTTTCGCCTTTCCCTCACGGTACTGGTTCACTATCGGTCGATCACGAGTATTTAGCCTTGGAGGATGGTCCCCCCATCTTCAGACAGGATTTCACGTGTCCCGCCCTACTTGTCGTACACCTAGTTCTTCCTCGCTGTTTTCGCCTACGGGGCTATCACCCACTATGGCCGCACTTTCCAGAGCGTTTGGCTAACAACGAAGATAAAGAGTACAGGCTGATCCCATTTCGCTCGCCACTACTTTGGGAATCTCGGTTGATTTCTTTTCCTGCGGCTACTTAGATGTTTCAGTTCGCCGCGTTCGCTTCACATGACCTATGTATTCAGTCATGGATACTCCATACGGAGTGGGTTTCCCCATTCGGATATCGGTGGATCAAAGCTTGTTTGCCAGCTCCCCACCGCTTTTCGCAGGCTACCGCGTCCTTCATCGCCTGTGATCGCCAAGGCATCCACCACATGCACTTGTTCGCTTGACCCTATAACGGGTGTG
>NZ_CAJMZH010000034.1:0-10169 GCF_905220285.1 Paraburkholderia sp. J94 | reverse complement strand
ACGTGCTGCGATGTGAGAAGAATATCGACCCACCAGACTTTTCGAAATAGAACCGATTGAAAACCATCATTGCAAAAATGCAAACTCAACCCGCGTTTCCGCGCGTGGTTTAAGAACTTTTAATACGGCGACAAGGACAGCGCGCATGGGGTTTCGGTAACGTCCTCGCCAGGGTTTGGGACGCACTGTCAGCCCTTCACATACACACGGCAAACGGAGAAAAACGTGAATATCGAAACTGCGATGGACGGGGCCAAGGTTTCCCGACGCAAGATGCTGACCGCGACGGTCGGCGTGGCCGGCGCGGTTGCCGCTGCAGCCAGCGCGCCGGTTAGCGCGGCAGCCGCCTCGGCCGGCGGCAAGGGTGCGTCGAACGAGCACGGCGCCAACGGACACGGCCACGACGAAAGCTTCGTGCGCGCCAAAGACGGCACGCTGATCTATTACAAGGATTGGGGTCCGAAGGACGCGCAACCGATCATGTTCCATCACGGCTGGCCGCTTTCGTCGGACGACTGGGATACGCAGATGCTGTTTTTCCTGTCGAAGGGCTACCGCGTGGTCGCTCACGATCGTCGCGGTCACGGTCGTTCGGCGCAGGTGTCCAACGGTCACGACATGGATCACTACGCATCGGACGCTTTCGCCGTGGTCGAAGCGCTCGATCTGCGCAACGTGGTGCACATCGGTCACTCGACCGGTGGCGGTGAAGTCGCGCGTTATGTCGCGAAGTTCGGTCAGCCGTCGGGACGCGTCGCGAAGGCCGTGCTCGTCAGCGCGGTGCCGCCGTTGATGGTGAAGACCGAGAGCAATCCGGAAGGTCTGCCGATCGACGTGTTCGACGGCTTCCGCAAAGCGCTGGCCGAAAACCGCGCGCAGTTCTTCCTCGATGTGCCGACCGGCCCGTTCTATGGCTTCAACCGTGCGGGCGCGAAGGTCTATCCGGGCGTGATCCAGAACTGGTGGCGTCAGGGCATGATGGGCAGTGCAAAGGCGCACTACGAAGGCATCAAGGCATTCTCCGAAACCGACCAGACGGGCGACCTGAAGGCGATCACGGTGCCGACCCTCGTGCTGCACGGCGAAGACGACCAGATCGTGCCGATCGCCGACGCGGCGCTGAAATCCATCAAGCTGCTGAAGAACGGCACGCTGAAGACGTACCCCGGCTTTCCGCACGGCATGCTGACGGTGAATGCCGACACGATCAACGCCGATCTGCTGGCGTTCGTGCAGAAGTAAATCGGCATGAAGCTGCGGCGAGCCTCCTCATCATGAGGCGGCCCGCCGCGCCTCGCGGCGCAGCCTCAAGCCACGAAAAAAACGCCCGCTGTTCTCGCGAACAGCGGGCGTTTTCCTGTGCGGCGAACGCGGACTATGCCAGTGCCTTCAAAGCGTGATGCCGCGAACGGGCTGTTCGCGGCGTGAGAGTCATACGGTCGTGAGACGCAGACGCGCGGATCAGTTCAGGCGGTGGACAGGACGTGCGCCACGTTATCCACCGATGCGCGTCTGCGCCGGCTGTGCGCGATGCTTAGACAGCGGCATCAGCCAGATCGAAGCGGTCCAGGTTCATCACCTTGGTCCAGGCCGCGACGAAGTCCTTGACGAACTTCTCGCGGGCGTCGGCGCTCGCGTAGACTTCCGCGAGCGCGCGCAGCACGGCGTTCGAACCGAACACCAGATCGGCGCGCGTGGCGTTGTACTTCACCTCCCCGCTCTTGCGGTCGCGCCCTTCGAAGCGTTCCGACGACGTATCGACCGCTTTCCAGGCCGTCCCCATGTCGAGCAGGTTGACGAAGAAGTCGTTGCTCAGCACGCCCGGCTTGTCGGTCAGCACGCCGTTGTTGCTGCCGTCGGCGTTCGCACCGAGCACGCGCAGGCCGCCGATCAGCACGGTCAGCTCCGGCGCGGTCAGCGTGAGTTGCTGCGCCTTGTCGATCAGCAGCGTTTCGGTCGACGGGCCATCCTGCACGCGGCGATAGTTGCGGAAACCATCGGCCTGCGGTTCGAGCACGTTGACCGATTCCACATCGGTCTGATCCTGGCGCGCATCCACACGGCCCGCGACGAACGGCACGCTCACCTTGACGCCTGCCGCTTCGGCCGCCTGCTCGACGCCGACCACGCCGGCCAGCACGATCACATCGGCGAGCGAGGCCTTGCCCGACGCTTGCTGGATCGCCTGCAGCTTCGGCAGCACGGCGACCGCGGCCTTGTTCACGTCCCAGTCCTTCTGCGGCGCGAGCGCGATGCGCGCGCCGTTGGCGCCGCCGCGCTTGTCGCCGCCACGGAACGTCGATGCCGACGCCCACGCGACCGACACGAGTTCGCTCACCGACAAACCCGATTCCGCGATCTTCGTCTTCAGATCGGCGATATCGGCCGCGCTCGGGTGATGCACCGGCGCGGGCAGCGGGTCTTGCCAGAGCAGATCCTGCGCGGGCACTTCGGGGCCGAGATAACGCGCCTTCGGGCCCATGTCGCGGTGCGTGAGCTTGTACCAGGCGCGCGCGAACGCTTCGCTGAACGCCTGCGGATCGTTGAGGAAGCGGCGCGAAATCTTCTCGAACTCGGGATCGAAACGCAGCGTCAGGTCGGTGACCAGCATGGTCGGCTTGCGCTTCTTCGACGGATCGAACGGATCGGGAATGATCTCCGGCGCGTCCTTCGCTTCGAACTGGATCGCGCCAGCGGGGCTGCGCGTCTGCACCCATTCGTACTTGAACAGGTTCTCGAAGAAGTGGTTGCTCCACTGCGTGGGCGTCTGCGTCCAGATCACTTCGAGACCCGACGAAATCGCGTCGGCACCCGAACCCGAGCCGTAGGCGCTGTGCCAGCCCAGACCTTGCGCCTCGAGCGCAGCGGCCTCAGGAACCTCGCCGACGTTCTCCGCCGAGCCTGCGCCGTGCGTCTTGCCGAGCGTGTGGCCGCCAGCGATCAGCGCGACGATTTCCTCATCGTCCATCGCCATGTTGCCGAACGTTGCGCGAATCGCGGGCGCCGCCGATGCCGGGTCGCCGCTGGCGTTCGGGCCTTCGGGGTTCACGTAGATCAGGCCCATTTCGGTGGCCGAGAGCGGGTTCTTCGCAAGCGTTTCCGGATCGCGGTGCGCGAGCCACGCCTTCTCGTTGCCCCAGTTCACGTCCATGTCCGGTTCCCACACGTCTTCGCGGCCCGCCCCGAAACCGAAGGTGCGGAAACCCGCATTCTCCAGCGCGACATTGCCGGCGAGCACGATCAGGTCGGCCCACGAAATCTTCTGACCGTACTTCTGCTTGACCGGCCACAGCAGACGGCGCGCCTTGTCGAGGCTGACGTTGTCCGGCCAGGAATTGAGCGGCGCGAAGCGCTGCTGGCCACGGCCCGCACCGCCACGGCCGTCGACCATGCGGTAGGTGCCGGCGCTATGCCACGCCATGCGGATGAAGAAACCGGCGTAACTGCCCCAGTCAGCGGGCCACCATTCCTGCGAGTCGGTCAGCACGTTGCGCAGGTCGGCCTTGAGCGCGCTGTAATCGAGCTTCCTGAACTCAGCGCGGTAGTCGAACTGCTCGCCGAGCGGATTCGAGCGGCTCGAATGCTGATTCAGCAGATCGACGCGCAACTGGTTCGGCCACCAGTCGCGGCTCGCCGTACCGCCGCCGGCGGTCGGCGTGGCGGCAGCATGGAACGGGCACTTGGATTCTTCGGGCGTGGGGGTATCGATGGGTGTGCTCATGGTCACTCTGGTTGCGTGGGGAAAACAGCTCAATATAGCCGTTCGTCGCCGCACGAGTCGCTAAGAGGGCCGACCCGCATTGGCAATCGAAAAAATGGGGGCGTCGGGTAACCCGGCACGCAAATCGGAGTATTTTTTCGGCGCCTTTCGCCGCTTTTGTCGCGGCGTGACACCACTCGCTGAGCACCAGGCAGCCCGTTCGACGCCGGCTCAGATCGAGCAATACGGCGAGACGTTGCGTCTCAGGAGACTTTGTCTCGCGGATCGTCGATGATCTGCCGCGCGACTTCGTAACGAACGCCCTGGCGGTCGAGAATGCGTACGTTGTTCACCACGGTGGCCAATGCAGTCAGGAAAGTGTCCGCGCCCTCGTGACGCTCGTAGGCTGCCTGGTCGGCCCACCCTTCCACGAGATGGAACAGGTTGGGATCGGTCAGGTCCGCAGCAAACGCGTAGTAAATGCACCCTTGCATCTGCCGCGCGGCCGTCATTTCGGGAATGACCGCATCGACGAAAATCTGACGATCTTCGGGGTGAACGCGATAGTAAGCCGTGACGACAATGGCGGTCGGCAAATTCTTGTCGTGATCCGCCGCGGATTGGCCATGATCGGGAAATTGCGCGCTGTAAGCGCTGGCGTTTGCGATCGTGTTCATTGCTTCCTCGGTTTGTTCAGTTGCCGCGGTACGCGACCGCGAAATGGCGTGCTTCCTCGACGAAACGCGATAGTTTTACATTCACGCTTCGTTAAACTCGATAACTTTCAGTTGATGTCCAGATTAACGGACGAGCGAACCTTGATTCTTTGAATTCTGCTTAATCTTTCTGAAATTGATTCCAGTCGTTACGTATCGGGTAACGAGAAACGCGGCGCTTATGACGACTGCGTGCCATGCAAGCCCTCGGGCAATGAATCTGCTTCCTGCTTGAGATATGGCGATTTTCTCGCCTGGCCAACGGGGGAATTCTCTCGTCGGTCAGGCAGCGGTATTAGTTCGCGCCATACGCATTAATTGCCGAAATAGACGTTACAGAAGCTGGCCGGTCCGACACATTCCAGCGGGCCAGGCTTCTTCGGTGCGACTCGCGTACCAGCGGCCGAAGTCCCCATCGGCGCGCCGCCCACGGCATCGTTCGCCTTGGCGTTCTGCGGCTGATGTGCTGCAACCTTTGCTTCGGCAGCCTGAATCTCGGCGGGGTAGTTGGCGTCATCGCCACCCGCCGGACTGTAGCCAGCCTGCTCGACACGAACCAGATCGGCGCGAACGTCTGCGCGGGTGAGGCCTTGTGCCGAACTGACCGTTGCGTAGCCAGCTGCGGCGGCGACAAGCAAGGAAAGAGCAATCGAACGACCGGTTTTCATTTTCAACTCCAGATTAAATAAAAGTACTTGAATTACGGGCTTTTTAGCTTTCGCCATCGACTTCGATCGCTACGACGACGAGAAGAATTCAAACAGGCGTGCATTCATTCTGTTTCTCCTCTTTCTGACCTCCGGCGAAGTGTTGCGGAGCCGATGGAAAGGAGAATAGCGATCGGGTTTAATTTGCGAAATAGAATCGTTTGAAACCTATCTTTGCACAAATGCAATGACATAGACCGAATGATCCGGCGCGTCGCCTGGGATTCAGTTCGGCTTACGCGATTGCCATATCAACAAGGCATCGCGCAGATCGCAAATAGGTATTTTTCGTATGGCTTTGCGCTCCCTAGACTCGGGGTCATCCAGTCACATCAACGATGGGTGAACGACATGAGCAAGGGAAGTCACGCGCCGACCGCACCGCGCCGGACCGACCGCCGGGTTCCGGCGGCACTCGAGAAGATTCGCCAGTTCACGCCGAACTGGTTCGCCGTCACCATGGGAACAGGGGTTGTCTATCTCGTCCTCAATGCCCTGCCCGGTGCGTCGCCCGCGAAAACGGCGCTCGCCGAATGGCTCTGGCGCATCGACATCGGCCTGTATGCGCTGTTCTTCGCCCTGTTTGCAAGCCGGTTTGTTTTGTTTAGCGAAACGATCAAGCCATTGCTTCATCATCCGCTGCAATCCCTGTTTCTGGGCGCGCTGCCGATGGGTCTCGCGCCGATCATCAACGGCATCGTCGTGTTCGCCGGTCCCCGTTATGGCCACGGCGCGTATTCCGCCGCGCTCGGCTTGTGGGGCTTCGATGCGATGCTCTCGCTCGTCGTCGCGATCGGCGTGCCGTATCTGATCTTTACGGCCCAGGATCACAGCATGGAGAAACTGACCGCGGCGCTCCTGCTGCCGGTCGTCGCGCCTGAAGTCGCCGCCGCGAGCGCCGCCTTGCTTGCCCCGCATCTCGACGCGCCGACCGCGCAGTTCGTGGTGGGCGCCGGTTACGTACTGTGGGCGATTTCGGTGCCGCTCGCGTTCTCGATCCTCACGATCGTGCTGCTGCGTCTCATCGTCCACAAGCTGCCGCATCGCGAACTCGGTGTCACCAGCTGGCTTACGCTCGGCCCCATTGGAACGGGCGCGCTCGGCCTGCTCACGCTCGGCGATGCCGCCGTCAAAGCATTCGCGTGTACCGCGCTGCAACCGGTTGCCGCCGTGGCACAGAGTTTCGGCGTGCTGGGCGCGCTGCTGCTTTGGGGCGCCGGACTCTGGTGGCTCGCCTGCGCCGTGCTCTTCATGTGGCGTTATCGCCGCGAGGGCCTGCCGTTCAATCTCGGCTGGTGGGGCTTCACGTTTCCGATCGGCGTGTACACGCTCGCCACGTTCAACCTTGCCCGCGTAACCGGCTTTCACGGCTTCACGGACGCTGGTCTGGTGCTCGCCGTCGCGCTCGACGTGCTCTGGCTCATCGTGCTGGGCCGCACGATTCGCGGCCTCCTCTTCGAGCGGCTCGTTCACGCGCCTTGCCTTGCCACCAGCCGTTCGTCGGCGACTTGACCCTGCCCACGTGCGCGAGATTCTCGGCATAGCGGGAAGCTAAGGTGTGTCGCTCTCGGGCGACGGCGAGCTTGCTGAATTTTGGGCGGACTGCGGTCCGCCTTTTTGCGTTCTGAAATCGTGCATCGTTCGTGCCGCACGAATTTTGAATCGCGATCGTAAAGTTGCCGCGAAGGAATAAACACTCACGACGCGTGTTCGCCTTTACACCATGCACATAGCTCGCCAGCGCAAAAAGGCGCTCACACATGACACACCATGAAAACCGTTCTTGTAGTCGAACCGGATCCCGCCATTTCAGAACATGTCGCGCAATCGCTCACTGAGGCGGGCCTGAGTGTCGACATTGAAACGACTGGCCGGCATGCCATCGGCAAGCTGGTGAACAGCGGCTATCACATGGCGGTCCTGAATCTCCGGCTTCCCGATCTCGATGTCTATTCGATCGTCGCTTCGATTCGAGGTCTGGGTGTCACCATTCCGATGATCGTCCTCGACGCCGTCGGCAACGTCGAACGTTGCATCAAGGTATTGCGTTCGGGAGCCGACGATTATCTGACGCTCCCGCTGGACTGGGATGAGTTTTCCGCACGCGCGATGGCCATCCTGCGACTCCAGGCGCGGCGCAGTCTGTCCTCCGACGCTTCGGTCAACACCGTGCTTCAAGGCAACGGCATCGTGCTCGACCGCGTCCAGCGCACCGTATCGGTCGAGGGCGACGTCGTGCGCTTGCGTCCCACCGAATTCCGGCTGCTCGAATTCATGATGCTCAATCCGGGACGCGTCATTACCCGCGCCGAGATTCTCGAAGTCGTCTGGCATCGGCGATTCGATCCCGGCACCAACATCATCGACGTGAATGTCGGTAATTTGCGCTCCAAAATTGGCAGGCCGTCGATATCGAAAATGATTCGGACGGTACGTGGCGCGGGGTATCTGTTCCGTTCCGACAATGCCGATCGAGCAGCTTCCGAATACGTTCTTTGATCCCGAATACGAACCTGGCCGAGCAGTGAGAAACCGATGCCTTCTATCTATCCAGCCTACGCACCCACAGACCGCACTTTCAGTTTTCAGGCAGCCCTTCTCGCTGGCCTGCTTTCCATCGTCGTCAACACGACGCTATTGATAGTCGCGGATCGCTTCCATATCGTGACGGCACGCGGAGGACTCCTGACACTTCTGCTCGATTTAATCGGCGCGCCGCTGCCGTCATGGCTTGCGTCCTGGGTTACGTCCTGGCCGTTCCGGCAGCTCTTTCACGTCGCGGTTGGCGTTGCCATGATCGTCATCTATGCAGCAACACTGGCACGCTTGTATGCACCGGTGATTGCAAAGGGTCTCTTTTCGGCAGCGCTCGTCTGGCTTGTGAATGCCGCTGTCATTCTGCCCGCAATCGGCCAGGGGTTCGCGGGGGCGAAGATGCTTAGTCCGTTGGGCATGACACTCTTCGGCGCCGCGCATACGCTTTTCTTTCTCATGGGTGCCGTTCTGTACGAGCGTTGGCGGTGACCCGTGAGCACATTTTGTGCATCCGCACCGATCCGTCTCGCGAGGCCAATTCACGCACGTTGCGTTATCGGTTCATCGACTGACTTTCTGGACTGTATGAACTTCACACACCTACTCGCGTTCTACGAGGTCGCGCGCGCGGGCAGCGTCAGCGCTGGCGCCGAGCGCCTTCACGTGAGCCAACCGGCCGTGACCCGGGAGATTCGCGAACTGGAAGCGCGAATGGGCCTTCCTCTTTTCGACCGTCTGCCACGTGGCGTCGCGCTGACCGAAGCGGGCAAGACACTGTTCGAATACGCCGAGCGTATTTTCTCACTCGCGGATAGTGCCGAAAATCAGTTGAAGGAACTCGCGGGACTCGGCGCCGGACGCGTGAAGATTGGCACGAGCGCGACGCTCGGCGTGTACTTCGTGCCCGAAGTGATCGCGCGATTCAATGCGAACTACCCACGCGTGGCGATTGACCTCACGGTCACCAACACGGAACGCGTCGAATCCGGACTGGCCGATCTCACCTTCACGCTAGGCTTCGTCGAAGGCCCATTCGACGACACCGTCCTGCACGCGCGTCATATCGGCTCCGATGAAGTCGCCGTGGTTGCTGCGGCGGGTCATCCGCTCGCGGGCAAGCATCTGCGAGCCGACGAGCTTGTCGATCACGTGGTCATCATGCGCGAGCCCGGATCGGGCACGCGCGCGATCGTTGAACAGACCTATGCGCAAGCGGGCATGCGGATTACGCCGCTGATGTCCGTCAGCGACACGGAGGCGATCAAGCGCATGTTGCTCGCCCAGAATGCGCTCGCGTATGTGTCGCTGCTGAGCGTGCGCGAAGAAGTGCGGCGCGGCGAGCTGACGATCATCGAAGTCGACGATCTTCGCATCGAGCGCCCCTTGCACATGGTCTGGAACACGGGGCGGTCGCTCTCGCCGAGCAGTCAGGCGCTGTTCGATCTCGTCGTCGCCACGACGCATCCGCCGGCCATCCGAAATCGGCGCAGGCCAGTCAAGTCTTAGGCCATCGCCACGCCGGATCGGAAAGATGTTCGGCGAAGTAATCGGACAGCGCCGACAC
Organism: Paraburkholderia sp. J94; assembly: GCF_905220285.1. Lineage (NCBI taxonomy): Bacteria > Pseudomonadati > Pseudomonadota > Betaproteobacteria > Burkholderiales > Burkholderiaceae > Paraburkholderia > Paraburkholderia sp. J94. The sequence continues at coordinate 947 of NZ_CAJMZH010000034.1, read as the reverse complement.
CTTCGCGGGCCGCGCGCGCGCCGATGGCGTGACGAAGTAAAGCCCGCCCTTCGTCAGCGACCAGTCGGTGAGGATCGCTTCGAGGCGGCCATCGGCCAGATATTCGCCTGCGATGAATTCGGGCAGTTCCGCAATCGCGAGGCCATCGAGCAGCGTGGGCAACAGCGCATCGGAATTCGTCACGCGCAGCGGGCCGGTCGGCATGACCGGCTCCTCTTCGCCCGCGTCGTTCGTGAAGCGCCAGACATCGCTACGCGCGCGATAGGCGTACGAGAGGCACGGACGATCGACCAGTTCACGCGGATGCGCGGGCCGCCCTTCGCGCTTCAGATAGTCGGGCGACGCCACCACGAACTGCGTGACCGCACACAGCCGCCGCGCGACCAGCGACGAATCGGGCAACGCGGCGATGCGCAGCGCGGCATCGAAGCCATCGGCGACCAGATCGACCGACGCATCCGAGAGATGCAGGTCGATCGACACTTCTGGATACGCGCGAAAGAAACCCGGCAGCAGCGGCGCGACCCAGCGTAGCCCGAACGACATCGGCACCGCGAGGCGCACGAGCCCGCGCGGCTGCACTGACATTTCGCGCGCCGCGCTTTCCGCCTCCTCGGCCTGCCGATAGATCTCGCCCGCCTTCTCGCAGATCGTGCGGCCGAACTCGGTCAGCGCCAGTTGCCGCGACGTGCGGTTAAAGAGCCGCGCGCCCAGCCGGTCCTCCAGACGGGCCACGCCGCGCGAGACCGTGGCCACCGACACGCCCATCGCGCGCGCCGCCGCCGCGAACGAGCCTTCCTCGGCGACCTTCGCGAACATCGCCAGTCCTTCGAAATCAGGCAGCTTCGCCATTTCCCCTCATCTTTGCATTTGTGCAACGTTAGATTGCAATCAATTCTATTTCGAAAAGGCCGGCCCGTCGATATTCTTCTCACATCGCAGCACGC
>NZ_CAJMZH010000033.1:0-18925 GCF_905220285.1 Paraburkholderia sp. J94 | reverse complement strand
GGCGCAGAGCCGGGAGCGTACAGAGGCTCTCTACGGCTCCGGCCGGCTCGACAGACGATCGTCGAGGACGGCCGGTCGCCGAATAAAACGCGCCTCTACTGAAGACGGGAGCGAAGAAGCGATTGCGGCAGAACGCCGAAAGCCTGTCTGAAGGATTTTGCGAAATGCGAAAAATTGGTGAAGCCGAACTGCATCGCGACATCGCTGACCCGATGGCTGCGTCCTTCCGCGAGCGCCTTATAACTTGCGCACAGGCGCTGCTGCCACAGCCAGCGCATAACGGTCGTCCCCTCTGCGCCGAACAGACGATGCAGCGAACGAACCGAGATATTGTTCGCGGTGGCGATCGTTTCGACATCCAGTGACGAATCGGTCAGCTGATCGAGCATGAATGACTTGATGCGTGCTAGCGCCCCCGAATTGCCGAGCGGCGCGCGCGCGCGCGCGCCAAATTCGACGTCGAACGCGGTCGCCACCAGGTCGACAATCGCCGTGCCAACGCGCGCTGCCACGGCGGGCGCGCCACCGTAACCCGACAAGCCGACGTCGCGAAACATCGTGCCAACTAGGCGGCCAAACGTCGACTGGCCGCTCAGCAAGTTCCCGACGAGTTCGTCCGCATTGGGCAGATATTGCTCCAGAAGCACGCGCGGCACGTCGATAACGATCTGGTCGTCGCCTTCCGGTAGCGCATAGTCGAACGGCCGCGACGTGTCGAAGATCACAATATCGCCGGGACGCTGCACGATTTCCTTATCGTTCTGCACAATGATTGTCTTACCCGAGAGGGTCAGCGAGATTTCGAAATTGTCAGCGGGATATTGATCAATTTCGCTTTCCCCACGGATATAGCGCACGGGCGTCGAGCGGAAATGACGAAGCAGCACAGCGCCGAAATGCCGCGAATTCAGTCGACCGTTGAACCCGCTTGCACCAAGCAGGTGCGTTTGCACCTGAATCTGCGTCTGACAGACCGCCTGTTCCCAGCGCGTCACACAATTGAACTCGTCGGCTATCGCCATCTCCTGAACACTATCCATCTCTTCCTCGTCACACATATTGGCCGCCTGGCGGTAAGCGCTCACCGGCCGGCCTGCTTTTTCCCTGTGCCGAAAACATAGCCTGCGACCCAGGTGGTACGCGCCGATCAGCAACGCCGCGGCTAACGCAACTCCGATCAAGCAAATCCTGGACCAGGATCGCGCTAGATGCTTAGTCGTGCGACGTCTTACCGCCTATTGAGTTGAATGAGGCAACGGCATGTCATGTCATGTCATGTCATGTCATGTCATGTCATGTCAGTACGAAATCGCAGTTGCCCCCGGTTTTCCGTATTGATTCGCCACATGGATCAGGCTGGCACTTACGGCACACAAATTGGCTGATGGGGAAAAGTCGGCGCCCCGCGTTTCTGTGACGCTGTTGATCTCGCCTTGGAGAACACAATTGACGCAATCTAGCCCCAATTCAACGCTTCGCCTTCTGATGCCGCAATGGCAGGGCGGCAACAATGCGCCCTATCATTTCGGCGCGCAGTTGCTCGACTGGCTAGCCCCGCCGGCGACCGGTCCGATGGAAACTGTCGAGGTCGTTGTACCAGATGGCCGGAAACTCGAGATCGAAGACGGCATCGTCGGGCGACGGGCACTGGTCGCACAGCTTCGCGCCGCTGAAGCTTGCATCGCACGCCACCAGCCTGAGCGCATCGCTGTGCTCGGCGGCGACTGTCTGGTTGATCTCGCTCCGTTCGCCTATCTGAACGAGCGTTACGATGGCGAGCTTGCCGTGTTATGGATCGACGCACATCCGGACATCATGACGCCGCGCGATTTCCCCCATGCACACGCCATGGTACTCGGCAATCTGCTGGGTGAAGGGGATGCGGATTTTGCTAGCGCTGTGCGCTGTCCGCTGCGGCCTACTCACGTTATGTATGCGGGACTCAACGAGACGTTGCCGGTGGAGACGGCGATGATCTCGCGCCTAGGACTTCGACACGCCGGCCCTGCCGAACTTGCATCCGACAGCGCTCCCGTGCTGCGCTGGCTGAAGGAGATCGACGCGAAACGCGTCGCCATCCATTTCGATCTCGACGTGCTCGACGCAAGCCGCTTCCGGTCGTTGCTGTTCGCCAATCCAGATACTCCGCCCCATACGTTCGAAGGTGTCGCCCAAGGTTCGATGACCATCGAGCAGGTCACGCGCCTGATTTGCGATGTCGCGGCAGTGACCGATGTCGTCGGAATCGGCATTACCGAGCACTTGCCATGGGACGCGCTGGCGATGAAGTCAATGCTCGCACGTATGCCGCTACTCGGTACGCCCGGTGCGAGCGGTCACTGAAAGCGGAGAATTCGCGCGCCGCCGTCATGACTGGCAATAGCACGCCAAGAACGGTGTAGATGTTCTGGCGCACGCGCCAGAACTGAGCGTCGTGCGAGACCGCTTTACACCAGCGGCAGTCGAAACAATGGAGTGACCCTGGGAGGCACACGAGAAAAGACGGTCGGCCGTATTCGGCAGACGATGTTTCGAGGGCTGCTACGAGTTGACCAGCTCTTCCTGTCGACTCAGCCGGCCTACAACCTGATCACCACCTGCACGCGCGCCGCGAAAGCCACATCGGCAGGCTCATCGCGCAGGCACGGCGACGTCGCGACGCCCTCTTCGCCATGCTGCGTGGCCACATTTACCAACCAAAATTAGGCCCTAACGCCCGACAAATCAGATAACTGACCGGTTATCTTCCATCCTGGACACCCTTTGATCCTATTGGCTTGCGAAAATCCGCGTGGCTCAAAGAGCTCGACCGATCGCAGGATGGGAGACGTTCATTTCATTGCCTCAGCTTCGGCGGTCGGTATATAGCCGAGCGGTTCCACCAAACGATGATGATTCAACCAAAGTCACCCACTCCAACGTTGCCAGCCCAACGGATTGCCAGCCCCTTTTGTTCATCTCGTTATGGTTTCCTATTGAGAGACCTTGTGTCCTGATATACATGGGCACGCTCCACCGCTGAAGAAATCACCACGGTTCCGTGTGAATCGAAATGCACCGAAATAGGTGCGGCATCCGCCAACGTCCGGAGAAAACGGTCGGGGTCCTCAATCGAGAAATTTCCGGTAACTGGATAGGTCTTAGCTTTCGCATCAGCAAATACAATACGCCCGACCCGATATCGTTGAATGTCAGCGACTAGATCCTCAAGCGGTTCCATCGTGAATTCAATACGACGCCGAGTCCAAGCAAATGACTGTGTAACTGCCCCGTTTGTCATCGGCACCAGTACGTGATTGCTACCAACCTTGACGCCTTCGTTAGCCGAAATCCGAGCATCGTCCTTCATCTCTTCAGAAAAAACAGTCACGGTACCTTCCGCAACCGTAATCGTGGTCAATTGCGGTGCACTGCGGACCGCGAAACGCGTCCCAGTATCCTCGATATCGAGATGAGCTGCACGAACATGAAAAGGTCTGATGTCGCTATGGACCACAGAAAACATTACCTCCCCGTACTTAAGTTCAACGTCGCGAGATCGAAGCCGATTATGAATTTCTAGAGCGGTATCGGTATTGAGAAATAACCGCGTGCCGTCTGTCATTTCGAATTCGAGCTGACGGCCGACTTCGGTTTGGACGGACTGCGTAGAGAACGTCGGATTGATGAACGAGATGACCGAAACCAACGCCGCCGCTCCTGCCCCCAACCCCAATCCCAAGGAGCGGGTCCGACTCCGCGACCGCCCCTTCGCCGCCGTCAATCGTCGGACGTCAGCGTTATGCAGCGACGGGCGACTGTAAAGATTTCGAAGCTCAATGAGATTAGACTGAAGCGAAGCCTCGACCTTATCATGGCCTTCAATGTAGGCGAGTCGTTCAACGTCTTTGCCCGCCCATCGCGCGAGGGCGGCCCGCGCCTCTTCCTTACGCGGTCCTTCATCGAAGGACATAGCGAGAATTAGGTCATCGGCTTCTTCAGTTTCCGACGGGGTGAGCGGCATATTTAGCGGGAGAAGAGCGCAAACTAAGCAATTGTATATCTTACGCACTTTTACCTGAAGCGCGTGGTACTGGCACGCCATTGCGGCACTGCAGCCGACCGACGTGCAGTACATGCTGCAACCCGCCACGCTGAACTTAAGTATAGCGCCCAGATCGATGCTATATGGGCCCGGTGATCAACGGATCACGACAGAAACACACATCGGCCTAAAATTGAGCACGAATTATTACCTAACGTAAGATAATCGAACACCTCTCCGACTCGAACGATTCCGCCATAAAGATCCGGTTGATCCCGAACAAATTAGACGAAATACTGATATTGAATGCAAAAAATCTTCTAACCGGCACGCTTCCCTTATGCCTGACACCGCCTTAAGATTCGCATCTCATATTCTACAAGCTCGCTCTGTGCGTGTGGGTTGCGGTGACTGCCGTTGGTCGCCCGACCGATGAAAAATCGTTGTTTTTTACGCAGCAGTAACCCGGCGAGCGAAAAAGCTTTTTTTCTTCTAGCCGACGTTGGTTACCATAAAAGGCATAGATGCTGGCGGTTCCGCTGGCTGGTTGCTGCCACTAATCGTTTACGGGATGGCGCGATGGGTTTGATTGTCGAAGATCTGCTTCGAGGGTATATGGACCTTCGTAAAAGTCTGCGGCGCGAGCTGAGCGCCGAGGATGCTGCGGATATTGCCCAGTCGTCAGCAGAATTCGCCCTTCGCTACGCACAGTCGAACGACGTGTTCTCGCCTGCCAGCCTGATTTTCCGCATTGCAAATCACTTGCAGATTGATGCTGCGAGAAAGCGAAAGCGATACCCAGTCGACACGCTTGACATGTCTACGCCTGCGCTCGAGACACATGTCGTGTGTGAGCTGTCCCCCGAAAGACAGCATGCGGGGCGTCAACAGATCGATCTTTTGAGCCGTGTGCTAGACGACCTTCCGCCCCGCTGCCGCGAGGCTTTCGTGCTGTGCAAGTTGCACGGGCTGTCGTATGAGGAAGCGGCAGAAGAAATGGGAGTGAGCATCACGGTCATCCGAAAGCACCTCATCCGCGCACTAAAGGCATGCCGCAATGCTGGCTTCAGCTAGAGTAATTGCCGTCTCGCACCAAACTATTCAATATCAATTGCGCGACACGACTGGCATGTCCCCTGAGTTCCGGCACTGACGTAGACTCCCAATATCGGGCTCTGAGGAAGGGGCCAATATAGTGAAGTCCTTTGGATGCCACGCCACGGCTATCAATCACATTGTAACTCTCGTTAACCCCTATCCCAAGACCCATTTTATCTGCGACGAGAAGACCACTTGTGATTAACTGTCTGACAAGTGGTGAACTGATGGCTGCGGGATTAGTTGCAGGACCAGTGCAATTGATTACTGCGCCGATCATAACCTTTTTCACCTCCTGACCGCGTTCAATATAAATTACTTTGAGATACTGCCCATAAGGAATGATTCGTACGATCTTGCCCGCCGTCGTGATCACCCTCTGTGAACTTATAAGCTCTTGAAATTTTCTGGCAGTCACTGGCGCCAGCCGATGGCGATGCACATCCCAAAAAGAGCGTAATTTTTTGACAAATCTCGCTCGCTCAGCATCTGACATCAAACGCCAGAACCGAGGAATCTCAGGTCTTAGATCGTTGATCACATCACGCCAGTCATTTCCTTCTGAACTTCGCGAAACTTCCCGCCGAATAAAACTAGCTAACGTCCGCAAAGTCGGGCGCTTGTTCATAAATGCATTCCGATAATCTTTGGGAGGCCGCGCGCGAGTTGTCGGATGATGGGCATTAGGAATCAAGCCATGGCGAGAAATTAGATTGAAATTACAGTTTGGTCGTGTTTTGCTCAAGCGTACGACGATGTCTACTGCCGTATGTCCAGTGCCAATAATAATAATCGGCACGTGCTGCGCTACACGATCCTGCGCCGCAAAGTCCCACGGGCTCATCAATCTGTCACGCAAGCTGTCGTGAATAAATCCAGCGGTTGGAGGGAAATTTCCGAGAGCTAGGACGACCTTGGACGAGGAGATGACAGCCCCACTCTGAAGCCGCACGAAAAATCGATCCTGCCCGAGTTCAGGCGTCACGCTAATGACCTCACCGCTGAGTCGACTCAAAATCCCAGGATGTGTCTCTTCCTCAGTGCGAAGCGCCCAGTCAAGGTACTCACCGTAATGACGCCGCGCCACGAATGTTCCCCCGTCCGCCACCAGTCCGATTTCTTTGCAATATGAAACGAAGTGTTCCCTATCGTCGTCGTGCAGGCTCATGTTTCCCGCCACAACATTCAGCAGGCAATCATCAGCTTCCGCGCTATAAGCCACGCCCCGACCGAACGAAGTGCCCTTTTCGACTAAAACTACACGAAGGCGTCGCGACCCGGCATTACGAAGAATGTTGACAGCTGCTGCAACGCCGCTGAAACCGGCGCCAACGATGACGACATCGTAATAGTTCTCCGAAGTGTAGCCGATCACTTGCCTTTCCTTTTTCTCGTCCGAGATATTTCTTCGGCTTCATTGCCGCGCCTAGCGATCAATGCAACCCGCAGCAGCCGCACGTCCTTCAGGCGCGGTATCCCGGCAGACACGCGCTGTTGAGCAGGATCCACCATAGGGCCCGCTTTACCGAACGTTCAGCAACCATCCCTGCCAGTGGCGCTTTAGCAGCGCCCGTCCGCTGGGACTTCGTGTCCCCACATAGCAACTACGAGAACGCGACGCTCCTTCAAATTTCATGGGCTCCTTCCAAGCCGGTGATGTCATATTGCTAACTCCCTGCGACCGTAAGGCCCTCAATGAGCAAGGAGCCACACATCATCGATCCGGAACGGTAAACATCGTTACCGATCGCCACCAGACTCTTGAACATATCTTGCAATGTTCCTGCGACGGTGATCTCATGTACCGGGTATTGAATTACCCCATTTTCCACCCAGAAGCCGCTTGCGCCGCGAGAGTATCCACCGGTTACGATGTTGATGCCCTGACCCATCATGTCTGTCACGAATACTCCCGTTCCTAATCGACGCAGCATGCCCTCAAGGTCGTCACCCGGACCTGTTAAAGAACTGGACAGTGAAAGATTGTGAGCGCCATCCGCACTCCCTGTCGTCCGCATGCCCAGCTTCCTAGCTGAGTAGCTCGACAAGAAGTATTCGCGGACCACACCGTCGCCGACAACTGTACGGCGTCGCGTCCGCACTCCCTCAGAGTCGAAGGGCGCACTGCCCAATCCACCGCGCAGATGGGGATCCTCTGTAATTTGAACGTGATTGGCAAACACTGATGTACCAAGACTATCGGCAAGAAATGTCGCACGTCGATAGAGCGGTACACCGCTGGTGGCTTGCACGAAAGCCTGCAAAAGTCCTACAGCCTGCGTTGATTCGAACAGAACGGGAACCCGGCACGTTGCCAGCTTTCGCGCGCCGACATGGGAAGCTGCACGTCTGCCAGCAAGTGCGCCAACGACTTCCGCCGATTCCAATAGATGAGCGTCGACGCTGTATGTCGCCCAGGAGCCGCCCTGCATGTCGTCGCCTGCACCGGCAATAGGCGCGCAACTAAGAGAGTGGACGGATTTTCCGAAACCATTCAGGAAGCCGTTCGACGTCGCGAAAACTCTCTGGAACTGACTGGACCTAACATAGCTTCCCTTCACGTTGCAGACGCTCGGGGCTGCGCGAAATGCAGCATCCTCTGCCGCTCTGGCAAGCGCCGCCGCGTCCGATGGCGGAATGTCCCAGATATGCAACAGATCGAGATCTATTGGTTGCATCTCGAGGTCTTCGACATCTGGCAGCCCGGAGTACCGATCTTCACCGACAAACCGAGCCACATCAAACGCGGACGAAATTGTCTTCTTGATTGCTTCCTGCGAAAAGTCACCGGTGCGAGCGTGTCCGACTCGTTGCCCGTCGTAAACTGACACCCGGATCGTCGTCTCGTGGCTTGACTGAATTGTTTCCATTTCACCCTGACGCACAGTGATGTCTCGCCCATTACCGTCGAGTACATCCACCGCAACACCAGCAGCGCCGACTGCCCGACCATACGCGACAGCGTCGGATGCGATCTGTTTCATCTCGTCGAGCGTGTAGGTAAAGAGTCCCGCGCGAGAACTGTTCGTTTGTTTCATCTGAAATCGATGCTCCTTTTGATTGTCAAACGTTCAGGCGGCCAGTGCTTGTGCTTCCTCTCGCGTCAGCAAACGCCATCTACCTTCGGGCAGCAGCTGCAACACAGTCTGGTGAAAAGCCATCAAAGATGTGCGATGTCCCACGCTAATACACGCAACACCCGAATCCAGCAACGAACGATAAAGTAGCTCCTCCGTGCCTAGGTCCACTGCGCTCGTCGCTTCGTCCAGAAAAACAAACTTCGCCGTTGATGCGAGCGCACGCGCGAACCCGATCCTCTGTTGCTCTCCAAGTGACAGTACCCTCGACCAGTCGATGACTGTGTCAAACCCACCGTGCTGCCTTGCGAGATCAGGCAGGCTAACCTGGTCCAGCCGACGCTGAAGCTCAGAATCCGAAACTTCTCGCTCAATATCGGGATAGAGCATCTGTTCGCGCAACGTACCGAGGAGCATGTACGGCCGCTGCGGCAGAAACAAAACGGCCTCCTGTGGCGGCATCGTGATGCTGCCAGCACCATTGCGCCATAGACCAGCCATCGCTCGTATGAGCGAACTTTTTCCAACGCCGGTTCGTCCAATGATCAACATGCTGTGCTTTGCATCTACATCGAACGTCATGTCGCGGGCTAGCGTTCGCTCCGAACCGGGTGTCTGGAGCGTAACGTTTCTAAAGCGGATGCGATCCCCTCGCTCCGACGTAATCGACGTTGCCAGATCAACCTCATCGTGCGCGACCTTGGTTGCCTTTTCCATGAATTGGCCGATACGTACGACATGTGGTGCTGCCATCGCAAATACTGAAATGAATGTTGTCAGGCGTTGAATGGCACCCAAAAGAAGAACTGCCGACGCGGTCCCTTGCGTAATCGCACCGAAGGAAATCTTTCCTTGGAAATAAATTGGCACAAGCACCAGTATCGGCACGAGTGACCACGCAAAATTAAGTCCTGTCTCGACCAATCCCATCACGAGGTTGTATCTCAGCGTTGCGTATGAAACCGACACAAGTAGTTTTAGCCGTCGTATGACACTTGTGTTTTCGGCCCTCTCTCCTTTGTATAGCGCTATTGTCTCTGCGCTCGTTCTAATATTCAATATTCCGAACCTCAGATCAGCTTCGGCAACGGTTGTCTGATACTGATATTGAATAAGTCGACCGTACATCCACCAAGTCACGACGACAAATGCGGTTGCATATACAAGTACGCCGTAGAACAAACTCGGCGAAATACTTTTTAGAATCCAACCTTGCACGCTGAAACTCGCGACGCTGTAAATGACGATTACAGGAATGCTCAACGCCATCTGACAGACAGGCTCGACCTCCTGCTGGATGCGCTGATCGACGTTGTCGACGTCCCCGTCCTGCTCAACGCGAAAATACACGTGGTTTGCGACATACCGCGCCATTAGATCCTGGGTGATAAATTGACGCCAGTGAATCGTCAGCCATTGCGTCACGAGGGCAGCCATCCGGCTCATAATGCCCTGTGTCGAGCCGCCGTCGCCGATGACGAGCCAAATCAATGCAACTAGGAGCAGCCAGTGCCAGTAGGAGGTTTGCTGCTTTGCCACAAGCGCATCGGTCAACCCCTTCGTCAAGAACGAAAGTTTGGCGCCCAATCCGACTTCAAATAGGGTGTATGCGACATACGCAAGAATCGCAATCCATGATGGCCAGTTCGATCTCTGCATCCAGTAGGGCTTGCAGATCGCCCACGCCCGTCGCAAGAACAATGTGTCGATACGACAATCTCGAAGTTTTACAATCATGATATGAAAAGGTGAAGCTTAAACGACGAGACCGTCGTTTATGTCACGTCACCGCGTCCCTCCGACCGTCATTCCGTCCAATCGTAGTGTCGGCTGACCAACGCCCACCGGCACTGTCTGCCCTTCTTTGCCGCATGACGCAATACCCTCATCAAGCCGCATGTCATTTCCGACCATGCTCACACGTTTGAGCGACTCCGGCCCGCTTCCAATAAGCGTCGCCCCTTTGACCGGATATGTAACCTTCCCGTTCTCAATCATGTAGGCCTGCGTCGCACCGAATACAAATTTCCCGGTCGTAATATCGACCTGGCCGCCACCGAAATTGACCGCATAAATTCCGCATTTAACCGACTCGATAATTTCGCCGGGATGATGTGGGCCATTCAACATATACGTGTTTGTCATTCTCGGCATAGGGAGCGCCGAATACGACTGTCGACGTCCGTTACCGGTGACGTCCGTACCCATAAGTCGCGCGTTTAGGGCATCCTGCATATACCCTCGAAGAATGCCATCCTCAATGAGAGTTGTGCACCGGGAAGCATTACCTTCGTCGTCGACGTTTAGAGATCCACGACGGCGCGGTAGCGTTCCGTCGTCGACTATCGACACACCTTTTGCCGCAACACGCTCGCCAATACGCCCGGAAAAGACGGAGGTGCCTTTTCTGTTGAAGTCGCCCTCAAGTCCATGGCCGATCGCTTCATGAATCATTACACCTGGCCAGCCGGCTCCAAGTACAACAGTCATCTCGCCTGCTGGTGCGGGTTGAGCAGCCAGATTCACGATCGCATGCTGTACGGCCGCATTGACGTGATTCTTGACGAACAATGTATCGATTTCAGAGTAATCAAAGCGGCCGCCTCCGCCAGAACTGCCGACCTCACGCTTACCACCTTCTTCAACCATTACCGTCACGCTTAGATTCACCAATGGCCGTACGTCAGCGGCGATTAGCCCATCGGCGCGCACGACCAGCATTGTCTTGTACTCTCCCGTCAGCTGTGCCATCACCTGCGTTACCCGAGGATCGCAGGCGCGGGCCAATTGCTCGACGTTCTTCAACAATTGCGTTTTTTCAGTCGCACTCATTCCGGAAAGCGGATCGCTCGGCAGATAGAGTTTTTGCACTTCCGCCGCGCGGAACTTTCGTGGCTCATCGACACGAGTTTTTGCGCCAACGCGTCCGATTTCACGAGTCGCGTGCGCAGCACGCGCCAGCGCCGACTTGGAAATCTCACCAGAGTGCGCAAACGCGGTCCGTTCTCCAGCAACAGCGCGGACACCGACGCCTTTGTCGATCGTATAACTTCCAGTCTTGACAATCCCGTCCTCAAGACTCCATCCCTCGGAGTGCGAAATTTCGAAATAAATATCGGCGTAGTCGACCTGGCCTTGAGTTATCTGAGCCAGCGTCTTGAATACGTCCGCATCGACCAGGTCGTGAGGTTCAAGCAGACTGGAACGAGCAATCGCCAGATGGTTGATTGGGCTATCAGAAATGTTCATGGTCGCACAGAAGACAAAGAGTCAGGCCTTGTTTGAGCGGAGACGCAATAAATTACGCTCACGGCTCAACAGCATTACGGCGTTGTCGGTTCGGTAACAAAATCGATTTTTGTCAATCCCGCACGCTGTGCCGACGCCAGTACATTTGCCACTACTTCGTAGCGCGCATCCTTGTCGGCGTACATTTGCAGCTCAGGCTGTGGATTTTGCACCGCGGCGGCGGTCAGCCTGGCTTCAAGTTGCGTTGCATCAACCGCGGCATCATCCCAGTGCACCGAGCCGTCGCGCTGCACCGCCACTGTGACATGGGAATTTTGCTCGTCAGTGGGATTGCTCGTCGCCGACGGCAGATCCAGATTGACAGAGTTTGTCATAACCGGCAGCGTCACCATGAAGACAATCAGCAGCACCAGCATTACGTCGATGAGCGGCGTCATGTTGATGTCGCTCATGACGTCATCGCGAATATCATCGTTAAATGCCATGCTAGTTCCCCTCCGCAACTAGGGTCGGCGGCTTGCGCTGCTCGTTGTTACGACGCTCAGCGCGCTTTTCGTGATTTTCGCTTTTCGTGTCCCGCGACGCGCTCATGATGTAGGCGATCAATTCATGTCGAAAGCGGGCCAAGCGTGACATAAGCCCGCGATTGCCCCGGGTAAGTGCGTTATAGGCGAGCACCGCCGGTATGGCGACGAATAACCCCAGTGCGGTCATCACCAACGACTCACCAACCGGGCCGGCAACCTGAGAAAGATTTGCGCGTCCCGTTGCGCCGATTGCCATCAGAGCGTGATAAATTCCCCATACCGTACCGAACAGTCCAATAAACGGCGCGGTACTTCCGATTGACGCCAAAAAGCCGAGCCCGCTCGACATCCTTGCCATCTGCTCTTCCATCGCAACGACCATACAACGTTGAAGCCACTCGTCCGGAGAAAGGACCTCTTCCAGATTGGTCCCACTATGGCGGTCTTTCGCGTGAATCGCTGCATCAACCAGTTTCTGATAGATATTGCTTGCATTCGCTCCGCCCAACAGGACACTGCCCTTGTCGAGCGAATCCTCTTGCCAGAATCGCTTCTGCACGATTGCGCTAAGCCGTGTGTTGGCCGCTAGCTCAACACCTTTATAGAGCACTACCGCCCACGAAAGCACTGACATCCCAATTAGAACCAGCGCGATCGCGTGTGAGATGGCGTCGCCCCGCCACAAGACTTCCAGTAACTGCGTTTTCATGATCAATCACCTCTTCAGTTAAATCGCACAGATCAGTTTGCGAGATTGAATGACAACGGCTGCACGGCCGTCGTCTCGACCGCGACACCGGAGCGCACGATTGGATCGCAGTGCCCTTCAAGCATCGCTTGTTGTGCGGCTTCGTCGAGCTCTTCAAACCCGCTACTTTTCCTGACATTTGCCTCGGTGATACGCCCAGTTGAATCGACCTTAACCAGCAGCTGAACCGTTCCCTGATGACCGAGCCGTCGCGCACGCGCCGGATAAGGCGGCCTCGGAATGTCACACACAAGTTGAGCCGAGTTACCCCTCTCACTAGCAGCTGGCAGATTGAGCGAGGACGTAGGTGACTGCGACGGCAAGGGAGACTGCGACGCAGCGAGTAGTGCATTTGCGGGTTGGGCAACATCAGGTTGCACCTGGGCAGGCACATTTCGTTCCGTGGCATTCTTTGTGATTGGCGAGTACACTTGCCGCGGCGACGGATGATGCGTCACGAGCGGGTTTGCATGCGGTCGCGGCCGTGGCTTTTCCATCGCCGAAACCGTCCGCTTAGGCTGAGCAACCGCCCTCTTAGGTGTGGTCGATACAAGCGTCACGCGGAGACCGGCGCCGGGGATTGACTTCGACGTGAGACCCAACACAGGGGTTGGGCGATCGATTGCGAGAAAGAGAAGAACATGGATCAATAACGCGACGGCAAATGCTAAGGGCTTGGTCGCGAGCAAATTCGGGCGGCGACGCGGCAAACCACTCACTGTCATTTCATTCTCAGCTACTGGAAGCAGTCCCGCGGTCATTGCTTTCTCTCAAAACTGATAGATCGGATTGTTACCGCCTTCGAACGGGTGCGCCCGCGCATGCTTGGACCGAGGATTGCAACCCCACGGCCGCCTACGAACGCGCAGGGTCGCCCGACATGACAGCCGACGAGTTTCAAAATATTCCAGCGGTAAATGGCACACTATCGTGAGATAAAGGCGCGCCCCACAGAAAGTCGGTCCCCTGTGGCCAAAAAATAATCTCTATGAGAGATCGCTGCCCCATAGAGATACCAGTCCTGCTTGCCACTGTTGCGTCTCTGAAAGCCCGCGCGATTTCCACAGGACGGCCGCGTGTGAGCGAACGGACAGGTGTGGCGTAAGCAACGACTAGTCAGCGCGGTACAGACTTTCAGAACGGCGCAAGCGGTACGAGCCTCTCGCATCCAACCGGCTCCGCGTCAAGGGACGATGTTCCGCCTACCTGTCTCCGTCTGTGGGGTTTTCTGGCCTGACTAACCACGCAGCGCCAGACGGGTGACAAAAAAATCGCGTGCTTGATTGGCAACCGCCGATTTCAAAAGGATCGCGCACCACGTTCGAGCCAATTCCCGCGGTTGGTCGCGTACCGTCGAATCGGCAATCACCCATCCGGCCCATCGCCAGTAAGTTTGCCCCCTCGCTACTGGGCGAGATCCGTCAGATCCTTGATCGTGCGAGCGAGGACAAATGCCCGAATGCCTGTCGTGATGTCTTGGTGATGGCCGACCCAGATATCAAAGCGCTCCCAAAATTCCGCTCTGCTTTTCTTCGATTCTTCTTTCAGAACCTCCATGCCTTCCGTAACCGCGTCGACCCATCGACCGATAGCTTGCTGATCATCCTTCGGCATCGGCCCAGCTTTCTCCTGAGCGATTTTCTTGAATTCCATGGTGATGCCATCGATCTCCGCATGGTCCGATCGACTCCAAACACCTTTGCTCGCTGCGAAGACCGATACATTAGTCAGGAATCCGTAGCTCGCGCCCCACCCCTCATCCCAAAGGGAGACCGCCACTCCCTCGAGCCGTTGGACTTCCTTGTCCTCATTGAGAATGACAGCACGCTGCACGGATGCCCACTCGCTCGGGGAGACGACCTGCCCATTGTATTCCCGCGTCTGCAACGCCTTCACCTGACCAAGGTACGACTCGGCAGCGGTTCCGTGGACGTATTGCATGACGGGCCAAGGTGACGCATAGAGCACTTCATACCGGATTCGCCCCACTATTTTTCGCAAGTCTTTGCCCACCGGCGTGATTCGTAGAAAGTCGAGGAGCGGGTCAATTGTGCGTTCGTTGTGGCGTACTGCGGCTTGACCCCACACAAGGTTCAGAATTCCGCCGTAGTCTGCGGGCAATCCCAGTTCAGCTTCAAGACTGCCAGAACCAGCATTGATCGCTCTTGAAGGCCAAAAGCTCCGTTCCTGTGCCGCGGACAGAAGCCGATCGATACATGCCTGCTTGACTGCGTCGTCGGCATTGAAACTCAGGAGGTTTTGTGGGCGCGCGTCATCCGTTCCTGCCTCACCAGCGTCAAGGAGATTGACGTTGTCCTCACCCACATCAGCCATCCACTGCTCCACAGTAACAGCCAGACGGGTAGCCGAGGTTCCCGCAAGCCGCCCCCGCTCCTCACCCTTTGCAAGAAAGACGAGCGTGGGAATTCCTCGCACACCGAATCGCTCCCGGAGTGCCGGATTTTCGTCGATGTTGATTTTTAGGACATCGAGCCGGCCCTCAAGACGATCCGCAAGGCGAACGAGTTGTGGTTCAATCGCTTTGCAAGGACCACACCACGGCGCCCAGAAGTCAAGAAGAATGGGGCCCGTTTTCGAACTGTCCACCTGAAAGGTATTGTCGCTCGTAGAAATAATCGTCATATCGATTCCTGAATCAGCGTGGCTGCGAACAACGTTCGCTTCTTTTGGCAGTTAGCGCTGCCATCCAGCTGTAAAGGCGACGTTCGAGCAGAAACGGGCCAACGTCCCCCAAAAATAAAATCAATCGATTATTACGATTTCATACTTCCAGCCTATCAACGATAGTGGCACAGTCATCGCGCGACTCGCGTCCCCATGGTGTACGAGCTGCGAGAGTCTGATTGCGTGCGCTAGGCAGTTCCCTGCGACCGTCAAGCCATATAGGCCTGTACAGGGTGAAAGTGTTGGGGCCTTGTGTGATGCAACAGGTGGCCAGCATCACCCCCCCAAAGAAGCCAAACAGCATGCCGAGGTAGAACATGTTTAATCGAAGCCTCACTCGTTCTGTCTATCGAAAAGATAGGCATCTTCATTCCTGTGCGTGAATTTCGCGCACCGCCGGGAACGCGGTACGCGACCTTCTGGACAAGTGTGCGGATACGCGACATAAACAGAATCCGCAGCTCGACGCGCTGCCATTGCGGCTAACGATGACGGGGAGCAAGTGAACTGAATCGAGGTGACCCACGTCAGTCACCTCAACTCCACCCGCTATCGGTACGGCCAATTTGCGGTCTTCGACCGACTGATCGATCTGACAATCAAAAGTCGTAGCGCCCGGTGAGGTACACCAGACGACCTGGCTCGAGGAACGTAAAATTAGGCGCAGCGATCGTTTGGTACAGCGTACGATTAAACAGATTTTTTACCGCGAGCGTAACGGACCACTTCTTCGTTTTATACCAGAGGGTCGCGTCCGTTTCTGCTTGTCCTGGCACCGTGTACGACGTACCGGTCGAATCTGTGTAGCGGACACGGCTACTTGCTGTCACCCCTACACCTCCTCCCCATCCGCGAAACCGCTCGCCTTGCATGTCGTAGTAGAGCCAGACGTTACCCGAGTGTGGTGCAACTTGACTCTCCGTGCTCAGCGGCACCTGGGGATCCGCATACGTGTATCCCGCGCTGACGCGCAGCCCCTCGCTCAACTTGCCTTTTACCGAAACGTCGAATCCTCGCGTAACCTGATTACCGCCCGGTTCGTAGTAAAAAGTGCTGTAGTTGTAGACAGGCACATTGTTCAACGCAGTTCTGTATGCACGAGCGTCGACGCTGAGATCGTCGTTGAGCAAACTGAGCTTGAAACCCGCTTCGATAGAATGCCCCGACTCCGGCGGAGTGATGCCGCCGTCGGCCATCGGCAGGTCCCGTGGCATGAAACTACGGAGATCGTTACCGTAAACAGCGACACTATCAGTCAATTGGTATAGGGCGCCAATGCTCGGTAGCCACTGCGAGGAACGGACCGTCGTCGAATCCCACGCGGAACCATGCGCAAAGCTTGCAGCGATATGCAACCGGTCCCACACTATCTGATCTTGGACATATACCGTATTGAAATACGACTTGCCGCTGTCGGAATATGTGTACGGCGTGTCAGCGGCTGGCAAGTTGTTGCTCGGAAAAGGAGCAATAGCTACCGTTCCCCCAGCCCACTCACTGAGCCACGAAACGTTGTAGTCGACGCCAGCAACAATGGTCTGCTTGACCGGGCCGACATCCGCCTTGAACTTGAAGTGATTGTCGAAATCGGTACTGTATTGGTCAGTAACCTGTCCGGAGACTGTGTAGATAGTTTCGGCCGGCGTATCGATATAAAGATACGGAAGCGATGTATCGCCACTTTGCGCTATCTGTCGCTTTTCATAAGCTGTTTTGCTGACGAATTCGACGTTGGCATTCAGGGATTTACTGAAGGTCAACTGAAGTTGATCATCCTGCAAAAGAGCAGTTGATGAATTGACGGTCCTCCCTGAAACAGGGATCGGTCCGCCGTTCAAATAAAACATGGTCGCCTGAATAGGCACCGTATGTTGAACATTATGGGAATATTGGAGAAGAATATCGGTAGTACCTGACTTCCACTCCAACGACGGCGCGACATATATATTGCGCTCGCCACCGTACCCGCCATAGGTTTCGCCAGTTCTTTCGCCTGAGATCACGAATCGGTAAGTTAGCGTCTTGTCCGAGTTGATCGCGCCGCCGAGATCGAGCGCTGTCATGACGTCGCCGTAAGACCCAACTTGAGCAGTTACCTCGCGCACCGTATCCGCGGTTGGTTGCTTGGTCACAACATTCACGATGCCCGAGGGATTCATCATGCCCGCAAGGATAGCGTCAGCGCCCTTGATGACCTCGACCTGCTGGACACCAGCGATAGGAATGCCGAGCGAATTGGCGCCTGTCGCGTCATTGCTGCCGTTCGTCATGGTCGATGCCTGCATACCCCCAATATAGATGAGGGGTGTCACACGGCTTGATGCTGCAACAACAACGCCCGAAACGCCCTGTAGAGCTTCCGTAACTGATTGCACGCCCTGATCGCGGAGTTGAGTCTGCGTAACGACCTGAATCGACTGAGGCGTCACCGCGATTGGAGTGTCCGTCTTGGTGACTGTACTGGTGGAAGAGGCAATCAAGCCGCCTCCTGTGGTTTCCTGCGCACTGTCGGCTACGTCTATGGTCGGTAGGACAGGGGTATTCGTAGAAGTTGAATTCGTCGTGGTTGACGTTTCGATCACGAAGGTCTTCTCGTCCTTTTGCTTATAACTGAGACCGGTCCCTCTCAGCAGTTGATCAAGGGCATCTCGTACCGACAGATCGCCCTCCAGTTTGGGCGCTTTCCGACCAGCCACCAGGGGGCCCGATACGATAATGTTCGCACCTGATTGTTCCGCGAGCTCCGAAAGGCTTTTAGCAAGCGGCTGTGCGGAAAGGCTGATGTGGGTCTGGGCGAACGCTGGCATGCTGAGAGCAGCGAGCACTGCCAACGTCAAGGTATGGCGTTGCCATGATGGCCGACTATGCAGAATTGAGTTGCGCATGGTTTCTGTGTTCTAAGGAATATCTATATATCCGGCCAAATGGTTCGCCGAGGTTCTTGTGGTGCTAGAGGTAAAAGGCGTCGGAAATCGCGACACGGTCCCATCTATTCGCCAGTTTTTTTTTATCGCTTTCTGTCTGCAATAGCACCCGGAGAGCACCGGTCGCCCTGCTCTCGGAATCACTCACTCGGGATGAGACTGTTGATTGACCGCTGCCATGGCGGCGGTACGAGCGCGCCCGCGACGTAGATCAACGCGTCTGCGTAATGGGCCGGCCGTTGCGCGGGATCTGACTCACCAGCCGCCCGCTGCACGTTATGGTAAGGACTTCACGCACACTCCCGCGCCAGCGTCGGCCTTCGGTCGCATCGCTAAAAAAGCCAGCTTATGAGGGTGCGACTACGGAGGTTTCGACACGCCTGCGCGACCAACCGGAGATGTATATCTCAGTTGAGCGTCAGTCCTCGCATCGGATAGGCGGTCGTCTCGATTATGAAATGGTGCGCAGTGTGTCGACCGCGATGCCAGCGAAGTCGCCGGTCGGACCGCTGTGCTGGAGGTGCCGCTAACCTAACGTAAGCGCCGATTCCAACACACGGCATAGCGGCTCGCGGGCAATTGAAGGTCGAGCT
>NZ_CAJMZH010000032.1:0-23715 GCF_905220285.1 Paraburkholderia sp. J94 | reverse complement strand
GGTGGGTCAGGATTCCGCGCAAATCAACAGCGAGGGCATACATCGAATCCTAGTGCCCGTGCCAGGCCCATTGCGAAATCGGTGTAGCCATGAGTGTCAACGGCAAGCTGCGCGATGTCCCCGGCCGCACTCTGGCGGACAACACCTTCGATCGCGGCGCCGGCCTGGCGATCGTTCAACACGATGGGCTGGTCGTAAAAGATACCCCACCGATCGAGCACGTGGGTGTACATCCCGATGGATGCCGTGCGCCGCCGCGGATCGGCACGCGCCTGCCAGACTGTACGAGTCGTCTCAAGCGACATCATGTCCGACGATGCCAGATCGGCGCGGCCCCAATGAGCGGCGACGGGATGCTCATGCATGAATTCGAGCACAGCATCGGCAGCGAGCCGAAGCATTCTCTCGTCCTCAAGTCGCCTCATCATCTGACGGATTGCGACCGGCGAGATCTCCGGGACCATTCGGGATATCTCCGCTGCGGAGAGCGAGGTTCCGTGCGCCAGTACGGCCGAATACATCATGAGTAATTCGACTCGCGATCGAGGTTCACGCCCGAGCAGGATCCAGCTGAAGCGCGTTGCGCTGTCAATTTCGAGAATGATCTCCGGCAGCTGGCCGGGCGGATGGGCTTCAAAAATCGCTCTTCGCAGGCGAACGGATGCTGCGTCTTCTGGCTGGGCTTCCAATGGATCGAGATGCACCGCCGTATCAATCCGCACCGCGCCTTCATCCGCTGCACGATTCAGCAGTTCAAGGCGCTGGGCGAGATGAGCCAGAACCGGTCCAAGGAACTCCTGAGGGTCCTGCGGTAGCCCGAGGTGCCCATACAGGTTGTTTCGCTTTGTTCGCCAATCTTCGGCGGAGATCAGCATGTGTGCCTGACTCCGGAAGGAAAAGCTGTGCTCGACAAAGATCGTGCCGTTGCGAAGAGCAATACGCATCGCAAAAAGCGTGGCCCATTCGAAAGCCACCATTGCCTTCAGACGGTCGTAACCATCAATTGATTCGCGCCAGGCGCGCCCAAGCCGGATGTTCACGCCGTCAGGCAGCAGGTAGGCATGACGCCGGTAGAGACCTCGCAACAGGGCAATCGCATCGATAACCGGATGATCGGAGTCGGCTTCGAATGGCAGCTGGACAATACGAATCAGCAGATTGCGCGCTTAATGCCGCTTTCGAAGCATGCACTGCCGGATCTCGCTGCGGCGGCTGGGTGGATGTGGCTGCAGTAGCCGCGATGCGTTCGAGCAGGTGTTCGGCGGACCGACATTGCTTGGCAATCTGATCGTCATGGCGTATTTCATGCGTCACGCTCGCACTGAAGACTCCGTTCCAGCGTCTACCGCTCTGGATGCGCACATCGAAGCCATGGGCGTGAGGGTCGATTTCGGCGGAATGGCAGAGGAACTGCTTCTAGACCTGGTGTTTCGGTCCGACTGGCCACTGCAAGGCGTCTATCGCGAAGAACCCGTCGCAGGCGTGCAGGCCAGCATTGCAAGCCTGCATGACAGAGAAGATTGCGGAACGCGAGTTGGCGCAAAAGACTGGCAAAGCTTGCAGCGAAAAGCTGTTGACCTGACCGAGCGCGGCATCGCGAGAGATCTGAGCGAGAACGTGGAAAAGCTTGCGAGCTCCGCAAGTATGTGGAACGTCGGCGTTGTGTATCAGATATTTAAGCGCTGCGCCGATCGGCATCGATATCCTGCATCGAGTTGGACCGAAGAAGACGCCGATCTATTTACACAACGCGCGACACGCAATAGCGAGCAGATCAAGGCTGCAAACGGTCTGCTGCCGAAGACAGAGGGGCCCGAGCGCGCTAACTGGTTCGCCCAGCACGCGGAACATGCAGTTCGATTCAAGCGTGCTGACCATGACGCCGATCCGGAATTCTGGCGACGCCCGGACGCATGGGTTCAGCACGGGATTGAAACCCGGCCTTCTTTTGCCGAAGACGTGTCCAGGATGCTGTTGGCCCGCATCCAATCCCGTTCAAACGGGAAAGTCGCCCGCTGTTGATTGACTTGGCTTGGACGACTGATGCGGCGAATGCGTACTCTAGAGAGTGGGGGCGAAAACTCTTGAGCTCGGCAACGTGAATTCATCCGCGTCAATGGTATGGGTGGTCTGCCCGGATGGTAGCGCTGGCCACCCTCATCGATTCTCGTTGTCTGCGCAGCATTAGCTTTTTTGGGGCTAGCAGTCGACCTCGTTGGCCTTCAACTTTGGGCAGATTTATAACGCAGAACGGGTTAGATACCTCGGCCGCGGCTCGGTGGGCTATGCTCTAGTACTTCACTATTCTGATACCTCAACGTGCAAATCGAATCGTTTCAGATTGCCATCCCCGAACACGATATCGAGGACCTTCGCCAGCGCATTCGCGCTGCTCGCTGGACGCCCGCCACGCCGTCGAAGGTGTGGCAGCAGGGTATCGATCCAGCCTGGCTGTGTGAATTTACAGCATACTGGGCAACTGAGTTCGACTGGCGAGCGGCTGAAAGGAAGCTAAACTCCTTGCCACAATTCATCGCCGTTGTGGGTGGGCAGCGTGTGCATTACCTGCATCGACGCGGCGTCGGTTTATCGGCCGGTAAGGCACCGTATCCGCTTGTCATCACGCACGGCTGGCCAGGCTCGTTTTTCGAGTTTCGAGCGTTGCTCGACGAACTGTGCGAGCCTGCCGCGCACGGCGCAGATCCCGCCGATACGTTCGATGTCGTCGTCCCCTCGCTACCTGGCTTCGGATTTTCGGCAGCACCGGCGGAAGGTGGTATGTCGGCGTTTCAAGTGGCCGACTTGTGGGCGTCGCTAATGCGCGGACTCGGCTATGGGCGCTTCGGTGCACAGGGTGGCGATCTCGGCGCTAGCGTGTCGATAGCGTTGGCCGTGCGATTTCCACAAGCTGTCGACGGCATTCATCTTAACTATTTGCCGGGGACATATGAACCGGCGATCGATGCATCGCAACAGCCGCTTTCCGTCGATGAAGAATACTTCTTGCGCGCGAAAAACAGTTGGTTCGCACTCGAAGGCGGTTATGCGCACATGCACGCGACCAGACCGCTGACGCTCGCCGCATCGCTGAACGATTCGCCGGTGGGTCTCGCCGCGTGGATCGGAGAAAAATTCCGGGCGTGGAGCGATTGTGGCGGCGATGTCGAACGCGTGTTTTCGAAAGACGACTTGCTAACCAATATCTCGCTGTACTGGTACACGCAAAGCATCGGCACGTCGATGCAGATGTATTGGGAAAACCGTTTGCAGCCAATGAATTTCACCGGTTCACCGCGCGCCACACCGCCGGTCGGTTTTGCGCGCTTTCCGAAGGAGTTGAGCCAGCCTCCGCGTAGTTGGGTCGAGCGTACGTTCGATGTGACCCAGTGGAGTGAAATGCCGCGTGGCGGACACTTTGCAGCGATGGAACAACCTCGTTTGCTAGCGGCTGAAATAAGGAATTTTTTCCGAGCGTTCCGCCAGAAATGAACGTGAAGAGAGCGTAGCGGAACTCCTCGCTGGCCGCCGATACGACAGTGGACAAATGACCAGCATCAGGGCGGGTAAGCGCCCCTCGTCTCAGCGATGAGACGAATTAACATGTAACGTTTGCGAAAGATCCGAGCCGTTGCTAGAGCCGCTTCCGCGCGACGGTTTAATGCTGTGCTCAAGCGTAGTCCGGTGAGAGTCGCATGATGTTTTCGTCGGGACTGTTAGCATTTCGTAATTAACGCTTGCAGTGTTCACATCGGCGCTCGCAAGTTCATTGGCGCCGACAGCATAGCCGTCCGTTGCTGGGAAGTCGGGGAGTGTCCCTGAGCGGTGGCCCTGATTCGACCACACGCACATGGTCGAATCAGGGCCACCGCTCAGGGACGGGACGGTTAGCTCAGCGTGGCGAAGGCAGCGGGCGTGAAGTCTGCAATTGCGTCGAGACGATTGTTGCGGACTTTTTCCAGCCACGCAGCGTCCTGAAGCAATTGCCGCCCGACGGCGACGAGATCGAATTCGTTACGTTCGAGCCTTGCCAGCAGGTCATCGAGCGACGTCGCTTGTGCGCTCTTGCCAGCAAACGACTCATAGACAGCGCCAGCTAGTCCGACGGAGCCGACGGTAATGGCAGTGACGCCCGTGAGCCTCTTTGCCCAGCCGGCAAGATTGAGTTGCGGATCGACCTCAGGGAATGCCGCTTGCCAGAATCTCTGCTGTGAGAGATGAAAGGCATCCGCACCGGCATTGACGAGTGCACCTAGCCACTCCTCAAGAATTTGAGGCGAGGCCGCGAGACGGGCGTTGAAATCCTTCGGCTTCCATTGCGAAAGCCGGAGAATAATGGGGAAGCCTGGACTCACAACGGCGCGAACTGCCTTCAGGACCTCAATGGCAAAACGTGAGCGTTCGAGAAGCGTCGAACCGCCGTACTGGTCGCCGCGCGTATTCAAGTCCTCCGAGAAAAACTGATTGATGAGATAGTTGTGGGCGCCGTGCAACTCTATGCCATCGAATCCGATCTGTTCGGCATTGGCCGCCGCACGCGCGAAGGCGTCGATCGTTTCAGCTACGTCGGCATCGGTCATAGGTAGGCCAACAGGCTCCCCGGTCAAGGAAAGCCCCGAAGGGCTCTCGTAGGGCGATGGCGGTGTCCAGTCGGCTACAGCATTCGAGCGTTTCTGTCCCACGTGCATCAGCTGCGGCGCAATACGTCCTCCCGCCGCGTGGACTTCGTCTACGACGGTCTTCCAGTTCGCGAGTGCCGCATCGCCGTAAAAGTGCGGAATATCCGGCTCATTGAGCGCGGCCGGCCGCGCGATTCCGGCGGCCTCCGTAATGATCAGGCCAACGCCGCCTTCGGCGCGTCGGCGGTAGTAAGCGGCCATTTCGGCGGTCGGCACGCCGTCGGGCGACATTGATCGCGTCATGGGCGCCATCACCACGCGGTTCGGCAAAGTGAGTGTATTCAGACGATAGGGGCTAAACAGGGCATCAAGATTCGACACGGAAATCCTTGGGCTGGAAAGGGAAATCGGCTACAGCGAATCAATCCACGCGGACACGGCGGCATTCACGTCGTCCTTGCGGTCTTGCATGATCCAGTGCCCTGCATCGGACCATGCCTCTACCTTTGATTTGGGGTGAGAGAACCATGGCCGCATGCGATCGGCCTGAACCGGATCGATGCACAAGTGATAGAAGGGCACGCGCAACCCTGCGCAAAATTTCGCACTCGCTTCTCCAATACCAACTTGATCGACGCCGAAGAACAAAGGAGAAAAGGACTCGCGAATAACGTGCGACGGCGTGTCCTGAAGCCGGTTTGCATGCTGCTGCTTGTGAGCCGGATCGGTAGCGGGACCGTAGACGAGATTGAACAGAGAGGCCGCCACTGCGCGCGGGTCGCTCGTGTTGAGTTGATGCGCGGTTTTCTGAAAAACGTCTGCGGCCTCGCTAGAAAATCCGAGTGCCCCATCGACCGAAATCACTGCGCTGACCAGGTCCGGCCGGCGAGCCGCGAGCCGTGCCGCGATCTGGCCACCCATAGAGTGTCCCGCGATTACAAATGGTTCACCCGCGTAGCGCGTTGTAATTAACGACTCGATGTCGTCGACATAGTCCGCAGGCGAATATGCGCCGGATGGCATGACCTCGGAACTGCCATGCCCGCGCAGGTCGACGGTCACCACACGATACCGGCTTTTGAAGTGGGGCACTTGCCCAGCCCAGTCCTCGGAGTCGCACGTCCATCCGTGGAGAAATATCACGTTCTTGCCTGTGCCAACGTCTCTCGAATGGAGCCGTGCTGTGGATGCGGCGGCTGCGGCGGCGAAATCTCGTGTGTCGAGTGACGATGAAGTGGTCAGGTCTGCTTTCATTCGGTTTTCCGTAGTGATCAGCCAGTCGGTCGATTCGCGCCCCAGCAGAGCGTCGGCGACTGCGGGCTCGAAGGAGTCATGCCGACACCCATGGTATACGTTGGCTATCTACGGTCAATTACGCACCTCGAAGTGCGTAGATATACAGGAGGATACCGGTATGGCTTGCGAGGTCGATCAAGTGTTTTTCGCGGACTGCGCCGCTCGTTCATTCTTTGATCAGGTGGCCAATAAGTGGTCGGTTATGATCCTCACGCTGCTTTCGGAGAAACCGTCGAGATTCAATGAAGTCAAGCGGCGGCTGGAGGGCATCACGCACAAGGCGCTTACGCAGGCTCTGCGGCGCCTCGAGCGTAATGGGTTGATTGCACGTAAGGTGATCAATTCCTCGCCGGTTGCCGTCGAGTATTCGATCACCGAGTTAGGGCGCACGCTTCAGGTTCCGTTCGGTGCCGTCTATGACTGGTCGATCAAGCATTTGGACGAGATCGAGCGGGCCCGGCGATCCTACGACGATAGGGAGCGTTTGTGACGATCATCGCTGAGGCGCTGGCTCTTGATCACGATTAAGCCCGACGGGATGCACGAATCGGCAGTCGCATGGATACGGCGCCTTGATCTGCTGCGCGCTGTAGTGGCTGGTGTCGGTGCTGACGGCACAGCATCTCGACGCCCACGCACCTCATCATGCGTGCGCACGCGACGGCGACGTACTTTATGGCGCTTCCAAGCGCAACAGGGCGGCCTCATCGGTGCTCCAGCAAACGAAGACGTCATGTGCAATTCGTCGATTTTTCGCACCAACAATTTATCGGCATCGTTGACCGCTCCTAGATCAATAATACCCACCCGACATTGCGATGCCCCCGTCTTTCATGAATCGGGTAGCGTAAGCAAGGATTTTGGCGATGCTCCTTACGCCGATATCGCGCACGCGAGAGACTACGAGGTTTTGTGCCGAACGCTATCTGGCTACTCGTCTTCCATGACCGAGAACGCGATTTCCTTCTGCTCCTCCAGCATCTCAAGCTGTTTCCTTAACGACGAGCGTATCGATTCGTACGCAGACTTGCCTAGCACAAGCCGCAAGGGGGGAGTGGGGTTTTCGATCGTGGCAATCATCGCGTCGACGGTCTTCGCAGCATTCGCGAATTCGAAATGGCCCGCGTCGAACGCACGACGGATATCCCCCACGGGTGTGGCGTCGTACACGCTCATCGGTTTCGCATGATCGAGGCCAGCGCCAAAATTCGTGCGAGTAGGGCCGGGCTCCACGATCAAGAAATCAATGCCGAACGGAGCGACCTCCTTCGCCGCGGCATCTACGAAACCTTCGATGCCCCATTTCGTTGCGTGGTAGGCGCTAAAGCCTGGATAGGTGACTCGCCCACCTTCTGACGACACCTGCACGATGCGTCCGCCGCCTTGCGCCCGCAGTCGTGGGATAAC
The DNA here is from genome assembly GCF_905220285.1 of Paraburkholderia sp. J94. Classification (NCBI taxonomy): domain Bacteria; kingdom Pseudomonadati; phylum Pseudomonadota; class Betaproteobacteria; order Burkholderiales; family Burkholderiaceae; genus Paraburkholderia; species Paraburkholderia sp. J94. The sequence continues at coordinate 16,396 of NZ_CAJMZH010000032.1, read as the reverse complement.
CGCGCGGATCAACTGCATTGAACCAGTCAGATTCGTCGCGATTTGCCTTGCGATCTGCGCATCGTCGAGAGCTTCAGCTGCGCCGAAGAGACCATACCCCGCGTTACTAACGACAACATCGATGCGTGGGAGCGCTGTGAATGCCTGCGCGACGGCAGCTCGGATCGCATCTGCGCTCGTCAGATCGCATTCGACGATGTGCAGTCGATCATTGTGTTGCGCCAGCAGATCGTCCAGTGCGCCGCGTTTGCGCAGCGTCACGACGACCCTGTCACCACGGCCGAGGAGCTGTTCCGCCAGCTCACGCCCCAACCCGCTTGACGCACCTGTTATCAGCCAGTTTTTCGTCATGTTCACTCTCAAATGGACCGGTTGAGCGCTCATGCTAGGAGAGTATGATTCGTCCGAGAAGTGCCGGCAATCGGTATTCCATGTTGAAGGAAATTCACTAATGGCCAAAGTAACCCTCTCCGATCTGCAGGCCTTCATGGTTGTCGCCGCGCGCCGCAGCTTCGTGCAGGCCGCAGGCGAAATGGGCGTATCGCGCTCAGCGCTGAGCCATGCGATGCGCGGGCTCGAAGGCGATCTTGACGTGCGCCTGCTAAATCGGACCACGCGCAGCGTATCACTGACGGAAGCCGGCGAGCGTCTGTTAGCGCGTCTGCAACCCGTGCTCAGCGAGCTCGAGCACGCACTCGAGGACGTCGCGCGCGACGACAATGCGCTTCGTGGCACGCTTCGCATTAATGGCAATGAAGGTGCGATTCGGCAACTGCTGCAGACCGTCGTGCCGCGCTTTCTGGCGATGTATCCACAAATGGAACTCGATCTCGTCGCGCAAGGGCAGTTCGTCGACATCGTTGCCGAAGGCTTCGATGCAGGTGTGCGGCTGGGCGAAGCGCTGCATAAGGATATGATTGCAGTCCGTGTGAGCGATGACTTACGCTTTTTGGCCGTTGCGTCGCCGCGCTATCTGCGCAAGCATGGGCAGCCGGTCGTTCCGCAGGATTTGCAGATGCACCGTTGCATCCGGCATCGTCTGCCGAGCGGCAAACGCTATCGTTGGGAGTTTGCGCGTCACGGAGAAGGTTTTTCGATCGATCCTCCCGGCGCGCTTACACTCGACAGCATTACGCTGATGGCCGAAGCAGCCACGGACGGACTTGGCGTTGCATACATACCGGAGTCTTATGCCCGCGAAGCGCTGGCGCGCAAGCGGCTTGTCGCGGTACTGACCGACTGGTGTCCGTTGATTCCCGGGTTATTCCTTTATTTTCCGGGTAATCGCCATATTCCAGCGGGGTTGCGCGCGTTTATTGACTTGCTGCGAGCACTGCCAGACGAGAGGTCGAATGAAGTGGGGTAAATCCCGATCGCCTCGACGATGCCCTTCTGCCCAACATCTTGACGCGTTCGTGCCTGTTACTGCTCCACGTCGCTGAGCCGCTGGGTGTGACTGCAAGATGTTGACGGGGTGATCGGTACCGGCCCGAGGATCAGCTCGACACGGTCGACATATCGATGCTCGTCGGTGAACGCGACCATGTCTTCGACCGGCGGTCGTGCTCCCGATTCGTTAGCAGCGGTAGGGCTCAGCCTGATTGATCAAGTTGGGATGCGTCTCGCGCGCCATCCCCATCTCCGAGGCAATAGAATAAAGCGCTGCCCCAATGCGTTTGGCACTTGCATCGGCCACTCTGACCGTCGGCTTTCGAATGTGATACGAATACCGCGTCCCGGTGGGCTTCCTTCAGGGGGGCGTTTTCTATACGTAAAATCGCCCAATGCGGTCAGGATCCGTAGTCTCCTGCACTACCCGGGTAGATCACTCCAGAACAACTTTGGCGTGGCTATCCACAGCAAAATCGCCTGTGCTTTGCCAGTGCTCTCCCAGCCGCGAAAAATCGAGGACTTATATTGTGCAGAATCTCCTTCATGCAGAACAAGCGTTTTATCATCCACGGTCAACCTAACTTCACCTTCGACGACGAGAATGAACTGCTCACCCAAGAGGTATTGACGATTAGATAAGCCATCGCCGATTGCTATGCGCACCAATGCTGCCTCTATCCCCAAATTTTTATTATTTTCTTTCAAATACGCGAAAGTGCTATCGGATCCGGGAATGCCAAAGAACGTCCTACGATCAGCGCGCGAAATTTCAGCTGTTTCAAATACACTATCGAGAAAATAACGGGGCGTAACCCCAAGGGCTGACGATATACTCGCCAGGGAAGACAACGAAGGAGATACGTAGCCTCGTTCCACTTGAGACAGGTAGCCCTTCGAAAGACCTGAGACCTTTGATATATCGCTTAGGGTCTTGGCGATCCGCCGTCGTAGTCGCCGCATTTTATTCCCGAGAAGTAAGTTGCTCGAAGTCACATTTTTTACGAGTGCAATTTTTTTATATAAAAAATATCCGATCAATTCGAGATTTAAAGCTGACTCGGGTCGATATTTAATAAATGGAATGTCTGTCAGGATAATTCAGGGGTTCAACATTGTTTCGCCAAAAATCGAACCCAATTCTGGACCATCTTCGGAGGGAGGTGGAGGCAGGATTCGATGGTTGGAAGTCAGTCGATGAGGCCATCAAGACGCATTGCCGCTTTTTGCACGGCGGCGACTCTAATCGCACGACGTCTAGCCGTGGCGGTCAACGCTCGCTCGACGATCTCCGGTGGTGCGACCAACGGTGTACCGGCCTTGAATGGCGGCTCCGGATCGTATTCAATCTGCAACTGAATCTGCTGTGCGACTTCGTCTCCGGCGACTGCCGCAGCGACGCGCAAAGCCATGTCGATTCCTGCCGTCACACCACCTGATGTGTAGATATTGGAGTCTATTGTCATTCGATCGTCGGAGGGAATTGCGCCAAACAGACTAAGCAGATCACGGGATTGCCAGTGTCCGCCAGAACGTCGTCCACGTAACAGCCCTGCCGCACCGAGCAGTAGAGATCCTGTGCAAATGCCGAAAATATATGCAGCAGCGTTTGCTCGATCACGAACGAATTCGACGATCTTGGGATCGAGGATCGCATTGTCTGTTCCGGGGCCTCCGGGTACGACAAATAGTTCGTAAGGCGAAGCTGTACCGAAATCGGCATCCGGTTGAATCACTAACCCTTTGTGGGCGCGCACGGGGGCCAAAGTCGGCGCGACAATTTCCACGCGCCAACCCGGTAGCCGTCCGAGCACTTCCAGCGGACCAGTGAGATCAAGTTGTGTGATGTTCTGAAAAAGCAGAAGACCAGCGACTTTGATTTCGGATTGTTGGGTCATGGCTGGAGTTCGTCCGGATGATGAGGGCATTAAACCAGCATTCGGTCTGGCAAAAAGGACAGAAATAACGTATTTTTTGCCAATGACCATGATCGCGAATCGTACTGCGCGTCGGATTGTTATTTACGTTTTCGACGGCGCGCAGCCAATCGACGTCTCCGGCCCGCTCCAAACCTTCGATACCGCTAGCGAAGAGGCTTCGGGGGCAGGGGGCTACCAGTGCAGACTCGTTTCTGTCGGCGGCGGGGCCATCCGGTTGCAAGGCGGAATGACAGTATTGACGGAGTGCTTGCCGAAAGATGCGCAGATCGACACGCTCGTTGTACCGGGCGGCCCTGGCGTGCATGTGGCGCGCCAGTCGTCCGAGATTGTTCGTCATGTGGCAGATCTCGCCAGGCGAGCCGGTCGGATCTGTTCGGTTTGCACGGGGGCTTTTTTGTTAGCTCAAGCCGGATTACTCGAAGGGCGCAAGGCGGCAACACACTGGCGTGCGTGCGGCCAGCTAGCACGGGAATTTCCAGGTGTCCGGGTGGAACCGGATCCGATCTGGGTTCGCGACGGCAGCGTTTGGAGTTCCGCTGGCGTCAGTGCGGGCATCGACGTTGCCCTTGCCATGGTTGAAGCAGATCTGGGAAGTGCTATAGCGGGTCGAACTGCGCGCAGGTTAGTCGTTTACATGCGACGCTCCGGTGGGCAGGCACAGTTCAGTACGCCCCTTACTCTGCAATCGGTCGATGGATTCGGTCCGCTCTTCGAGTGGCTCAACAAGAATCTGCACAGATCGCTGAAAGTTGCCGATCTGGCCGATGAAGCTGGCATGTCGCAACGCACTTTCATTCGTCACTTTACCGAGAAGATCGGGATGACGCCAGGTAAGGCACTGGAAGGTCTGCGCATTGAACGAGCGCAAGCGCTACTGACGTCGACTTCGTTGTCGCTATCGGAAGTCGCGCGGCGCACAGGTCTCGGGCGGGAGGAGCGTTTGAGAAATGTGTTCGTCAGAAACTTCGCGGTCGGGCCGACACAGTGGAGGCAGCGTTTCAACGAAAGAGCATGATTCTTCGTGAACGGAACGGCTCCCGCACTTTGCCGAAAGGACTGGAAGGTGTTATGCCATTTTGGCTCGACCCTATCGCGTTTCCACGTACCGCAAGTCATGCGGGGATCAACCCGACCTCCTGGTCGACAGGCGTATGGACGTCGATTGAGGTTCGGCGGCGTTGCCGATGGTATAGCCGTCTATCCAGTCGGTGGTGTCAGGGTTGCTGGCGATTCGGTGAGCAGCAAGTTTAGGGTTTTGAGCATACTCAAACTCGATCAAGCCGACTTAGTGACATTTTCGGCTGCATAGCAAGCATTCACACGTTCAGGGCCTGCTGAGTGTGTCTGTCCATAACGCGCCACACGATGTTAATAAAATGCTCTATCGGACGCGTCGCGCAGTCCGCAACCTTTGCTCCATCGTCCCAGCGACGCAGTCGAAGCGCGTCAGCGGAAAACGGCTTTTGGAGAAACGCTTGCACCTCTGCAGCGGAGAACACTCCGCCCTGTCTTTGAAGACTCCGTACCGATCCAGCTGACAACCGCCCCAAATATGCTTCATCGATTGCACACAGGCAACGTTTCGCATCTACGTGCAGGCGGATCGGTTCGATCACCGCATCGGGCATCACCGGTCGCAGAAACGGCAAGCCGTAATACTGGTGCAAATCGTCCACGCCGGCCGCCGCTGGTGTGTCGCTGCGCTTGTTCAGCAGATGACCGATGTCATGCAGGAAGGCCGCGCATACCAGCGCCTCGTCAGCGCTCTCGGCTTCGGCAAGCGCGCCGCATTGAAGTGCATGTTCAAGTTGCGTCACAGGCTCACCGCTGTAAGAAAGGTCTCCGAATTCATCAAAGAGACTGCGGATGTTGTCCAGGCTTAAGGCCATTTCCCCCCCTACGAGAACCAGAAAGTCCAGAGTTTGATGACCGGGCCATCGCCGCTCGAGCTCTTGGTCTGAGGCTTTGCGGAGAAGGCGATCGGTTCCGTTATCGCCCGCGTTGCTCGGAAGCGCCCCGGCCAGCGCTTCCGTCACGAAATAGCCGGCCGTGCAGGGTGTAATGCGGACTAGAGCAGTATAGATTTATATACAGGTCAAGTGAAGACTCTCGTGATGCTCGTTGTCGGCGTCCGCAACGCAAATTAAGTAAGAAGCGTGAAAATCGGGTACTTTTAAAGTGGGCCACGCAGGTCGCCTCGGTGTGCAGGCCGGCGCTGCTCAGGCAGCGTCGGATTGTTCAACCGCGGCATTGTGCGCTTGGTCTCGAGCCGTTCGAGACGTCGGCTCACTGGCGCCAGTCATGAGACTATTGAGCAATTGCTGTCGAAAAGTTGGGATGCCTGGTGTGGCACGGCGAATCAATTTCGCCGCAGTCACGTCGGGCAGCAATCTGCTCGCTATCAGGCGAAAACCTGCGCTCCTCTTGGATTTCCGGACTCGCGGGCCCGAGCGGAGCTAGGTGGAGCGCACTGTTGTTTCAGAAGACGTGACCGCGAACCCGCTGCTCGTCGGAGGTCGGGGTCTGGAAGATGGGCGGTTTCGTCCGCGATCGACTAGCAAGAGCGGCAATCTTCTAGTGAGCGACCTGTCGGGAGAATTCAGGTGATCGCCGCGACCACGAACTGGTCGTTGCACAAGTCGATTACGACGCCGGCCTCAATACGATGGCAGCTTTTGCAGGCACGGCACTTGTGGATCGTTCGAGCGACCCGCATCATCCATCTCAGGTGTTGTCGGACTATACGACGCTCACCGAATCTGTAAACGATACCAACGGTCTGCGGGTCACGGGCGTCGGCGATGGAAACAACGTGTGCCGTTCCTCTATCTATTTGGTCCCGGATTTGGCATGAAGCTGAAGGTGGCAATACCGGATGCGTACAACCGACGCTAGCACGCTCGAATTCGTGCGCGAAAATGTAACGCGGGGCGGCTATCTGGTAGCGGCTGTTCGCGACGCGACCGCTATCTACACGAACACGTGAGTTTCGACTGACATGGAAGCAGAACGTGTTCGGCGAGTCGCAGCGTTTTCCGGCTTTCAGGTCGACCAGCAACTGCTCAGCGGCGCGTCGCAACATGTGCTGATTCACTGTATTCCTGCGCATCCGAGCAAAGAAATAATTGCCGTTGTGCTGAGAAGGGCCAGTCGATCGTGCTTGACCAGACCGAAAATCGCAACTGCGCGCAGATGGGCCTGCTGTGGCACCTGTTTCCCTGAACCACCCACGAGGGGCAAATCGGCCCCGTGCAACGTGCATTGCAAGGCTGTATAGATTGTTATACAGTTCAGAGAGCCACGGACTTGAAGTATGGACTCGAACGACCTCATTCAACCAAGAAGAAAGGGCACTTCGATCTGGAAGCAGATCGAAACTAGTTTGCTCTCTGAAATCGCGACAGGGGCGATTGCACCGGGAGAACGCCTGCCCAGCGAGTGCGCGCTTGCAGAACGGTTCAACGTGAACCGACACACCGTTCGTCGCGCGCTCGCGGAATTGAGCGCGCAGGACTACGTGCAGATCGAGAATGGACGGGGGGCCTTCGTTACCGAAAGGGCGCTCAGCTACAAGATCGACAAACGGACGCGATCGCTCGAAAGCATGGTGCGCAGCGGCCACAACATGGTTGTGAAGGTACTGAAGTTTGCACGAATAGCGGCGGAGCCGGAAATCGCACTTGCATTGGCCGTCACTCCGGGGGCGGATGTATGGGTCATCGATTCGCTGAGTACGATCGACAAAAAGCCGGCGATTTCCGCGAGGCACTCTTTCCCCGCCGATCGATTCCCTGACTTGTTGACGCGTTACCGCAAAGCGCGATCAATCAGTGCCACGCTCAAGACGTACGGGGTGGAATCCACCAGAAAGTCGATGGTGGTCTCGGCAAAACTCGCCCAACCGGAAGACCTCAAGCTGCTCAAGCTGAGCTGGCCAGCACCTGTGCTTTCGACCGAAAGCCTTTATATCGACCAGGACGGCAAGCCAGTGGATCACGGAGTAGCTCGTTATGCCGGTGACCGCATGGAACTTCAGTTCGACTAACGCGCGATTTCCATCGGCACCCTGCTGCAGGTGCCAGAAAATGCAAGATAACGACTCACATCGAAAGGAAAATTCATGCTTACTATCCGTATCATGACGATCGATGACTATGAAAATGTCATTGACCTGATGAAACGAACGCCGGGTGTCACCTTCCGCGATGCGGACTCTCACGAAGCGACCCGGCGATATCTGGAGCGCAATCCCGAACTGAGCTTCATCGCGAAAGTGGGCGATGAAACGGTAGGGTGCATCATGTCCGGTCACGATGGACGTCGCGGTTATCTCCAACATCTTGTCGTGGCGTCCGCACATCGACGCCAAGGAATCGCAAACGCGCTGGTCGAATGCTGCATCGCTCGTCTGGAAGCGCTCGGGATTGCAAAAAGCCACGTCGACGTAATCAAGACGAACGTCGATGCCCAGGCCTATTGGGAACACCAGGGCTGGCAATTACGAACGGATATCGACCGGTACTCGTTCATCCGTAACGGAAGGTCGAATGCTTGAGCTTGGTCGGCTGACGAGAGCCGCCGAAAGGCAATGAGGCGCATTGAGTATCGTGGAGGCTGCATTGCCGAATATTGAGCTATTAGCAAGTTGGTGCCCAAGTTGTCCCCGGAAGGCTGGGAGCGCGCAATGCGCCTGTCAAGCTCATGAGAGGGAGGTCAAGGATCTGTTCTGTGCCAACGAGATTCTCTAGTTCGCGAGCGTGTTTTTCGCCCGGGCGGAGCCCGACTGCCGTTTCTGATCCTGAACGCTTCCATCGATCGGTATGGGGAAACCTCGGGGGGGCGTCTGCAAGGCCTCGCAGATCGGGTTCCCCTTGGTATTGGTGCGGCTTTCCGGTTAGGTCGAGCCAGGTCTTTACAAATTTCCCTTCTAATAGATGACCTGATGACTCCCCATCCAGGCGAGCGTTTAGCCAGAGCGGAGGAGCGAACCGCCGCCGCAAGTCCGCCCTCGAACGGAGAGACGTCAGGCGTCTTTGGCATCAACAATTACGCTGCCAGGGCATCAGACATCCGCCTTCCCCAGGCACCAGCCGGATAGCGGTCAGAAGCTGCGACAAGCCCCTCGCCGCTGCCTGCGAAAAGCCCTTCGAATCAATGCAGGCCGACAATCTACCGGCCCGAACGGCCACACCTGTTCCGACGGCGTCCCAAAAACCGGAAGTTCGCCAGCAGTTCCCGGCTGAAGCCCTTGATCCGCGAAATCTCGCAGCCGCTCCTTGCAGGCAAAGCAGAGCCGGATGTAATGACAGGTAAACTTGCAAGTTTATCTTCTATCAAATATAGTGCAGCCATGACATTCAATTCATCACTGGACATAGTTGCTAAGGATCTTACGACAGCGATCAGTCGGCTGTTGCGGCGACTACGCACCGAAGCCAATCCGACCGAGTTGGCCCTTTCGCAGATGGGCGTCCTCGCTCGTCTGGAACAAGGTGGACCCATGACTACCGCGGATCTGGCGCGCGCAGAACTGATGAAACCCCAATCGATGGGTGTCATTCTGGCGAGTCTTGAACAGGAAGGGTTGATCGAGCGCCGGCCTCATCCGACAAATCGTCGCCAGATCCTCTTTGTGTTGACTGCGGCTGGCGTCGCGGTGAGAACCAGCCACCGCGCCATGAAACGAAACTGGTTGGTGGGCGCACTCGACCAACTCCCTACCACTGACCTGGAAGCACTCATCGCCGCGATCGCGATCATCGAGAAGATCGGCGATTCCTGAACGTCCTGCGTCAGCACTAGCAATGGCGGTGCTGACGTATACAAAATTCAAACATTTAGGATAACTGTATGTCTGTTACTCAATTGGATTCTAAAACTGCGCTGATCATCATCGATTTGCAAAAGATCGTTGCATCGATCCCCACTGTGCATCCCATCACAAACGTAGTGGAGAGCGCCAGTCGGCTGGCGGCCAACTTTCGTCAACATGGCCTTCCCGTCGTGTTGGTTAACGTTATCGGTATGTCACCGGGCCGCACAGAGCGGAACCAGGCGGGAGGCGGCCTTCCTCCCGACTGGGCCGAGTTGCTGCCGGAGCTGGATAGGCAGCCGCAGGATCATCTCGTGTCCAAGAGCACCTGGGGCGCGTTCACAGGGACCGACCTTGAGGCGTACCTCAAAGCGAATGGTGTAACGCAAGTGGTGGTCTGTGGCGTCGCAACCAGTCTGGGTGTTGAGTCAACTGCGCGGCAGGCACATGAACTCGGCTTCAACATCACCCTCGCTGTCGATGCCACGACGGATGTCAGCGCGGAAGCCCACGCTAACAGTCTTGAGCGGATCTTTCCTCAGCTCGGTGAGACGGGCACCAGCAAAGAAATCAATAATTACCTTTCGACACGGAGCTTTTGAGATGTCCTGGCTTTTCCTGCTGGCTTATTTCTTCGGTGGCTTCTTTCTGGCGAACGCTGTGCCGCATGCTGTGAGCGGCATGATGGGACAGTCATTTCAGAGCCCGTTCGCGAAGCCGCCCGGTGAAGGGAAATCTTCATCGAGCATTAATGTGCTCTGGGGCTTTTTCAACATCATTGTCGGCTACCTGCTGGTTTGCCGTGTCGGTGATTTCCAGTTGAGGGATGCGGCCGACATCATCGCCCTGGGCGCCGGCGCGTTCCTGATCTCACTGTTCTCGGCGCGGCACTTTGGCTGCTTCAATGGCGGCCATGCCCCAAAGCTCTCTTGAAGCCGCCGATGGTAAGCGCACGCAGGCGAAAGAGCAGATTGATCCGGCGGTATGGAAAATTGCCGGCGTCGCGCTGTTCGGGGCGCTACTCGCACAGCTCGACGCGACAATCGTTAACGTTTCCATGTCGAAGCTCGCGGTGGAGCTGAATAGTAGCTTTTCGACGATTCAGTGGGTCACGAGCGGCTATTTGTTGGCGCTCACCCTGGTTCTGCCACTGAACGGATGGCTGGTCGATCGCATTGGCGCAAAGGCACTCTACCTTTGGTGCTTCTCAGCGTTCACGCTGTGCTCGGCGCTGTGCGGCATTGCATGGTCGGCGCCCTCACTGATTGGATTCCGCGTCTTGCAGGGCATTAGCGGGGGGCTCCTGGCACCCATGACGCAGATGATGATCGCCCGGGCGGCTGGTAAACACATGGCCCGCGTTGCGGGCTATATGGCACTTCCCGTATTGCTGGCCCCTGTCCTGGGTCCCATAATCGCCGGCGCCATCCTGCAACATGCTTCGTGGCGCTGGCTGTTTCTTGTCAATTTGCCGGTCGGAGGCATCGCACTCCTGTTGGTAATATTGCTTCTGCCGAACGACAAGAATGAGACGACGCTGCGAACTTTGGACTGGTTCGGTCTCGCATTGCTTTCGCCTGGGCTGGTAATGTTTCTGTATGGCTCCGAGCGACTCGATCACACCACGGGGCGCGTTATCCTGACCGGCGGCGTGGCGATGATGCTTGTCTTCCTGTGGACAGCGCGGCGAGAGGGCGACGATGCGCTGATCGACCTGCGACTGTTCAGGCGCAAGGTCTTTTCGACCGCGGCAGTGACGCAATTCCTGTCGAACGGCGGTATGTTCGCTGGTCAGATGCTCATTCCGGCGTTTCTCATTCAGGCCTGCGGGCGAACGGCTGGCGAGATGGGCTGGATGCTTGCGCCGCTTGGCGTCGGCATGATGCTTGCCAATCCATTCATGGGCGCGCTGACGGATAAATTTGGCATTCGGCGTGTGTGCGCCGGAGGCGCGTTTCTGACACTCGCCGCCACATTGCCAATGTTGTACCTGGCCGCCCACGGGCTGAGTCTGCAAGTGCTCATACCCGCTTTGCTATTCCGGGGAATGGGCATGAGTGGCGTGGGGTTGCCATCGCTGACCGCCGCATATGCTTCCGTTAGCCGGCAGAGAATGCCGATGGCGACGACCTCCCTCAACATTGTCCAGCGTCTCGGAGGCCCGACGGCAACGATTTTTTGTGCGACATTCCTGGCCTGGAAGCTAAAGCCCGTCGACGCCGGTCATGCGGTTTCGAGTGCCTACGGGTGGGCGTTTCTCGTTCTCTGCGGTATTCATGCATTTGCCCTTTTGGCTGCCGTCCAGTTGCCTCGTCGGATAGGCGACGTGGCGGCCCGTGAGTGAGCGTACGATTTCTTATCTTTGTGCAGATCCTGCGATCGCCGTTTTCGCGACGTGTCCGCGCGGTCACGTCAGCGAGTGCGGAAGTCTGCAATTTGACGAATGATGTGCATGCCAACAATTATTTCCGGTCTGGTAGCAACGCATCGGCCACCATCTTTGTGTGAATCGTATTGCTCATCGACTATCCGACAATGGGCGAGTAGGTGTCCCCTTGATTTTCGTGCAGTTTTCCGGTTAGCTTGGACCAGGTTTGAAGGGGCTTTGCCTTTAGGCCCCTTATCATTTTCCTTTCCAATCAGAGACCTGCTGACTGCCCATCCTGAAGTGGAGAAGCCGGATCAGAGGAGGGTGCCGATGCTGCAGCCGCGGCCAGCCCTCACTGCTGCCGCCCAACTTCCGGTGTCGACCCGGAGCGGACGCCCGACTTTGCCGGCAACGGTCGTTCGTTTCTTTTGTCGGCAGACGGCTGATACGGTCGCGCCAGCGAACGATCCGCACGTCGTTGTGGCGCAAGTCATGCTCTACGCGCTGCCACTGTTGCTGGTCCGGTGCGACGTGATATTCGCTACATCAAGCAGAGGTAGTCACGAATCAGATGTCGGATGCCCGCCGTGCGACCAAGTAACCAAGTATGGCGGCAATGAAACAAAATACAGTGAAGCGTACCGTTGATGCAATGCCATGCGCAACGTTCTCTTCAACGCCCTGCTGAGTGAGCATGAAGATTTCATGGCCTTCTGAAGTCAGGCGGACAAATTGAGAGCCGCAAAACTCGACATGCAAATGCGAGCCAGAAGGCAGCCCCTTCAATATGGCCATTCCGACAGGGCCAGCAGCATGTAGGCGAGTAGACGCTAAAAAAACATCGTGCCCACCAGTGACTAAATATTCTGACGTTCCGGGCCAATTTTCTATGCGCAGTATTCCGTCATAGTTAGTTGCATGGCACGGTAGACCGATAGGTTTTTCAACCCAGAGCATCAGGCAAAGCCCTAGAGCTGCAGCCCCCCCCAATGCCCCGAATAGATATAATAATGTGCCTATTATTTTCACCACTGCGGCCCTTTCGGTTAAATTTTGCACCAGCTTGGCCATAGTCAGCGTCTGATACGTGATCAGCGATCAATTGTGAGCCACTCGGCCTCGCCTGTTGAGGGCCGCTACCGGCCCGAAAACACCTTCTTCCCGACCTGCTCGTCGCGTCGTTCATCCCCGATCCCACCGGCTAATTGTCAGCAATTGAGGGCACAAAGTCGAACGACTGAAACTGGCCGGCTACCGACTCATGCGTCGCGCAGTAGTGCGCTGCGGCAGCGAACTGGCTCAGTGTGATCCGAAGCGGACCTCCAGGATGTCGAATGAATGGCCGCCTCACTTTTCCTGCGCATCGTCGCGCACCATCGCCAACGAAACCGCTTTTTTGGAAGGACGCGATTCGTTAGCTTATGCGTTCAGCATGGCATTTCATGACGACAGGGCTTATCGAATTTTTTTAGGCTATATTGGGTCTCCGATAGCGTTTCTTTACGGAGACGAAAGTTAATGCGCTTCATTGTAAAGACTTGGAAAGCAAATAAAGGATTCGTTGCTTTTCTGTTCCTCATGACAGTATTTCGCAGTGCCGTCGCGGATTGGAATGTCGTGCCCAGTGGATCGATGCTTCCGACGATTCAAGTCGGGGATCGGATACTCGTGGACAAAATGGCGTACGACATTCGGGTTCCACTCACGCGTTTCACTCTCGTACGCCTTCACAATCCGTCGCGAGGGGACATTGTCACGATTCAGTCTTCGGCGGCGCACGAACTGTTAGTCAAGCGTGTGATTGGTTTGCCGGGGGACAGCGTTGAAATGCGCGACAACATACTGTTTATCAACGGCTCAGAGGTGAACTATCGGGAACTTAAGGGAGATGAATTCTCAGACTCTTCGGCCTCGCGCGGAGAATACTACTCCGAAGTGATCGACGGAACGTCGGCCCATATCATTCGTCTGTTACCTAATGCGCCGAGTCCACGGGAGTCGTTCGGCCCGGTCGTCGTGCCACCTGGGAAATACCTCATGCTTGGTGACAACAGGGACAATAGTGCGGACTCCAGATATTTTGGATTCTTTCCCCGCAATGAGATCATGGGAAAAGCAGAGCGCGTTGCCTATTCGTTGAATCCTGCACATTACTATCTTCCGCGATATGAGCGTCTCGGCAGGTCGCTTGACGCACCACTCGGTTGAGCTTTTCCACACTGGTCACTAGCTCAGACAATTTGCCTTGATTCCACGAAGCGGTCACTCGATTAAGTACCTCAGATTGGCCGTTCTTGGTCGATGGGCGACAGGGATTCACGTCGCTTCGCTGAACTGGCTGCGGTATTTGACGAAACCGCGCTTTCGTTTGCCACGGAAACTGACCCGCTCAAAGAATCGGTGTGCGTTGATACGAGACGCCGAACTGAGAAGAATCATCTTCGAGCAGTTCCGCAAAAGGCAAAATCGCTCAACCTCGCGTAGCAGTGCCTGCCCGATGCCATACCCACGGCACTCCTGATCAACGACAAGGTTCTCGACTACCGCAAAAGGCTGTTCCGCATACATCGCGTCCGCACAAAGGCAAACCAGTACGGTCCCACGGACATGGCCGTCAATCGCGTACACCAGCAGGTGAGTGTTAGGGTCTTTCGCGAGGGCTTCGACCCGGCACTCAGTAACCTTGACATTCTCGTCGTTGACCAACTGACGATACAACGACTGAAGGATCTCGGCATCTGTGCGCCGCGCTATTCGGATGGTTGGTTGAGAATTCACGCCGCTCAGTGATCGTGGGGAAACCGTCGTTATTTTAAAACGCGCCTTTGCGTCAACGCTCACCTTACGGCGCGCGGTTAGTTGACGATCTGCGCGGCGATGCTGATCGGCCGCTTCCTCACCACACGGTACACACAGCAGAGTCAGGATTGTTCTATCCGCGGAGTGCCCATTTCCATGGTCAAGCAGTACGGCTGGAAGCCGACGGATCGCCAGAACGCCTGTCCTGCGCGATTCCCGACAAGCACGTCAATACGCAAGCGGCCCACGTCGGTCCAGGCATTGGCCCACAACCAATTCAGCGCGTATCGACCGACGCCACGCCGACGAAACTCCGGGACGACGACGAATTGCCGGAGGTAAACATGGCCGTCATTGCGGCAGAACAGGGCATATCCTGTTGTAGCACCCGCCTGCTCGAAGATTACCGCTTCGTATTCACCGCGCGCGAGCCAACTCGCCATCCTCTGTTCTAGCTGCTCAACAGTCATCGAGTTGCGATGCCCCTCGTCGCGGATAAGTTGAGCGTTAAGGGGAGCGAGGTGGCGTGCATCCTGAGCGACGGCGAATCGGAAATTCATATCCACCCTGCGAATTGGTGAGCGAGGTTGAGCCTCGTTGATTGTTAACGATCATAAATGCGATGTCGAGCGGCCGCTTCTGGCCGCACGCAGACGCGTATTGCATCATCACGTCCGCGAGTAGTCACGGACGACCGGCCCGATTCGAACCGGAGCGCCGGATACCTGTGAGACGCTGGCCTAATTTTACATAATATAATTTATCAAACTTCACAACAACAACAATGCTGCTACTCACTAGCAGGTATCCCTTTGATTTCGGCGCAATTTTCCGGTTAGCCTGCGCTAGGCCTGGTGAGGCTTTCCGTTTCGGCCCGATATAAATTTCCTTTCTAATCAGCGACCTGCTGACTCCCCATCTCGGGCAGCGACCGTTAAGCGTCCACGAGTGTGCCGCAGCGCTTCGAGCCAAGCCTCGATCTGCGACCGCAGACGAGTTCGGGGGGGAGCGGAAAGTCATTTATGAGCAGCTACGGCTCGATGTACTTGGAGGGGAGACAAGGCGGCATCGAAGCGGGGCGGCCGGCTGACGACCCTGAGCAACCTTTCCGTTTGTCAGGAAGCCATTGGCTGCTTCCCATTGTTGGGTGCTACGGAGCATCGTTCACCGGAGTTGCTGTCAGCTCGCCGGAAGCGACTGCTGCAGACTGATGATGTTCTGCGGAACCACGCGGATGAGCCCGCCTCGGGGACTGTCGATATCCGCAATAAGTGAAAGAGAGAGCGAGACCGTGATGGGTAATACGAACAGCAATACGCGTCGCCCGGTCGCGCCGCGTGCGCCATACCCCTGCATCAGGTTGCTGAAAAACGCGATCGCGATCATGAGCGTCCATGCCGAAACCGGAATGCGGTTCACCCACGCCGCCTGCGTATAGCTCTGTGTGTTGATTACATCATTCATGCCGCTTACGGTGAGCGCCGCGATCGGAGTGGGTTGCGCGATCGCCGGTTCGCGTACGCCAGTCCATAACTGGCTCTGTAGTTCAGCGGTCTTCGCATTGATGATTTCAAGTTCGCGTGGCTCGCGCGTCTTGTAGTATTCGATGCGCAGTTGCACATAGTCACGCAGAAGCGCCTTTATCGTCGTGGCTCGTGATTCTCCAAGCAGTTCTGCGCGCAGGTACTGGGTGCCGATGGCGTTCGCTTCCTCTTCCTCAAAGTTCTTGCGCTGATCATATCGGCTCACCGCCATTGAGAGCGTAAATCCAATCAGAAGCGCGAGCAGCGTGCTGAGCGTGCTTGACCGGTTTCGCTGGCGCCGGAAATGCAGACATCAGTGCGGAGGGTTTCATGTTCATCGAGGCGAACGTCGCGAACATGGGGGAAGCGTTGGCGGGCGGAAGGGCACTCACGTTACGCGGGCGCCGATCGTCGCCGCTTGGGCGTGACCCGGTCGCCGAGCATCAATCCAGCACCAGCGAACCGAGCGCGAACGCGCCGAGCGCGGCCACCGCGATCGCAACCCAGTACGCGAGATTCCATTGCGGCAGCAGGCCTTCGCGGCGCAGCGCATTGACGCGGCGCT
>NZ_CAJMZH010000031.1:0-36674 GCF_905220285.1 Paraburkholderia sp. J94 | reverse complement strand
GCGGCAGCGGCGGTCACGGCGGACCGTCGGGCGGACCTTCGGGCGGCTTCGGCGGCGGCTTTGGCGGCGGTTTCGGCGGAGGATTCGGAGGCGGATTCGGCAAAGGTGGACCGTCAGGCGGCCCGGGCGGCGGGTACGGCGGCGGACACGGTGGCGGCCATGGCGGCGGCAGTCATTGATCTCGCACGGCGGTGCGCAGACAGCGCCGCAGCCACCCCGAATTGGCGCGACGGCCGGTCGCGCCATTCCAGGCAGCAACGGCGGCGGTATTCCGGTCCCCCGGCCGGGAGCCGCCGCCGGTGGCCGGAAGCGGCGCATGGCGCGTGTCTGCTGGCGACCCGGCCGCGCATTTCATGAGGCCTCACCCGCTGGTGGCGCGCTGCGCCGCCAGCTCCCCTCCCCGCGCCCGGCTTCGTCGTCTTCTTTCTCTTCCCCTTCGCCCTGGTTAAAGCATCTCCAGCGCGCGCTTGCTGCGCGGCGGCTTGAAGTACGCGTCGAGCGCGGCGAGATCGCCATCCCCGAGCTTCAGATCGAGCGCCGCGCGGTTCTCGCGCACGTGCTCGATACGCGCCGCCTTCGGAATCGCGCAGACGCCGCTCGCGCGCAGGACCCACGCGAGCGCCACCTGCCACACCGACACGCCATGCCCCGCCGCGATATCGTCGAGCGGCGAGCGCTTCGGCAAACGCGCGTGATCGACGGGGCTATACGCCATCACCGGCATGCCGCGCGCGAGACTCCACGGCAGCAGATCGAACTCCGGCCCGCGCCGCGCGACGTTGTAGAGAATCTGATTGGCCGCGCACGCCGCGCCGCCGGGCAGCGCGACGAGTTCTTCCATATCGTCGACGTCGAAATTGCTCACGCCCCAGTGGCGGATCTTGCCCGCGCGCACGAGCGCCTCGAAGCCCTCGACGGTTTCCTCGAGCGGCACGCCGCCGCGCCAGTGCAGCAGATACAGGTCGATACGGTCGGTGCCGAGCCGCGCGAGACTCGCCTCGCAGGCGCGCTCCACGCCCCGCCGGCTGGCGTTGTGCGTGGCGTTGTGCGGATAAACCTTGCTGACGAGAAACACCTCGTCGCGCAGCCCTTGCAGCGCTTCGCCGACCAGCTCCTCGGTCGCGCCGTCGCCGTACATTTCGGCGGTGTCGATCAGCGTCATGCCGAGCGCGACGCCCTCGCGCAGCGCGGCGATCTCGTCGGCGCGGCGCGATGCGCGCTCGCCCATTTCCCACGTGCCCTGACCGAGCTTCGCGATGCGCTCGCCGCCGGGCAGCGCGATGCTGGCGATATCGGTGCTCATGTGTTCTCTCTTTGCGATGCGAGGCTATGCATTCAGCGTGACGTTCAGCGAAGCGCCAGTGTATCGCCGCGCGCCGCGACGGGCATGTGCCTACGCGTAACTCCGGCATTACCGCGCCGCGCCGCCTATGTCATAAAATTGCCGTTCGCCTTTCATGCCTGCCTCCCATGAACGCTCCCACGGAAGACCGCTGGCGCGGCCTGCGCCCGGACCCGGACAACGACACGCCGCTGTATCTGCAACTCGCGCGCAAGCTCAGCGACGCGATCCACGAGAATCGCTGGAACGCCGGCGAGGCGCTGCCGTCCGAACGCGTGCTCGCCGACGCGCTCGGCGTCTCGCGCATCACCGCGCGCAAAGCCATCGCGCTGCTGGTCGAGCAAGGGCTGATCCGCCGCACGCAAGGCGCGGGCAGCTTCATCACGCCGCGCTACGAAGATCCGCTCTCGCGCCTCACGAGCTTCAGCGAAATGCTGCGCCAGCGCGGCTTCACGCCCAGCTCGCGCTGGCTCTCGCGCGAAATCCAGCCCGCGAGCCGCGACGAGGTGATCCAGCTCGGCCTCTCGCCCGCCGCCGCCGTCACGCGCCTCAAGCGTCTGCGTCTCGCGGACGGCATCGTCATGGCGGTCGAGAACTCCACCTTCCCCGCCGCGCTGATCCCCGATCCGAACGCGATCGGCGACTCGCTCTACAGCTTTCTCGAACAGCGCGGCCTCGCGATCGTCCGCGCGTTGCAGCACTTTCGCGCCGTCAACGCGAGCGAGGAAATCGCCCAGCAGATGAGCATCGCGCCGAACGAAGCGCTGCTGCTGATCACGCGCGTGGGCTATACCGCCGATCAGCGCGCCATCGAGCTGACCGATACCTACTGCCGCAACGACTACTACGACTTCGTCGCGGAGCTGCGCAAGTAAGCGGCGCGGCGCGCGACCTGCCGATTCAGGCCGCTTGACACCGGTCCACGCGACTTCACGCCGGTTCACGCCGTCCAGCGCGGCGCATCGGTGCCGATCGGCACGCAAGGCCGCGCGTAGAACGCGGGCGTGCGTTCGAGCCGCTCGGCGGGCGCCACGGCGCGCACGCGGCCGAACGGCGTGTCCCTCTCTTCCATGCAATCCGCCACGTCGCCGGCGCTCACCTCGGGCGCGCGCTGGCCGTCGTCGAGCGTGCCCATCGTTTGCAGCCAGCGGCCCGTCTGCGCGAGCGAGACGCGCACGTGCCAGCTGCCGCCCTCCTTCGCGCGGCGCGCGAGCGCGGTCATCGCGGCGAACGCGGCGAGATAGCCGGTGGCGTGATCGAGCGCCTGACACGGCAGCGGACGCGGCGCGGCAAACGGCGCAGGTTCCGACGATGACGATGACGATGACGACGCCGCCTCGCGCGCCGCCGCCACGCTCTCGCTCCAGACGATGCCGCTCGCCGACTGCACGAGGCTGTCGAAGCCGCGCCGCTCGCGCCACGGTCCGCGATGCGAGTACGCGCAGATCGACACGCAGACGATGCCGGGCCGCTCGCGCGCCAGCGCCTCGGGCGCGAAGCCGTGCGCCGCAAGCGCGCCGGGACGATACCCCTGCACGAACACATCGGCGTCGCGCGCCAGCGCGTGGAGTTGCGCGCGTCCCGCCGCGTCGCGCAGATCGAGCGTGGCCGAGCGCTTGCCGCGCCCGTTGTCGATCACGAGCGGCGCGATGTTGGGCAGATGCGGGCCGTTGATCAGCAGCACATCGGCGCCGTGATGCGCGAGCGTGCGGCCCGCCACCGGCCCCGCGATGATGCGCGTGAGGTCGAGCACGCGCATCCCGTCGAGCGGACGCGCGCCGACGGTCCGCAAGGCGTCGCGGTCATCGGCATCCGCATCGCCGATACGCTCGATCTCGAACAGCGGCAAGTCCGCCACCGCGTGCGCCTGCTCGTGCGCGGCCCATTCGCGCGGCGAGCGCACGAGCGCGGCGCACAGGCCCGCTTCGGCCAGCGCCGCGTCGAGCGCCGCGCCGTCCCAGTCGTTGCGGATCGCGCGCGCCACCTCGTCGCGCGATTCCCCGCAGCCGAGCACGCGCAGGATGCCGTGCAGGTGATGCGCGAAATTTGCATGTAGCTGAATCCAGCGGCCGTCGCGCGTCTCGAAGTAGCCGGTCACGGGATGGCGCAATTCGAAGGGCGCGCCGCCATCTACGCTCAGATAGCGCTCGCTGCGAAACGCCGCGAGCGCGCGCCGCACGTCGATCGACACGCGCTGATCGGGACCGCCGCGCAACGCATGCAGACGCGCCGCCGCCAGCCCCGCCGCGCCGATCGTGGCCGCTGCCAGCGTGCCGACGCGGAACACCGACGGCAAGCCCGGATCGTCGCCTTCGATATCGACGAGATCGAGCGCCGACGCGGCGCCGCCCCTGTCGTTGTCGTCGTCGGGGTGAGCCAGCATCCAGAGATGGGCGAGTGCGTCGCGAGGCGTCATGGCATGCGTCCTTGTGCGGGAAATCGTTGACGGGAACGATACGAGGTACACGCGCAAGGGTAAAAGCGCGCTCGCATACCGATCAATCTTGATTATCATGATCAACATAGATCGATTTTTCCGGTTTCCCGACGCTCGCCACCATGTCCAGCTATATGACCGCGGCCGAGGCCGCCGCCGAACTCGGCATCAGCCGCGCCACGCTCTATGCCTACGTGAGCCGCGGTCTGCTCAGTTCCGCGCCTGCCACCGACGATGCAACCGATGCGAACCACGCAAACCACGCGAACGGCACGAGCGGCAGCGCGGCGCCCAACGGCCGCAGCCACGCCGCGCGCCGCTACGACGCCGCCGAAGTGCGCCGCCTCGCGCGCCGCAAGGCCGACGGCAAGCGCGCGGGCAAGGTCGCGCAGAAAGTGCTGGACTGGGGCGTGCCGGTGCTCGAATCGTCGATCACGCTGATCGCGGGCGGGAAGCTGTTCTATCGCGGCCAGGACGCCGTCGAACTGGCGCGCCACGCCTCGCTCGAAGAGGTCGCCGCGCTGCTCTGGGAATGCACGCCGCGCCGCGTGCAGGACGCGCCCGCCGCGCCTATCGCGGCGGCGCAATGGTCGGCGTGGCTCAAGCTATGGAGCGGCCACTCGCCGCTCGAACGCGCGCTGGTGCTGCTGCCCGCGGCCGCCGCGCAGATGCCGCGCATCTGGGCGCAGGGCCGCGACGCGCAACTCGACAATGCCGCCGTCCTCATGCGCCTGCTCGCGGCGGCACTGGTCTCGGCGGCGCCGTCGGGCGAGCCGCTGCATCGGCAGATCGCGCATGCGTGGGGCGTGCGTTCGCGCAACCAGGCCGACTTGCTGCGCGCGGCGCTGGTGCTCTGCGCCGATCACGAACTGAACGCCTCGACCTTCACGGTGCGCTGCATCACCTCGACCGGCACGCATCTGTTCGGCGCGGCCACCGGCGGGCTCGCGGCGCTCGCGGGGCCGCGTCACGGCGGCGAAACCGTGCGCGTCGCGGCGCTGTTCGAAGAGGCCGCGCACGCGGACGATCTGCATCGCTATCTCGCACAGCGCCTCGCGCCCGACGAGAACGGCGTGACGCCGTCGCTGTCCGGCTTCGGGCATCCGCTTTACCCGGACGGCGATCCGCGCGCGCGTCTGCTGCTCGACTGGCTCGCGCAGCGCGCCCCCGCGCGTTCGCCGATGGCGGAAGTCGACCTGCTCGCGCAAGCGGTGATGGAAACCACGGGCGCGCGGCCCACGCTCGATTACGCGCTCGCGGCCATCGAGCGCGTGCTGGCGCTGCCGCGTGGCGCGGCGTTCACGCTGTTCGCGGCAGGACGCGTGACCGGATGGATCGCGCACGCGCTCGAACAGAACGCCGACGGCCGCTTGATCCGGCCGCGTGCGCGCTACGTGGGCGAGCACGTGCACGCGTAAGACGTCAGATCAACTCAACGCGCAACGCCGCTCACTGCGCGGCGCGCGTCCCCCACGGCCAGCGCACGGAGCGCGCACGCAACGTCTGCGCGACAAAACCCGCCAGCCCGCGCGTTTCGCCCAGATGCGCCGGGTGCGTCGGCGCTGCGTCCCCCTCACCCCGCCACTGCGGCGCGCGCAGCGCCGACGCGCCGCCGAGCGCCAGCACGAATCGCGCGCCCTCGCGCCCCGCGCTGAGCCACACGCGCGTGCCGGCCGCAAGGCTGATCGACTCGCCCGCGCGCAGCCAGTAATCGTCGGCGTCGCCGCCTATCGTGAGCCAGAGTTCGCCCTCGCTCACCTGCAACTGCATCGCCTGCGCGAGCCGCCAGCTTTCGGCGGGCTCGCCGTGCTCCAGTTCGAAAATTCGGATTTCGCGCATTGCCGTGCTCCTTGCGTGCGTTTTGGCTTCGGGCGTGGCGCGCATCGTCGCGAAACATCGCGAATTTCGCGTTCCCTCAAGACTGCGAAACGTCTTGAAGCGCCTGCCCGGTTGGAGCATTATTGCCCTCGGCATCCCGCCAACCCATGTACAGTTCCGAACAGTTCACGCGGAACTGTGCAGTGGAAAAACCGGACACTTGCGCGCAGACCGCCATGAAACTCGAACTCGACCGCGCCAGCGACGTCCCGCTCACCGAGCAGATCGTCGCCGGCGTGCAAACGTGGATCCGCTCGCGCTCGGCGCATCCGGGCGCGCGCCTGCCGTCGATCCGCCAGCTCGCCGCCGACTGCCGCATCAGCCGCTTTCCCGTGATCGAGGCCTACGACCGGCTCGTCTCGCTCGGCTTTCTCGACTCGCGACAAGGATCGGGCTTCTATGTGAGCGAGCACGCGCGGCTCGGTCTCGACGGGCTCGGTTCCTGCGATCTCTCGAATGCCGCCGAGGAATCGGGCCACCTGCTCGCGCAGCTGAATCTGCCGGGCGAGACGCTGCAGCTCGACAGCGGTTCGGTGCCGCAAGCGTGGCGCGATATCGACGCGATCGGCCAGGCGATCCGCCACGTCTCGCGCACCGATCCGTCGAGTCTCGTCGATTACGGCCCGCCGCTCGGCGACGCCACGCTGCGCGAGCATCTGCGCAACCGCCTCGCGCCGCTGGGCATCGCCGCCGACACCCAGCAGATCCTCATCACCGAAGGCGCGAGCGAAGGCATCGACCTGCTGATGCGCTATCTGCTCAAGCCCGGCGACACAGTGTTCGTCGAAGATCCCGGCTACTACAACCTCTACGGACTGCTGAAGCTGCACGGCGTGCGGCTCGTCGGCATCACGCGCACGGCGAACGGACCCGATATCGACCATCTGCACGCGATGCTCGCGCAGCATCGGCCGCGCGCGTTCTTCATCAACACCGTGTTCCACAATCCGACCGGCACGACGATCTCGCCGCCGGTCGCGTTCCGCGTGCTGCAACTCGCGCGCGAGCACGGCTTCAGCATCGTCGAAGACGATATCTACGCCGATTTCCAGGCCGATCCCACCGACCGGCTCGCCGCGCTCGACCAGTTCGAGCGCGTGATCTACGTGGGCGGGCTGTCGAAGACGCTGTCGTCCTCGCTGCGCGTGGGCTACGTGGTCGCGAACGCCGCCGTGGTGCGCGACCTCGCGTCGATCAAGGCGCTCACGAGCATCAGCGGCTCGCGCTTCACCCAGGCCGTGGCGGCGACGCTGCTCGAACGCGGCGCGTACCGCAAGTATCTGGAGCGGCTGCGCCGGCGGCTCGCCGAAGCGCTCGGCGCGGGCACGCGCACGCTCGAGGAACATGGCTGGGAACTGTTCACGGGGCCGTCCGCCACGCGCGCCGCTCAAGCGGCCGGACTCGCGCACACGCAGACGGGCGGCAAGTTCCTGTGGTCGCGCGTGCCGCATATCGACGACTCCGCGCGGCTCGCGGCCTGCGCCGAGGCGTTCGGCGTGAGCGTCTCGGCGGGCAGCCACTTCCGTCCGCACGGCGAGCCGTGTCCGTGGCTGCGCATCAACGCGGCGTTCGCGCTCGATCCGCGCGCGCAGGCGTTTTTCGCGGCGGCGGCGCGGCTCGACGCCTAGTCGCGAAGCCGCGCCCGCGCCCTCCCTACGCGCGCCGCCGCGCCACCTTCTCTACAATGGCGGCTGCCAGACACCGCCAGCGCGTGCGCCTTCGCCCATGTCCGACACTTCCAACGCCGCTTCCGCTTCGCCTTCCACGCCTTCCGCCCGCAAGCTCTCCGTGATGCTGTGGCTCGTCGCCACCGGCTTCTTCATGCAGACGCTCGACTCGACCATCGTCAACACGGCGCTGCCCGCGATGGCCGAAAGCCTCGGCGAACTGCCCTTGCGCATGCAGTCGGTCGTGATCGCGTACTCGCTGACGATGGCGGTGATGATCCCCGTCTCCGGCTGGCTCGCGGACAAGCTCGGCACGCGCCGCGTGTTCATGGGCGCGATCTTCGTGTTCACGATCGGCTCGCTGCTGTGCGCGAGCGCCCACACGCTGAACCAGCTCGTGCTCTCGCGCATCGCGCAGGGCGTGGGCGGCGCGATGCTACTGCCGGTCGGACGCCTCGCCGTGCTGCGCACGTTTCCCGCCGAACGCTATCTGCCCGCGCTCTCGTTCGTGGCGATCCCGGGCCTGATCGGTCCGCTGATCGGCCCGACGCTCGGCGGCTGGCTCGTGCAGATCGCCTCGTGGCACTGGATCTTCCTGATCAACGTGCCGGTGGGCATCGTGGGCTGCCTGTTCACCTTCATCTTCATGCCCGACAGCCGCAACGCCGACACGCCGAAGTTCGACCTGCCCGGCTACCTGCTGCTGGTCGCCGGCATGGTGACGATCTCGTTCGCGCTCGACGGCCGCTCCGAACTGGGCATTCCGCAAGCGACCGTGCTGGTGCTGCTGATCGTCTCGCTGGCCGCCTTCGTGGCCTACGGGCTGCACGCGCAGCGCTCGCCGCGGCCGATCTTTTCGCTCGAACTGTTCAAGATCCACACCTTCAGCGTGGGGCTGCTCGGCAACCTGTTCGCGCGCATCGGCAGCGGCGCGATGCCGTATCTGATTCCGCTGCTGCTCCAGGTTGCGCTCGGCTACACGCCGTTCGAGGCGGGCCTGATGATGCTGCCGGTCGCGGCGGCGGGCATGTTCTCGAAGCGCCTCGTCACCTACCTGATCACGCGCTACGGCTACCGCCGCGTGCTGGTGATCAACACGGTGCTGGTCGGCCTGATGATGGCGAGCTTCGCGCTCTCGACGCCGCACGAGCCGCTCTGGCTGCGCCTCGTTCAACTGGCCGTGTTCGGCGCCGTCAATTCGATGCAGTTCACCGCGATGAACACGCTCACGCTCAAGGACCTCGGCATGGGCGGCGCGAGCAGCGGCAACAGCCTCTTTTCGCTCGTGCAGATGCTCTCGATGAGTCTCGGCGTGACGGTCGCGGGCGCGCTGCTCACGACCTTCACGGGACTGATCGCGCATATGACCGCGTCGAACGTGATTCCGGCCTTCCATGCGACGTTCGTCTGCGTGGGCATCATCACGGCGGCCTCGTCGTGGATCTTCGGCCAGCTCTCCGACGACGTGCGTCACGCCGCGAAAAAAACCGATCCGTCCGAGCGCACGTAGGCGGCGGATGAAGGGCGAGTGAAGAGCGAATGAGCGGCGGCTGATCGACGCACCGCCACACGTGCGCCCGCCCGAACGCCATCGACGAAAACCATCCAGCAAACCCACGCGCCCGCCGCGCACCAGCCCGGTGCACGGCGCGCCCCGCGCGGTGCGCGCAAAGGCCGCGAAAGCGCGTCGCCAGTGCCTTCCCGGTCCGCGCGACGCCCTCACCCGCCATCCCGAAAACGCCGATATCCCGTGCGCATGGCCCGACCCGCTGTGTGTCGGGACTCGCATACTTTTTGCACGGCTATCCTGTAATGTAAACTTGACGTTCGCGCGCGCGGTCCTGTGCCGGCCATGGCGCGCGTCACCCAGGCCTATGACCAGCATGATCGACCTCGATCCCCCCGGCTATCAGTCGCGTCCCGTCGCGGGCGAAGAAGGCGCACGCCGCACCGTGCTTTACGGCGGATACACCGTGTTCAGCGTGTTCCAGCCGGTGTTTTCGGTCGCCCACCGCCGCGCGATCGGCTATCACGCGTCGCTGCGCGCGCACGACGAGCACGGCCAGCAGGTGCCGTCGCAGGAAGTGTTCACGCAGGCGGCGCGCCGCGGCGATCTGCTCGAACTGGGCCGGCTCGCGGAATCGCTGCATCTGGGCAACTTCAACGCCTTCGATTCGCACGACGAGTGGCTGTTTCTGAGCCTGCACCCCGCCGCGCTGATGGACACGAGCTACGGCGACGCCCTGCTCGCCGGCATCAAGGCGCTCGGGCTGCAGCCGCAGCGCGTGGTGCTGGAAGTGTCGGAACAGGCGGGCGGCGAGAACTCGCGTTTCGCGGAGATCATCGACGGGCTGCGCAAGGCCGGTTTCGTGATCGCGCTCGACGGCTTCGGCGCCAAGCATTCGAACATCGACCGCGTCTGGCAGCTACGTCCCGACATCGTCACGCTCGACCGCAGCCTGCTCGCGCAGGCGAGCCGCCACGCGCACATCGAACGCGTGCTGCCGGGGCTGGTGTCGATGCTGCACGAGTCGGGCCAGCTCGTGCTCGTGGGCGGACTCTCGACCGAGCGCGACGCGCTGATCGCGCTGGAAAGCAATGCCGATTTCGTGCAGGGCGCGTACTTCGCGCGGCCCGACGTCGAACCCGTGCCGCCTGCCACGGCGGCGCGTCTGATGGACGATCTTTCGGCACGTCTGCGCGAGCGCGTGAGCGCGCGCGAGCGGGCGCAATCGGCGCGCCTCGCGCCGTATGTGAGCGCGCTGCAGGCGGCCGCGAGCCAGCTTGCAGCGAACGCGAACATGAACGACGCCACGCTGCCGCTGCTCGGTCTCGGCGAGACGGCGCGCTGCTTCCTGCTGGACGCGTCGGGCCGCCAGATCGGCGACAACGTGCTGCCCGACGGCCGCACCTCGCAGCGCGCGAAGCGCTTCCGTCCGCTGCTGCATTCGGAAGGCGCGAGCTGGGAGCGCCGTCCCTACTTCATCGCCGCGATGAAGGCGCCGGGCAGCGTGCAGTTCACGCCGCCCTATCTCTCGATCAACGAGGCGCACCTGTGCGTGACCGCCTCGGTCGCCGCGCAAACGGCGCAAGGCTTGCAGGTGCTCTGCGTCGACATCAACTGGGAAGCCGCCGCGCTGCGCGGCTAGGCGAAGGTCAGGCGAAGTTCAGGCGAAGGCGAGCGGGCGCGCGATCAGCGTCGGCCCGTCTTGCGACGATGCTGACGATGAGGCTGCGGCGAGGGTTTGCGCCGCGCGCATGCTGGCTTGCAGCGCGGCATCGTTCGCCTTGAAGCGCGCCAGCAGCGTTTGAACGGCCTGCTCGCCGTAAATCCGGAAAGCGTGATTGGCCGCGCTGAACGTCGGCCCATGCCGATCCTGCCCCGCGACGCACACGACCGGCGCGGCACCTCCATCCTCGTCCGCCCGCACCTGCAGCCACGCCGCCAGCGCGCCGTCGTGCGCAACCAGCGCGACGCCCGCCGCGCCATCGAGCACGAGCGTTTCGGCGTGCAGCGCGCGAAGCTGCGTTGCTTCGCCAGCCTGCGTGAGCGCCGTCGCGGTCACACCGAGCAGATCGAGCAAGCCCGCGCGGTCCTGCGCGTGCAACACCTCACGCAAGCGCTCGACCGCGAACGCATGACGCGCCGCGTCGGCGGGCGCGGATTGCGGCGCCTGCTCGCGCGCGAGCCGCACGCGCGCCCGATGCACGATCTGGCGGCAATGCGCGGACGCGCAGCCGGTGAGCGCCGCGATCTCCGCGTAATCGCAATCGAACGCCTCGCGCAGCACGAACACCGCCTGCTCCAGCGGCCCGAGACGGTCGAGCATCAGCAGCAGGCCGTCCGAGAGTTGCGCCGCGCGCAGCCCGGTTTCCTCGGCCGACGGCGCGGTGTCGCCGAGCCACGGCGCGAGCCAGGCCGCGTCGCGCTCGCCCGCGCTCTCGCGGCGCAGCTTGCGCAGCCGGTCGATCGCAAGGCGCACCGTGACGGTCGCGAGCCACGCCTGCGGCGTGCGGACCGCCGCGGCGTCGCCGTCGCGCCAGCGGAACCAGGCGTCCTGCACCACGTCCTCGGCCTCCGCGCGGCTGCCGAGCACGCGCGTGGCCAGCGCCAGTAAACGCGCGCGCTCTTTCGCAAATACGCCCGCGCGGCGGGACTCGTCCCAGGTTTCGCCGATCGCCGCGCCTTGCGCCGCATCGTTTGATACGGCGCGTATTTCCGCACGCACTTCTACGCATGCTTCGTCGCTGATTTCGTCGCTCATCTGCGTCATTCGCTTCGCTCCTTCACGCGCCGGCTTCGCCGCGCTTCCCGACCTCCAGACGAACGGCCGCGCGCCGATGTGACAGCCGCGCGCAAAAAAATCCTCGTCACGCGCGGTTCGCGATGCGCGTCTTGTGGGCAACGGCGCGCCTCCACGGGAAGCACCGCGCCGGTCCACTCTTTCCGCGAGGATTTCCATGCAGCCCATCGATACGCATCTTGCAGCAATCGCGCCGCGCGCGCTCAATCTCGTGCCGACGGTCATCGAAACGTCGAGCCGCGGCGAGCGCGCCTACGACATCTATTCGCGCCTGCTGCGCGAACGCATCGTGTTTCTCGTCGGGCCGGTGAACGAGCAGAGCGCGAGCGTGGTCGTCGCGCAACTGCTGTTTCTCGAAGCCGAGCATCCCGAGAAGGACATCAGCCTCTATATCAACTCGCCGGGCGGCTCGGTCTACGACGGCATGGCGATCTACGACACGATGCAGTTCATCAAGCCCGACGTTTCCACGCTCTGCACGGGTTTCGCCGCCAGCATGGGCTCGTTTTTGCTCGCGGCGGGCGCGCATGGAAAACGCTTCGCACTCCCGAACGCCCGCATCATGATCCACCAGCCTTCAGGAGGCGGACAAGGCACGGCCTCCGATATCGAATTGCAGGCACGCGAGGTGATTTTTCAGCGCGAGCGGCTCAACGCCATGCTTGCCACGAACACGGGCCGCGAACTCGCGCAGATCGAACGCGACACTGACCGCGACAATTTCATGTCGGCGCACGCGGCTGCGGAATATGGCTTGATCGACCGCGTGATCGCGTCGCGCGACGAGCAGTTGCCGCGCTGATCGAATCTCGGCGTCAGGCCAGCCGCTGCGCGAGCCACGCGGCGATCACGCCTTTGTATTCCGCGACCAGCAGCTTGCGGTCCTTGGGTTTGGCCGCCGCGTAAAGCGGATTGAGGCTCTTGATGACCTGCAACATGACTTCGGCGATGCGATACGCCTCGTCCGACGACAGATCCGCGTTATAGCGCCGGAACAGCCCGGCAAAACGCTGACGCAGCTTGTTGCGCGCCGCGTCGTCGCGCCGAAAACCGAGCGGCACCGACAGCAGCGGCAGATAGGCCGGATACGAGGTCATCAGATCGACCATCATGTCGAACAGGCGCTCGGCCAGTTGTGCGAGCGGCAATTTCGCTTCGGCCTGCTCCTCGATCAGCGCGGTCCAGCGCGCGTCCATGTCGTCGCCGTAATGCAGGCGCAAGGCGAGCGCGAGCGCTTCCTTGTTCGGAAAGTACTGATACGCCGCGCCGATCGACACGCCGGCCTGCTGCGCGATCTGCGTCATGGTGGCCGCCTCGAAACCGCGCTCGGCGAACGCGTCGGCCGCCGCTTCGAGCAGCGCATCCACGGTGCGCGCCGCGCGCTCCTGACGCGGCACGCGCCGCGTCCCTTCTTTTTTCGCGTCTTCCGCCATATCTGAGGCCATCCTCATATTCGTGTATTATATGTGAGCCCATCCTCACATAATGGTGTCCCATGACGCAAGCCCTTTCTCTCGATCCGCGCAAGACTGCGCTCGTGATGATCGATCTCCAGCACGGCATCGTGAGCCGCCCGGTCGCGCCCCATAGCGGCGCGCAGGTGGTCGAAAAAGCCAAGACCCTCGCCGACGCGCTGCGCG
The DNA here is from genome assembly GCF_905220285.1 of Paraburkholderia sp. J94. Taxonomy (NCBI): domain Bacteria; kingdom Pseudomonadati; phylum Pseudomonadota; class Betaproteobacteria; order Burkholderiales; family Burkholderiaceae; genus Paraburkholderia; species Paraburkholderia sp. J94. The sequence continues at coordinate 23,406 of NZ_CAJMZH010000031.1, read as the reverse complement.
CGCAAGGCGGCACCGTGGTCTGGGTCCACGTGCTGCTCAACGAACTGCTGGCCCTGCCCGCCGACAACCCGATGCACAAGCCGGGCACGCCGCCCGCACCCGCCATCGCCTCCGAACTCGTGCCCGAAATCGGCCAGCAGGACGGCGACGTGGTGATCGCCAAGCGCCAATGGGGCGCGTTCCACGGCACCAACCTCGAACAGCAGCTGCGCCGCCGCGGCATCGACACGATCGTGCTGGGCGGCATCGCCACCAACTTCGGCGTCGAGTCCACCGCGCGCGCGGCCTTCGATCAGGGCTTCAAGCTCGTGTTCGTCGAAGACGCCACGTCGGGTCTGAACGAAGCAATGCACCACTTCTCGTTCGAGAAGCTGTTCGGCTTCATGGGCCACGTGCGCACGACGCAGGAAACCGTCGCCGCGATCACGGGCGCATAAGGCCCGATACGGTCACACGTCACGTACGTCACCGACGTTAAGCACACGCGCAAACAAAAAAGCCCTCGATGCGAATCGAGGGCTTTTTTTCTGTGCCGTTCTGTGCGAACGGCGCGAGAACGGACCTGGGGGCGTGAGCCTTAAGCGAAGTTCTTCGCTGCGAAGTCCCAGTTCACGATGTTCCAGAACGCTTCGACGAACTTCGGACGTGCGTTGCGGTAATCGATGTAGTAAGCGTGTTCCCAGACGTCGATCGTGATCAGCGCCGTAGCGTCGGTCGTGAGCGGCGTAGCGGCGTTGCTGGTCGACACGATGTCGAGCGAGCCGTCAGCCTTCTTCACGAGCCACGTCCAGCCCGAACCGAAGTTACCGACTGCAGCCTTCGTGAAGGCTTCCTTGAACGCGTCGTAGGAACCCCACTTCGCGTTGATCGCGTCGCCGAGCGCGCCCGACGGTGCGCCGCCGCCCTGGGGCGACAGGCTGTTCCAGAAGAACGTGTGATTCCAGATCTGAGCCGCGTTGTTGAACACGCCGCCCGACGACTTCTTGACGATCTCTTCGAGCGAGAGCTTTTCGAACTCGGTGCCCGGGATCAGGTTGTTCAGGTTCGTGACGTAAGCCTGGTGATGCTTGCCGTAGTGGTATTCAAGCGTCTCTTCCGACATGGTCGGAGCGAGGGCGTTCTTCGCGAACGGCAGCGGCGGGAGCGTAAATGACATGATGCGGTTCCTTCGTCGTGTTATGGGGAGTTCTGCGTAATAACCGGCATGGAGCACTCGATTGTAGGCGAGTTGGAATAACCCCGCAAACGAGCGGACATTATGCCGAACATCGGCTGCACAAGGCTTTCAAGGGCTTTCGCGCACGCACGAACATGACGTTGCGGCAGCGCGAACGATGCCGGCGCGGCGTCCGCGGCGCAGGCTTCGGTTCGCCTGGCGTGAATCGTCGCGACATCACCTCGTGGACTTTCACGACCTTGCGCGAAGCGCAGGCGTCGGCCTGCACGCTTCGCGCAAGCAGCGCGCCTGGCCTTTGCGGCGCGTGCGTGTCAGATCCATCCGATCAATTCGATCGCGTCGATCTCGTCGATCAAGCACCGATCAAGCACCGACGATTCCGCGTGGTTCGTTCAGAAACCTTCGGAAAGACGCGGCTGCACATCGGCGAGCGCGACATCGGCGCTGCCCTGCGCGAGATGCACGGTGAGCCGCTTGCCCGGCTTGAGCGCAGCGGGCGCGAGCACGGCCGCGCCTGTTTGCGCGTCGAGCAGCGCCGCGTAGCCGCGCTCCAGCGTGCGCTGCGGGCTCAGCACTTCGAGCCGCGCCGCGAGTTCCGACACGCGCGCCGACGCCCGCTCACGCTCGCGTACGAAGGCACCGTCGAGACGGCGCGCGAGCCCGTCGAGATGCGCGCGATGCGCGGCCGGATCGGGGCGCGTGCGCTGCCAGCGCATCTGCACGACGTTGAAACTCGCGCGCGCCTGCGCCGTCGCGCGCGAGCCCGCCGAAGCGAGCCGGATCGACAACTGGCGCAGATGCGTGCGCTGCTGCGCGAGCCGATCGCCCGGCGACACGAGACGCCGCGCGAGCCAGTCGAGCTGCTGCGCGCGGCGCTCCATCAGACGGCCGAAGCCGCGCGCGAGCGTGGCGTGACGCTGATCGAGTTCGCGCAGCAGCAGCACGCGCTGCGGGCTCACGAGTTCGGCGGCGGCCGTGGGCGTGGGCGCGCGCACGTCGGCGGCGAAATCGGCGATCGTGAAATCGGTTTCGTGACCCACGCCGCTCACCACCGGAATCTCGCTCGCGGCGATGGCGCGCGCGAGCGTTTCGTCGTTGAACGACCAGAGATCCTCGATCGACCCGCCGCCTCGACACAGCACGATGACATCGACTTCGTTGCGCGCGTTCGCGGTTTCGAGCATCGCCGTGAGTTTTTCCGCCGATCCCGCGCCCTGCACCGGCGCCGGATAGACGATCACGGGCACGTGCGGCGCGCGGCGGCACAGCGTGGTGAGCACGTCGCGCAGCGCGGCGGCCTGCATCGACGTAATCACACCGATTGCGCGCGGATGCGTGGGCAACTCGCGCTTGCGCTCCGCATCGAAGAGACCTTCGGCTTCGAGTTGCGCCTTCAGGCGCAGGAAGGCTTCGTAGAGCCGCCCCTGCCCCGTGCGGCGGACCGCCTCGACGTTCAGTTGCAGCTCGCCGCGCGGCTCATACATCGTGACGAGCGCGCGCACCTCGATGCGGTCGCCCTCGCGCGGCGTGAATTCGGCGTACTGCGCGCGGCCGCGGAACATCACGCAGCGAATCTGCGCCTGCGCGTCCTTGATCGAGAAGTACCAGTGGCCGCTCGCGGCGCGCGTGAAGTTCGACACTTCGCCCGAGATCCAGGCGAGCGGAAACGAGCGCTCGAGCATGGCGCCGATGGCGCGGTTGAGCGCCGAAACCGGGACGACGACGTCGCCGCCCGGAGCGGAGGAAAAGCGGTCGGATAGCATGCGGGGGTGTGATAAGGCGACAACTGAACGGCAAGGATAGCCGCTGGGCGGCCCCGGCGCGCGCTCGCGCGCATCGAGGCCCGTCGAGCGGGCCGGCGGGACAGACGATAGACCGTGACGGGTGCTGCAGTCCAGCAGGAAACGCTCCCAGCGCGCAAGGGCTGCGAAGTGTCCACATTGGCGCTGTCATGCGGCCTGGTCGCCGCGAGGCCTGTGAAAGCCGCAATAATTTGATCTATCCCATTGATTTTGATAGATTTTTTATCCAACAAATATCAGCCGGTACCGATGAGATGGCCGTCGAACGGGCCTTTGCGGGCGCGCGCAGGCCATTTCTCCACAAAGTTATCCACAGCCGCGCGATGAAGGGCCGATGAGGCGGTTTTGCACGCCGTGCAAGCCCGCGCGGCGGCAGGCCCGGCGGCCGTCCAACTTGCCGCGCGGCGGCGTCCCGCGCTAGAGTGCCGGGTTCACGGCGACCCGCCTGGGCGTGTTGCGGCCGATTGCGGCGCATTGCGGCGCGATCACGCGCTGTCCGCCGCGCGCCGCGTCACGGCCGCGCCGTCGCCGTTTTGCATTTTTTCCCGTCGGGCGCCCCGTTTTACGCGCTCGCGCCGAACCGGAGATCCGCCCCGATGCCAGCCTCGTTCATCTGCCTGTCGTGCCGCTTGCGCTTGTCGCGCACGTCGCGCCAGCCGCGCTCATGAGCGGCCCGCTCGCCGATCTGAAGGCACGCGTCGAGACGGATCTCGCGCAAGCCTGGCAACGCCGCGGCGCGCTCGCCTGGGCGCTTACGCCGCTGGCCGCCGTGTTCGCCGCCGTCAGCGGCGCGCGCCGCGCGGCCTTCGCCGCCGGCTGGCTCAAGACCGTGCGCGTGGGCGTGCCGGTCGTGGTGGTCGGCAACGTGACGGTGGGCGGCACCGGCAAAACGCCCACGGTGATCGCGCTCGTCGAGGCGCTGCGCGCCGCCGGCTACACGCCCGGCGTGGTGTCGCGCGGTTACGGCGCGAAAATCGACCGTCCGACGCCCGTGACCGCCGACACGCCCGCACGCGCCTGCGGCGACGAACCGCTGCTGATCGCGCGCCGCACCGGCGTGCCGGTGTGGGTGTCGCCGAACCGCGTCGGCGCCGCGCAGGCACTGTGCGCCGCGCACCCCGACGTCGACGTGATCGTCAGCGACGACGGCCTGCAGCACTACCGCCTCGCGCGCGACTTCGAACTCGTGGTGTTCGACCATCGGCTCGGCGGCAACGGTTTCCTGCTGCCCGCCGGACCGCTGCGCGAACCGCTCTCGCGCCATCGCGACGCCACGCTCGTCAACAATCCGTTCGCGCGCGCGCTGCCCGACTGGCCCGACACCTTCGCACTCAAGCTCGAACCCGGCGAAGCCTGGCATCTGGCGAATCCCGGCCTGCGCCGCCCGCTCGCGCAATTCGCGCAGGTGGCCGGCCAGCCGCCGCTGCGCCTCGTCGCGGCGGCCGGCATCGGCTCGCCCGAGCGCTTTTTCGCGACGCTGCGCGCGGCCGGTCTCGCGCCGCACACGCTGCCGCTGCCCGATCATTACGATTACGCGACGAACCCGTTCGCCGACGTCGCCGCCGACGCGATCCTGGTCACCGAAAAGGATGCAGTAAAATTGGGGGCCTGGAACGACGCGCGCATCTGGGTCGTCCCCGTCGAAGCCGCGCTCGATCATCGTCTTATTACCCTGGTTGTGGAGAAACTCCGTGGACGCTCGTCTGCTTGAAATCCTGGTCTGCCCGATCTGCAAGGGCCCGCTCAGCTACGATCGCGCCGCGCAGGAACTGATCTGCAGCGCCGACAAGCTCGCCTATCCGATCCGCGACGGCATCCCCGTCATGCTCGTGGACGAGGCGCGCCAGACCGTCGAAGGCACGCCCGTCGATCCGAACGCGGCCTGACATGAGCGCCGCGCAACCCTTCATCGCCGTCGTGCCGGCGCGGCTCGCGTCCACGCGACTGCCGAACAAGCCGCTCGCCGACATCGGCGGCAAACCCATGGTCGTGCGCGTGGCCGAGCGCGCCCGCGCGGCCGGCGCGCAGCAGGTGCTGATCGCCTCCGACGCCCAGACGGTGCTCGACGCCGCGCGCGAACATGGCTTCGAAGCCGTGCTCACGCGTGCCGACCATCCCTCGGGCACCGACCGCCTCGCGGAAGTCGCCGAGCACTTTGGCTGGAGCGACGAGACGATCGTGGTCAATGTTCAGGGCGATGAGCCGCTGATCGACCCGCAATTGGTCTGCGACGTGGCGTCGCACCTGGCCGCCCACCCGGACTGCGCGATCGCCACCGCGGCACACCCGATCACGGCACCCGACGAAATCTTCAGCCCTAACGTCGTGAAGGTCGTGCTCGACGCGCGCGGCGTGGCGCTCTACTTCTCGCGCGCGCCCATTCCCTGGGCCCGCGACGCCTGGCAGCCGCACTGGTCGCCGGCCCGTCTCGATCTGGCCGCAATGCCCGCCCCGCCTGCACCGGCAACGGTTTATCGGCATATCGGCCTGTACGCGTATCGCGCGAAATTCCTGCGCACCTACCCCACGCTCGCGCACTCGCCGATCGAGCAGGTGGAGTCGCTCGAACAGTTGCGCGCGATGTGGCACGGCGAGCGCATCGCGGTGCGCGTGACGCCCGAGGCGCCCGCGCCGGGTGTCGACACGCCCGCCGACCTCGCCCGTGTACAGGCGTTATTCCGACCTTAATAACGGTCGTAGTCCGAAAAACCCGTGGCATAATCAATTGTTTGCGCGAGCCGTCTAAGCCTTTGTGCATGCGGGTTTGCCCGCTTTTCTTCCTTTGCTGCCTCCCCCCGCAGCGCCGTCCCCGGTTGGGTTCCGGGCACGTTGCCGCGCGGGATCCGGCGTCACCCCGCAGGCACCGGCCACGCTAGCGTGACCGGCGAGCACGGCGCGAGCAAACGGAAGGAGACGCACGACGCCGCCGACGCCGCCCACGAGGGCAGCCGCCGCGCCGCAAGAATTCACACAGATCGGAGAAATTGGAAATGCGTTTGATCCTGTTGGGCGCCCCCGGCGCGGGCAAGGGAACCCAGGCAAACTTCATCAAGGAACAGTTCGGCATTCCGCAGATCTCGACGGGCGACATGCTGCGCGCCGCCGTGAAAGCGGGCACGCCGCTCGGCCTCGAAGCGAAGCGTTTCATGGATGCGGGCGAACTCGTCACCGACGAGCTCATCATCAATCTCGTGAAGGAACGCCTGAAGGAAGACGACTGCAAGAACGGTTATCTGTTCGACGGTTTCCCGCGCACGCTGCCGCAAGCCGAAGCCATGAAGCAGGCCGGCGTCGCGATCGACTACGTGCTCGAGATCGACGTGCCGTTCGACGAGATCATCGTGCGCATGAGCGGCCGCCGCATGCACCCGGCATCGGGCCGCACGTACCACACGAAGTTCAACCCGCCGAAGCAGGACATGCTCGACGACGTCACCGGCGAGCCGCTCGTGCAGCGCGACGACGACAAGGAAGAAACCGTGCGCAAGCGTCTCGACGTGTACACGGCGCAAACCAAGCCGCTGATCGCCTACTACAGCGAATGGGCGCAGCGCGGTGAAGAAAACGGCCTGAAGGCGCCGCAGTACCGCGCGATCTCGGGTCTGGGCAGCGTCGACGAAATCCGCAACCGCGTGTTCGACGCACTGAAGTAAGAACGTCCCTTGCCGGCCATGCCGGGCGAGGCCCGGCGCAAGCCGGCCTCCCCTCTGGCCGGCCCTCTCTCCTCCTCTGCACGTTTTCGCCGATGAGTCGCGGGCTGGCCCGCACATAACAATCATCGAAGAAAACATCGATCTCAGATCGAGCAGCCTGGAGGCAGACACATGCAAATCCGCGACAACGTATTCCTGATCACCGGCGGCGCTTCGGGCCTCGGTGCGGCCACTGCACGCCTGATCGCAGCGGAAGGCGGCAAGGTCGCGCTCGCCGACCTCAACGAGGAAGCAGGCGAAGCGCTCGCGAAAGAACTCGGCGGCACGTTCGTCAAATGCAACGTCGCGAGCGAGGAAGACGGCGCGAAAGCCGTGGCCGCGGCCACCGCGCTCGGCACGCTGCGCGGCCTCGTCAATTGCGCGGGCATCGCGCCCGCCATCAAGACCGTCGGCAAGGACGGCCCGCATCCGCTCGACGCATTCAGCAAGACCATCTCGGTCAATCTGATCGGCACCTTCAACATGATCCGTCTCGCGGCCGCCGCGATCGCGCAGACCGCGCCCAGCGCGGGCGGCGAGCGCGGCGTGATCGTCAACACGGCTTCCGTGGCGGCCTACGACGGCCAGATCGGCCAGGCGGCCTATGCGGCCTCGAAAGGCGGCGTGGTCGCCCTGACGCTGCCAGTCGCGCGCGACCTGTCGCGCAGCGGCATCCGCGTGATGACGATCGCCCCCGGCATCTTCGAAACGCCGATGCTGCTCGGCATGCCCCAGGACGTGCAGGACGCGCTCGGCGCGATGGTGCCGTTCCCGCCGCGCCTCGGCAAACCCGACGAGTACGCCATGCTGGTCAAGCAGATCGTCGAAAACCCGATGCTCAACGGCGAAGTGATCCGCCTCGACGGCGCGATCCGCATGCAGCCGAAGTGACATTGACCGGCGATTGTTTTTACACGCCGAAGTAAAAAAAGCCCGCGAATTCGCGGGCTTTTTTGTCGGCATCGCGTGCACGGGTTGCGTGCACGATGCGCGGCGTCTCAGTCGTTGTCGAGCGTGCGCTGACGCAATTCCTGCAACTGCGATTCGACGACCGTGGCGTCCTCGGCGTCGGGGCGTTCGTCGAGATAATGTTCGAGGTCTTCGAGCGCCGGACGCAGATAGTCGAGCCGCGCATACGCGAAACCGCGGTCGCGCACTTCCTCGATGCTGTACGGCAGCAGGATCACGAGACGCTGCTGGATGCCGAGCAGGCGCTCCCAGCGCTCGGTCTGCAGATACACCGACTTGAGGTTGCGCAGCATGCGCGCGACGATCTCGCGCCGCGTGGCCGGTTCGAGCAGCATGCGCAGCGCGCGCGCCACCGAATCGCCCGCGCTCGCCACATAGGGCTCGAGCATTTCGACCATGTCGGACTCGGTGAGCGCGCGGCCCGTGGTGGGGTCGAGCATGGCGTCGCCGTCGGGCAGCGCCACGCGCAGCAGGAAATGCCCCGGAAACGACACGCCCTGCACCGGCAGACCGAGCTGGCCCGCGATCTCCAGATAGATCACCGCGAGCGAAATCGGAATGCCGCGCCGGCGGCGCAGCACGACATGCAGATGGCTGTTGTCGGGATCGAAGAAGTCGTTCAGATTGGCCGCGAAACCCATTTCGCGGAAGAACACGCGGTTGAGCAGCGCCACCTGCTGACGCAGGTCGGCGCCCTCGGGCATACGTTTGCTGATGCGCAGCGCGAGCTCGTCGATTTCGGCGAGCGTGCCTTGCAGATCGAGGTCCGGGTAGGCGTCCTGCGCGATCGCCAGCGCCGCTTCGGTGAGCGGCAGGCTATCGTCCTCGGCAACGAGCGTGCTGAAATAATCCAGCACCCGCGTGTTCATCGTCGTCGTCACTTCGTGCGCCTCTTGAAGTATGCGTATTTGAAGCCCATCAGCCACAGCATACCGAAATATAGCGCCGCGAACAGAACCAGGCAGGCTGCGAGCAAAGCGATGCGCGCGAGCGGTTCGTGCCGCAGGCCGATCCAGTCGTAGCTGATCGAGCACCAGTGCATCGCCCCTGCCAGCACGAGGCATGCCCCGAGCAGTTGCACGAAGAACGTAGTCCAGCCCGACGACGGCATGTAGATGCCGCGGCGGCGCAGGCCGATAAAGAGCAGCAGCGCGTTCATGCAGGCGCCGAGGCCCACCGACAGCGTCAGACCCGCGTGCGAAAAGATCGGCACGAAGATGTAATTGCTGATCTGCGTGGCGATCAGCACGCCCACGCCGATCTTCACCGGCGTCTTGATGTCCTGGCGCGCATAGAAACCGGGCGCGAGGATCTTGATCAGAATGAGGCCGACGAGACCCACGCCGTACGCGGCCAGCGCGCGGCCCGTCATGATCACCGAGTTGGCGTCGAACTTGCCGTAGTGGAACAGCGTGGCCGTGAGCGGCTCGGCGAAGAAGAACAGCGCGACCGCCGACGGCGCGGCCAGCAGGAAGGTCACGCGCAGGCCCCAGTCGAGCAGCGCGGAATATTCGTGCGGATCGGCGTCGACGTGCGCCTTCGAGAGACTCGGCAGCAAAATCGTGCCGAGCGCCACGCCGAGCAGCGCCGTGGGAAATTCCATCAGGCGGTCGGCGTAGTTGATCCACGACACCGCGCCCGCGCCCAGCCGCGAAGCAATATTCGTATTGATGATCAGGCTGATCTGCGCGACCGAGACCGCGAACATGGCGGGCATCATCTTCGCGAGCACGCGCTTCACGCCGCGATGCGCGAGCGCCTTGAGCGGATTCAGGCCGATGCGCGGCATCATGTCGATGCGCTTCAGCCCCGGCAGCTGCACGATGAACTGCAGCACGCCGCCGACGATCACGGCCCACGCGAGCGCGTAGACCGGCTGCTTCATGTGCGGCGCGAACGCCACCGCCGCCGTGATGAACGAGACGTTGAGCAGCACCGGCGCGAACGCGGGCAGCGAGAATTGCTTGTACGTGTTCAGCACGCCCGAGGCCAGCGACGTCAGCGAAATGAACACGATGTACGGGAACATGATGCGCGTCATCACGACGGCAAGCTGATACGCCTGGCCGTCGCTTTTCAGGCCCGAGGCGACCACGGTCACCACGAACGAGGCACCGAAGATGCCGAGCAGCGAGAGCGCGGCGAGCACCCAGGCGAGCACCGTCGAGGTGGCATCGACGAGCGCGCGGGTGGCGTCGTGGCCTTGCTGGTTCTTGAACTCCGCGAGGATCGGCACGAAAGCCTGCGAAAACGCGCCTTCGGCCGAAATGCGGCGCAGCAGGTTGGGAATGCGGAACGCGACGTAGAAGGCGTCGGTGTACTGGCTCGCGCCGAAAGCACGGGCGATCAGTGTCTCGCGGGCCAGTCCGGTCACGCGCGACAGCAGCGTGAAACCGCTGACCGTCAGCAGGGCTCTGAATAGATTCATGGGGCGCTTATTATACGGGTGCCGTCAGTCACGCCGGCGATGCGCGGCGTCAAGGTTGCCGCAGCGTCTTCCGACACCGCGGCGAGCCCATTCTGACCGCTACGCGGGCGCAGCGTTCGCCGGATTTCCGTCGATTTGTGCACTGCGGACGCCGGATTTTCCGCCGCGTCCCCCTGTGTACCCAGCGCCCCCGGCTCGCGGCAATCGTCACGCGATTGCCATGCCTCTGATTTCGTTGCTATAATTCGCGGTTTCGGGTCGCGTCAGCGTTCCGGAGAAAATCTCGCGCGCCTTGGAAAGAAAGCGCAAAGCGGCTGTTCAATCGGTCCCCTTTGCGGTTTGGCACAAGAGGCGCAGCTGGCAAGTTGTTCTGCTGGCAAATACCGTTTTGCGCTACGGGTGTTCCTCGGGACTTCCCCGGCGCAAATCCAGGCACAGAGCGCTGCACACGCTGGCTGAACACCGGCGCACGCTCCTGAAACATTAGGAACCAACATGGCAAATTCCGCACAAGCACGCAAGCGCGCCCGTCAAGCGACGAAGGCAAACGCACACAACTCGGCACTGCGCTCGAAGTTCCGCACCGCAATCAAGGCTGTTCGCAAGGCAATCGACGCCGGCGACAAGGCAGCGGCTGCTGAAATCCTGAAGGCATCGGCCAAGACGCTGGACATCATCTCGGACAAGAAGATCGTCCACAAGAACAAGGCTGCTCGTCATAAGAGCCGTCTGTCGGCTGCTATCAAGGCAATGGCCTAAGCGATTCGGGAACTTCCCGTTTTTGCTGAATGAAAAACCCGCTTCGGCGGGTTTTTTGTTATCTGCGCATTCGTCGCCCACGCGCCCACCTGGCGCGGGCGTAAAAAAACCCGCCGAAGCGGGTCATTCGCGAAGGGCTGTGGCGCGCGGCGATCAGCGGCCGCTGCCCTGCTGCGTCGCGTGATCGTGCGGCAGTTCGCACGCCTCGGTCACCACGAGATCGTTGTCCTTGGCGAAATTCAGCACGAAGTTGAAGGCCATCGGCTCGATGTCCTTCAGACGCGAGTCGAGCACCACCACCTTGAGATCGCCGATCATGGTCGGGCGCACGTAGAGCGAGTAGCGCAGATAGGCGTTCGGTCCGCGCGCGTTGGCCGACGCTTTCGGGCCGAAGCTCGACATCACGCCTGCCAGACGCTCCGACCAGTCGCTCGGTCGAAACTTCTTCCCCTTGCTGGTGATGCCTTGAATGAAGTATTCGGTAGGAGCGTCGTCGGCCATGTAAGGGTCCTGTGTAACTGCGCGGCGCCGCGTATTTCGTGCGGCTGAAACAAGGGCACGAGCGCGCCGCCGTTCGCGCTTTTCGCGCTGCTTTCGCGGGTCTCCAGCCCCGGACGGTTCGCCCGATGGCCGCGCGCAAGGACAATCCGATGGAAAGGGGAACAGCCGACCGCGCATGTCGGCCCGCGCAACGTCTCGCTATGCAAGACGCAGGGGACCCACGCACAGGCCGCTCCCGCGGGCCTTGCGTGATACGCCGAAAGCCCGCCGTCGTGCCTGAGAAATCGACAAGATTATAGCGCAGCAGCTCTTTTGACGCACCGCACACAAGGTCCTCGACGATGTGTCGAAACGTTGCCGTCCGCCGAAGCAGCGCCCTCATCGCCCATCGGCCGGCCGTTTTGCGCGACTCGTCAAAATGCGCAAAATCCTTTATGCTGCATTGACTTACCACCAACCGCAGCGGCGTCGCCGGCCCAATCCTGCAGTTCGAGGCCGGATCGGGCGCCGTTTTCGTTTCATGACCTCCCGGACCATACGCCATTACCTGCAGTTCAAGGATTTCTCCCTTGACGATTATGAATATGTGCTGGAGCGCGCGCGCATCCTGAAGCGCAAATTCAAGAACTACGAGACCTATCACCCGCTGCACGACCGCACGCTGGCGATGATCTTCGAAAAGAGTTCCACGCGTACGCGTCTCTCGTTCGAAGCGGGCATCTTCCAGCTGGGCGGCCACGCCGTGTTCATGAACACGCGCGACACGCAGCTCGGCCGCGGCGAGCCGATCGAGGATTCGGCGCAGGTCATCTCGCGCATGGTCGACATCATCATGATCCGTACGTTCGGCCAGGACATCATCCGCCGCTTCGCGGAAAGCTCGCGCGTGCCGGTCATCAACGGTCTGACGAACGAATATCACCCCTGCCAGGTGCTGGCCGACATCTTCACGTTCTACGAGCATCGCGGTCCGATCCGCGACAAGACCGTGGCGTGGGTCGGCGACGCCAACAACATGCTGTACACGTGGATCGAAGCCGCGGAAATCCTCGGCTTCAAGCTGCGCATTTCCACGCCGCCGGGCTATCAGCTCGATCCGGCCCTCGTCGCACCGGAAAGCAAGCCGTTCTACGAAGTGTTCGAAGATCCGAACGAAGCCTGCGCGGGCGCGGATCTCGTGACCACCGACGTGTGGACCAGCATGGGCTTCGAAGCCGAAAACGAAGCGCGCATGAAGGCCTTCGCCGACTGGTGCGTGGACAAGGAAATGATGGCGCGCGCCAACGCCGACGCGCTGTTCATGCACTGCCTGCCCGCGCACCGCGGCGAGGAAGTCAGCGCCGAAGTGATCGACGGCCCGCAGAGCGTGGTCTGGGACGAGGCGGAAAACCGCCTGCACGTCCAGAAGGCGCTGATGGAATTCCTGCTGCTCGGCCGCCTGAACCACTAACACCCTCAGCGCCGCGCACCGCAGCGAAAGCGCGGCGCGCGGCCCGTTTGGTGTCAAAATACTGTTTTCCGCGCGTCGGGGCCGCCGATGCGCACAGATCTCACCCGTTACGGATTCACCATGAGCGATATCAAGAAAGTCGTGCTCGCCTACTCCGGCGGCCTCGATACCTCCGTCATCCTGAAGTGGCTGCAGGATAACTACGACGCCGAAGTCGTCACGTTCACGGCCGACATCGGCCAGGGCGAGGAACTCGAGCCGGCGCGCAAGAAGGCGCTCCAACTGGGCATCAAGCAGGAAAACATCTTCATCGACGACCTCCGCGAAGAGTTCGTCCGTGATTTCGTGTTCCCGATGTTCCGCGCCAACGCGCTGTACGAAGGCGAATATCTGCTCGGCACCTCGATCGCCCGTCCGCTGATCGCCAAGCGCCAGATCGAAATCGCCCGCGCGACCGGCGCGCAAGCCGTCTCGCACGGCGCGACCGGCAAGGGCAACGACCAGGTTCGCTTCGAACTCGGCTACTACGCGCTCGAACCGGGCATCAAGGTCATCGCCCCGTGGCGCGAATGGGATCTGCTCTCGCGTGAAAAGCTGCTCGCCTACGCGGAAAACGCCGGCATCCCCATCGACATGAAGCACCGCCAGGGCGGCGCGCCCTACTCGATGGACGCGAACCTGCTGCACATCTCGTTCGAAGGCCGCCACCTCGAAGACCCGAAGGCGGAAGCCGAGGAAGACATGTGGCGCTGGACGGTGTCGCCGGAACAGGCACCGGACGCCGCCGAATTCGTCGACATCGAATACGAGCACGGCGACCCGGTCGCGATCAACGGCAAGCGCATGACGCCGGCCGAGATCCTCACGGAACTGAACCGCCTCGGCGGCAAGCACGGCATCGGCCGTCTGGATCTGGTCGAAAACCGCTACGTCGGCATGAAGTCGCGCGGCTGCTATGAAACGCCGGGCGGCACGATCATGCTCAAGGCGCACCGCGGCATCGAATCGATCACGCTCGACCGCGAAGTCGCGCACCTGAAGGACGACCTGCTCGCCCGCTACGCCTCGCTGGTCTACAACGGCTACTGGTGGGCGCCGGAGCGTCAGGCGCTGCAGGTGCTGATCGACCACACGCAGAAGAACGTCAACGGCTGGGTGCGCGTGAAGCTCTACAAGGGCGGCGTCTCGGTCGTCGCGCGCGACTCGAAGGACACGCTGTTCGACAAGACCATCGCGACCTTCGACGACGACGGCGGCGCCTACAACCAGGCCGACGCCGGCGGCTTCATCAAGCTCAACGCGCTGCGCATGCGCATCGCTGAGAACGCACGCCGTCAACGCGGCAAGTAAGCGTTCGCCGCTTGATCGCGACTTGCGTCGCGTCATGAAAAAACCGCCCTTCGGGGCGGTTTTTTTTCGTCCGGATCCTGCGCGCTGAAGCGTGACTACAGCGTTACTGCACGGTTTCGCCCAGGCGCCGCGCGAGCGATTTCAGCAGCGGCGCGACGCGTTCGCGGAACACCTCCGGCCCCATCGACGAAGCCGGTCCGCTGCAACTGAGCACCAGCCAGCGCCGCTCGCGCGGCTCGCGAAACGGCACCGCGACGGCGTTGACGTCCTCGTGCCAGTCGCGAAACGAATAGCAGACGCCCTCCTTGCCGAAGGTCTCGATCTCGCGCTTCGCCGCTTCCACCAGCGCCGCGCCCTCCGCGCCCGCGTCCTTTTCCAGCTCCGCGAACAGCGCCGCGCGCACGTCGAGCGGCTGCACCGCCAGATAGGCGCGCCCCATCGAACTCGTCAGCATCGACAGCCGCGAGCCGGACGCGAGACCGAGCGTGAGCGCCGTTTCGCTGCGGATCGTCTCCAGATAGATGACGTCGAGCCCGTCGCGGCAGCCGAGCGACACCGCCGCGCCCACTTCCCGCGCAAACGCGCGCAGATGAGGCCGAGCAAGCTCGAGCGTATCGGTGCCCGACAACAGCGCGAAGCCCAATGACAGCACACCGGCGTCGAGCGCATATTTGCCCAGCGACTCGTCGAAACGCAGATAGCCGAGCACGGTCAGCGTGTAGGCGAGCCGGTTGACGGTGGCCTTCGGCAGCCCCGTGCGTTCGACGAAATCGCGATTGCCGAGCAACGTCTCGCCGGGCCGGAACGCGCGCAGCAGTTCGAGCCCGCGCGCGAGCGCCACCACGAACTTGCGCTCGTCGATCGGACCCGACGCCAGCGTGGTCGCAAACGATGAAGAGGCGTTCATTTCAGATGCAGACATAAGCGGGCTAGTGATACACTAAAGTCAATTTGCAAAACATTGTTCCGCTTAGCGGAACCAAAGTCAAGCGCAAATTGCCCATTTCGAGGTTACGAGAGTAAAAGAGAAGGAGAGACACCATGGCCGCACACGCCCAGTTCCATTGGGAAGATCCGCTGCTGCTCGACCAGCAGCTCACCGAAGACGAACGCATGGTGCGCGACGCCGCTGCCGCCTACGCGCAAGACAAGCTCGCGCCGCGCGTGGTGGAAGCGTTCCGTCACGAAAAGACGGACACCGCGATCTTCCGCGAGATGGGCGAAATCGGCCTGCTCGGCCCGACCATCCCCGAACAATACGGCGGCCCGGGTCTGAACTACGTCGCCTACGGCCTGATCGCGCGCGAAGTCGAGCGCATCGACTCGGGTTATCGCTCGATGATGTCGGTGCAGTCGTCGCTCGTGATGGTGCCGATCCACGAATTCGGCTCGGAAGCGCAAAAGCAGAAGTACCTGCCGAAGCTCGCGAGCGGCGAGTGGATCGGCTGCTTCGGGCTGACCGAGCCGAATCACGGCTCCGATCCGGGCAGCATGGTCACGCGCGCGAAGAAGGTCAACGGCGGCTACTCGCTCTCGGGCGCGAAAATGTGGATCACGAATTCGCCGATCGCCGACGTGTTCGTGGTCTGGGCCAAGCTCGAGGAAGACGGCAAGGACGACATCCGCGGCTTCATCCTGGAGAAAGGCTGGAAGGGTCTCTCGGCGCCCGCGATCCACGGCAAGGTGGGCCTGCGCGCCTCGATCACGGGCGAAATCGTGCTCGACGAAGTGTTCGTGCCGGAAGAAAACATCATGCCGGGCGTGAAGGGCCTGCGCGGTCCGTTCACCTGCCTGAACTCGGCGCGCTACGGCATCGCCTGGGGCGCGCTGGGCGCGGCGGAGTCGTGCTGGCACACGGCGCGCCAGTACGTGCTCGACCGCAAGCAGTTCGGCCGCCCGCTCGCCGCGAACCAGCTCATTCAGAAAAAGCTCGCCGACATGCAGACGGAAATTACGCTCGGCCTGCAAGGCTGCCTGCGTCTGGGCCGCATGAAGGACGAAGGCACGGCGGCCGTCGAGATCACGTCGATCATGAAGCGCAACTCGTGCGGCAAGTCGCTCGACATCGCGCGTCTCGCGCGCGACATGCTCGGCGGCAACGGCATCTCGGACGAGTTCGGCGTGGCGCGTCACCTCGTGAACCTCGAAGTCGTGAACACCTACGAGGGCACGCACGACATCCACGCGCTGATCCTCGGCCGCGCACAAACGGGCATTCAGGCGTTCTTCTAAGCGCCGCTTCGAAGCCAACGCACGCTGCGCTGTCGTGAGCGCATAAAAAAACGCCGCACGTTCGACCAACGTGCGGCGTTTTGCTTTTGCGGCGTCTGCGTGACAGCGCTTACTTGTTCGGCTGCGGCGTGAGACGCAGATACGGACGCAGCGCCTTGTAGCCCTTCGGGAATTTCTGCTTGATGACGTCCTCGTCCTTCAGCGACGGCACGATCACCACGTCTTCGCCCTGCTTCCAGTTGCCGGGCGTGGCGACCTGATAGTTGTCCGTGAGCTGCAGCGAGTCGATCACGCGCAGGATTTCGTCGAAGTTACGACCCGTACTCGCCGGATACGTGATGGTGAGGCGCACTTTCTTCTTCGGATCGATCACGAACAGCGAGCGCACCGTGAACGTTTCGCTCGCGTTCGGGTGGATCATGTCGTAGAGCGTCGAGACCGTGCGATCGCCGTCCGCGAGGATCGGGAAACCGACGTTGGCCGCCTGGGTCTCGTTGATGTCCTTGATCCACTCCTTGTGCGACTCGGTGCTATCCACCGACAGCGCGATCGTCTTCACATTGCGCTTCTCGAATTCGTCCTTGAGCTTCGCGGTCAAACCAAGCTCGGTCGTGCATACCGGCGTGAAGTCGGCCGGATGCGAGAACAGCACGCCCCAACTGTCGCCGAGCCAGTCATGGAACTTGATGCGACCAATGCTCGAATCCTGCTCGAAGTCGGGTGCGGTATCGCCAAGACGTAGGCTCATGGTGCGGTTTCCTTTGGACGTGGTGAGGCGGCGCGCGGCGCGAACCGCCGGGTTGATCAAGAGACTCGATACAGACATTCAAGCATACAGGGCGGCAGCGTGCGCCCGAACAAACATCGGGTCAGACCGGTATGAATTTTTGTAATTTTGAGAAGAGTGGTGGAAACTTTACGTGCCAGATCAACTCCATCATCATTCGTCATTTGCGTTTCGTGTCCGTCGGGCGCGACGCGAACACAGCGCAAACGCAGCGCAAATGCGGGTTCACGAACCTTCGCGCGGTGTTCGCGGGTACAAATCGTGCGAATTCAGGCGTCGTGGCGGCGCGTCACGCTTGCCAGCGCCCGTATCTTTGTTACGATTCACGCGTGATGTGACACGATGGGAGCCAGTCAATGTCAGAGGTCAATAAGGAGAGGCTGATGTCCGATATCAAAACCGTCCTCGCGGATGCCGAGGACCTGCTCAAGCAAGCGGCGAGCGCCACCGGCGAACGAGCTTCGGAGCTGCGCGAAACGGCCCTCTCACGCCTGAAGCAGGCGAAGGAAAAGGCGGCCGATGTTCAGGTCGTCGTGGTCGAGAAAGGCAAGAAGGCGGCACGCGCCACCGACGATTACGTTCACGAACATCCGTGGACGTCGATCGGCATCGCCGCAGGTGTGGGCGTGCTGGTTGGCTTGCTGATCAACCGAAAGTAAGTACGACGAACCCGGCACGGTCGGGCGACTCGCCCGCGCGCCGCGGCCAGCATAGGGCGTGAGCCTGCCATCAACGCGCCCGGACACGCGCCGGAGCGCGGCGATTGCATGGCTCATCCGCTGGCACTGGCACGCGCGGCGCAACAGCTCGCCTCGCGATCGCGCCAGCAGATTCGTTAGCCGGCAGGCCGGTGCACCGCACCGGCCTGTCTTTTCTGGGCGCAATCCTTGCGTCACCCCGGTTGCGCAGTCGCCAGGCCGTTAAGCTGCATAAGCCGTTTGCCCGCTTAAGCATTTAACCGTTGGTTGTGCGCAGCCGCCCAAGTCAGCGGCGTACGTCCCTACGCCGGAGCCACCCGCCCTCGCCATGACGACAGACACTCATTCGCAGCGACACGAACATGGACCGGTGCGCCGTCTTCTCGGCTCCGCGTTCGCGATCATCCAGACGCGGCTCGAGTTGATCGGCATCGAGCTGGCCGAAGAAAAGGAGCGCCTGCTCGCCGTGCTGTTTCTCGGCCTGGCCGCGATGATGCTCGCGACCATGGCGCTGATCGCCCTCACCGCGCTGATCGCCATCGCGTTCTGGGACACCTGGCGCTGGCAGGCCCTGGCCGCCATCACACTCGTCTATGCGCTCGCTGCGCTGATCTGCGCGTTCAAGGCGCGTCAGGGACTGCGCGATGCGCCGCTGGTGTTCCAGGCGACGCTCGAAGAATTCGAGAAGGACCGCGAGATCCTTCGCAAACCGTAGATTCACGTTCGCGCGCGCAGCCGCATCCGCCCGCGTTCGTCCCGGTTTTGACCAACCGGGTTTTGACCACCCGGTTTTTGACCACTACTCGCCGCCAATCGAAGCCAATCGAAGCCATGAGCCAACCTCGACCGGATAACGCCTTCCGCCCCTCGCGCGCACGTGGCCGCGACCTGTCCACGCCGCAATTGCGCGCGCTGCGCAAAGAGCTGCTGATCGTGCGCGCCAGCGTCGAGCGCGCCGAAATGGCCGAGTCGGTCGTCGAGTTGCGCGAGGCCGTCACGCACTTCAGCTGGCTGCGCTTTCTCGTGCCCGGCTTCGCCGGTGCGACTGGCGCCGCAAGCGCCGGGGGACTCGGTGCCGGACTCGGCGGCCTGCTCAAGCAATATCCGCTGCTGAGCTCGCTGGCCTCGCTCGTGCTCGCCAAACCGCTGCGCGACAGCGTCGCTTCGGCCGCGCGTCCCGTGATCAAGTGGGGCGGCCTCGCCTTCACGGCGTGGGAAGCCTGGCGCATCTGGCAGCAGGTGCGCCGACAGCGCGGCGCGCCGCAAGGCGGCTCGCGTCGCTACGCCGAAGAAGACGACCTCACGGGCTGATTTCCGCCTGATTTTCCCCATCACGCCCGCGATCACTCCGCGCGCGTTCATCGATCCCTCCAGCAGTCGCGCACGAGTGCCGCGCCCGCATCCGCCCCGCCGATGCGGTTGCCGCGCGCGCCGGCCGCATCCAGCAGGAACGTTCCACACGCGTCGTCGCGCATCGGCCCGCTCTCGACCGGCGCGGCCGCGATCGCGTAGCCGCCGTTCGTATCGTCGCCCGGCAACAGTTTGAGCCGATAGACCGCGCGTCCCGCAGGCGGCGCCTGATCCATGCCCGACGGCAGTGTGGCCACCGATGGAGCTTGCGCATCGACGAATTGCGCCGCGCGATAGAGCGCTGCTGCGGCGTCGATCCGATGACCGCGTGCGATCTGATTGCGCCAGCCCGGCAACGCAAACGCCGCGACAATCGCCGCCGCCGCCAGCGCGATCATCAGTTCGAGCAACGTGAACGCGCGACCGTTGCGTGTCATCTCCCCTCCTCGTTCCGTGCCGTCAGAATGGCCGCGTGACGACGCGCCGCCAGTGCTGCTCGACCCGACTTTCGCCTCGCGTGCCATCGAATACGACCTGCATCTGCAACCAGCTCTGCGCGTTCTCCGTCGCGCCGTAACCGCGTGCCGTGACGAGATACGCGCGCGCCTCGGGACGCGTTGCGATGCGCCACGCCTCGACCAGGCATTGCGGCGCCCGCGTCGCGCCTGGCCACGACGAAAGCGGCGACGCGGCTTGCGCCTCGAAAGTCTCGCGACGCTTCCAGCCGGTCGGTTCGCCCGACTGCGCAGGCGTAACTGGCGCGACCGCAGTTCCGCCGATCAGCGCTCGCGTGCACGCGACGAGCGCGGCGTCGGCGGCATGAAACGACCGCAGATGGTCGGCCATGCCTGCGGCGCTGCGCGCCTCGAACAGCGACGACTCGAACCACGCCGCCGACGTGACGAGCATCATCGACACGATCGCCAGAACGACCGGCAGCGCGACACCGCGCTCGCGCGCACGATGCAGCCCCCCACCACTCGCCGCGCGCATCATGACGACGACATCGACAGCACGTTACGCACGGCGACGTGCCGCCAGAAGGCCTGGCGCGCGCGGCCGTCGGTGGGCATGACGCTCGCGCCGTCGCAATCGACGTAACGCATACGACGCGCCAGCGGCGCGCCTCGCACGAGCACGCAAAGGTCGACGGCGATCACCGAGCCCCACTGGTCGCGCGCGAGCGCCGAGGCATCGAGTGCCTGGGCCGCGCCCGCGAGCCAGTAGCGCAGCCGCAGGCGTTCGACGCCCTCCACCAAAGGCTGCGCCGTGCCGGCCTTGCCGGAACCCTCGCAGTAGAGTTCAGGCTCGCCGGTCGAGCTGCTGGCCTTCGCGTGGAAACGGTTGAGCACTTCGCTGCCGTTGGCGCCGACCGCTTGCCCGAGGCAGTCGGTGACCTGTCCGTTCGTCGATAGCCACGTGGATTCCCCGTCGCCCTGATAACGCAGCGCGAGTCCGTCCGAGCGGTTGGAGAGCGCTTCGCAGGTCGGATTGGCGTCCGCGCCGCCGACCCGGCCACCCGCGCAGCCGAACACCGGCGGTCCGGCCAGCTGCCCCGGCGCATCGGCCGCGACGAAGCCCGCCATCTGGATCTGCTCGCCGATCAGCATCAGCGCGTTCACGCCCGCTTCGTGGATACGCGCGGCGTCGGCGCTCCACGCGAATGCCTGGCGCTGCGAACGATAGGCGGCCAGCGCACCCGCGACGACCACAAGACTCAACGCAACCGCGATCGTGAATTCGAGCAGCGTGTGGCCGCTCGCCTTTCGCTCCCGTGCGTCCCGGAACGCGCGCTTCATTTCGCAAACCCCAGCGAGAAACACGCGCGCCGCATCTGCTCGCCGCCGCTCTCGCATTCCGCGGCGGCCGGCTGCGCATCGGGCGCGGCTTCGTCGCGCGAGGCCGTCCACGTGAGCGTCGCCAGCGAGGCCGCGCCGCCCGCGCTCGTCACCGTGATACGCGCATCCGGCAAGAGCGTGGACGCACGCGACTTCCACAGGTCGGACGCTGGCGCACCAGTCCGTGCGGCTTCCGCGAGTGCATCGGCCACGAACGCCGCCCGCGTGCGCGCCGCCGACGTCATCGCATGCCGCGCGAGCCCCAACTGGGCGTTCAGCAGCCCAAGACCGCACATTGTCATGAGCGCCATCGCGATGACGACTTCGAGCAACGCCGCGCCGCGCGCCGACACGCGCACGCGGCGATTAATATCTCGCGCGCTCATGACGCCGCTCCGCATGCACCCTCGCTCACGCGCGCGCGGCCGCCCGCCGCCACGCGCAGGCAACGGCGCCACGCCGCGCCGCGCGTTGACGCCGCGGCGACACGCGGCGCGATATCGAAATTGCGCAGGCTGCCGATCGTCTGTCCGGCGGGCGGCGTGAACGTGAGTGCGGTGAGCGTGGAAGCGATGGCGATTTCGTCGAGCGCGGGCTGGGCGCGCAGCAGCACGCTCGCGCCCGCCTGTTCGGCCACGACCGCCCAGCCGCACGACCAGTCGGCGAGCCCGGACGGACAGGCCTTGCCCGTGGCAAGACAGTGACGCGCCGCGTCGATCCGGCAAACTGTGATGCGGGCCTTGCGCCGGATCGCCTCGCTGCGCGCGTAGGAAAAGGTGCCGAGCAAGGCGTTCGCGCGCGCGTCCACCTGGTCGCGCACGCGCCACGCCACGAATACCGGGGCGGCAGCCGTGACGCAGATCGCGAACAGCGCGATCACGGCCAGGGTTTCGAGCAAGGTGAAGCCGGCGCATTTCATCTGTAATCCTGATCGATTGGGGATTGCAATCACTCTAGAGGTGAAACGAAACCGGAACAATTAGCCGAACGGCTAGCTGTTGCGCACGCGTTCGGCTCGCGACAATGCAAGCGTCACGAACGACGGCAGCAACGACAGGGAGAAAACGATGGGAACGAAGGGAACGACAGTCAGGCGGGAAACGCGGGCAAGGCGCGCGCGTTCAACCCTTTTTCGGCGGCGTTGCAGCACCGCCCGCGCGGCGGAATTCCTCGATCACGTCCTCGAATTCGGAGACGTCTTCGAAGCGCCGGTAGACAGAAGCGAAACGCACGAACGCGACCTTGTCGAGTTCGCGCAATTCGCCCATCACGAGCTCGCCGAGGCGCTCGCTGCGCACCTCGCGCTCGCCGCTACCGAGCAATTGGTATTCGATACGGGCGACCGCCGCGTCGATCGCATCGGCAGCAACGGGCCGCTTGCGCAGCGCCAGTTGCATGCTCGCCATGATCTTGCGACGGTCGAATTCCGTGCGGCTGCCGTCCTTCTTGACGATCGCCGGCATCGCCAGCTCGACCCGCTCGTACGTCGTGAAACGCTTGTCGCAGGCCGGGCAGCGGCGGCGGCGCCGGATCGCGGCGCCGTCCTCGGACACGCGCGAGTCGACGACTTGCGTGTCTTCATGCCGGCAGAAGGGGCAGCGCATACTGGCTCGACGCTGAGCTTAGCCGTAGACCGGGAAGCGCTTCGTCAGCTCGGCGACCTGCGCCTTCACGCGCTCGATCGTAGCTGCGTCTTCCGGGTTCTCCAGCACGTCGGCGATCAGGTTGCCGACCTGCTCGGCTTCCTTCACGCCGAAGCCGCGCGTGGTCATCGCCGGCGAACCCAGACGGATACCCGAGGTGACGAACGGCTTTTCCGGGTCGTTCGGGATCGCGTTCTTGTTCACGGTGATGTGCGCGGCGCCCAGCACGGCTTCCGCCGCCTTACCGGTGATCTTCTTCGCACGCAGGTCAACCAGCATCACGTGGCTTTCCGTACGGCCGGAGACGATACGCAGACCGCGCTTGACCAGCGTTTCGGCCAGCACGCGTGCGTTCTCGACCACTTGCTGCTGATAGGTCTTGAATTCCGGCGACGCGGCTTCCTTGAACGCGACGGCCTTGCCCGCGATCACGTGCATCAGCGGACCGCCCTGGATGCCCGGGAAGATCGCCGAGTTGATGGCCTTCTCGTGCTCGGCCTTCATCAGGATCACGCCGCCGCGCGGGCCGCGCAGGCTCTTGTGCGTGGTCGTGGTGACGAAGTCGGCGAACGGCACCGGGTTCGGGTAGACACCCGCGGCGATCAGGCCCGCGTAGTGCGCCATGTCGACCATGAAGTACGCGCCGACGGCCTTGGCCACCTTGGCGATACGCTCGAAGTCGATGCGCAGCGCGAACGCCGATGCGCCCGCGATGATCAGCTTCGGCTTG
>NZ_CAJMZH010000030.1:0-37102 GCF_905220285.1 Paraburkholderia sp. J94 | reverse complement strand
GCAAGTTCCAGGCACGATGTTGCACTGCACACTATCATCGTCATACGAACGTTGAATGTGCATGTCGATATCGACTGCGGAGAGAGGCAATATGGCCGACTTGCTGCTTGGAAACGTAGAAGAAAACGTCCCCGACGAAGAGATCAACGCGTTTTTGCAGAAGTACGGATTCCCGTCCTTCGATCAGATTCAGCGCGTGACGGGCACCGGTACGCATCCGGCAGCGCTGCTGCACTACGCGAGTGCAAGCGAGGAAATACTGCGCACACTGCAACCTCGCGTGCATCACATCTTCTGGAATAACCGTACCATCACCGCGCAAATCATCCCTGCGCGCGAAGCCGATTGAATCGCCGCTGATTCCCATGCGTCCGATAATGCGCCCGACGCAACGCCGGGCGCCATCAATCGACGCTATCCCACCAGCGAAGTGTTGTACGTCGTCCCGCCGATCACGACGTTGTTCAGCGTAATCGCATTCACGTTGTTCACGTAAATCACCCCGGCATTTGTCGCCGATGTGGTTCCGTTGCAGACCGGCGTGCCGAGATTGCAATTCGTGATCGTCACCCCGCTGATCGGCAGCACGGTCGGCGCGGGCGCCGGGCCGTTGTAGTCGGCGGCAACCGGCCCTTGCGCGACGATCGCCTGAAAGCACGAAGCCGTTGTACTGCCCGACGTCACGTTACTGGCCGTGACGTTGGAGATATTGATGTTCTTCACGACAGGCGGACTGATGCGCACCGCGTCACCGGCGGGACTGTAATCGCAATCGAACGTGATCAAGCCGCCTTGCGAGGCCGCCGGATTCGATCCCGCCGAACTCGTCGTGCCGACGGGCACCGAAGCGGTAATCGGACTTCCCGCAATCATATTGTTCGCGCCATAACCCTTGCCGACGAGCGTCACGCCATTAGGCAAGGTCACGCCGTCAATCCACACGTCCTGCACCGCACCGCCGCGATTCATATTCGTCTTGATGCGAATCGCAATATTCAACGGATTGGTCGCCCAATTCTCATTGAGCATATTCAGATTGCGCGCGTAAATATTCTGGACGCCCGCGCTCATTTCGCTGCCGAGTGTGAGGCCGCCATGGCCGCTATTCATCGTGCAATTCTGAATCACGTGATATTGCGCCGGGCCATATTCGATATCCAGCGCCTTGCCGGACTTGATCGCAATGCAGTCGTCGCCGGTATTGAAGGTCACGCCATCGGCAAGCACGTAACTGCACGCATCGGGATCGAAACCATCGTTGTTCGGGCCGATACTGTCCGCGAATACGCCCTGAATCACCACGTTCTTGCAATCGGTCGGATGGTGCTGCCAGAACGGCGTGTTCTGCGTATGGTAGTTCTGCATCAGCACGTTGGTGCAGCCGATGAATTCGACCATGCAAGGGCGCAGGTAATGACCGTTGCCGAATACGCGCTGCGTGACGGCCACGCCCAGTTCGGCGAGCGCCGGCAAATAGTTCTGATCCTGCGCCCACGCGGTGCCGGTATCGAGCAGCGGCAGCAGGGTGGCGGCCTCGGGATTCGTCATCGCCGAGCTGCTCAACGTGGTGAGCGCGGCATTGTTCGGGTTCACATAGGCTTGCGATGGCGTCGATGAACTCGCGCAGCCATACGCGCCGTTCGTGCCTTTGAAGGTCCACCAGCAGAACGACGGCGTGACGCCGTTCGCCTGCGCCGGCGTCATCGACTGACCATTGAGAATCGAGCTGTCGCCTTCGCCCGTGAGCCCGATGTTCTGCTGCTGATACGCGTAAATGGGCGAGCCGAAATTCAGGCAATCGTTGGCTTGCCAGCGCGTCCAGTACAGATTGCCGTTGGCCGTCGCATGCGGCCCGTCCACGGCGTAATCGGTGGGATTCGGGCTGAAATAGATCGTGCAGTTCGCGCTCAGGTGAAAGTTCACATTGCTAAGCAGTACGATCGGTCCGCCGCAATACCAGTTGCCCGCCGGCACGACCACGCGTCCGCCGCCCGCTGCGTTGGCCGCCGCGATCGCCCGGTTGAACGCCGTGCGCGAATCGTACGCCGTGCCCGTCAGCGACGACGACACCATCTGGTCGGCGCCCGGACTCGTCGGCGAAGCGGTCTGCCCGAGCCAGGGAATCGCGGGGCTCCACGCCGTCGCGGCCACGACCTGCGTGGTGAGCGCTTGCGCGCCGTAACTCGTCACGAGGTAATCGGTGGATGGGAACATCGACAGCGCGACGTGCTGTACCGCATCGATGATCTGCTGGGCCGCGCCGCCTGCGCCCCAGATCGGATCGACGGAGGCGGCGGTGCCCGCGCTCGAAGTGCTCGCGGCGGTCGTCGAGCCGCCGCAGCCGGGCAGGGTGCCGAGCAGGCTCGCGCCCGCCGTGGCGCCCGCGAAGGCCATGAAGCTGCGGCGGGCTGGAGAGGCCGGTGCGCCGGATGCGCGCGCCGGGGCGAGGCCGTTGTCGTTGTTCTGCGTTGGCATGGGTAACGCCTCCTGTTTTTGTCTCGCGAATGGACTTAGGTGTCTTCTCGTTGTGCTTGAGCGCGACTCCGACGACGCTGAGGTCGCGGATTCGAGCAGGAATTGTTGTTAGACAAGACGTAAAGTGTCAAGCAACTATGTCCAGGTAGTGACCCTGATCCTCGGTTTTATGCCATGTTGATTGACGACCTTGCGTGTAACGAGTTTGAAAGAGAGATCGCGAGCGAGGTGCGCGCACGGTGTGGCGCATCCGGGCAATAAGGCGGCGCGTGCGCCATCATCGGTGTGTTGAATTTCGAATCGCTAATGACGTACATCACAGCGAAGTCGAAATGAATTAATCGATGACTTTCCGTGTTTATTAAATCTGATAAGCAATATGCATAATCGATATTGTCAAAAAATCACAAATTCGACATGCTTTTAAAACAGCTTTCAGTTAATATTCGGCCAGCTGCATAAAGCCGTTCGTGAAAAATGTGGAGGCATCCGGCGATTAATTCCCGTCGGCGTGAGTCGCGCAGCGGTGCAGGACAAGACCCATATTCAATTTCAGGGCGATCGATCCCATGAAGTTCACGCGCAAAAAGGCCGCCATCACGGCCGCGGTGTTAATCGTTGCGCTGGTCGCCATTCAGGCGATCTGGCGGCCATTCGGCGGTAAAGGGGCGTTTCGTTCACACGAAGTCGCATTCGATATTCGATATCCCGACGCCATCATCGACAGCGTGGCGCTTTCCCGCCTGCCGCGCGACATGATTCGCGTGCCTTTGCTGCATAGCCTGCTTACGCGCGATTTCGTCGACTATTACGAATCGAATTCCACGCGCCTTTCCGCCGAAGGCGCTGTGCGCCGTCTCGCGTTCGAACACGATCTCGATTGGCGCGATGAAATCATCAAGCGCGTATTCGACGAACCGTCGCGCGTGCTGTTGTGGCGCTCGCCCGATGGCCGGCTCGGCTATTGGGTCATGACGATGCGCCGCAATGGCCTCGCGAAGCTGATGCAGGCAATGGCCAACGTCGCCGCGAGCGACACGCAGTTGAACCAGGCCGGCACGCTGTCCGGCGACGTGCCCGTCTACGCGCTCAAGCTTGCGGTCGGCCACACGTTGTTGTTCGCGGCGAAAGGCGACCGCCTGGTTGTCATGTCCGAGCCGGGCATCCTGCTCGACGCCGACGGCAAGGCCATCGGCGAACGCGCGAAGGCGCTCGCGCAGATGCTCGACGACGGCGGCGCGGACGCACTGCGGAGCTATCGCCTCGACAACGCGTCGCCCGAGGTGAGCGGCCATCGCGTGATCGTTTCGGTGAACTATCTCTCGTTCGGTTATCAGGCCTTTTTCTCGGGCATCAACGCGCTGCGCTTCGATTTCGCCGCCTCGCACGCGTCGGGCAACAACGCCGCGAGCAACACGAACACCCAAGCCAGCACCGACGCAACCGACGCAAGCGGCGCATGGAGCACGGCCGCGCTGATCGATCCCGCGCATCTTCCGCAGCACTGGAACAGCGCAGATATCTGGCGCGCGTTGCCCGCGAACGCGGCGGCCTGCGCGAGCCTGCCGGTCGACTGGAACGATGCCGCCGACCTGCTCGGCAAGCTCGGCGACGCTGAACAGGGCGCGTCGAAGATCCTGCGCGAGCAGTTCGCGGGACCGGCGGGCGTGTGCTGGTACGCGAAGTCGACGCTCGTCGCGCCCGTGTTCGTCGCGCGCCTCAAACCCGAGGCCACGCAGGACGCCACGCAACTCGCGGCGCTCAAGGGCGCGCTCGCGAGCGTGTTCGGCGACGCGATCGGCGCCTACGAAGCGAAGGCCGGCGATGAAGCGGGCTATCGCCGCCTGCAGGTGCAATCGCGCGACGTCTCGGCTGGCGTCACGCTCTGGACGCGCGCCGTGAGCGCGCGCTCCGGCACGGCGCAAAGCGCGGGCTCGCCGTACGCGGCGCAGCTTTCCGCTCCGCGCTACTTCCCGGTGACGCTCGCGCTCGCGCACGGCTACGTGGTGTTCTCGCCCGATGCGCGCCTCGTCGACGACACGCTCGCCGTGCTCGACAAGCGCTATCCCGCGATCGCCGATACGCTTGCGCCGCAGCGTCTCTCGACCACGATGATGTCGGTGACGCCGTCCGCGGCCGCCGCGCTCGTCGAGCGCGAGTCGGGCCGCGCGCTGCCGGCCGATCAGGAAGCGATCTTCCGCAACGCCGCGCGCACGCATCTGCTGCCGAAGCTGCACGCGGTCGCGAGCTATCCGCCGCTCGCGCTGAGCTTGCCCGATTCGCTGCCATCCTCGCTGGGCTGGGTGCCGGTCGAATGGCACTTCGAGCCGCGTGCGAGCGCCGGTCCGCGCGGCGATGCGGCGGCAGGGCGTCCGCTCGGCGCAGCGCAGAACGACGACGCCGACGCGGACAACGCAGCCGCAACCGATCAACCGGCGCAGCCCGGCACGAGCGGCGAATGACGATGCGCCGCGAGTTCCTTCTGCGCTGCGCGTCGGCGGGTGCGCTGCTCGCGAGCGCCGCGCTCGCGCAGCCCGTGTACGCGCTCATGCCGACCCAGGCCGCGCCCGACCCCGACGCGCTCACGCCCGAGCAATCCGCCGTATTCCGCGCGTGGTTCGTGCGCATCGTCGATCAGCAGATGCGCAGCGGGCCCACGCCGCGCTGGACGCAACGCGACTGCGCGGGACTCGTGCGCTTCGCGGCCATGGAAGCGCTGCGCGAACACGACGCGCGCTGGCTCAAGGCCAACGGCATGAACAGCGCAGCCGATGCGAGCCGCCTGCCGCCCGAACTGCAACTGCACGCGCAGCAACGCGCGCTCGCGA
This sequence comes from Paraburkholderia sp. J94, assembly GCF_905220285.1. Taxonomy (NCBI): domain Bacteria; kingdom Pseudomonadati; phylum Pseudomonadota; class Betaproteobacteria; order Burkholderiales; family Burkholderiaceae; genus Paraburkholderia; species Paraburkholderia sp. J94. Next base: position 31,799 of record NZ_CAJMZH010000030.1, on the reverse strand, counting down.
ACCGCTGGACGCGCATCGACGGCAGCGTGGGCGCGTATGCCTCGGCCATCGCGCTCGTGCAACGCAACAGCCGCTTCGTCTCGCGCGACGTCAACCAGGCGCTGCCGGGCGACCTGCTGTTCTTCGATCAAGGCGACGACCAGCATCTGATGATCTGGCTCGATCGCTACATCGCTTATCACACGGGCACCGTCACGCCGACCGACAGTGGTCTGCGCGCCGTGGCCGTTTCCGATCTGATGCAATGGAAAGATTCCCGCTGGCAGCCGTTCGACGGCAATCCGAATTTCGTCGGTGTGTTTCGTTTCGCGTTTCTGACGCCATGAGTGCCGCCATGCAACGTCTGCTCGCCCGCCCTGTGTTTTCCCTATTCTTCACGCGTATTTCCGGTGCGAAACCCGGCGCACGATTCGCGTCACTGTTCGCTTTGCTCGCCGTGTGTGTCGGTATGAGCGCGACGCCCGCCTGGGCCGACGACAGTGACAGCGCCAACGCCGCACAACAGAACATCGACGCGAATCCCACGCTTGGCGCGCCCACGTCCAGCGGCTACGACAGTCAGGTCGTGCGCGGCCAGCCGTTCTTCCTGCTCTCCGACGCGAGCTACGGCAGCAATCAGCTTGCACAGGTGCGGCTGGAAGCGCCGGGCCGCGAATTCCAGTCGGAACTCGAAGCCTATGGCGGCGCGGATGTCGTCGTCTACAAGGTGCCGAAGCCGCTCGAATTCCTCAAGGCGCAGAAGAATCTGCATCGCCTGAATATCAAGCCGAACTATCAGGGCGAAGGGCTCGCGAACACACTCGCGTATCTCTGGGATCGCTGGGTCAGCGACGCGCGCCGCGCGTGGCAGCGCGTGTTGTCGTTCGCGACGCGCACGAAGGTGACCGAGGCGAAGCCCGAATTCAAGCTCGGCGAGCAGACCGGCACGCCGACGCATTTCGAACCGCAATCGCATTTCGCGCCGCTGCGCGGCTACGATCTGGTCACGCGTTTTCGCTATCCGATCTGGAACGCCAAGACCATTCAACCGCCCAAGGGCGTGAATCTCGCGGGGAGCAGCAGCAACTTCATCGAGGCGTCGTCGGGCAACGTGATGATTCCGGTCGGCAAGCTGCCGCCGGGTCTCTATCTCGTCGAGGCGATCATCGGCAATTACCGCGCGCATACGCTGCTGTTCGTGTCCGATACGGTCGCCGTGGTCAAGGCCGCGTCGAGCGGCATGCTCGTGTGGACCGCGCGCCGCGACAACGGCAAGCCCGTGGCGAATACCGATGTGAGCTGGACCGACGGCGTGGGCGTGCTGCAAAGCGGCGCAACGGGCGCGGACGGCGCGCTCGTGCTTCAGCACGTTTCGCCGGAGCGCAGCTACGTGATCGGCAGCGATCCGCAAGGCGGCGTGTTCGTATCGGAAAACTTCTACTACGACAGCGAGATCTACAACACCAAGATCTACGCGGTCACCGACCGTCCGCTCTATCGTCCCGGCGACGCGGTGCATGTGAAGTTCATCGGCCGCACGTTCCAGAGCGCGAATCAGTCGACGCCGGCCGCGCCCGCGCAACTCAAACTTGATGTGCTCGATCCGAATGGCGCGCCCATCGCGACGCGCAGCGTGGATTTCGCCTCGGAAACCGGCGGCGAAACCACGTTCACGCTGCCGTCCGCGGCGCAAGGCGGCGGCTACACGCTGCGCTTCGACTACAACGGCGACAGCTACGGCGGCGCGTTCCGCGTGGCTGAATACGTGAAGCCGCACTTCGACGTGAACCTCACGATGGACAAGCCGGACTACGCGACCGGCGACACGCCCAAGGGCAAGATCTCGCTGCGTTATCCCGACGGCAAGCCGGTGAAGAACGGCAAGGTGTCGGTCACGCTGCGCGCGCAGAAGGTGGCGATCGTCGACGGCGAATTGCGCTACGCGGGTCTCTTTCCGGTGAAGCTCGAACAGCAGGAACTGGAAATCGATAGCGATGGCAACGTCACGCTCACGCTGCCCGCCGCGAAGGACCCGAGCCGTTATGCGCTCACGCTGTTCGCGCAGGACGGCGCTGCGTATCGCGTGCGCGTGACGCGCGAAGTGCTGATCGCGCGCGGCGCCACGCCGTATCGTTTGACCACGGCGAAGTCGTTCTCGCAGCCGCACGAGCGTGTGACGTTCACGCTCGCGGCGCTCGCGAATTCCAGCGCGAATGGTAACGCGAACGCCAACGCTCCCGCGCACAAGCCCGCGAAGTGGGAATGGCTGCGCCTCGAATCGCAGACCAAGGCGGAGGGCACGCTGCCCGCCGCGAGCGCCGATGGCCGCGTGAATTTCCTGCTCGAATTCGCCGAGCCGGGCTCGTACATGCTTTCGGTGAAGGACGATGCGGGCAATCTGCTCGCGGCGTCGAGCCATTGGGTCGCGGGCGACGGGCTCAAGGCGATTCCGGGCAGCGTCGAGATCGTGTTCGATCGAGACCGCTATCGCATCGGCGACACGGCGGAGGCGCTCATCACGTTCCCTTATGCGGTGGACGATGCGCTGCTCACGCTCGAACGCGACAGCGTGGAAGCGCGCGCGCTGCTCTCGGCCGGCGCGGACTGGCTGAGCCTCACGCGCGTCGCGCCCACGCAATGGAAGGCGCGCATCAAGGTCGGTCCCGAGTTCGCGCCGAACATGACGTTCTCCGTGCTCTACGTGCACGACGGCGAATACGTGTTCCAGAACGCGGGCATCGTGGTCGCCAAGCCATCGATCGATCTCGCGGTGAAAAGCGACAAGCCGGTCTACGCGCCGGGCGAAACCGTCACGCTCGATCTCGGCAGCACGCTGGGCGGCAAGCCGCTGCCCGCGCATCTGACCGTGAGCGTGGTCGACGAAATGGTCTACGTGCTGCAACCGGAAATCGCGCCGGACATCGTCGACTTTTTCTATCATCCGCGCCGCAATAACGTGCGCACGACGTCGAGCCTTTCGTTCATCACGTACGACCTCGCGGTGTCGGCGATGCGCGGCGCGCCCGGCGGTCCGCAGCGCGGCCAGTACAACGAGCGCGGCGTGAAGGTGCTCGAACGTCCGCGTCGCGACGACATCGACACGGCCGCGTGGCAAGGCGATCTGCAAACCGACGCGAGCGGTCACGCGCGCATGACCTTCAAGATGCCCGACGCGCTCGCGCGCTGGCGCATCACCGTGCGCGCGATTTCCGCCGATGGCACCGTGGGCCAGCGTACCGCCTACGTGCGCTCCGATAAAGCGCTGTACCTGAAGTGGAGCAGCCCCGCGAGTTTCCGCAGCGGCGACCAGCCGGTGATCGACATGCTCGCGTTCAATCAGGGCAACGCGAATGTGGACGCGCAATGGACCGTGAACGGCGCGGGTCTCGCGATCGATCGCAAGGTCACGCTCAAGCCCGGCGCGAATTATCTGGCGCTGCCGCGCGCGACGCTTACGCCGGGTCTCGTCGATGCGAGCCTGAGCGTGAACGGCAAGCCCGTCGATCGTTTGCAGACCTCGGTGAATCTCGGTGCGCCCGGTTGGCTCGATCTGCGCGAGGTGCCCGTCACGCTCGACACGAATCCGAAGCCGCTCGCACTCGCGCCCGACGCGCAGGACGTGCGCGTGCGTCTCGTCTCGAACGGCACGAGCCAGTTCGCGCGCGTCGCCGACGACCTCATCGACTATCCGTACGGTTGCGCCGAGCAAACGTCGAGCCGCCTGATTCCGCTCGCGCTCGCACACGATGCGCTGGGCCGCGACGCCGATGCCGCGAGTCCGCAGAGCGCGACGCAAGGCATCGAAGCGCGGTTGCGCAATCAGCGTCAGCGTCTCGCGCAGCTTGCGGGCATCAACGGCGCGTTCGGCTGGTGGGGCGATACCACGGGCGGCAGCGCGTTCATCACGGCCTATGCGTATTACGCGGATTGGCTCGCGAGCCGCAGCGTCGGCATCACGCTGCCGGACAGCAACTGGCAGCACGCGCTCGACGTCTATCGCGACAACGGTGCGAAGGAGCCGCTGCTGCATCGCGCGCTCGCGCTCTGGCTGTTGCAGCAAATGGGCCAGCCGGTCGCGACGCCGGTCGCGGGCGTGGCGGGTCAGCTTGCGCAACAAGCCTCGTCGATGTTTGATCAGGATGCCAAACAATCGGCGAACGCCGCTTATGCGCCGGAAGACAGCCTCGTGTTCGCCGCGCCCGATTCGGCGCGCGGCTTGCAGGCGGCCGTGGTGCTGACCGCTTACACCGCGCGCGTGACCAACGCGAGCCTGCCCGAAGGCTTCGACACGCTCGCGGCGCGCGCCCGCGCCTCGCTGATGGGCAACCCGACGCCGCTGATCCAGAGCCTGCTGGCGATGGCCGGCGACGCGGGCACGCCCGTCGACGCGAATGCCGTGCTTCTGCAAAGCAGCGCAACGTATCCGACTGTCGATCGCGCGCTCACGCTGCTGTGGCTGCGCAAGGCGATGGCCGGTTCGCGCGCCGGCGACACGCAGCAGCCCTTGCCGACGCTGCAAGGCAGTGGCTGGACGCGCGCGGCCACGCCCACGGGCGCGAGCGTCTGGAAGTGGACGGGTGCCGCGCTGCCGGTCTCGCTCGATATCGGCGGCGCGCGGCCCGACGCGACGGCGCTGGTTTCGTATCGCAGCCGCGCGGCGCAGGCGAGCCGCTTGCCGGTGAAGCTCGAACGCACGCTGTATCGACTCGATCCGATCAAGCCGTCGACCGACGCGGGCAAGGAGGCGGGCCGCTTCACGTTCGCGGCGCATCGCGTGAAGTCCGGCGATGCGATCGACAGCAACGCGCTCTATGTCGACGAAGTGACGCTCACGCCGCAAGGCAACGGCGCGCTGCATTACGGCCTGCTCGACGTGCCGTTGCCGCCGGGCGGTTCAGTGGAGGCGACGAGCTGGGGCGTGAGCATCGACGGTCTGCCTGGCACGGGCGAGGGCGGTAGCGGTCCGCAGCCGTTCGCGCGCGCGGCGAGCTATGAAATGGGCGATCTCAGTTATCACCAGCCGGTGCCGTTGCTCGACAAGCCGGTCGCGCTGCGCCAGCTCGTGCGCTTCGCGTTGCCGGGCACGTTCACGCTGCCGCCCGCGCGCTATTTCCGCATGTATCAGCCCGAGCAGAAGGCGTACGAAGGCGGGCGCAGCGACCGTATGGTCACGCTGCGTGTCGAGTGAGGCGTTAGATGAAAGCGCGCATCGTCGGCTGGGGCGCGGCACTCGCGCTCGCGCTGGCGGCCTGGGGGCCGCAAGCGGCGCTGGCCGCGAACGCAGCGAAGCCTGTCGGCGCAGTGAGCGCCGCAGACAACCATGCGGTCGCGCCCGCATCGGCGCTGCGCTTCGCCTGGCTGCGCGACGGCGCGGACGCGCGTCTGTGGACGCTCGCTGCTGGCAGCGACACCGCCGCGCAAGGCCCCGGCGAGCCGCTGCCCGCCACGCTAGAGACGCCGCTCGGCAGCGTCTGGAAGCTGTTCGTCTACGCGTATCTCGTCGACCGCCAGATCGCCGCGCCCGATTACCAGTGCGACGGCCACGACCGCGAAGAGGTCTACTGCTGCATGACGGGCGGCCACATCGACCGCGATCACGCGCTCGTGCAATCGTGCGGCCTGTTCTTCGAACCGCATCGTCTTGAACTCGATCCGGCGGGCTGGCGCCAGTACTGGCGCGCGCGCAAGGCGCCCGCGTGGCTGCTCGATCTCTATGCGCTGCGGCCCGAACGCCGCGTGCGCGTGAGCGAACTGCTCGCCGCGCTCCAAAGCGTGCCTGCGCGAGCGCGCGACGACACCGCGAACACGCTGGTCTCGGTCGTCACGAGCGGGCGCGGCGAAGGCACGGTTTCGCTCTACGGCAGCCTGCTGCGCGCGAAGACCTGGACGATGCCCGATCCGTCGAATCCGGGCGGCTACGAGGGCGGCGCGGCGGGCTGGCTCGCGGACGGCACGCCGGTCTGGCTCGGCGGACGCGGTGGCAGCGTGCGCGTGCTCGCCGCCGCCGCGCCGCGCATCGCGCCGCTGATCGCGCAAAGCGCCGTGCCGGACGACCGCGCGTGTGTGGTCGTCGATATGTTCTCCCGGTACCCGATACGAAACGTCTTCGACACGCGCGCGGGCGGACGTCCCGTGCAACCCGGCCTGCTCGACGGCGCCTATAGCGTGAGCTTCGAAAACGGCAACGCGTTGCCCATCGAAAGTCACGGCGAACTGCTGCTCGATCGCGACGAAGCCGGCAAGCCGCGCATCGTCGGGCGCTTCGGCATGAACGACTACGTGGCGCGCGTGGTGGAGCGCGAAGGCGATACGGCCGAGCCGCAGGCGGCGCGCGCGCTGGCTGTGGCCGCGCGCAGCTATCTCGTGCAGCATGCGGGCCGCGATCGCGGCTGTTACCGCATCGACGACAGCAGCCGCACGCAACGCGTGTTGCCGCGTGCGCCGCGCGCCGCGTCGCGCAACGCCGCCGATTTCACCGACGGTCTCGTGCTCGCGGGCGTGCCCGTGCAGTTCCATCACGACAAGGCCGCGCCCGGCCAGATGAGCTGGCTCGACGCGCGCGCGGCGGCGCAACGCGGCCTGAGCTTCGACGCGATTCTCGCGCGCACCTGGCCTGAAGCCACGCTCACGTCGTTCGCGAGTCCGCTTGCAGGCGACTGCGAACCGGTGATCGGCGCGCGCGACTGGCTGCGCCGCGAAACGCCGAAATGGGATCAACGTCTCGCGGGCGAAGCGGGTTATGAGGAGCCGGAAATTCCTGCGGTGTGCGAAGTAATTTCGGGGAAGCCCTATGCCGATGCGGGCCGCAATCGCGTCTATATCCGCCGCCTGCGTTCCGACGACGACCGCATCGCGCTCGCGCACGAATATCTGCATCTCGCGTTCGCGCATCATCCGCGCGGGCAGGACGAAGCGTTCATCGAGCAGACCGCGCGCAAGCTGATACTCACAGGAAGTTGAATGACGACGATACCGTTCGCGCAATCTCAACCGTTTGCCGCCGCCGCGCCGCGCAAATCGAAGCGAGCGCTCGTGCTGGCCTGCATCGCGTGCTGCGCACTCGCGGCCACGCACGCGCGCGCCGACGAAACCGGCACGCTCGCGCGTCTCACCGGCGCGTTCAACGGCTGGCGTCACAGCGGCCTCACGAACGAAGGCGAGCAGTATGTGGCGGCGTATCCGCGTCCGCCTGTCGATCGCGGCGCGCAGCGCTTTCGCACCTTGATCGAAGGGCAGTTGAAGCATGTCGATCCGCATGCGCGACGTCCGCCCACGCTGGTCGTGAACGGCAATCCCACGCCGCTTTATACCGACGAGCAAGGCTTTTTCGCGCGGCCCTGGGCATTCGGCGCGGGCTCGAACAGCATCGAAATCATTTCCGCCGATGGCACGAAGCATCAGCGCATGCAGTTCTACGAAGCGGATCGCAACAAGCCGCAAGCGAAGCTGCGCGCGATCGTGACGTGGGACGATCCGCATGCGCAGGTCGATCTGCATGTGATCACGCCGGACGGTCTGCACGCGTTCTTCGCGAATCCCACGCTGGAAGACGGCAGCGGCTTCGACGTGGATTCCGTCGATGGCGCGGGGCCGGGCATTTTTTCGTCGGCGGCGCCCGAGCACGGCACCTGGCTTTTCTTCCTCAATTACTGGGGCAATTTCGATTCGACGGGCTATAACTTCGATCCGGGCGCGCACGATCGCGACGTGATCACCGCCACGCTCACGCTAGTCTTCAACGAGAACACGCCGAACGAGCGCCGCGAAACGCGCGTGGTGCCGCTGCGCAAGATCGGCGACCTCGTGCTCGTGAAAAGCGAGCGGCTGTGAAGCCCGCATGACGAGGCGGCATCCATGATCGACACGACTGAACAGCGAACTCACATGATTCCGAACCGGCTTTATCGTGGTCTTTTGCGCGGCGGGCGAGCACTCTCCGCGCTCGCGCTGTGCGCGGCCGCTTGCGCCGCGCAGGCCGACACCATCGACTTCAGCGCGCCGCTGAACGGCTGGCGCAATTCGGCAGGCGACGAGGCGCGCTACACGCAGGACGTGCACTATCCGGCGGTGGGCGTGAGCACGCCGGAAGGGCAGTCGGTCAACGCGCTGATCGCGGGGCATATCAAGGCCGCGTCGAAAGCGAAGCCGGGCACGTCGGTCGGCACGCTCGTCGTGAACGGCACGCCGATGCCGCAACGCATCGAAGAAGACGGCCGTTTCTCGCGGCCGTTCGCGTTCGGCGCGGGCAGCAATAGCGTGGAATTGCGCAGCGCGGACGGCACGAAAAAGCGCGTGCAGTTCTACGACGCCTACGCGGGCAAGACGCATGCGCGTCTGCGCATCGTGCTCGCGTGGGACACCGACGGCACCGACCTCGACCTGCATGTGGTGTCGCCCGACGGCGTGCATACGTTCTACGCGGATCGCGTCGCGCCGAACGGCGGCGCGCTCGACGTCGACGTGACGACGGGCTATGGCCCGGAAATTTATTCGAGCGCCGCGCCGCTGCATGGCACGTATCTGGTCTATGTGAATTACTACGGCAGCGGCAACAGCGGCAGCGATATGACGGTTGCGCAGATCACGATCATCACCGACGAAGACACGCCGAACGAAAAGAGCGAGACGATTCGCGTGCCGATGCGCAAGGCGGGCGAGCTTACGCTCGTTAAGCGTTTCGTGATGCCGTAATGCGATGCCGTGATGCGATGCCGTGAGTCAGCGCCAGGACTCACGGCGGGTTTCATCGTCGATACAAATCAGTTCGGATCGCTGAATAAATCATTGAGTTGATTTCCGGGCGCTGCGTCGATGAAACCATCGAAGCGGCCTTCGAGCAGCGTTTGCGTGGCACGCATGAAGCCGCCCCACGCCGAGCGCGCCAGTGCGCCGCCCACGCTCACGCGGCGCACGCCCATCGCCGCCAGATCCTTCAGCGTGAATTCCGATACCGATCCCACCAGCACGTTCACGGGCTTCGGCGCGACCGCCGTCACGATCGCCACGATCTCTTCGCGCGTGCGGATGCCAGGCGCGTAGAGGCAATCGGCGCCCGCTTCCGCATAGGCCTTCAGACGCGCGATCGTATCGTGCAGGTCGCGCTCGCCCGTGAGGAAATTTTCCGCACGGCCCACCAGCAGCGTGTCGCCGCCACGTTCGTCGATGGCGCGGCGCGCGGCGCGAATGCGTTCGACCGCCACGTCGATGGCGAACAGCGGTGCCGCGGGATCGCCAGACGCATCCTCGATGGAAAGGCCCGCGACGCCCGCATCGACGGCGAGGCCCACGCTTTGCGCCACGCCGGCCGCATTGGCGCCGAAGCCGTTCTCGAAGTCCGCGTTGATCGGTAAGTCGGTGGCGGCGACCATCTCGCGCAGATGCGCGATCACGGCGTCGCGCGTCAGCGAGTTGTCGGCGTGCGCGCGCGACCACGCGAAGCCCGAGCTCGTGGTGGCCAGCGCCTTGAAACCGACGCTTTCCAGATAGCGGGCGCTGCCCGGATTCCACGGATTGGGCAGCAGAAAGCAGCCGGATTCGTGCAGGGCGCGGAAGGCGGCGCGCTTGTCCGCGACGCTGCGGGGAGAAGAGGGCATGACGTGTCTCCAGGTTTGGACGCGCTGTCGCAGTGTGCGTCAGCGGCAAAAAAAAGAAACGCAACAGCAACATGAAAGCGGACATTCGAAGCGGCCCTCGAAGTCGACCTCGAAGCCGACCGCGCCGCTGCCGCTATCATATGCGCTGTTTTCTTCCAGCCCAGTCCCACGATGGCCAAAACGCCCGCCTCGAAATCCACGCCGCCGCGCATGTCTGACGTCGCCCAACTCGCGGGCGTGTCGAAGATGACGGTTTCCCGCGTGCTGGCCGGGCGCAGCGCCTCGGAGGCCACGCGCGCACGCGTCCAGCGCGCCATCGACGAACTCGGTTATGTCGCCGATGCGGCGGCGGGCGCGCTCTCTTCGGGGCGCTCGTCGTTCGTGGCGGTGCTGGTGCCGTCGCTGTCCAGTTCGAACTTCTCCGATACCGTGAGCGGTCTGACCGCCGTGCTCGAACCGCGCGGCCTCGAACTGCTGATCGGCGACACCGATTATTCGTTCGAACGCGAGGAGCGCCTCGTGCGCCAGATGCTGCGCCACCAGCCGCGTTGCATCGCGCTCACCGGCTCGCAGCACACGGAGGCGACGCGCACGCTGTTGCAGCGTTCGGGCGTGCCCGTGGTCGAAATGTGGGATCTGCCCGCCGAGCCGATCGATATGTCGGTGGGTTTTTCCAACGTCGCCGCCGCGCGCGAGATGGTGCGTTATCTTGCGGGCAAGGGGCATCGGCGCATCGGTTTTCTGGGCGGCGCGAGCGAACTCGACCGGCGCGGTCTCGATCGCCTGAAGGGCTATCAGATGGAGCTGAAGGCGCTCGGGCTCGGCGAGCCGCGCGCCGTGCGCCTCGGCGACTCGCCGATCACGATGAGTCACGGCGGCCCGGCGATGGCCGAACTGCTCGAACGCTGGCCCGACACGCAGGCCGTCATGTGCGTGAGCGACATGTCGGCGTTCGGCGCGATCATGGAGTGCCAGCGGCGCGGCCTGCGCGTGCCGGAGGATATCGCCGTAGCCGGCTTCGGCAATTTTGAAATCGCGAGCTGCTGCCATCCGACCATCACCACGGTTTCCGTCGACGCCTACGGCATCGGCCGCCGCACCGGCGAAGCGATGCTGGGCGCGCTTGCCGCCGAGGAAAGCGAGCACACCGGCGCGCGTCGCGTCGTGAAAACGCGCATCCACTACGCCGTCGTGCCGCGCGACAGCGCCTGACCTCGCCCGTTACCGCGTCACGTCTTCATGCCGTAATTGCCCTGGCTGCATCGCGGCGTGGCACCGTGCTACCATTGAAATGTTATCGGTAACACAGCATCAGAAAAACGACCGTGCGCTGTGTGCCGTCCGCACTCAATGGAGACAGACATCATGGCTCAGCCGCATCCGCGCCGCCTGCGCAGTCAGGAGTGGTTCGACGATCCTTCGCACGCGGACATGACCGCGCTCTACGTCGAGCGCTTCATGAACTACGGTCTCACGCGCGAGGAATTGCAGTCGGGCCGGCCGATCATCGGCATCGCGCAGACCGGCAGCGATCTCGCGCCGTGCAACCGTCATCACATCGCGCTGGCCGAACGCGTGAAGGCGGGCATTCGCGACGCGGGCGGCATTCCGATGGAGTTTCCCGTGCATCCGCTCGCGGAGCAGAGCCGCCGTCCCACCGCCGCGCTCGACCGCAATCTCGCGTATCTCGGGCTCGTGGAAATCCTGCACGGTTTTCCGCTCGACGGCGTGGTGCTCACGACCGGTTGCGACAAGACCACGCCCGCGTGCCTGATGGCGGCGGCCACGGTCGATCTGCCCGCCATCGTGCTCTCGGGAGGGCCGATGCTCGACGGCTGGTACGAAGGCAAGCGCGTGGGCTCGGGCACGGTGATCTGGCACGCGCGCAATCTGCTGGCGACGGGCGAAATCGATTACGAAGGATTCATGGCGCTCACCACGGCGTCGTCGCCGTCGATCGGCCACTGCAACACGATGGGCACCGCGCTGTCGATGAACTGTCTCGCCGAGGCGCTCGGCATGTCGCTGCCCGGTTGCGCAAGCATTCCCGCCGCGTATCGCGAGCGCGGGCAGATGGCGTACAGCACCGGCAAGCGCGTCGTCGACCTCGTGCGTTACGACGTGCGGCCTTCGAAGATCATGACGCGCGAAGCGTTCGAAAACGCGATTGTCGTGGCGTCGGCGCTGGGTGCATCGACGAATTGCCCGCCGCATCTGATTGCGATCGCGCGTCACATGGGCATCGATCTCACGCTCGAAGACTGGCAGCGGTTTGGCGAGCAGGTGCCGCTGATCGCGAACACCATGCCGGCGGGCGAGTATCTGGGCGAGAGTTTCCACCGCGCGGGCGGCGTGCCGACCGTGCTGCGCGAACTCGATCGCGCGGGGCTGCTGCACGGCGATTGCCAGACGGTGTCGGGGCGCACGATCGGCGATATCGCGGACGGCGCGGTTGCCGCCGATCGCGACGTGATCCATACGTGCGAAGCGCCGCTCAAGCATGGCGCGGGCTTTATCGTGCTCTCGGGCAACTTCTTCGACAGCGCGATCATGAAGATGTCGGTGGTCGGCGAGGCGTTCCGGCAGACCTATCTGAGCGAGCCGGGCGCGGAAAATGCGTTCGAGGCGCGCGCGATCGTGTTCGACGGACCCGAGGATTATCGGGCGCGTATCAACGATCCGTCGCTTGCGATCGACGAGCGTTGCATGCTCGTGATTCGCGGCTGCGGCACCGTGGGTTATCCGGGCAGCGCGGAAGTCGTGAACATGGCGCCGCCCGCCGAACTCGTGAAGCGCGGCGTGACCTCATTGCCTTGCATGGGCGACGGACGGCAGAGCGGCACGTCGGCGAGTCCGTCGATACTGAATATGTCGCCGGAAGCGGCGGTGGGCGGCGGGCTCGCGCTGCTGCGCACGAACGACCGCATCAAGGTCGATCTGAATGCGCGTCGCGTAGAACTCCTGATCGATGCGCGGGAACTCGAAAGTCGCCGCGCCGACGCCGAATTCCACGCGCCGCCTTCGCAAACGCCGTGGCAGGAGTTGTATCGGCAGACGGTCGGTCAGCTTTCGACGGGCGGCTGCCTCGAACCGGCCACCTTGTATCTGCGCGTGATCGCGGAGCGCGGCGAACCGCGGCATTCGCACTAACGCGTCCGAGCGGGCGGTGAAGTCCCGGTGTTCAGAGCGATTTGCCGATGCGATGCGCCATCTCGACGATGGCGATCGCCATGCGTTTTTCGCGGCGCGCGTCGAGGCGTTCGAGCGGCAGGCTCGTGCTGACCGCCACGCGTTTGCCGAGCACCGTCACGCCGACGAACGCGGCGAAGCAGGAGAGGCCCGCCGTGACCTCCTCGCGCTCCTGCGCGAGTCCCGAGCGGCGGACCGCTGCGAGCGCTTGCAGCAGATCCTGGCGCCGCGTGACGGTGTGGCTCGTGACCGCGGCAAGCTGCTTCGGCAATAGATCGATTACTTCGTCATCCGAAAGACTGGCGAGCAAGGCCTTGCCGAGCGCGCAGCAATGCGCGGGCAGCCGCGAACCCAGATCGGACACGAGCCGCACGGGGCGCGACGCGTCCTCGCGCGCGATATAGACCACCTCCGCGCCGTCGAGCACGGCGAGTTGCACCACTTCGTTGTGCGTGGCCACGAAGGTCGCGGCTTCGCGCCGGAACACTTCCTGCAACTGGTCGTGACGCACATACGCGCTGCCGAGTTCGAACAGCGTCACGCCGATGATGTAGCCGTCCGCGCGCTTCTCGATCCAGCGACGGCGTTCGAGCGAATCGAGCATCAAATACAGCGTGCTGCGCGACAGGCCGGTCTGCTCCGCGATGGCGGCCGCGCGCACGGGCGACGGCGCGTGCGCGAGCACGTCGAGGATGTCGTGAATGCGCTTGAGCGCGGGCACTTCGTAAGCTGACGTCATGGTCCGGTGGTTCGTGTATCCGTTCGTGCATCCGTTCGTGCATCCAACAGGTTGGAAATACTAACATCCTGTTGGACATCGTTCACGCGCGATCCTACGATCGATGCTCCTCAACGACATTCTCGATACAGGTTGCCCGTCATGGCCCATTTGTCAGTTTCGGATTACCTTCCCGCCGATCTCGAACAGGCGCTGCTCGTCGGGCGCGTCTGGCGGCGCGACGGCGAACATGAAGGCCCGAGCGTGGTCGTCGTGCGCGACGGCCAGGTGTTCGACATCACGCGCATCGTGGCGACGACGGCGGACCTGTTCGACCGCGTGGATGCGGTCAAGATCGCGCGCACCGCGCCGGGCGCGTTGCTGGGCGACGTGAAGGATGTGCTCGCGGCCAGCCTGCCGGGCGCGCCGAACGCCGATGCGCGGCTGCTCGCGCCGTGCGACGTGCAGGCGATCAAGGCGTGCGGCGTGACCTTCGCGGTGAGCCTGATCGAACGCGTGATCGAGGAACAGGCGGGCGGCGACCGCGCGAAAGCCGCCGACGTGCGCGCGACCATCATGGAGATGATCGGCGGCGATCTTTCGCAGATCGAGCCGGGTTCGGACGCGGCCATGCGATTGAAGGCCGAGTTGCAGCGGCGCGGCGCGTGGTCGCAATATCTCGAAGTCGGCATTGGTCCCGATGCCGAAGTCTTTTCCAAATCGCAGCCGATGTCGGCGGTGGGCTTTGGCGCGGATATCGGCTTGCTGCGCGCGTCGGTCTGGAACAACCCGGAACCGGAGATCGTGCTGGCGGTGAACGCGCATGGCGTGACGGTGGGCGCGACGCTCGGCAACGACGTGAATCTGCGCGACATCGAAGGCCGTTCGGCGCTGCTGCTCGGCAAGTGCAAGGACAATAACGCGTCGTGCGCAATCGGTCCGTTCGTGCGTCTGTTCGACGAGCATTTCACGCTCGATTCGGTGCGCGCGGCGAGCGTGGCGCTGCGCGTCGAGGGCAGCGACGACGGTTTCGTGCTCGACGGCGTGAGCCATATGAAGGAAATCAGCCGCGATCCGCAGCAACTCGTCGAGCAAACCTGCGGCAAGCATCATCAATATCCCGATGGCTTCATGCTGTTCCTCGGAACGATGTTCTCGCCGATTCAGGACCGCGATGCGCCGGGTTCGGGCTTCACGCATCATCTCGGCGACATCGTGACGATTTCCGCGCCGCAACTGGGCGCGCTCGTCAATACGGTGCAACTCAGCGACGAGATCACGCCGTGGACCTTCGGCGTGCGCGCGCTCTATGCGAATCTCGCGGCGCGGGGCATCGCTCCGGCGAACTGATGTTCTATTCGGAAACGCCTGCGCGCTTTTTTTCCGGGCAGTGATTCCTTGGTATCGTTGTGCGCGCGCCTGCGAAGGACACAGCAGGGCGCATCGAACACACAACGCATACGGGACGGCGGCGGCGTGCAGGTGCGCGCCGCCGCTTCGCCACAGGGAGTCGCGGACGATGAAGTTTTCGAATCTGGTCGAGCGGTTGCAGGGCCGGCGCACGTCGGCGTGGGAAATCCATCACGCCGCGCAACAGGCGGCGGCGCGCGGCGAGGACGTGATCATTCTGAGCGTTGGCGACCCCGATTTCGCGACGCCCGCGCCCATCGTCGAGCGCGCTGTGGCGGCGCTGCGCGAGGGCGACACGCATTACACCTCCATCATGGGCCGCGAGCCCTTGCGCGAAGCCATCGCGCGCATGCAGCGCGAGGTGGGCGCGCGCGAAGTGAGCGCGCAGAACGTGATCCTTTGCGCGGGCGCGCAGAACGGCTTGTTCGCCTCGTCGCTCTGTCTATGCGAAGCGGGCGACGAAGTGCTCGTGCCCGAGCCGATGTATCTGACTTACGAGGCCGCGATTCGCGCGTCGGGCGCGACGCTCGTGCCGGTTCCCGTCGATCCCGACAGCGGCTTTCATCTCGATTGCGATGCGCTGGAAGCCGCGGTCACGCCGCGCACGCGCGCGATTTTCTTCGCCACGCCCTGCAATCCCACCGGCGCGGTGATGCCGCGCGAACATCTCGAACGCATCGCGCGGCTCGCGCAGCGCCACGATCTCTGGGTGGTCTCCGACGAGGTCTATGCCGATCTCACGTTCGAGCGCGAACACGTGAGCATCGCCACGCTCGATGGCATGGCGGAGCGCACCGTCACGCTCGGCAGTCTGTCGAAGTCGCATGCGATGCCGGGCTGGCGGCTCGGTTGGGTGATCGCGCCCGAAACGCTGATCGGCCATCTCGGCCGTCTCGCGCTTTGCATGTTCTACGGGCTGCCGGGCTTCATCCAGCAGGCGGCGCTCACGGCGCTGGAGGAGCGCGAGCACGTGGTCGCGGAAATGCGCGCGATTTACCGGCGCCGACGCGACCTCGTGTTTGCGCATTTGCGCGACGTGCCGGGCTTGCGCTGCCTGTTGCCCGAGGCGGGCATGTTCATGATGATCGACGTGCGCGGCACAGGACTCGATGCGCACGCGTTCACGTGGCAGTTGTTCGAGGCGCAGAAGGTGTCGCTGCTCGATGCGAGCGCGTTCGGCGAAACGGCGAGCGGCTATGTGCGGCTCGGCTTCGTGGTCGACGACGCGCGGCTCGTCGAAGGCTGCGAGCGGATCGCGGCCTTCGCGCGCCAGTTGACGGCGGCGCGGCGCTAACGCGTTTCGAAATACAGGCGCGTCGGTTCGAAGAGGTTGGCGGGCAGCGTTTCGCGCGTGAACCACGCCCAGCGCGCACACTTCTCGGGTTCGGCCACGACCGGCGTGCCGTGTGCCTCGCCCTCGACGAACAGCGTGACGTGGCGCACGCGGTCCGCTTCGAGCCAGCCGCTCGCCCATTGCGCGGCGCGCGGCGCCAGCAAGGTGAGGCCGGTTTCTTCCAGCAGTTCGCGTGCGGCGGCGTCGAGCGGATCTTCACCGGCTTCGACCTTGCCGCCGGGGAAGCCCCAGGTATCGAAACCCCAGCGGCTTCGCCGCAGTCCGAGCAGCCACGCTCCGCCGCGCTCGACGACGACACCGGCGCCGAGCACCGTGACGATCGGCGTATCCACGCAGGTGTCGTGCGTCATGGATTCAGGCCTGTGTCCTTGAATTAGCGATTGCCGTCGAGCAGATCGTTCAGCAGTTCGTCGAACGCCGCCTGGGCGTCTTCGAGTTCTTGCAGCGCCGCGTCGAATGCCGTCAAGGCGAATTGCGACGGACGGCCTTCGCCCTGCGGCGGAAACTGCGTCTGCAAGGCGTTGAAGGCCGTCTTCACGCGCTGGGTGGCGGTCAGCACGCGGTCCATTGCGGCGGATTCTTCGGCTCGCGCCTGTTCTGGGTTCATCGATAGCTCCGGTTTGAAAGAGAAAGTGGGGCGTTCACGGCAGCGGCAAACTGCCCTCGGACTTCACCTCGCGCAGCGACAGCGCCGATTCGACCGAGGTCACGCCCGGCAACGAACGCAATTCGTCGCGCATGAAGGTGCCGTAGTCGTCGAGGTCGCGCGCGACGATCATCAAAATATAGTCCGCCGTGCCGGCGACGTTGTGGCACGACAGTATCCGCTCGATCGCGCAGACTTCGCGCTCGAAACGGTCGGCGAGCGCGCGATCGTGCACGGCGAAACGCACCGAGACATAGGCGACCACGCCGTAGCCGAGCGCGCGGCGCGAGAGCATCGCCCGATAGCGCTCGATATAGCCGTCCTGCTCGAGCCGCTTGAGGCGGCGCGCACAGGGCGTCTCGCTCAAGCCGACGGTTTCGGCGAGCCGCGCGTTCGGCATTCTGCCGTCCGTTTGCAGCGCGCCGAGGATCGCGCGGTCCAGTTTGTCGAGGTCGCTCATGACGGGAGGTGGTTTCCAGTTATGGATGAGTAGATTTTAGGGCAATCTGCTCACTCATATAGGATTTCTCGACGATTACGCCAGAAATCACTCCATCGTTGGCGGCATCATAGAGCCTCTTTCACGCGAGGCCATCATGATTTCCGCCCATTTGCTGCTCATGTTCATTGCCGCCCTGATCGTGGTCTGCGCGCTGCCCGGCGCGGATATGGCGCTCGTGATGCAGACCAGCATGAGCCGGGGCGTGCGCCGGGGTTTCTCGGCGGCTTGCGGGCTCGGCCTCGCGCGCGCCACACACGTGACGCTGTCCGCCTGCGGTCTCGCGGCGCTGCTGCGCAACGCGCCGTGGCTCTATGAAGGGGTGCGTTATGCGGGCGCGCTGTATCTGACGTATATCGCGGTGCAGATTTTCCGCGCGCCGGTGTTCGCGCTGCCGGACGAGGCCGGCGCGGCGGCGGCGCGGCCGTTGCGCGCCGACTTCCTCAAGGGCTTGCTGACCAACCTGCTCAATCCGAAGGCGCTGCTGTTCTGCTCGGTGCTGCTGCCGCAGTTCATCCGCCCGGAGGCGGGCTCCGTCTGGCTGCAGGTGCTCGAACTGGGCGTCGTGCTCGTGATCGTGTGCGCGATCTTCGACGTGATCTATGCGCTGGGCGCGGCGCGCATCGCCGTGTTGCTGCGCAAGCATCCGCTCGCGCAAACCGTGCAGAAGTGGGCCTTTTCCTCGGCCCTGATCGGTTTCGCGGTGCGGCTCTCGCTCGACTGAACGACTGATGCGCGCCGGCGGCGGAGGCTCGCGTTAGCGGCTGCCGAGATAGTCCAGCTTGCCCAGCTCGACACCGTTGTGACGCAGGATGTCGTACGCGGTCGTCACGTGGAAGAAGAAGTTGGGCAGCACGAAGCTGAGCAGATAGCTCAGGCCCGTGAACTCGATCGGGCCCGAACGCATCTTCAGCGTGATGGTCTTTTCCTCGTTGCCGTCGATCTGCTCGGGCTTGAAGGTGTTCAGGTAGTCGATGGTCTTCTGGATGCGCGCGTGCAATTCGTCGAAGGTGACTTCCACGTCTTCGAACTTCGGCGCTTCCACACCCGCGAGACGCGCGGCGCAACCCTTCGCCGTGTCAGTGGCGATATGGATCTGGCGCAGCAGCGGCAGCATGTCGGGGAACAGTCGCGCGCCGGTGAACACCGTGGGGTCGATCTGCTTTTCCGCCGCGTGCGCCTGCGCCTTGCCGATGATGTTTTGCAGGTTGGCGAGGCCGCGCGTGAGCACGGGCACCGAAGCTTGATACAGGGTGATGGACATGGGGATTCCTCGTTTCTTCGCGTTATGGCGATGCTGTGTATGGCTCAGTTGCTTTGCTTCGACGATGGCCGCCGGCTCCGGGCCGAAGCCAGCGAGCGAGTCATTATGCGCCATCGGGTATGACGCTGCCATCGGCCGAACGGCCGATCTTGCGCGATGACCGTCAAGGGATGAAAGTGATGCGTGGCGCGACGTGAACAGTGGGGGAGGGCATGCGTGGGTCTGTCAGCATCGGCTTGTTATTGGTTGGCAATGCGAAGTAAAAATCGCCTTTGAATCCGAAGGCTTGGCGCAATCTCGCCGTGCGTGACGGATTTTGCCGGGACAAGATGGCGGGCGTCTAATGCGAATCGGCGAAATATTGGGACTCGCCGGTTTTCTATCGTTCGTAAAAAAGCTTGTGGTGCGGTTTCACCACGCAAAAATTCGAATGTGTTTTAATTAGACGGCATTGACCATCCAATGCGCATCTTACGGCAGCGTACGATGCGCTGAACCATGAACGCAGAATTGGCAGACATATCTCGCGCCGTGCGTCGCATGGCAACAGGCGGCGCCCATTGTGCGCGCGCGCGACGTTCGCGCAACTGGACACGCACGCTGCACGGCATGGTGCTGGCGGCCGCCGCGGGCAGCCTGCTCGGCAGCGCGCCCGCGAGGGCGCAAGACCCGCGTCTGCTCGACGCGCGGGTCACGCAGGATTCCGTCTCCGAGACGATCTGCCGGGCCGGTTACGCCGACAGCGTCGCGCCGCCCTTCGACGAGGCGATGGCGCTCAAGACCCGTCTGCTCACGGCGCGCGGCATCGACGCCGAGGACGGCGTGACGTACGCGCTCGACCGGCGCGTGCCGATCCTGCTGGGCGGTTCGCCGGACGCCACCGCCAATTTCGATTTGCTGCCCTGGGGCGGTCACGCGGGCGAGCGCCGCAAGTCCTTGCTCACGGTGCGCCTCAAGCGCTGTGTCTGCGCGGGTCGCATTACGCTGTCCGACGCGCAGGCCGCCATCGCGGGCAACTGGTCGCATCAGTACGATCAACTCACGCGCATGCAGTGCGGCACCGACGGCGGCGACACCACCTCCGCGAGCCGCGACGACGAGCCCTGACCCTGTCCCCGCGTTCCTTCGCTGATCCTTTTCAAGCCGCGCGAATCTGCGCCCGCATGGGCACGGCCATTGCGTCGTTGCGTCTGACAGCGTGGCCGTGTGTCGCTCGACAAAATGACGCAGCGCACACGCCTCCAAATGGGGCTATCCTGACTGTGATCAATAAAAGGAGAAAGCAAAATGTTTGCGTCCAGCCTGCTGCTGCTTGCCGTTGCGGCCCTGCTTGGTCAGGCGGTTTGGACTCGCGCGAAGGCTCGTCCGAGCCTGCAACCTGTGCGCGTTCGCGCGGATCGTCCGCGCCGTCCCTGGTAAGCCGTTATGCACCTGACCGTCTGGAATGTGCCCGAGACCTGTAGCGAACAGGAAGTGCGCGATTTTTTCGAGCGCGAACTCGGGCATTACGCCAAGAGCGTCACGGTGTACGACGTCGGCACGCCCAACGCGCATGCCGATCTCGAACTCGATTCCGAAGTGCCGTATGTCGGCGAAACGGTCGCGCGGGAGCTACAGAGCCGACGGCTCGCCGGGGTCGCGCTGCGCGTGAGCGCCGCGCCCTTCGAGAGCGAGGACGAAGACGAGCGCCGCCGTCAGGCCGCATCGTGGCGCCCATAGCGCCATATCCGGTCATCGTTCTGTATGTCCGCACAACGTCGCCGTTCGGCGACGTTTTCGTTTGTGTCGTCCCGCGCTGTGCGAACGCTATGCCGCAGCCGCGGCGGCACGCCTCCTTTGTCTGGTTTAATGGCGAACGAACCTGACGCGGCACCGAAATTGCGGGGCCGTGCCAGTTCATCCATTTCAGACAAAACGCATAACGTGCCGGGTTCTCGATGAAAGTCCTTTTGTCGCGCTGCGTGACGGCGCGCATGAACGCGGGTGTCCGGGGGGATGCCGCGAAGTTGGGCGGTCTTACGCGCCGCGCGCTTTGTCTCGCCGCTTGTGCGGCTTGGACCACGGCGAGCGCCTGGGCGGCCGGTCCCGTCGCGGCGTCGGGGACGCGCGTGACGTCGGGGGCGGTTCAGGCCGCGTCCGCTACTGCGCCCGTCACCGGCTCCAAGTCCGCGCCGCATTCCACGCCGCCCACGGCCGCCGCTTCCATGGCGCCCGCCGCGAGCGCTGCGTATGCGACGGCTCCGGCTTCTGCGGCGGCATCAGCGGCGGCAGCGTCTTCGGCATCCGGGGCGCGGACTGCCGCCGCCAGCGCCGCCAGCGCGGCTTCGGCCGAGAACGCGGCGGCCAGCGCCACCGCGAACGCGTCCGCGCCGGCCGCCGCCGGCCCCGCGCCGCTCGTCTTGCCCGAGCATCCGAAACTCACGCCCGAACAGGCCGCCGATGAAACCCGCCGCGCGCTCGCCATGCGCGACGACTTCGCGCGCGAGGTGAAGCGCCGTCTGCGCGTGCCGATCGCCGAGCAGCGCGCCTACGGCCAGCGCCTGCAGGCTGCGCTCGACGAGAAAGACCTCGGTGAGCTGGCGGGCGAGTACGTCATCCTCGTCGATCGCGCTGCCAACGTGCAGGCACTTTTCATCTACTTCCGCGCGATGCCGGAGGATTCCTGGCAGATGGTCGGCGCGTCGCCGGTCGCGACCGGCCGTCCCGGCGAATTCGATCACTTCCTCACGCCGCTCGGCGTGTTCGAGCACACGCCGTCGAACATGGACTTCCGCGCCGAAGGCACGATGAACCAGAACGGCATTCGCGGCTATGGTGCGCGCGACATGCGCATCTACGATCTGGGCTGGGTTGATGGCGAGCGCGGTTGGGGCAAGGGCGGCGTCTCGCCGATGCGCTTCCAGATGCACGCGACCGACCCCGATCGTCTTGAACCGTTGCTCGGCATCCGCCATTCGAAGGGCTGCGTGCGCATTCCGTCCACGCTGAACCGTTTCATCGATCATCACGGCATCATCGACGCCGAGTATCAGGCGCTCGTCGAATCGGGCAAGTCGCTCTGGGTGCTGCACTCGGATCGGCAGATCTCGCCGTGGGCAGGACGTTTCATCGTCGTGATCGATTCGGCGCGCAAGGCGCGGCCCGGCTGGGCGCCCGCGCCCGGCGCGAAGGCGCACGCCCAGGTGCCGAAGGGCGGCGATACGGCGGATTGATGCGTTGAGGCGTGCGCGTCACGACATGCGCGGCGTGGCTTCCAGCCCGCCGCGCGTGTTGTTTTGGGGAAGCGGTCGTGGCGGCTGAACGGTCAGCCGCGCCGCGCGATCAGCACGCCCGCGAGCGCCACGCCGAAGCCCGCGATCTGGATCGGCGCGAGCGTCTCGCGAAACAGCAGCCAGCTTTCGAGCGCGGCCAGCGGCGGCGCGAGGTAGAGCAGCGCGGTGGCGCGCGCGGCATCGCCGTGCCGCACCATCCAGACGAGCAGCGTCACGCCCGCGCCCGAAAGCATCGCGATCCCCCACGCGAGCGAAATCCACAAGGTCGCCGAGCCGATCCAGCGATGTTCGCCGAGCGAGAGCGCCAGCAGCGCCGCGACGATCGCAGCGCCCGCATTTTGCACCGCGCTCGCGCTGCGGATATCGGCCTGGGCGAGCGAGGTCTTTTGATACAGCGTGCCCGCCGTGATCGCGCCGACCGCGAGCACTGCGACCACGACCACCAGCAGCGGATTTGCGTGCGCGCCGGCCGGATCGGCGCTGACGCTGGCGGTGGCGTGGAAGGCGGCGCTGAGCTTCGGCATCAGCACGAGCACGACGCCCGCGAGACCGAGCGACATGCCCTGCCAGCGCCGCATCGAGATGCGTTCGCCGAACAGCGGCGCGGCGAGCGTGGCCGTGAGCAGCGGCTGCAGCGCGCCGAGCAGCGCCATCACGCCCGCGCTCAGCCCTTGCGCGACGGCCCAGTAGCCCGCGCCGAGATACACGCCTTGCAGCAGCGCGCCCGCGAACAGATGCTTGCCGATCTCGCGTCCGCGCGGCCAGGGCGCGCGCATCGCCAGCGCGACGCAGGCGAACAGCGCGGCCGTGCCCGCGAAGCGCGCGAGCAGGAACAGATTGGGATCGGCGTAGGGCGCAATGGCGCGGGCGACGACGAAACCCGTCGACCACAGGGCGACGAAGAGGGCGGGAGCGAGCGAGGCGAGCATCGGTTGTGAGGACGCGGGCGCGCGCCGCGGTGCGGCGCATCGGGTTCGAAAGGCCCGGAGTATCGCGCGGCGCGGCGGTGGCGGTCTTGTTCAGGACTGCACTGGTGGCGTGTTCCGGCGAATCGCAACTAACAGCCAGTTCTGCGCGGCGAGGTCAAACGAAGAGGGCGAAACGCTGGCGGAGACGCTGCCGCCACAGAAGCCGCAGCCGTCATTCAGCCGCCACTCAGCCGTCATTCAACCGACATTCAACCGACATTCAACCGACATTCAGGCGTGGTTCAGCCGCCATTCAGGCCGTCATTCAGCCGACTCTCGCGCCAAATCTAGAACGCAACCAGCGTCGCGGCCACGCCGATAAACGCACCGCTGAGCGCGCACGCGATCAGCAATGCGCGCGTGCGTCGATGTTCGCGACGCAGCGCCTCCAGCATCCCGGCCGATGTCGTCGTTTGCGCGCCGGGCTGTCCATGCGCCACGTTCGCGTGCCGATTCATGAAGTGATAAACCAGCTGCGGCACGCGCGGCGCGATCTGCGCGAGATGCGGCAGTTCCTGCGAAAGCCGCTTGATCCAGCCGTGATGACCCAGATCGCGGCGGGCGATGTCGCCGAGCGTCGATCGGGCGATGCTCCACGCATCGATGCCCGGATGCATCGTGCGCGCGAGCGCTTCGGCTTCGCCGAAGGCGCGCTGCGCGGCGACGAGACGCGGCGACACCTCGCCGCCGAACGGCTGCACCGCATGCAGCAGATGATGAAACAGCGCGCCCGCACTGCGCTCGCTCGAATCGTCCGCGAAGTGCGCTTCGCTGCGCGTGCGCAGTTCCGCTTCGATGCGTTCGGTGCGCGCGTGCGCCGGCACGTGGCCCGCGTGGTGATGCAGCTCCGCGAGCCGCGCGTAGTCCTGGTCGAACAGCGCCGTCGCGCCATGCACGAAGAACTCGCGCTCGGGCGAGGACAGGCTCGTCATCAGCGCGGCGCTCGCGAAGATCAGGCGTCCGCGCGTCTCGGGCTCGACGCTCACGGCCACGCGGCGCGCATCGAGGGCCGCGTGAAAGAAGCCGTGCTCGAAGGCCTGCTGCGTGACCACTTCGATCAGATGCGCGGCCACGCTCGCGGCGTTGATGCGATGCTCGGCGAGACCCACGACGTCGGTCGCGCGCACCGTGTCGACGTGCTGCATCGCGAGCGTGTGCGCGGTGCACAGTTCCCAGATCACATCGGGCACGAGCACGCGCTTGTCGTCGGCGAGATGGTGGCCGCTCTGGCTCAGGTTCGCGGCCTGGGCACGCAGATCGAAGCGGCGCTGCAAGTCATCGCGCAGCGTTTGCGCGAGCGCGCGCAATTGCAGCCGGCGCGCGCCGCCCGAAAGCCGTTCGAGCCAGCGCGCGACGCCGCATAGCAGCGCGGCGTCGTCGTCGACTTCTTCGGCCTGGTGCGTACGCAGCAGGCGCACCGTCACCAGATGATGTCCGTTGATGGGCTCGACGAGGCGCGCGACGTGAGTCTGCTCGCACCAGCCGTTGTGGCAGGGCGTGGGATCGATCCAGGCGAGCAGCGTCTGCGGCGGCTTGCCGAAGGCGCGGTGCAGGGCCGCATCGAGTTCGGCGCCGGCCAGCGGCGCTTCGAAATGCTCGATCGACTCGATGGCGTCGTGCAGCGTGATGGTGGCGAGTTCGGGCCGTGCGGCGAGCGTCTGCGCGAAGGCGCCCGCGATCGGCGCGAGTTTGGGCAGCGCGCCCGAGAGACGCGCGGCGAGGCGCTCGTCCTCGCGCATGCGCGCCGCGAGCGAGAGGATCCAGTGCAGCTTGTGATGCTCGGGCGCCGCGAGCCAGATCAGTTTGATGCCGTAGCGCAGCGCGCAAAACAGGAGACGCAGTTGACGAAGTCGTGCAAGCATGAAGTCGGCTGTCGACAAAACAGGGGTCGTCCGGCGCCCGGACGGCCACACGAGATTAGCAGGGATGACCGCGCGATGGCAGTGCCGGTTTTGCCTGGTGCGCCGGCCTGATCCGCAGCGCATGGCCTGCGCCACGGATCGCCGCCGCGCGGCCCGGCCCGTCGCCATGCGGTCGCGTAATACAATACGGCGGCCTTTTCAGATTTCCACGCGCGCCGCGCGCCCCACCCAGATGCTCGCAGAACAACGTCACCAATACATCCTTTCGCAAGTGAACCGGAACGGCGCGCTCTCGGTGGCGGATCTCGTGCGCGAGCTGCGCGTCTCGCGTGAAACCATCCGCCGCGATCTCAACACGCTGGCGGGCCGCGGACTGCTCGTCACCACACACGGCGGTGCGCTGTCGAGCGATCGCAGCGAGCCTGATCTCGATGTGCGCGAGGCCGCCAATGCCAGCGCCAAGCGCGCGATCGGCGAGCGCGCAGCAGAGTTCGTGCCCGACGGCGCGTCCGTCATCATCGATTCGGGCAGTACGACGCATGCGCTTGCGCGCGCGCTCACGGACCGCCATCGCCTCACGGTCTATACGAACGACTGGCGCATCGCGCTGCTGCTCGGCCGCCGCAACGAAAACCGCGTGACGCTGCTGGGCGGCGAGCTGTCCGATCACGAGGAAGCCACGTTCGGCCTCGATACCGTGCAGCAACTCTCGCAATATCACGCCGATTACGCCTTCGTCGGCGCGGGCGGCATCACCGCCGACGGCTGGCTCACCGATTACTCGCGCATGGTCTCCGAAGTGCGCAGCCGCATGCTGCTGGCGGCGGCCTGTGCGATCGTGGTCGCCGACCACTCGAAGTTCGGCCGCATGACGCCGGTGCGCATCAACGGCTTCGAACGCGCGCGCTACGTCATCACCGAACTCGCGCCGGACAAGACCGTCGCGCGTGCGATCGAGGCGCGCGGGCCCGAACTCGTCATCGCCTGATTTTTCCTGCCGCCGCGCTCTCCCTTTCTGCCTTTCCCGCCTTGCCGCCGCGCCGCGCCTTGATGCCGCGCGGCGCATTCCGTATCGCCTTTTACGCCCTTCCACGGTGATATCCGCGCACTCGCGCGGGGCATGCGTGCGTCCATCGATATGGGGATTTTTGGCGAATTGTGGAATTTTTTGACAAACGCCACAATCGTCATGGCCCTGTCACGAAAACCTGTGATTCTTGCCGGGCCCGTTCAGACGGGGCCGGCGCGCGATCAGGAGCACCACAGGGACGCCTCCTGGCGTGCTGTCCGGCTCGACGTCCCGGAGCGGCGACGACGGATTGCAGACAATCTGCAATCCGCGCGGCGCACCGGACGGGCATGGCTGGCGGCGCAGTCCGCCGACGTTCGATTGATCTGCGATCGACGACACGATCGCTGACACGACCAATGACACATACGCATCGGGTATCCCCGAGCCAATGGTTTTTGCCTTCGGAGAGTGACATGAACCACAGGAATTCCCATCGCGCCGGTTTTGCACGCAAGGCGCTGCCGATGCTGGCCGCTGCGGCGATGCTTCAGGGCGTCGCGCTGAGCGCCCATGCCGCCGGCGCGGTCGTGCTGTACACGGCCGACGGCCTCGAAAATCTCTACCGCGACGTGCTGCCGGCCTTCGAAAAGCAGGAAGGCGTGAAGGTCAACATCGTGACGGCGGGCAGCGGCGAAGTTGTGAACCGCGCGAACGTCGAAAAGGATGCGCCCAAGGCCGACGTGATCGTCACGCTGCCGCCGTTCATCCAGCAGGCGCAGCAAAGCGGCCTGCTGCAGCCGTACCAGAGCGTGAACTACAAGAACGTGCCGGCCATCGCCAAGGCGACGGACGGTTCGTGGGCGACGTTCGTGAACAACTACTTCTCGTTCGCGATCAACCCCGAAGTCGTCAAGACCCAACCGAAGACCTTCGCCGATCTGCTGCACCCGGACTACTCGGGCAAGGTCGCGTACTCGAATCCGGCCACGGCCGGCGACGGCATGGCCGTGATCATCCTCACGACTTCGCTGATGGGCGAGGACAAGGCGTTCGACTATCTGAAGAAGCTCGAACAGAGCGCCAAGTTCCACACCAAGGGCACGGGCTACCTCGACGTGCTGCTCTCGCGTAACGAAATCTCGGTGGCCAACGGCGACCTGCAGATGGATCTCGACGACGCGGCCAACGGCGGTCTCTCGCTCAAGCCGATTTTCCTCGCCGCCGACGCGAACAGCCATCCGACCACGTTCCAGCTGCCCTACGCGATCGGCCTGATCAAGAACGGTCCGAACCAGGCGGCGGGCAAGAAGCTGATCGACTATCTGATGTCGACGGACGTGCAGGCGAAGGTGCCGGACATCTTCGGCATTCCGGGCCGCACGGACGTGGCGCTCACGGGCAAGAACGGCGAAGTCGTCAAGCAGGCGATCCAGGGCGTCAAGCTGATTCCGGTGGACTGGAACCAGGTGATGGCGAAGAAGGCCGGCTGGACCACGCGCTGGAAGAATGAAGTGATCGGCTCGTCGGGCAAGCAGGTCGAAGTCGTCAAGCCGCAATAAACGTGGCTCGCTGCGCGCGGCCGCCTCGCGGGGCCGCGCGCGCATGCATTGAGTCATACGTGGAGATGAACCGGTGAATACCGCAACCCTGGCGTCGGCCGACCTGGCCCGCGCGATGCCGGACGTGTCCGGTCTAACCGATACGGCGGCCGTGGCCGGCGTGCAGATCGATCGTCTGAGCGTGCGCTTCGGCGCGCGCACGGTGCTGAATGACCTTTCGCTCACGATCCGGCGCGGCGAACTGCTGACCGTGCTGGGCCGTAGCGGCTGCGGCAAGACTACCTTGCTGCGCTTCATCGCGGGCTTCATCGAAGCCGACGGGCTGGCGGGCACGCTGACCGTCGCGGGCCGCGACCTCACGCACGTGCCGCCGCATCAGCGCAACCTGGGCTTGCTGTTCCAGAGCTATGCGCTGTTCCCGCATCTGTCGGTGTTCGAGAACGTCGCGTTCGGGCTGAAGGCGCGCCGCGTGCCGTCGCGCGAGATCGCGCGCCGCGTGGCCGATGCGCTCAAGCTCGTGCAGCTCGGCGATCAGGGCCACGTGATGCCCGCGCAACTCTCGGGCGGCATGCAGCAGCGTGTGGCGCTGGCGCGCGCACTCGTGATCGAGCCGGACGTGCTGTTGCTCGACGAACCGCTTTCGGCGCTCGACGCCAATCTGCGCGCTTCGGTGCGCAGCGAACTCAAGGCGCTGCACGAGCGTCTGCCCGACCTGACGATCGTCTGCGTGACGCACGATCAGGACGACGCGCTGGTGCTCTCCGACCGCACGCTGCTGATGCGCGACGGCCGCATCGCGCAGCTCGGCACGCCGCAGGAACTCTACGACACGCCGAACGACGCCTACGTCGCGCGCTATCTGGGTGCGGCGAACCTGCTGCCGCCCAGCGTGGCGTTCCCGGTCGGCGACGCGCGTCACGACGTGCGCGACAAGCTCGCCTGCCTGCGTCCCGAAAGCCTGCGCATCGCGCCGCTCGGCGAAGGGCAGTTGCACGGCACGATCGAATCGGTCGAATGGTATGGCTCGGTGCTTTCCGTGCCGGTGCTGCTCGACGCGATGCCGAACGAACCGGTGCTCGTCACCATGCAGCGCGGCCACGGCATCACGCCGGAAAAAGGCATGCGCGTCTCCCTGCGCTACGAGGCTGACGATGTCGTCCTTATCCACCCCTGATTCGAGCGCGGCGGCGGCTGCGCCGTTCGCCTTGCCGGGCGCCGACGCCCACGCGGCCGCCGTGCGCCGCCGCGAGCGCCGCGCGCAATGGCACATCGCGTTTCTGCTCGTGTTCGTGCTCGGGCCGCTCGTGGTGTATCCGCTCGTGCGTCTGGTGCTGCTGAGCCTCACGGGCGCGCACGGTCTGGGCTTCGGCGCCTACGCGAGCTTCTTCGGCAACCCGGATTCGCGCGGCGTGATCGGCACGACGCTGTGGATCCTGTTTCTGAGCGCGGGCCTCGCGTCGCTGCTCGGCGTGGCGATCGCGGCGATGCTGTTCTTCAAGCCGTTTCCGGGCGCGCAGCTCGTCACGCGCTTTCTCGAACTGTTCGTGGCGTTTCCGTCGTTTCTGGTCGCGTTCACGCTGATCTTTCTGTACGGCTCGCAGGGCTCGGTGAGCATCGGCTTGCAACGCCTGTTCCATCTGCAGTCGCCGCCGCTCGATTTCCTGTTCGGCATCGGCGGCGTGGTGCTCGCGGAAGTCGTGTTCTACGCGCCCTTCGTGGTGCGCCCGACGCTCGCCGCGTTCTCGCTGCTCGACATGCGGCTGATCGAAGCCGCGCGCAGTCTTGGCGCGAACAACCGCATGGTCGCCGCGCGCGTGATCCTGCCGCTCGCGTGGCCGGGCATCGCCGCCGGCACGATCCTGTGTTTCCTGCTGACGTTCAACGAGTTCGGCATTCTGCTCGTGCTCGGCAGCGCGCATCTCGTTACGCTGCCCGTCGCGATCTATAGCTCGGCGACCGTCGATCTCGACTTGCCGACCGCCGCCGCGGGCGCGGTCGTGATGCTCGCGATGTCGCTGTCACTGTATGCGCTGTATCGGCGCGTGAATCGACGCAGTCACGGAGGCGCGCGCAATGTCAACTAATCCGGTTAGCGAAGGCGCGAGCGTCGCGCTGCCGCCGAAGCATCTGCGTGCGCGGCCCGTCGAGCGCAGTTTCGTATCGCGTTTTGCGGGCGGCGTGCTGCTCGCGCTCGCCGCGCTGCTGTGCTTCTGGTTGTTCGTGTTGCCGGTGATCGTCGTCGCGCTGTCGAGCGTGGCGTCGCACTGGTCGGGCACGATCCTGCCCGATGGCTACAGCACGCGCTGGTTCGAGCGGCTCGGCTCGACCGATTTCGACGCGCTCGCGACGAGCCTCGAAGTGGGCTTCGGCGTGGCCGTGCTCGGCACGGCGCTCGGACTGTGGCTCGCGCTGGCGCTCGAAGGCCGCGACCGCAAGGGGCTCGGCGCGGTCGTCGATACGCTCGCGATGGTGCCCAACGGCGTGCCGAGCGTGGTGCTCGGTCTCGCGGTGCTGATCGCCTATCACAAGGCGCCCGTGGATCTGTCGAGTTCGGCGGCTATCGTCGTGTTCGTGCAGCTCGCGCTGGTGCTGCCGTTCTGTTACCGCTGTGCCTCGGCGGCGCTGCGTCCCGAACTGACCGTGCTGCGCGAAGCGGCCGCGAGCCTCGGCGCGCCGCCTGCGATGGTGCTGCGCCGCGTGGTGCTGCCGCAGCTCGTGCCCGCGATCCGCGCGAGTCTCGCGCTGGGTTTCGCGCTCTCGCTCGGCGAACTGGGCGCGACGCTCACGGTGTATCCGCCGGGATTCCAGACGGTGCCGATCGTCGTGGTCGGCGCGGTCGAGCGTGGGTATTACCTGCCGGCGTCGGCGCTGTCGCTGATTCTGCTGATCGTGTCGCTGGCGGCGCTGCTGCTGATCGCGGCGCGCGTGCCGCGTCGGCGTGCGGCCTGAGTCGATGAACGCACGATGGCTCGACGCGCCGGACAAGCGTGCCGGGCGCGATGCAAGGGAACGACGCGAAGTGCGTAACGAAGACGAGACGAGCGTGTCGAAAGACGGACGCGATGAAGCGCAGGCGGGGTCTCGGGCGCAATCTCAGGCGCAGTGGGGCGGGGCATCGTCACTCAGCGCCGCGACCACGCCGATCGCACCGATTGCTCTGTTACGCCAGCACTCGCTGACCGATCTCGTGCGCGACGAGATCGAGCGCTGTATCGCGGGCGGTCAGCTCGAACCGGGCGCGAAGCTCGTCGAAGCCGAATGGGCGGCGCGTCTGCAGGTGTCGCGCGGTCCGGTGCGCGAGGCGTTCCGCGCGCTCGAACAGGCGGGCCTCGTGCGCAACGAGAAGCATCGCGGCGTGTTCGTGCGCAGCGTCTCGGACGCGGAGGCCGGCGAACTCGCGGCGCTCTGCACGGTGTTGGAGGAAGCGGCGTGCCGCACGCTGGCGGCGCGTATCGACGCGGCCCAGGTCGCCGATCTGCGCGCGCGGCTCGATCTCATGCGCGACACGCTCGCTCATATCGACGACGACACGCACTACGCGCGGGCGCGCGAGGCGTTTCGCGACGCGCTGGTGGCGGCGGCGGGCAACGGCAAGCTGCACGAGGCGTATCGGCGCGCGGTGCGCGAGTGGCGGCTGTCGCCGCGCGATGCGTTGACGGACGCCGCGCGCGAGCGGTCGTATGCGCGGCATCGGGCGATCCTGAATGCGCTCGCGTCGCGCGACGCCGAGGAAGCGGCCGCGCTGATGCGCGCGCAGGACGAGTTTGTATAGACGAAGGCGGCGGCGCGGGTGGCGCGGCTGTTGTCGTCGCGATCGAGAAAAAGGTGGAGAAGCATGGCACTGAGTCTGGACGATATTCGCAGCCTGTTCGAAACGCACGGCGAGCAGGCTTATAGCGGCGAGCCGGTGACGCAGCTCGAACACGCGCTACAGAGCGGCGCGCTGGCCGAGGAAGAGGGCGCGAGCGACGAACTCGTGGCGGCCGCCTTCCTGCACGACCTCGGGCATCTGCTCAACCATCAGGGCGAAACGCCGACGGCACGCGGTATCGACGACCTGCATCAATACTATGCGCTGCCCTTCCTGCGTCCGGTGCTACCCGATGCGGTGCTGGAGCCGATCAAGCTGCACGTCGATGCGAAGCGCTATCTGTGCGCGACCGACGACGCGTATTTCAGTTGTCTCTCGGCGGACTCGGTGCGCAGCCTGCAGCTGCAAGGCGGCATTTTCGATGCGGAGACGGCGCGCGAGTTCGCCGCGCGTCCCTACGCCGACGATGCGGTGCGCCTGCGCCGTTGGGACGATCTCGCCAAGGTGGCGGGCAAGCCGACGCCCGATCTCGATCACTATCTGCGGATCGTCGAACGAGTGATGGCGCGCCACGCCTGACATATCAAAAAAGCGCTTGCAATATGTCATCTGCGTGACTAGAATTCGCCTCCTTCGCAATTCACTGTCACTGACAGCGCAGCG
>NZ_CAJMZH010000029.1:0-40672 GCF_905220285.1 Paraburkholderia sp. J94 | reverse complement strand
TCGCTCGGCGTCGGCGGCGCCGCGCTCGCCCGCGACCGTCGAAAAGCGCATGAACATCGGCGTTTCCTTGCCGACTTCGCCGAACACCTTGGCTTTGGTGAAGCGCGAGATGTCGTGCGTGACCATGAGCGTGCCGAACGCGCCCGAGCCCTTGGCGTGCACGCGGCGCTCGGGGATCACTTCGCGGTCGAAGTGCGCGAGCTTTTCGAGCAGCCAGACGTCCTGGAGCATCACGGGGCCGCGCGGGCCGGCAGTCTGCGAATTCTGGTTATCGATTACCGGAGCGCCGGCACCATTCGTAAGTATCTTATCCGTCATTTTTTCGAACTTTGCATTTGTGGGGCCAGCGAACCAGAATTCTGCTGGTGTGCGCGATTGCGCGCGTTATTCCGTGAAATTGAGAGGCTTCCCAAGTCCGAAGTCGATCACATAGTCGAGTGCTTTCGGATCTCTCGGTAAATCGAAGTGCCCAACACCAGGGAGCGGTATCCAGACCACCTTCGGCCAGATAGAGGCCACGGCCTCAGATTGGGTGTATGGAATAATTTGATCGTCAGTGCCATGCAGGAGAAGCGCTGGCTGCGACAGTTCCGTGACGTGCCCCTCAAAGCTGATTTCGTCAGGATGGGTTCCAGTCATCGTGAATAGCTGGTCAAGCCATAGAGCAACCGAGGGCGCGGGAAGTCCTGCTTTGACAGCGAAACTCCTCGCAAAATGGCCGTAATGCATCGGCGGCGCCAGTGCGGCGACGCGGTCGACCTTAAGTTGCTGTCCCACGGCATGCACAACACTGGCGCCACCGTATGAATGCCCAACCGCGTAAGAAAACGGGCCAACAAGCGTCTGAACCTCGGTGAGCGTAGATGTGGCAAGAGGCAAGCTCAGATGAGCGCCGCTCGAATATCCGTGTCCGGGCAAGTCCGGCATCCAGACTTCGAAACCCGCGCGTACAAGAGCGCCTGACAGAGCGTCCAATTCTGCTGCCTGACTCTGCCAGCCATGTACAAGCAAGGCCGGCTTGCCCTTGCCGCGGCGATGGACCCGAACCTCAACCTCAGGTCCGTCCAGCCAATCCAGGGGTGCGCGGACTTTAAGCGTGAAAGTGTCGACGTCCGGAGCAAGCCTCCCGGGTGCCTTCCTCTTCACGGCCATGAAAAGGCGCGCCAGCTCTTCGAGCAGCGCTTGCGATTCGCTGCTTCCAATGAACTCATTTTGACTCACGTCGCCCAATCTCCTCTGTGCGAATGAGATACCGCAGCCAGCCGTTCCGGGAGATTCCCGAACGGCCCGGCTTAAAATGGTCGCGACTCACGATGCTCATACGTGCTCTGGGCACCCGCTGCGTGAGCGCGTTTTTGCCTGCCCCCTTCATCCGCGAGCATGCCGACTCCATCCGCTCTAAGCCGATCATGCAGCTCACGGGAGACAAATCGGTCGGGCGATGAAGATCAACTGGCGTTATTGCTCGACGGAATATCGTGGAGCGGGCGTGTTGTTGGAAAGCTGAGCCACCAACGCGCCGCGCGATGCCTCGAGCTGGTCCCATGCCGCAATCGTATGCAACGACGGAAGCGTCACAAGTTCGCCGAGATCAAAGCCCGTCAAAGCAGCATCCACCATGTCGGACGCGGACATAACAATTTCCTTGGGAAGATTTTCCAGCGGAAGGCCACCGGTCTCCCAAAATTCCGTTGCCGTTGCGCCAGGCAGCACCGCCTGAACTCGCACCCCTTTGCCGGCCAGTTCGTGATGCAGAGATTGGCTCAGCGCCAGAACAAACGCCTTGCTGCCGCCGTAGACGCCATTGAGCAGTTCGGGCGTTATGGCCGCAATGGATGCAATGTTGATGATCGCTCCAGCGCCACGGGCCGCGAACTGCGGGGCGGCCGCGTATGTCAGACGCGTCAACGCCGTCACGTTGAGACCGATCATCTTTGTCATGGCATCGGCATCGCTGTCGAGCAGCGGTTTATGCGTGCCAACGCCAGCATTGTTCACGAGCAGGTTAATGTTCGCGTCTTCTTTGAGCTTCGTCTCGACAACCGCGAGTGCGCTCCGATCACCGAGGTCTGCCACGATCGTCTCGATCGTTCGCCCAGTTTCATTGCCAATGCGCTGTGCAAGCCGGTCGAGCCTGTCGCGATTGCGTGCAACGAGAATAAGGTCGTAGCCGCGTTGGGCGAGACGCTCTGCGTAAACAGCGCCAATCCCTGACGATGCGCCCGTGATCAGCGCGGTACCTAGTTGTGCATGTGCCATGATTTTTCTCTCCATGAGAGTTAGGTGCAATAGACGGCCCCGGGGCGGACGCTGGACATGGGAGACGTGGCGACCCGATCTGTTTTGTCTGATGCCTCGAAGTCTATTGGCCCATGACCGCGCGGATCAACCGGTCGCGGGCATAAAGAGAATTCAGTCTCACTGAAGACTCAAGCTGCATTGGAAAAATCTGGTGAGACATCAAACACAACGAGGAACCGTATTTATGTGACGTCAGGGAAACATGCGTGATGTCCCATGAGGCGCCGCGCAACTGTCGGCAGGTTTAAACGCACGCATTTATATTTACTACCTCGAAATCTATGAATGCTGTATTCGCCTATGAGCCATTGAGCGCACTTATCGACATGCGTACCATTTCGTCGGGCATCAACACCCTCCGCCTTTTCAGATTTACACCTCAGACATCGGAGTCTCAAATGAAGAAGTCGCTTGCTTCCATCCTGTGTGTGACCTATCTCGCGTTCGGCATCCCGGCTCATGCTGCCGAAGAGAATTACTCTGCGCCGATTGCAACGCATGTCGCGGAACATGACAGCGCGAAGAGCCAAAAGAAGGCTCAGCGCGCCGCCGATCGTGCCCTTGCCAAACAGGTTCGCACTGCACTAACGAAAACGAAGGGGCTGCAGACCGTCAACATCACTGTTCTGGCACGCCATGGCGTCATCAGTTTGTCCGGACATGTACCGGATACCGAGCAGGTCCAACTTGCAGGCAATACCGCGACGCAGATCGCTGGCGTGACGTCGGTGACGAACAATCTCGTGCCGGGAGAAGCAGGACATTAAAGGAGGTGAATGGCGGGGGCATCGCGTGTGCGAGTGCGCACACGCCCCTCCCTAAACTTCGCATACCATCCAGTCCGGCAAGATGGTTGAGAATGCAGATCTCGAAGAAACTGTTTTCGCAGTTTTTTGAGAATCTGATCGCGCTTATCCCGGAATTAGCCTTTATCATTCCGGTACTGCTCCCACAACCTGGAGGCGGTATCAGTCCCCCAATGACTCACGCTCCCGAACCGCAAAGTAGGAGTGCTTACCTTCCCCAGACCGACCCGACAACTGAACGTGAGTATCACAGCGTCAGCAAGCATCCCGAGGCACGTCTCACTTCGGCGAACATTGTCGGTCTCGCTCTGGCGAACACCGTCGAGTTTTTCGACTTTTTTATCTATGCGATGTTCGCAGGATATGTCGCCCGGGCGTTCTTTCCTCAAGGGATCTTTGCATCGGTTGACGCACTGAGCTCGCGACGATTCCTTCGACGGGCACCCGATCACGAGATGCGATAGCGGAAGGAAAGTCCCAGAACTATTGCTTGCACGCGGTTGACCCGACGGCTAACGGGTCGC
Source organism: Paraburkholderia sp. J94 (assembly GCF_905220285.1). Lineage (NCBI taxonomy): Bacteria > Pseudomonadati > Pseudomonadota > Betaproteobacteria > Burkholderiales > Burkholderiaceae > Paraburkholderia > Paraburkholderia sp. J94. The sequence continues at coordinate 37,041 of NZ_CAJMZH010000029.1, read as the reverse complement.
GTAGAGCGATTCGGATATGGGCAGCGTGAAGAAGAAGCTGGTCCCGAAACCGGGATTGCTCTCCACCCAGATGCGGCCTCCATGGGCTTCGACGATAGAACGCGCAACAACAAGGCCCATTCCCATGCCGGACGCCTTGGTTGTAAAGAACGGCTGAAAGAGCGAGGATAGCGTTTCCTCAGTCATGCCAGCTCCCGAATCTCTTACTTCAAACAGCGCCTCATCCGAACTGGTCCTGCTAGCGACAACAGTAAGTCGCCGTTCGCCGCCGTCGGCCGAGTCGATCGCATGAACGCCGTTCAACAGCAGATTCGCTAGAACCTGCTGAATCTGGAGAGGATCAGCAAAGATCGAGAGATCTGCGTCCAGGCGCCGGTCGAAAGCGATGGCTTTTGAATTTGCCTCCGGCGAAATCAAAAAAGCCGCCGCTTCGACGACGCCACTTGCTGATGACACGACGGAATGAACTGGAACCTTCCCGAGAAAACCACGGATCTTTCTGCAGATTTCGGTCGCATCTCGGGCCCAACGTGCTGAATCCCGGATAGCTTCGGTCGCCTGTTCGATATTTGGAGAGTCATTTTGCAGCCACCGCAACGCGGCGTCTGCAGAAGTGCGTGTAGCCGAAAGCGGTTGGCTGATTTCGTGCAGGATTGAGGCCGCCACTTCCCCGAACAACGAGACGCGCGCCGATCGCGCCATTTCCGCTCGCATTGCCTGCATGCGATCGTTGCTTTCCGTTTGCGCGGTTACGTCAAACCCATAGAAACAGAGCCGACGATAACCGTCCTCATGCCTGGGAAGGGAACATCGCCACACGATCGGCACCCGCTTGCCAGAAAATGTAACCAGAGTGCGCTCGCCTTGGCACGCATCCCGCCCTTCGAACATCGCCCGATAAACGGCGATGTTGCTAGTACGGTCGGCGGGAAGCAATTGTTTTGCGCGATCGAAAAAAGCACCTCTCGTTCCCGCTTCGAATAGCTCCACGACGGCATCATTGGCCTCGACAAAAGAGTGCAGCGCCCTCAAATCGGCCACAGCTTGTGGATTTGAATCGAACCACACATCGAGATTCGTTATGCCACTGCGGCGCAATTCCATGATCGCCCGATAAACGCGCGACCAGTCTTCAACCATAATCGGAATCGGTGCCGAAAGGAAGAGCTGATAGTTGGACAGATCGAATTGCAACGCTCTCTCTTCCTCAAATCGCTCATCATCGTGGGAGTGAGAGAAATTCATCTTCGGCATCCGGTAAAAAGATATCAGGCGATGGAATTAATTAAATCTGGAGCATGTAAATTCCGACTCGATGAATCGAATACTCCGAACCAAAGTAGAGCCGCCACTATACCTTAGGATAGTGCCTTCTCGCTCGGCCACAAGTTAGTCTGCACTATATGAAGCCTCGCCCAATCGGCATCTGATTCTGAGGTGGGCGTCTGCGAGAAAATTCGTGCCTCCAAAAACCGTCTGCGTCATTGATGACGAAACCTCGATCCGGTTGTCGACCATGACGCTAGTACGTTCGCTTGGTCACGACGCCCATGCTTTTGACTCCGCCGAAGCCTTCCTGACCTTCGAGATCGAGCCTAAAGCCGACTGCATCGTGTGCGACGTTCAAATGCGCGGAATGTCCGGGACAGCCCTGCTCACGCAGTTACGGATGGCAGGGTCTCGCACGCCCTTCATCTTCGTCTCTGGCAATGCGACACCCCATGACCGGTCGATTGCTGCCCGATACGGCGTGGCGCTCCTCGAAAAGCCGATAGATCCCGAAGATCTCGTTGCCCTTGTCGTCAGCATATTGAGATAGGTCCTCAAAACCATATCACATCACCGCCCTCACAGCTGAATTTCAATTTACATGCCGATTTCGATTGGTCGCCTCGCGGTCGACATATTCATACAAAGGTATAAGCAGACATTGCCACCGGTCCAATAGAATTTCCAAAGCCCGCCAAATAAAATGAGTGAATCAAATTCAGGTTTACCTTCGGCGGAGAAAAAATGGATCGTTTTCTACACGCGATGTCGGTTTTTGTGCATGTCGCCCGCTTAGGTAGCTTCACTTCTGCTGCAGAAGCGCTTGGTGTCGCCACGGGGTCTGTCAGCACAGTCGTTCGTCAACTCGAATCGCATCTCGACGTCGCTTTGCTGCATCGCTCAACTCGCGCGTTGCGTGTTACGGCCGAAGGCGCACGTTACTACGAACATTGCGTAAGGGTCCTCGCTGAGATTGACGACATGACCCAAGAACTGAGAAGCACCCGGCATGTCGCGCAAGGGCGTCTTTGCGTCGACATTGATCAAGAGGTCGCTTGTGTGCTGCTCCCAAAAATAACCGAATTCAGCGCAGCCTATCCCAATGTCGACTTGAAGATCGCCGTCGGAGGAGACCCGGATGGTTTGATTAGCAACGGAGTCGACTGTGCAATCGTCGTGGGTAGCCTTTCCGATTCATCGTTCAAATGTCGCCACGTGGGCGTCATGCGGACAATTACTGTTGCCAGCCCTGCTTACCTCGCACGACGTGCTATCCCAAACAGTCCAGAGGCGCTCGTAGATCACGATGTCGTGCGTTACTCGCCTCGCCGTTTTGGTAATCCCAAACCTCTCCGGTTTGCGGGAGATAGAAGCGATGTGACGGTCAAGGCGTCTGACCGACTCTGCTTAAATGATGCTGCGGCTGTCCTGCAATGCGTGCTTAGCGGCGCGGGACTCGCACAGATCTCCGAGCCGATTGCGTTACCGCACCTGCGCGCGGGACAACTAGAAGAAGTACTCGTCCATCATCGTCCAATGGCATCGCCGATATCCTGCGTCTATGCAAATCAGCGACATGTGTCAATGGCGCTACACGCGTTCATGGACTGGACGGCCGCTAGCCTAAAGGCTCCCGCGCATCGCCACAATACTGCGCCTCCCGATTCTAGCCTTGACAAACCTCAACGGCCGATGTGCCACATTGCATCAGCTGATCAGCCTACCAGCCGATTGGCTTTCGTCGCGTCGGCAACTGAAATCGCAGCCTGACATAACTTCACCATGTTGTCGCCTCTTTTTAGGAGCACACGGTGCAGGAAACGCAAGAACACATCGTCCAGCGGGCATTGGTGAGACTACTATTGCCGACCGTCATCTCGACATTCAATGATGCCTATGACCGTGAACTCACGATTCGTGTCCGTCGGAGCAGAGCCTCATCACGAAAAGTTGCCGTCACGCCAACCCAGACGCCTCCGTGCCGCGCCTCTGTACTCGATAGACCATCCTCTCACGCACTGACGGTGCTTTGGAGTGACGCATGCTCCGGACATTACGGCGAACAAACATGGCGGCTTGCTTACGCCAAGCGGAATGCTCTCTGTGTCTTGACAGGTACCCCAATTTTTAAGGGTGACGAAGTTTTCCGCCCGCGCGTGAAGCGCAACGCGTTGCCTGCGAACTGGGATCGAATGATACTCGCGAGCAAAATCAGTTTTTAGCGAAGGTCAATTTATCTTCTAATCAACACTCCATAACATCGACCCAATTAAATTGGTACAACCAAAGGAAAACGGATGAAGCAACTCATTTCTGCGTTACCACTTGCCCTGGCACTCGCCAGCTCAATCTCCGCGACCACGGCATGGGCTGATCCGGTGCTGGAACAGGGAACCCGCGAATTCGTCGATACGTTGACGGCCAAAGGCGGGCCCCCGATTTACACGTTGTCGCCAAGTGATGCACGCAACGTTCTACTGGGTGCGCAAAGCACCCCTGTATCCACGCTCCCTGCCCGAGTCGAAGATCGCACCTTTCCTGTAGGACCTACCGGCGATGTGAAGGTCCGCATCATCAAGCCAGCAAAGAAGTCCGCGGGGGGGGTGCCCGTCGTAATGTACTTTCACGGCGGCGGCTGGGTGCTGGGTGATGCTGCGACGCATGACAGGCTGGTGCGTGAAATCGCTAACGGCTCGGACGCGGCGGTCGTCTTCGTCGATTACGACCGCTCGCCAGAGGCCCATTACCCGACCGCCATCGAGCAAGCGTATGCAGCAACTGCATACGTTGCGCAACACGGAAAAGAACTGGGCGTCGATCCTCAGCGGATGGCACTCGCGGGCGACAGCGTCGGCGGCAACATGGTGGCAGCGGTGAGCATTCTTGCCAAACAACGCCATGGCCCGAAGTTCCGGTTCCAGGTTTTGTTCTATCCGGTCACCGATGCGAACTTCGAGGACGGCTCGTACCAGGAGTTCGCCCAGGGCCCATGGCTCACAAAGAACGCGATGAAGTGGTTCTGGGACGCATATCTGCCCGATGTCTCCAAGCGCAGCGAAGTCACGGCATCTCCGCTGCAGGCAACAATTGCAGATCTTCAAGGTCTGCCGCCCGCACTCGTAATTACCGACGAAAACGACGTCCTGAGAGATGAAGGGGAGGCCTACGCGCACAAGCTCATGCAGGCTGGCGTGGACGTTACTGCGGTGCGTTATCTCGGTAGCATTCACGACTTCGTGATGCTCAATGCACTGTCAAATACACCGGCCGCGCGCGCAGCGATCCGTCAAGCCAACGCGATGCTGCGCCGAGAACTTCACAAGTAACGTGCGAGCGCAACAGCGGCGACGTCAGCTTCGCCGCCGCTCGCCACTCAGCCGGCCATTCTGCCTTGCTTCCAACAACACGGAGAGATTTTCATGACACGATTGACAACGCTAAAGCCTAGCGAGGCTACCGGCGAGGCCGCTGCGATATTCGGCCGGATCAAGGCCGCCCTGGGTAAGGTCCCCAACGCATATGCAACCATCGGAACGCACAGCCCCCAAGGACTTTCGGCGATGCTGAACGTCGACGCTGTGATCTCAGCGAGTTCACTTGAGGCTGCGGACGTCGAAGTGATCCGCCTCGCCGTGAGTGCCCTGTCCGGATGCAACTATTGTCTCGCCGCACACACGATGCTTGGCAAGAAGGCAGGCCTCACGTCCGATCTCATGAAGAATATCCGAGCTGGCCAAGCTGTAGGCGACCCTCGTCGCGATGCGCTGCTTGCATTCGTACGAACCGTTGTTGCGAGCCGCGATACCGTCCCAGCAGACGTTCTGGAAGCCCTACTTGCAGCTGGCTACAGCGAGCGCCAGGTGATCGAGATTATCCTGGTCATTACTTCGATCACTTTTACCAATCTGCTAAACCGCGTCAACGACACCGCCCTCGATTTTCCGAAAATCGATTGATATAAGCACCATCGCACTATCGTGCCACTCACGGCGCCCTTGCGCATCCTGGCCGAAAACATGACTCTTTTCGTCGTGCAATTGCCCCTGGATTACAGTCCGGCTACATGATGATTCGTGTACCATCAACTGGCCGTGGAGCTGGCACGTTTCAATCGCTTTCGCAGGACCACACCGTGCTTGCGTAATTTCTCTCGCCCGCGTTCCGCGATCTTCAAAGAATGCGTCTGTGGAGTTTGTGCAATGTCATCCGGTCCCGGAAGGTTCGAATTCGTCTCGACTGTTTATCTCGTTGACGACGACGAAGGTATTCGACGCTCACTTTCACATCTTCTTCTTTCTGTCGGCCTAAATGTCCAGTCATTCTCGAGCACCGCGGAGTTTCGGGCGACCCCATTGGCCGATGCTCCCTGTTGCCTCTTACTCGACGTCCGGCTACGCGGAGAGAGCGGCTTGGCGTTCCAGCAACAAGTCACTGATCGACCGGATATTCCTATTATTTTCATTACCGGTTTTGCCGATGTTGATATGTGCAAACGGGCACTGAAAGGCGGTGCACTCGATTTTCTGGTGAAGCCATTTTCTGACCAGGATGTAATCGATGCAGTCACTGGCGCGCTATCCATCGATGAGAGACGGCGTGAACAGATGCAGACTCAAACTGTACTCACACGTGCGTATGAGCAATTGACCCGACGTGAGCGCGAGGTTCTCTCGTACGTTGTAGGGGGAGCACTGAACAAGCAAATTGCTGCATGGTTGGGCGTGAGCATAATTACAGTGAAGTTGCACCGCGCCGCTGTCATGAAAAAAATGAGTGCGTCTTCTCTCGCCGATCTCGTGAGAAAAACTGGGGCGCTTGGCATCGAATTGCCCATCATGCCAGAGACCTGATCGCCAGAAATTCAGCAGCGCAGTCGGTGCGATTGCGACGATTCCAGGCACGTCATCCGCAATAGAATTATCACAAAAACTGCTTCAGAATATTTTCACAAACGGGAATACTTTTCGTTGTTTCAATGATCGGGGAAACGCTTTGGATTTGAACGCTACGAGATCAACCGGCTCCGTGGAGACGGGGAGATTGGAGGATGGGATTCGGGAAGAGCGTATCTCCCGCCATCTTGCACTTCGGATCCTCCCCATCTTCATGTTTGCGTATGTCGCGGCGTATGTCGATCGTATCAACGTGAGCTTCGCGAAGCTCCAGATGAGCGTCGATCTGGGTTTCACAGATGCAGTGTTCGGCTTCGGGGCAGGCACCTTTGCGCTGGGCTATGTAGTGTTCGAAGTACCCAGCAACATGATCCTGCAACGGGTCGGCGCCAAGCGGTGGCTAACGCGCATTATCCTGTCATGGGCAGTCGTTTCGGTCTTAACAACATTCATTCAGACGCCGAAGCAATTCTATGTAATGCGATACCTTCTGGGCGTAGCAGAGGCCGGCCTCGTACCTGGGATTGTTTACTACATTTCACAGTCGTTTCCACGATTTCATCGCGCTAGAACGTTGTCCGCCTTTTACGCCGCGCTACCACTAGCTGGGTTGATCGGATCCCCGCTAAGCGGATTCATCATGGAGTATCTGGATGGTGTGGCGACGCTGCCTGGCTGGAAGTGGATGCTCATTGTCGAAGCGTTGCCAGCATTCGGTGCGGCGTGGCTTTGCTGGACATATCTTGAAGATGACGTAACGGCAAGTCAACACCAGACGGATGCAGACAGGGCATATCTCGCCAAAGCACTTGCCGAGGACCGAGCGCTTGCCGCTACAGCGAATCATAATGAGATGTTCGCAAGCTGGGTCTTCTGGGCCTTCGGGCTGATCTATTTTCTTGATGTGTTTGGGATCTACGGCTACACCCTCTGGGCACCGACCATCATCAAATCGCTTGGCGTGCAGGGCGACTTCACAATCGGCCTGATCGCCGCGCTGCCCAATGCGGCAGCCGTCGTCGTAATGGTTGCAGCGGGACGCAATGCGGATCGCCGTCGGGAAAGACGACTGCAAACGGCTGCCCTGCTCCTGATCGCCGCCGCTGGCCTTGCGCTATCACTGGTTTGGCGCGACAACCTCTGGCTGACAGTTATAGCACTTTGCATTGCGAATGCTGGACTGCTTTCCATGCCCCCAGTATTTTGGGGAATGCCAACCGCTGTCCTTGGACCTAGTACGGCCGCTAGCGGGATTGCATGGATTAGTGCTATCGGAAACATCGGGGGGTTTTTCGGACCGTACGTCGTCGGGATTCTAAAACAATCGTCAGGCGGCTTCGCGCTTCCTGTCTCGTGCATGATCGCCTGCCTGCTCGCCGGCCTCTGCCTGACGTTGCTGTTGCCCAAGCAACTCGTGAATCGGTAACAACGTCCGTTGCGGCGCCAGCAGCCAGGCTACCGCAATTTTGACGTCATCTCCCTTCTATGTCGCCACAACGAAAATTCCCGACTATTCCTCCCGGGGATGTAGTCCAAGCGCATTTGCACTAAGCACGAGTTCAGGAAGAGAGCGTGCTTCCATTTTTCGCATCGCTTGACCACGATGAATTTTTACCGTGATCTCGCTTAATCCCATCTCAGCCGCGATCTGCTTGTTCAACAGTCCGCAGACAACGTATTTCATGACCTCTTGCTCACGTGGCGTAAGCGTTTCGTAGCGACGTCGAATATCTGCTGTTCTGCTATGAGATTTGCGCATTGCCTCGTCTCTCAACAACGCGCTTTGTATCGCGTCCAGCATATCCTGGTCACGGAATGGCTTTGCGAGGAAATCAAATGCACCGTTTTTCATCGCCTTCACTGACATCGCTATGTCGCCGTGGGCGGTAATAAAAATGATTGGCAGTTCGACGTCAGCACCGACTATCTGCTCCTGTAGCGCAAGCCCGCTTTGCCCTTTTAGTCGAACATCAAGAATCAGGCAGCTCGGCACATTGGGGCGTTCGAAATTCAAAAATTCTTGCGTCGACGCAAATAGTTCTACCCTCTGACCGACCGATCGGAACAGCATTGAAAGTGCGGTGCGAATGGAGTCGTCGTCGTCGACCACATATACGATCGTGCTCCCCGCACTGTGATCTGTACGCAGGGTCATTTGGCGGCCTCATCTCGCAAGGGTAGTACGAACTGCATCAATGCACCTCTTCCTTTATGTGACAGAGCCCAGATCCGACCTCTATGAGTTTCAACAATCGAGCGACAAATCGAAAGTCCCATTCCCATCCCTTCTTTCTTTGTCGTAAAGAACGGCGCGAACAACGACGCGCCATGCTCCTCAGGAATTCCATCGCCCGAGTCCTCAATACTGACCTGAGCCATGCCGTTGTCCAGCAACTGTGTTGACACAACCAGCCTGCGCTCGCTGTTGTGCACGTTGGACATCGCCTGAATCGCGTTCATCAGGAGATTGATAATGACCTGCTGAAGTTGCACGCGATCCCCGCAGACCGGCAACGTTGTCGCGTACGACTGAGACACCTCGATGCTGTGGCTCTTAAGTTCTCGACGTACAAGGCCCACGGACTGTTCAACGACTGCATTGAGTTCAAGTACGACGGTGTCCGGGTCGCGCCGTTTTGCCATACTCCTGATCTGTCGAATAATTTCCGTCGCGCGCTTCGCGTCGTGAGTCATCTGCTCTATGCCATAGCGCACTTCTTCGAGATCCGGCACCTCGCGATTCAGCCATCGCAGACCTGCTTCGCCTGCGGTTACGATTGCGGCCAGAGGCTGGGTAACCTCATGAGCGATGGACGCAGCCAGTTCCCCAAGCATTGTGATGCGTGTAACGTGAGCGAGCTCGGCTCTAGATTTCTCCAAAGCAAGCTCGGCGCGACGACGCTCTTCAATATCCGTATTTACGCCGTACCATCTTAGAATCCGCCCATCGGTATCTCGCAACGGCGCGGCGCCGATAATCATGTAGCGATACTCTCCGCCAGTGAGTTGCACCCTCGCGCTGACCTCGAAACTCTCACCGGTTGCCAGCGCATTTCGCCACTCGGTTTCGAAGGCGTCGATATCTTCCGGATGCAGAATGTCACGCCATACGACTCCGTCGGCACCGACGTCTACCCCAAAGTCGGACCATCGCCTATTGCGATAAAACAGCCGACCTGCATCCGACGCACTCCAGACCATTGCGGGAATCGCATCGACTATCGAAGCAAGCTCGTCCGTCTGACGTCGCAATTCACTTTCAAGAGACTTTGCCTGAGTGATGTCGCTGTCCGTTGAGAGAATCGCGACAGCTTGCCCCCATTTGTCACGCGAAACGTTCCAGCGACTAGATACCACGACGGAGCGTCCATCTTTTGCTCTCCTGGTTAGCTCACCTTTCCAGCCACTGCTTTCCAGAGCGCCCTTCACTAGTTCCGCAACGGGAAGCGCAGAATCAGTCCGCGTCAGCTCATGGATATCCTTTCCCAATACTTCCGATTCATGCCACCCATACAGGCGCTGTGCGCCCTGACTCCAGAATGTAATGCGACCCTCAAGGTCATAGGCAACGATTGCGTCGTGAGTAAGGTTCAAAAGATCAATCTGCTTCTGCAGCGTTCCCTTACTGCTTTGATTGCGCAGCGCGAGCGCTGACACTGTGATGATCGCAAGCACGCTGACCACACACCTTGCGAGCGATGCAGGAGCAGTCTGATCGCTTGGGGCCAGCAGAAATCCAAGTACCGTGAGCGAAACGCATGTCCAAGCCGCTGCGACCGTCAACAACTGTGACGCTGCCGATGCAATCATCAATATTACAACGACATACAGGACGGCGACTTCAACATTGACAGGCATCGTTACGTCGATCGCAAACACTACGACGCCAAGCACGATTGCGATCGAATAGATCAGTCGTTGTCGTTTCATCGCCGCTCGCTCGGTTACGCTAACGGACATGACGCGACCATCATCGGCGCAATTGGACTGCACTCTATTGGCACCGGCTCGCAGTGTGCGCAAACGGCTCCGCTGACGATCATCATCCATAGGCTAGCCTGGTAAATGGTGGCGAATTGGTTTATCAAGTCATCAGTCGTCGTCCGAAACGAGTTCGTCCAAACACTGTTGAATCCTGGCGGGGTCTATCGGCTTGCTGAACACGCAGATCGCGCCAAGTTTTTGGGCCTGTCTAAACGTTTCCTCAGACGGAAACGCCGTTATGAAGATGATGGGTGGGGCAGGACCGCGCTGGAGAAGGATTTCATACATCTCCAGCCCAGTGATACCTCCCATTTGCACGTCTGAAACAATGCAGGTAACGTCCACGACCGTGTCTGCGTCCAGAAACGCCTCTCCTGATTCGTAGGCGCGAACATCCCATCCCAACGATCTGAGCAAGCTTCTAGTAGCGTTGCGCAACGACTGGTCATCGTCGACAATCGAAACAACACTTGGATTCGGCATACAACACGGTCCTTGAGCAATAGTCCTTTCGATATCAAACATGAGCGCGTGCAAGGCCAAGGTCCGAGCGCGATCCTATGCCCCCAACGTGCGCGCGAAAACTATACTTGTGTATAAGCACACCTATGCTGCGAGTCAGGTTTAGGCGATAGTCCACAGGCTTACGCATTCGCGACGAACGTGCTGACGCGCTCCGGTGCTCTCGACGGCACTCGCATTGAGACACGGTGGCTTTCTGCGCTCCAGTACGGCTTGCCCATGCCCGGTGCGTCCACTACAGAGGCGACACGCACTTCAGCCTCCTGTCTCTGTTGAAGCTTTCCCTGGATCCAGTCAATGAACGCGCGAATCGACATCGGCACTTGTCGCCGATCGGCATACAGCACCGAAATTGGCAACGGCGATGGTGCGTAGCTGTCGAGAATGCTGATGAGTCGTCCAGCCGCAAGATCCTCTGCCACCATCCTCTCGCAAACCTGCGCAATGCCGAAACCCTCGACGGCATATCTCACAGCAGAGCGCGCATCCGCAACCGATATCTTCTCGGACAGCCGGATTCTGGTTTCAACTCCGTGTTGCAAGTAGCGAAACTCGCGGGCAGGTCCGAAGCGACGCGGACTGTAATGGATAACCTCGAGGTGTTGAAGATCCTCTGGTTTTCTCGGAAGCTGGACTGTTGCCAGATATGCTGGACTCGCGACCGTTACGGCATGAAACTCGCCCACGCGCCGGCTACGCAGCGACGAATCTGAAAGATTACCGACCACTACTGCACAATCAACTCCATTCGCGATCAAACCCTCTGCTTCACCGCCGACATCCAGCCGCAGCCCGACCTCTGGATAAGCTGATCGGAATGTGGGCATGAGAGGCAGGATGCTGTCGGCAACTTCCTGATCAACGTCAACCGCTAGTCGCCCCCGTGCGACCTTGCCAGCTCCGTTGAGGTGCTGCGCCATCTCTTCGATCTCGCCCAGGATTCGCTCACAGTGTTCCTGATACTCATCGCCTTCCGTCGTCGTGCGTACGCAACGCGTCGAACGCTGGAGCAGGGTCACACCGAGGTGCCCTTCCAGCTGCCGTATAAGCGTACTGGCGGAAGCCGCACTGATGCCGAGAGTTTCTGCTGCGGCCGTGAAGCTACCAGTACGTGCGACGTGGCTAAACACCGACATAGCGTGCAAAGTGCGATCCATAGCGTTCTCCGAGATCGTAGCGTGAAGAGATGTCGGAAACAGTCTAATGAAGTCACTCGGCGCGTAATATCAGATACTCGGAAGCACGCCCTATACGATGGTGTTAGCCAATGAGGCGCAGCCGTCGACCAGCCTCTTCGACGATAGGACTTTCCAGACTTCGTACGGTTCCAATTCCGTGAAAACCAACGGATAGCAGCAAGCGAGCGGATGAATTGCAATGCCAGTCTGCTGGCTTTGTAGAAGCAACTTCCTCAGTTTGCATCTTGTGCCGGCCTAGAGGTCATAACCCGCACGACCGTTGAAGGGCTAGAAGAGGTTAACCAAAATCGCAAGTAGAGCGGTCGCCGTCGGATCACGTGCCACCGACCAGCCTTCGCCCGCTGCACGACTTGGATATGCAATTCGCAGAAAATCTCCCCTCGACCACAAACCGCCCCTGCGCCGGAATGAACGCCCGCTGGATTTCGTTGAAAGAACGCGTGGTCACGTTCGGGTTGTTTCAGTCGCCGAACATGCGCGAAATCATGAGCGGAGCGACCGGGGCGCGCAGCGGCGGAGCCAGCGCCATCGTCGCGATCTCCCGGCTGATGGGGCGGACCCTTGGGGCGGGGCTGGTCGCCCAGTGCTTCCACTGGTGGCCCGTCTCAGGAGCGCACATGGCGTTGTGCCTTGGTGGGGGCGTGCGCTACTCGGCTGCCTCTTTAGCGCAATGCGGTTGAAAAAGCGCTCCAGTATCTGAGACGTCTAGTCCCGGCGGCCAACACCGTCAAGACGTGGACATGGCAGAGGGCATGCCACACCACAACGGCAGCTCTAAATGGCGTTTCGGTCATTTGCCACGCGTTTGTTCGGCTGACCGCTATACAGGGTCGGATCGGGTCAGTCGCGCCCAGTCTCTCAGCACTGCGAACAGTGATTTTTCAGCATGCGAAGCGCGATGGCCGTCACCGGGCGGCCACGCCCTAGCCTGCCGGGCGAAGCATGATCGTGAAACTCGCAGGCGTTTTTCCATAGGAATCTTGTGGCATCGGGTCCGACCGCTTAACGGCGCGCAACGCAGCGTCGTCCCACTTGGAATTGCCGCTGCTACGCGTGATCGTTACGGAAAGCAGCGTGCCCGATGGCGCACAATGGACTTCCAGGATAGTTTCGAGGTTCTGCGTTTCGCCGGCCCAGACGATATTCGGGCGAACGCGCCGCTGAACCTTTTCCGAGTAGCCAGAACCTGCGGCATCTGCGGCCGGCCGAAGTGCGGCACTATTCCCCTCAACGCTCTGAAGCGCCGCCATCTCGGCGCGTGTTTGGTCGCCGTCGAATTCCCCTAGCACCTTGATTTCCTTGCCTTCTGGGCTTATCAAGACGTAGGGATCCCACGATCCATGACCTTCCATATATCGATGTTGGTTCGCCACGAGATAGCCTGCGTATTTGCCGTGCTGGACAACCGCGAATCCATTGCCGTTTGTGACGAACCGCTCGTGACCGCCCTGAACCGGGACGGCGTGAATCGCCCCAGATGTCACCCATGCTGCTGTGCTGAAATAGAGCGTCGAGCCATCCGGAGAAAACTTAAGTGAGTTGATGCCAGATAGCTCGTTCTCCGGATGCGCCGAATGTGCCGCTGTAACGATCTTCGTGAGCGCATGGTCCGATATGCGAATCACGTACACGTCGCTTAGAGAGCCGCTGTTAAGATCATTCGAATCTGTATTTTCGCGAGGACGCAGGCGCGTGAAAGCGACTTGGGTGCGATCCGGGGATATAACCGGACTACCGTCAGCGCCCGTTTCTGTGAGCAGTTCGGTCGCACCGGATGCGCTCACGTAGACGAGGTTTCCGTGCTGGGTAACGACGGATTGAGCGTGGGTCGCCACTACAGCAAGCACCAGCGCGGCTGCGAGGATCGTTCGTTTCACGATATTCACCCTGTTCCCATCAGGCACTGACGATCCACGCAGAGGAATATGCGCGGACCTCGTCAAGATAACACTTCCGGTACGCGGCTATCTGGGCGCCGGGCGCACCTTCGTGGAGCGACTGACGGATCTTGACTCTCATCGCATTTGCGCACTCAGCGTTTGCCGTCCAGCGGCCGTAAGTGGCTGTCTCGTGCGACTGCTTACAATCGGCGGATTCAACCAATTTGAGACGTTCGAGGTCGCAGTGGCGATCGTCGACAATCGGGAGTGCCAGAGGCATCACGGCGCCGTTACCTCGACTCTTTGCTTGCGCACACTGATTTTCTGCGCGCTATCATCCGGCAAGCCGAGTGAATACAATCCCTTGCGGAGGATCTGCCGATGGACCAACCCGACCTCATTGATCGAGCCCACGTTCAACGGTGTATAGCCGCCGCGCTACACGTTGCAGAGTTTTTCGATGTGCAACGGGAAATCGAGCAGCGTGTCTCGTTTCTTACGGAATTCTTGCGCGAAAATCGCCTGAGCAGTTATGTGCTCGGCATTAGCGGTGGCGTTGACTCCACGACGGCGGGTCGGCTCGCGCAACTTGCGGTCGAACGTCTTCGCTCCAATGGCTATGATGCGAGGTTTATCGCCGTACGCCTGCCTTACGGCGTTCAACGGGACGAGGCAGATGCTCAACAGGCACTCAAATTCATACGCGCCGATCACACGCTAACTGTTGATGTCAAACCCGCCGCCGACGCAATGCTTGAATCGCTGGTCAAAAGCGGCACGGTGTTCACCGACGAGAAGCACCAGGATTTCGTCCACGGAAACATCAAGGCGCGTCAACGGATGACCGCGCAGTACGCGATTGCGAGTGCGCACGAAGGCGTGGTGATCGGCACTGACCACGCCGCTGAATCGGTGATGGGATTTTTTACCAAATTCGGCGACGGTGGTGCCGACGTTTTGCCGCTCGCGGGCCTGAACAAACGAAGAGTGCGCGCACTCGCCATCGCCCTCGGCGCTACCGAGGCAATCGCGCACAAGGTTCCGACGGCTGATCTTGAGATGCTACGCCCGCAACGGCCAGACGAGGATGCCTACGGCATTCCCTACGACTCGATCGACGACTTCCTGGAATGCAAGCCTGTGAGCACTGCGATCTACGACACGGTGCTGCGCTTCCATGAAGCGACACGACACAAGCGAGCCTTGCCCTATACCCCATTTGATTGGCCAGAGAAGGCTTTGCACTGTGGCAAGCCGACCGATGCGGTTCAGACGCGCCCTTCGTCTTGAGACGAGCGAATGAGCACCCGGACCGCCGAGTCGCGTTGAGCCGGTCGGCCGGCGCTGACATATCGATACAAACCGCATGAGTCCGTGCGCGGCCATTTTGAGACATTCGACATAGTGGTCTAGTTCGTCGACAATCCCCGTCGGGTTCGGGATACGAACGTCACGAGTGCACCAACCAACTAACTATCAAATGGCGCAAGAATGACCTCGCACGCAGAAATCTATTTGAAAGATTTTCACCGGCGTCGGGCAGGAGCAACGCGTCGAGCTTTTGGCAATCAGCCCGCACGATCCGTGCAGGCAGCATACCCCTCCTCCTATCACGCACTGGCGAATCGTGTGCCGAATGACGCGATGTCGCGAACCGTTCTGGACCTGGCATGTGGTGATGGACCACTGCTGAAGATTCTGAACGACAGAGGCCATTCGGCAACGAGGCTGATCGGCATAGACATGAGCGATGGGGAGTTGAGCTCGGCTCGGAGAATATTGCCGCGCGAAATACGATTGCTCAATGAGCGTGCGCAGGAAATATCGCTCGAATGCGGCTCGGTGGACTACGTGCTGTCGCACATGGCTCTCATGCTGATGGATGATATTGAACAAGTTGTTCGAGAGATTCGCCGCGTCTTGAGTGATGGCGGCAGCTTTGCTGCTATCGTCGGGAGGACCTTTTTGACTGGAAAGGTCGGGGAGGTCTTTTCGGATATATTCAAGCCGATTGCGCAGACACAGCTCGAACAGTTACGACTCGGTGACGTGCGTACACGCAGTGAAGTGGGTTGGCAAGAGTTACTAAAGGCTGACTTTGTTGATGTCGCTTTTGAAGACATCGAAATCAGCTGGACGCCCACACCCGAGCAGCTCTGGTTAGACATGTTGGACACCTACGATGCTGACCGGCTGCCGGAGACGGCACGCACGCAGTTCAAGAGCGAGCTATTGGCGGCGTTTGCGCCGATGCAAGGCGAAGACGGCAAGTTGCAGACAGGATGGGGGCTGCGCCTTGTCCAGGCCACTGCTGCTTAGCTGCGAGATTAAAGGACGGCGTCGAGGTCACATTGAACGAGCAGCCGCCGCAGCTCGCGTCTGCGTCGTATGAGTCGGTAGCCGGCCAATTCCGGACATCGACATCGCAACGCTCAATGACCGCTCCGTACTCGATCGCGGCCAATGGCGCGGCTCAGATACCGGACTGGTTCACGCGCTTCATTAGTTCTTCCGCGCTTTCCTTGCGCTCGCTGTAGCGATCGACCAGATACGGACCGATATCGCGCGTGAGTAAGGTGAACTTCACCAGCTCTTCCATCACATCCACGACACGATCGAAATAGGCCGAAGGCTTCATGCGGCCGGCTTCATCGAACTCCATGAACGCCTTGGCCACCGACGACTGGTTCGGGATGGTCAGCATGCGCATCCAGCGCCCGAGCACGCGCATCTGGTTGACGGCGTTGAATGACTGCGAGCCGCCGCTCACCTGCATCACCGCGAGCGTCTTGCCCTGCGTCGGCCGCACTGCGCCCACCGAAAGCGGAATCCAGTCGATCTGCGATTTCATGATGCCAGTCATCGCGCCGTGACGCTCCGGCGAGCACCAGACCATGCCTTCGGACCATAGCACCCGTTCGCGCAGTTCAGCCACCTTGGGATGCGTGTCGGGTGCGTCGTCGGGCAGCGGCAGGCCGCTCGGATTGAAGGTGCGGACTTCGGCGCCCATGGCCGTGAGCAGACGCGCCGCCTCTTCGCTCAGCAGCCTGCTGAACGAGCGCTCGCGTAGCGAACCGTAAAGCAGAAGGATACGGGGCGCCTGCGCGGAGGCCTTCGTTGCCTGAAGGCGCTGGATATCGGGTACGCGAAACAGCGCCGCATCGACTTGCGGAAGCTCAGTGGCGAGATCAGTTACCGGAGCGGACACGTTTGCCCTCCGCATCGATCACCACTTCGCCGTCTTCCTTCGCGAACGCGCCGCGTTGCGCGTCGGGCAGGATCTCGAGCACGACTTCGGACGGACGGCACAGGCGCACGCCTATCGACGTCGCCACGAAGGGACGGTTGATGAGAATGGGATGCGCCATCATCGCGTCGAGCAACTGGTCGTCGGTCAGCGCCGGGTTGTCCAGATGCAGGTCGGCGTACGGCGTGCCTTTCTCGCGCAGCACGTCACGCACGCTCAGCCCCGATTTCGCGATCAGTTCAACGAGCTTCTCGCGCGACGGCGGGTTCTTAAGATAATCGATGACGACGGGTTCGATACCCGCGTTACGGATCATCGCAAGCGCGTTACGCGAGGTGCCGCAGTCCGGGTTGTGGTAGATGGTAACTTCGCTCATTGCATGTTTCCCAAACGTTCAGGCGCACTCGTACCAGTTCTTCGAACGGTTGACGATACGCACCACAAGCAGCATGACCGGCACTTCGATCAGCACGCCCACGACCGTCGCGAGCGCCGCGCCGGAGTTGAAACCGAACAGGCCGATTGCGGTTGCGACGGCCAGCTCGAAGAAGTTCGACGCGCCGATCAGCGCGGATGGACAGGCGATGCTGTGCTTCTCGCCGACCGCGCGATTGAGCCAGTAAGCCAGCGCCGAATTGAAGAACACCTGGATCAGGATCGGCACGGCGAGCAGCACGATCACGAGCGGCTGCTTCAGGATGGCCTCGCCCTGGAAGGCAAACAGCAGCACCAGCGTGGCGAGCAGCGCAGTGATCGACCACGGGCCGATCTTCGCCATTGCCGCTTCGAATGCCGCCGCACCGCGCGCAAGCAGCATCTTGCGCAGGATCTGCGCAAGGATCACGGGGATGACGATGTACAGCGCGACCGAGGTCAGCAACGTCGCCCACGGCACGGTGATCGCCGAGATGCCGAGCAGAAAGCCAACCAGCGGCGCAAATGCGACCACCATGATGCTGTCGTTGAGCGCCACCTGCGACAGCGTAAAGAGCGGATCGCCGCCGGTCAGGCGGCTCCAGACGAACACCATTGCCGTGCAGGGCGCAGCGGCCAGCAGGATCAGCCCGGCCACATAGCTGTCGAGTTGCGCGGCGGGCAGCATCGGTGCGAACAGGTGTTTGATGAAAAGCCAAGCGAGGAACGCCATCGTGAACGGCTTGACGAGCCAGTTGACAACGAGCGTGACGCCGATGCCCTTGATGTGCTGACGCACCTCATGCAGCGCGCCGAAATCGACCTTCACGAGCATCGGCACGATCATCACCCAGATCAGCAATCCGACCGGCAGATTGACCTGAGCATATTGCATGCGGCCGATCGCCTGAAAAGCACCCGGCAGCGTCTGGCCGAGCAGGATACCCGCGACGATGCACAACGCGACCCAGACGGTCAGGTAGCGCTCGAAGAAGCCGATGGCCGGTTTTGACGCGCTTTGGCGCGCAGTGGCGATGCTGGGGGCGTTCTCGTTCAGCATTGGCACGAACCTGCGCCCGGGCTCAGGCAGGGCTGGCCCTTGCAACAGTTCTCGGTGAGGAAACCGAGGACGGCATTCATCTGGTCGTAGGCG
Organism: Paraburkholderia sp. J94; assembly: GCF_905220285.1. NCBI lineage: Bacteria > Pseudomonadati > Pseudomonadota > Betaproteobacteria > Burkholderiales > Burkholderiaceae > Paraburkholderia > Paraburkholderia sp. J94. The sequence continues at coordinate 18,481 of NZ_CAJMZH010000029.1, read as the reverse complement.
GCCCGATAGATCAGCGTGCGCCCATCACGCTCCTGCGTGACCAGCCCTGCGTTCATTAGCTCCTTGAGGTGAAAGGAGAGTGTCGCATTGGGCACGTCGAGCTGCGCAGCGATGGTGCCGGGCGTCAGCCCTTCTGGACCGGCGACGACCAGCATCCGGAACACGCGCAGGCGCATGTCATGGGCGAGCGCCGCCAGGGCACGAACGATATCTTTTTCTTCCATATTTCCAATATATTCGAAATAATGGAGCGCGGCAAGATAGCTCAGCCCACCTCCCAACTTGGGAGCAGTCAACAGGGAATCCAGCTCAAGTGGCCGCCCAGGGTCACACTCGGTCATCGGCTGTTAGCGAGTCCAAGATATGCGACGCACAAACCGTGCATTTCCCGTACGACGCAGGATCTGTAGTCGAGAAACCAACCACCATCCAGATTGAAGAGTTTGACCAGGTCCGCTTCATCACGAGGAAACGGCGAAGCGTATGCTTCGTCGGCGAGGTGCCTGGAAGCCTCCACCAGTTTTGCCCGCTCCAGCCAGTCGCAACGTGCTCCGTTCGACGACAGCCAGATCTGACAGGATTCGATCAGATGATCGGTTCGCAACCACTCACCGCTTCGCACACGCGCAAGCAACTGACCAACGACAAGGAACGTAAGCAGCTCGGCTTTCGCTTCCCCATCCATAGAACCCGCTCCTCCGCAGTTCTGCACGCCTGCGTAGTTTCCATGCCCAACGCGCTCACTGCTTCACTTCGGGCTTTGACGTAGCCAGTGCTGTAGCCCATTGTCGCGAATCAGGCGATTGATGTGGGAAAGCGAGTAGGTCACACTGAACTCCCGCTCAATAAACTGCTGAACGAGCGAGTTCGTCCAGGACTCTCCCGCGAGCCCTACGCTGGCCGGCGTCTGCCTGACGGAACAAATAAGCCGCGCGAGGCTATCCATTCCGAGGCGGCGCTGCCGTCCGACGTCGCCAAGCGCCAGCAATGCATCCACCCCACCCGCCGCAAAAACGCTTTCGTAGCGTCGTGCCGTCGCCGGGCTCAGCCCGAGCGCGGCGGCGACACGCGTCATGTTAACTCCTGCCGCGAGCATTCGCGCAGCACGCGCGCGGCGGCCCGACCACCGCGGGCCGTTCATAATGTTGTTGGCGCTCATCGTCGCTCTCTCCCTGAACCTCCCCTAATGATTCACCATTCCCAATGACCGCGCTATCGGGATCGGACCGAATCTGAGGTAACCACGCGAGTTCACGCGTGCCCGGGAAGTCGAGGCCATCTAGCTTCACCGCCTCCCTTGGACCCTGCAGCACGACTTCAAAGCGGAAGCTCAACCGACCGATTTTGCGAGCGCGATCCAACGGCAGTTTCGGCGCAATTAGCAGACGTTCGCGTCAAGAGTGCGAAGGACGGCAACGGGTCGCGCTGAGTAGCCGGTCCGCCGCCGCAGCGCGCTCCTGCGCTACGCATGAGTCGGTAGCCGGCCACGTTGCGTCATTCGCTCGCACCGCGGGTAGGTCACTTTGGCGTCGCATTTGCAGCGACAAGCGGCCGTTCCGTTTAGTGGCCGCCACTTAAATCTCCACCGCCACAGTACAAACCCTGAGCGTAGCGCAAGAAGCGATTGACGCACATCAAGTGAGATTGAAGACCGGCGAGGAGCCTCTGAATCAGACACGGCCGATGACGGCTTTTTTTGGCAGAAGAGGGAACAATGACCTTCCGATTTCCCGTTCTCGCGGCGGTGTTGGCGGTGTTGCTCATGATACTGGCCGCTCCGCTTCAGGCTGCAAGTGAGGAAGCGCGACCGGAAACGCCCCTCGTCCTTGAGTCGGCGCTGGAAACGGCCCCGATTGAGATCGACGGCCAGCTCCTGTTCAGGGTCCGGGGGGTTTCGGCTCTTCCCGCCTCGGAGCGCGCGGAGGCTATCAGGGGACGAATAGAAAAGGTTGCGGCGGACCCCTCATTCCCGAGCGACGGTTTGAGCGCTGAAGTTGTAGAGAACGTCACGATGATCATGGCGGGGCAAGCCACGCTAATGATTGTGAGCGAAGCGGACGCCCAGTTGGAACACACGAGCCGCGACCATCTCGTCACATTAATTATGATGCGCATCCGCCGGGCCATCGACGAATACCGGCAGTCCCGTAGAAGCGACGTCCTGCTCAAAGCTGTGATGTATGGCGCTGGAGCTACGGTCCTGCTAGCGCTGGTGATCGCAGTTCTGCTCATGCTCAACAAGTGGTTGGACAAAGCGCTCTCCCAACTTCTGAAGAGTCGTGTCCACGCCATCGGCATCCAGTCTTTTGAGATCCTCCGTTCCGAGACGATCTGGAGGGTATTTCATGGCCTGATGCGTGTGATTGGCGTCGCGACGATTGTTGCATCAGTGTATGCCTACCTGCACTACGTACTTGCGCTGTTTCCCTGGACCCGATCCATCTCCAACGGCCTGTTCGCCCTCGCCTCTGACGCAGTTGAGCATATGGGGAAATCCGTGGGGGCCACGATCCCCGACATTCTTGTTCTGGCCGTCATCTACTACCTGTCCCGGTTCGTCCTGGGTCGGATCCGGTACTTCTTCGACGCAGTGGAACAGAAGCGGGTCGCCTTTACCCAATTCGAGCCGGAATGGGCCCTCCCGACGTACAAGCTTGTCCGGGTTTTGATCCTGGCCTTCGCGCTTATTGTCGCGTACCCGTACATCCCCGGCTCCGAGTCCGGCGCCTTCAAAGGGATTTCCATCTTCATCGGTCTGGTGCTCTCTCTCGGCTCTTCGACAGCGATTTCCAATCTTATTGCCGGCTACCTGATGACTTATCGAAGGGTGTTCAAGGTCGGAGACCGGGTGAAGGTGGGGGACGTGACCGGCGAGGTGATCTCCATCCGCCTCCAGGTGACCCACCTGCGGACCGTCAAGAATGAAGAGGTCACAATTCCCAATTCCCAGATCCTGAACGGCGACGTAACAAACTTCAGCTCCATGGCCGGTACCCGGGGACTGATCCTCCACACCACGGTTGGAATCGGGTACGAGACCCCTTGGCGACAGGTGGAGGCGATGCTGCGCGTGGCCGCAGAACGAACTTCGGCAGTGCTACGGGAGCCGCAGCCATTCATCCTGCTGATCAAGCTGGGGGACTTCGCGGTCACCTACGAACTGAATGTCTATATCCGTGACCCGCATGTGATCGCCGGGATCAATGCGGACCTGCACCGGCACATCCTCGATGTTTTCAACGAGTACGGCGTGCAGATCATGACTCCTGCTTACGAGGGCGACCCCGACGAACCGAAGGTTGTGCCGCAGGCGCATTGGTATGCGGCACCGGCATCGTCCGATCAAAAGGAGGGCGGGGTGACGGCTAACCATCGTCCCATAACGGAGAACACGCATAAAGGCGCGTGATAGCGGCGCACAGGCGCAAAGAATGCAGATGTAACGAAGGCCAACCCTGCGCAGCCGATCGTATTCCGGCCGACCATTCGTCTTTGATCCAGCGCACCAAGTGACTGCTCGACTTTTGATAGCTGCCCTTCAATCTCGTACGGCACGACCGGCAGCAGTGGGTCGAATGGGCCTCTCGCCTCATCCGCGGCCGCTCATGAAACGACTCTCGCCTTACCGACCAGAACTGCGCCTGCGCCCACCCTAAACGAAGGCACGGCGCTGCAGCGAACTCGCCGGCGCCAAGGGTATGGCTGTCCGAGAGAGGGACTCAGCAGATATCTGATTAGAAAGAAGATTTATATAGGCCCGAAAGAAGAGACCTCTCCAGCCCTAGCGCGGGGTAGCCGGAAAATCGCTCGGAAATCAAAGGGCCCCCGGCATCCCTGCGAAGCATCTCTGCCGGATGCTCAACCGGCATGAGCGTACCGTCCAACGCTAGCTCGATGGCGAAACGGCGATTCCGCCCTGGGCCATCGCGGCATTACGCCTTAAACGCCTCGAAGGCCAGCTCATGCAAGACCAGATGGGCGTCACGGCAATCAAACGTGAGCAGCAAACCACGGCGAACTCCCCAAGCCTTTCCAGGCATCCGCCTGCAAACGAACCGGCCTACTTCACCTAACTCCGACTTTATGAATTTATATTATGAATTTAAAATTCCCGTTGACGTAAACTATACGCAAGGTGCGGCGGCACTTCTAAACCGACGCATGTGTTTCTGGCCGATTTAACCCGGCCTTTTTTAATCGGTGAAACCTGCCTCCATGTGCGCCCAACCTTGCGCACCGCCTACACATAGATTGTTTGGGTACTGCGAATCATTATTAATAATATGCGCACGATGAAATAGTCGGAAATATTTGTTGGCTCAATGCAAGTAGCGCTTAAGCTACAGCCAAGGACAAATCGCTAAAATCCCTGCCGCTTTGTCCCCGACATCTTCAAGCGCACGCGTGACCCACAACCGTGAGCGAACGCTCCCAGTGCGATAGTGCGTCTGAGTTCTGTATGCCCGCCCACCGCGTGAATCTCCGTCAGTTCATACGCACCCCGCAGATCGGTCGTCGCTTTCGATCCGGCCTCAAAACCTCCATGCTAGCGACTGCTGCCGTCGCGCTCACCGCAGTGACCGGGTGCACGGCCGTGCAGATCCCGCTGATCTACATTAATGGTCCTCGCGCAGTGACGCATTATGTATGTATTGACCTGAACACGAAGGTCGCCGATGATCGCTTCCTTCCATCCCTACGACAAGCATTGCAAAATCGCGGTGTCGTTTCTGAAGTTTATAGCCCAGGATCAGCTCCCGGCGTCTGCGAAACGCGCCTTTTGTATAACGTCGTTGTCGAGTATGCCAATAAATCGGGCACTAACAATCCCGCAATTTACTGGTCTATTATTAATCTAGACACGATGCAATACGGACGAATCGTTGCCACCGCGCATTACCACGAAGCCCCGGTAAAAAATCGAATGCTACAAACGGGCATCCTGTCACAAATGGTAGATCGAGTCGTCAGCGCGCCATGACCCCTTCCGTCAATCTCCAGGCGGCGTACGGACATACTCCCCACCAACTCACCGTCCCTACAACAGTCCGACCGACAGCGACTAGTCCCCGATGCTGCCACGGCAACGAGTTCGCGGTCTCGCTATGCCTGACGAAATGCAATGACGTCACAAGGCAGCATTCGCACAACAATGACGCGGAGTTTTCCGTCATGCGCTTGCTGTTAGTTGAGGACGATGAACTCGCCAGCGTCACCGTCCTTGAGGAGATGTGGCAGGCAGGTTATTCGGTCGATTGGGCCCGTAATGAGCGCGAGTTTGAGTCGTCAGTTCAATGCGATAACTATGACCTAATCTTGTTGAGTTTGGGCACTCCAAACGCGCAAGGTCTCGACCTACTACTGGGCTACCGCCAACGTGGAGGTAGCGCGTCAGTGGTCACCCTAATGCCCCGAACCTCTGTAGAAGACAGAATTGCTGCGCTAGACGCTGGCGCCGACGACTGTCTGGTCAAGCCGTTCCACATTGATGAAATGGCTGCGCGAGTTCGCGCGCTTCTACGCCGCCAAGGCGGGAAGCTAAACCTGGTGTACACATTCGAGGACCTCACGCTAAACCCTGTCCGCCATGAGGTAACGCTCGGCAATGAGCCGTTGCTCCTTCCGCCAAAAGAATTTCGCCTGCTCCATACATTGATCGAAGCGCCGGGCCACGTGTTCTCCCGTTTGGCTCTTGAATACAAACTATATGGCGCGCGCGATAAAGTTGGCAGCAACACGATTGAATCGCACATCTCAAATTTGCGCCGAAAAATCGGCTCCGAAAGGCTCATAACTGTGCGAGGCAAGGGATACAAGCTGGCGCGACGCCACTAATGTCCGGCGAACTCAACTTACTCCCGAGCGCTCAGTGGGAGTTCAGCTCAGCAGGCTCGAAATTTCCCGTCGCTACCCCAAACACCCCAATCCCCTGTGAGCTCGGGATTTCGGTCGCGCGCCTGGCATGGAACACGGACTGAACACTAACCCGGTGTTCAAATGGCGCCGTGCGCTGCACGCGGGTGAATACGATCCCGTTGCTCTACTCCCCGTAAAGATCGATGCAGCGCTGACCGAGGTTGCGCCGACGGCATCGATTCCAGCGTGGAGTTGCCCTTGTAACTCAGGACACGCGGACACCGTTAGATTGATGGCACCGCAGCGCGCCTGTACTCGCCGATCCGGTGAACGCGCGCGATTCGCACGACGCAGCCAGCTAAGCCGAACGCAAGGCGGTCCCGCGTTGCTTCGGGCGTCATGCATCGAGCCGTCCGCAGCTTCGCAAACATGTCCGCGCGGTTCGCGAGGTCCGCGTTTGCGCGTCAAGCAGCAGCACAATCAGCGTGTAGTGGTATTCAAACGACCGCGATCGGCCGACAGCGGCGGCGAACAGTCCCGAGTCGATGAATACGGTGAGATTTTTCGGGCGCGTCTCCACATCGTGTACCTGACGGACCCAGCGCAGGATCAGCACGATATCGACAGCTTGTGCGAAGCGCGCAAGAGCGCAAGAGCGCAAGAGCGCCAAGGGTCCGGGAAATTTCTGCAACCTGTTCTATTACTCCGCTCGCCACGTCAATGTTTTGTCGATCTGCTCCGCGCAACCAGCACCCACCGAGCAGCGACTGGGATGCGAGCACATGCGCCAACGGCGAATTTACGCGCACGGCGCCACATTGCGTTAGTAGTCGCGCAACCGCTCCCGCTGTTCGCGGGTCAACAGTTCATTGATGCGCTTGTGTTCATCCAAAGAGATCCCACGCATCTGCTTGCGAAGGTCGCGCATAGCGGCGTAACTGGTATCGATGGCTGTCTGATCGTGCGTTGAAGACGCATAAAGTGAGCGAAGTGTCGACTGTTCATCGAGAATCTTGCCCATCAACTGCCAAAGGGCCTTACGCGACTTTTCGACGATCGCGTTCATGCGGATTTGCTGGTCGTGTGACAGTTTCAATCCAGGGTCCCAGCCGACATGCTCGGCGCCACATCCGTAACCGCTCATCATGTGCGTGCCACCCATCCCTTCGCCCATGCAATCTTCGTCGCAATCGGCCATCATACCGGTGTGGCCTCGGTATGATCCGTTGCCTTCTAAAGGCAATGCATCCCTCTGCTGCGCAAAGGAGAATGCGATAGGGGAAACGACGAGCATCGCCACGATGTAATACCGCAACGAACGCAAAAAAGAAGTCCTGGGGTTCATCATGTTCCTCGCCAACCAATCGAAAAGTACTCCAAATAGCTGCAAACTTAGCCTAAATGACGTCGGATAAGGCCCGTTGACTTGTGTCAACTCACGACGAACGAAATGCTCTTAACTGCAAGCCGGAAAAGGCCTATCACGACGCGATTTCGTGCAGGTTCGTGATTGACACATATCAAGCGTTCACAAGCGTCCTTGCCTACTGTGATGTCAGAGATGACCTTGAAATTGCGCTAAACGGGTAACGACATCAAGCAGGTGTCCGATACTGGTATTTTTGCAGCCGCGCATCTCGCCTTGCCCAGCGAATGCGAGATCCGAGATAGGTTTTCGTCGGAGAGATTCCGACGAATGTAGAGTCATCAGAATTTTTCCCCAACACGGAAAGTCAGAGAGCGCAAGCGTGCAACCTGAACGAAGCGCTGAACGGGAAGATATCGTTATGGAAAACTCGAAATCAGGACGAAGCGCGAACAGTCCACTCAAGATACTCATCGCCGCGGATCATTCGGAGGCGTCGCTTTGTGCTGTGAGATTCGCGTGCGAACTTGCCCCACCAGACAGTGTTATCCGTATCGTAAGTGTCGTTCCGCTCACGCAATCGATTGCTCCTTCTGGACACGCCTCGACGACAAACGAAGATTCAACACGGAGTGCCGCGCAAGCGCTCTCCTCCGCCAATGCACTCTTCATACGAGCAGGCTTTGAACCTGAAACCGCCACGATTGCACTTTCCGTGAAGCGTCGCGATGTGGTTCATGCAATTGTCGACGCCGCCGCATCGTGGAATGCAGACATCGTCGTCGTTGGAGCACACCAGCGTCACTCGCTACTTCGCTATCTGAAACGCAATGTGTCGGAGCCGCTGGTCAAACTTTGCGCACTGCCGATACTGATAGTGCCGCAACGTAGCGCCGATATGGCCCATGGTCCATATCGGATTCTTTTTGCTGTGGGTTCCGTCGCCGACACGCAGAGGTGCGTGCGATTGGGCGTCCGCTTCGCAACCGCCGCATCCCGTTTTCGAGCGGTGTACGTCATTGGCCGAAGCGTTTGGTGGCCCGGCGAACGGAGGGACGGACAACAAGACGAAGGCGCGATGGCATTGGAGGCCGCAAGGGAGTTGCTGGGCGCAGGCACATGCACGACAACGAGCACGATCGGTCCATCGGAAACAGCGGCAGACATCGCAGATGCCCTGGTTTGCGAAGCTGTCAAGTGGGATGCGGACCTGCTCGTCATGGGCACGCACACCCGGCACGGCCTTAAACGTTTCGCGTTTGGCAGTGTCGCGCACCGAGTTCTACTCACCACTAGAACACCGATCCTGCTCGTCAATAGGGAGGGTTCCTGAATGCTTGCGGTTAAACTTGGCCACCTGGAGCTGTGGAAACTATGAATACCGATGGCAACAGCTTCGCGTCTTATACGTCCGCGTTAAAGCCAAACACCGCTACCCGCCGAAACAGCCGAGGTACGGCGGAAAATGTCATTGACACCAGAAGCACCACGCCGGTTACGCCGATAACAATCCAGGGATAGCGATTCCGGTGTTGAGTACGGAACACCCTTTCCGGTTGGGGCAACGCGCGGATGACAAAGACCAATACTACGTCACCCAGAACGGGTGTCACAAAGGCAAGCGTAAGGGCGAGCGGCTGTTGCTAGGGCACGCTCAGACGGCCAGCGTAGACGCCCTGCACTGCCAATGCGGTGAAAGTACCGGCTACGCTCCCCCTGTGCGAGTGAGCGGTTCGATAGCAGCCGCGCGCGGATGGGGCGTGGTGGCGCACGCATGACGTTCCCCCGTTCGGGTTCGTTATCGAACACAACCGGGCTGACGGGATCGATCAGCTGCGCAGAAGGACGGTACGGAGCGGCGCGAGCATCAGAGGCCAGCCGACGAGTACGGAACGCAAAGTGGCTGCGAACATCGGAATGTGAACTGCGACGGTATAGCTGGCCGGCCGCGCACGGCGTGTCTCGTTGACTTGTGTCAACTCCCGCCAGAGACACCAGTGTGTGATATCGCGAAGGAGCGGCTTTCTTGGCATTGCGGATCATGTTCTCGCGCCAGAAAGTATCAAGTCACGCGCCGCCTTGTGTCACAGTGGTTGGCCCCATGGCAATTGTTGGGGGCGTTGGCAACGACGTCGGAGGACGCTGATTGGTTGGCTGGCATCGGCCGGCGAGCTATGGACCGAATGGCGTGGAGAAATACCCTCACAAGCGGATAATCACAAAGTCAGCCGGCTGCACCAACCACCCGATATGGGGCTAGTCTCAATGCACTGCACCATTAAGTTCGCTTGATGCGTTTGCACTCTACTGACCGGCCCCTGCACCAATTTTTGCCTGATGGAAGAAGCTATGTCGTACTTGCAAATAGCAGACTGTTTCGCATGGCTACGCAAGGGCAGCCTGGCAGCGCTTTTAGGGCTCCTCGTTATGTCCGTATTCGGGGTCCCGCTCCTCACCGAACCAGGCAGTTTCGCTGGCCGAGTAACGCAGGACGCTCTCTTTTCGTTGATTCTGATGGCCGGAGTCGTGACTTCGACAGAACGACCTGGCTCCTTTCCGCTGATCGCATTCGGTGCGTTCACTGCCATCGCGGTGCGCTGCGCGAGTTGGCTGTTTCCAGGGGATTACACGCTGGCGATACGTGACGAAACCGCACTCGCGGCAGTCGCGCTGATCGGCACGACGATTGGAATGACTGTATTCGGCCCGGGGAAAGTCACATTTGGCCGGATAGACGGAGCAATCGCCCTTTACATCCTGATTGGCATGATTTGCGCCTACGCTTATCAGCTCATTAATTTACGGGTTCCCAATGCGTTTTCTGGTGTCACGATCGGCACGGATAAGGAGAATCCGTCAACGTGGATATATTTCAGTTTCGTCACTTTGACGACCGCAGGATATGGCGACATCGTGCCCATTGCTCGCCAGGCGAGATCAATTGCGAATCTGGAAGGACTCATTGGCCAGCTTTATCCGGCTATCGTGCTGGCACGCCTTGTTTCGTTGCACCTTGCGAATTCCGGTGCCGACAAGGCTTGAATTCAGCCACCGCGTGCGCCGCCTTGGCATTTGGCGACTTTGGCAGCGAGCTAACGGAGGATCGATTTTTAACCTAGTAGCCATCCGCCGCGATGTTCCAGTGGCTCACACATTGTGTCTGTTTTTCGAATTCGAAGATGGCACGCGCAATAGCGTCGTCGCGTTCAACGGACTCGCCGGTCACGCGCATCAGTTCACACCGGCGGGGAAACCCGCGATGATCGAGAGTCTCCTTGTAGAAAACGACTTCGACCGTCGTGAGCGCCGCCGCCGCGGCTCTTGTCGCGAGCCGCGGCGCGCTGCAGCGGCTGTCGTTGCCGGCGGCGCGCCCCTACTGCCTCGTCGGCTCTTCTGGCCGCTGCGACTGAATGCGCGCGCCCCCCGCACATCCCCACGACGGCTGCGCGCATGATATCGGCGTGCGCTTCCCTATTCGCTGCACGATTGCTCATCTTCACGGTCCGAGGCGAACTCATGACTCGACCGCTCGAACAACTGCTTCACTGCGCCCCAACACCGACTTCGTCAAACCGTCGATCCCGGTTAAAGCGCAGCGGTGGACAACCTCGAAGTCCACCGCGCCGACTCCAGTCACATTTCAATGATGACTTTCAGCGCCTGGGTGCTGGGCGCGTGCGAAAACGTCTCGTAAGCCTTGAGCACGTCGCCGAAGGCGAAACGATGCGTGATGAGCCGGGTCGGATCGATCCGACCCGCGCATACGGTCTTGAGCAGCATGGGCGTGCTCACCGTGTCGACGAGGCGCGTCGTGATCGACACATTGCGGTCCCAGAGCTTGTCGAGGAAGATCGACGCGCTCACGCCATGCACGCCGATGTTCGCGATCGTACCGCCCGGCGCCACGAGTTGCTCGCACAGCTCGAACGTCGCTGGCACGCCGACCGCCTCGATGGCGCAATCCACGCCCACGCCGTCCGTGAGGCTCATGACCGCGTCGTGCGCATCCGAGGCTCGCGGATCGACGCACGCCGTGGCGCCGAAGCGCTTCGCGCATTCGAGGCGGTTTGCGTCCATGTCGATCATGATGATCTGCGCGGGCGAGTAGAACTGTGCGGTCAAGAGCGCCGCCAACCCGATCGGGCCCGCGCCGACGATGGCAATCGTGCTGCCCGGCTCGACCTTGCCGTTGAGCACGCCGCACTCGAAACCCGTGGGCAGGATATCCGAGAGCATCACGAGTGCCGCTTCGTCGAGGCCTGCGGGAATCTTGTAAAGGCTCGTTTGAGCATGGGGCGTGCGCACGTATTCGGCCTGGGTGCCGTCGATGCGGTTGCCGAGGACCCAACCGCCCGACTTGCAGTGCGAGTACATGCCACGGCGGCAGTATTCGCATTGCCCGCAACTCGATATGCAGGACACCAGCACGTGGTCACCGGGCTTAAGCGTGCTCACGCCGCCACCAACCTGCTGCACGACGCCCACGCCTTCGTGACCGAGAATGCGCCCCGGCGTGCAGGTCGGCACGTCGCCCTTGAGGATGTGCAAATCTGTGCCGCAGATCGTTGTCTTCGACATCATGACGATGGCGTCGCCGGGCGCCTGCAATTCGGGTTTCGGGCGCGTTTCGACTGCGAAATGGCCCGGACCGTTGTAGACGAGTGCTTTCATGATTCCCCCATCGGTGTTCGGAACTGAGCTGGCGACGTACGCGCCAGCGCGAGCGGGCTCTCATCATGCGCCGCCGATGCCAGGCACGATTGACTTCGATCAAAAGCGCCCTGCTCAATCCCGATTGATTCAGGCCAAGCCCCAAACGTCGCGACGTTAAGCAATTGGAGACGCACACGCGGGCAAGGGCGCACGGCGTTGCGCCTCGCCGCATTACAACGGCTCACCGACAGCGAGGCGCATCCTGACCGGCAAGTCCCTCGTATTCCATCAGGCCGCGCGCCAGAGCCTGGTAGATAGCGTCACCGCGCTCGCGGAAGCTGTGAAGGTCTCGCTCGACCCAAGTGGGCACAACGTGAACATCGATCGTGGTGGCGCTCGGACTCGATTTGCCTTAAGCGCGAACGGCCGTCCTTTCCTCTGCCATATCAGGGAATTCGTTCGGCGCCGGTCTGCGCTGACCGGCTTTCTTTCGCATCGACGTTTGCAACCAGCCTGTCGATCATCGGCTGATCCCTCACCCAACGCCAGAATATCTGGTAGCCCACCGCGAGAATCACCGGCCCCATGAACAGCCCGATGACACCTGCCGACACCATGCCACCGAGCGCGCCAAACAAGACCACGGGCATTGGAACCGCGACGCCGCGGCCGAGCAAAAAAGGCTTGATCAGATTATCGACTAGTCCAGCGACAAACACGTAGATCGAGAAAACGATGGTCGCCGTACCGAAACCGCGGGTCACCATCATGAATACGATTACTGGAACGGTGATCAGCGTAGCGGGCAATTGCATGATTCCGATGAGCAAGATAGCCACGGCAAGCAGACCCGACGCCGGGACGCCCATGACCACAAAGCCTATACTGATCAGTATCATCTGGATAAACGCGACGCCAACGACGCCCAACGCGACTGCGCGAACCGTCGCGGTGCAAAGATCCGTGATTTGCAGGCCGACAGCCGGTCCGGAAATGCGCGACGCAATCTGAAGCGCGCTAGCGTGACCACGCTCTCCATGCGCCATAATCACGCCCGCAATCACGATCGCCCCGAAAAATATCAGCACGTCTTTACCGAAGCCAGTCAGTAAGCCAAGAAGCGCAAGGCCGGCTTGCTTGAGATTCGGCGCGAACTTCTGCATGAGGCCATTCACGTCGGTTGAGGCTTCCTGCCAGAATCCGTAGACGCGCGGACCCACCGCCGGCCATCGGCTCACTGATTCGTCCGGTGGCGGAATGTGAATTCCCCCACCGCGAAGGGCCTCCATCGCGTGCTGAATGGAGTCGTTGAAGGCAAAACCCAACAGCGCCATCGGTCCCAGAATGGCGGCAAACACAATCAGGATGATGAGTGCCGCAATCGTGCCACGTCGCTCAGGAAAACGAAGTTGCACACGCGCGTGCAATGGATAGAGCGTGACCGCGAGAATGAGCGCCCACATCATAAGGTTGATGAAGGGTGCGCAGACGCGATAACAGAAGGCGGCCAGGACCGCGATCAACCCGGCGCGAATCAACGCGTCGAGCAGTTGTCTGGAGAGCGAACCTTGAGAAGTCGCTTCTGAAGTGACGATTGTTGACATCACATTGCCCCAATACTGCGCACGGTAATCAACGGCGCATTGCATTACGCGAAGTCTGCAATTTGGCAATTGCAGGGTGTAAAGAGCCAACCGCATGCGCCAGATGCGGCACTGAATCGAGGAGCGCCCGCAACCGGGTGGACGCAGCCGACCCGCAAGGATCGGGCGAGCCTCAGGGAGGCCCGACCGAATAGTTCGCGCTGACCAGGCTGCAAGGCCCGATTAGTCTTGCGGACATACTCTGGCGTTAAACCGTCTCTCCGAAGCCCGGTTGAGTTCCCGGTGCGAGATCACCGGCATCGATGGCGATCGCGCCGGCCTCTCGCAAATATGCTTCGATCGAAGCATCCACCGAGGCCTTGCGGCCGATATCGCCAACGAGTTGCTCTACGCCTTCAGCGCGCAAAATATCGCGGGCGTTGCCATGCGCAGCAACGACGCGCAGCAGAGCTCCCCTACCGACAAGTTCCGCGTGCAACGAGGCGAGCATTCTCGCGCCTGCGATGTCCACGGCGGGGGCGTTCGAGAGATCCAGTATCACCAGATTGATGGGAGAAGCGGTCGCCACGATTCTATCTGTGATCGCCGAGCGCACATGGTCGGCATTAAAGTAAAGCAGCGACGCCTCAACGCGGAACATCAGCACGCCCGGAATTTGCTCATTGTCGGCGTGGCGTTCTATATCCGAATAGCGACGCGTGCCAGGAATGCGTCCGAGTATGGCCACGTGCGGATGTGCGGCGCGCCTGATGAGTACGAGCATGGATGCCAGTACGGCGAAGATCACGCCTTTGAGAATACCCAGCAGCAGGACGGCAACGAACGCGACCATCGATACCATGAATTCATAGCGACTGACTTTCCATAAATGGCGCAACTCGCGAATATCGATGAGTCCCTTCACGGCCACCAGTACGATGGCCGCGAGTACCACATTGGGCAGGTTGGTCAGCAGTCCCGTAAGAAACATCAGGCACAGCCCGATCGTGACAGAGGCAAAAATCAACGCGAGCGGAGTCTTCGCGCCCGCCTTGTCGTTGACCGACGACTGCGACAAGCCGCCGGCAACGGGATACCCCTGGAACAGTCCCGCGGCCAGATTTGCCGCACCAAGCCCGAGCAGTTCCTGACGCGCATCGATTGCGTAGCCGTTCTTCTTGGCGATCGCGCGAGCGGCCGACACGCTCTCCACATAAGACAGCAGCAGACAGGCGAACGCCAACGGGACGATGCCGTCCACGTCCCGGACCCGCAACAAGGGCAGGTGGAGAACCGGCAGTCCCCGCGGCAATGCGCCTACGACCTTGAACCCCATCGCGCCCAATGGTGTCAGCGACAACAGGACGATAGAGAGTGCGACCACAAACAACGCGACCGGGCGCCCCGGCAAGTATTTTTCGCCGAGCATCAGGAGGACGATAGCGCCAATTCCGAAAGCCAGCACGACAAGCTGAGTGTCGGGAAGCTGTCCGGCCAGTACCGAGATCCGTTCAAAGAACTGTTCCCCGCCTCCCTTCACCCCGAAAAGCTTGGGCAACTGGGTCAGCGCAATAGTCAGCGCAGCGCCTGCCTTGAAGCCAAGCAGGATCGTTTCACTGATGAAGTTGACGAGCGAGCTTAGCCGCAGAATCCAGCCCAGCAAGCACATCACTGCAATAAGGACCGCCGTCAACGCGGCGATGGAAGCGAATCGCTCAGGGTCGCCGCCAGCCATGTCCACGACTGTGACCCCCACGAGCATCGAAATGGCCGACGTCGGCCCAATGGCCAGTTGGCGCGATGTACCAAACAGTGCGTAGAAGAGTCCGCCGACCAGATAACAATAAATGCCGTATTGCGCCGGCAGACCAGCGAGCGTCGCGTACGCGAGCGAGACCGGTATGCCATAGGCAGCCAGCGTCACCCCGGCAACGATATCGGACGAAAGCCACTGCATCCTGTAGCTCGGCAGCCATTGCGCGGGTCCGACTATCGCGCGCCAACCTTTGGCGGGGACTCTTACCGGCTTTCCATCCATGGGGACAGGGTTCTCATCCATCACGCTCTCCTCTCCGGTATCTGACCGGATGGGATACTGCTCTCTATTGCTCGTGCGCCCTATGCGGGCTCTCCGCAGGTCATGAATCCGCCACCTGCGCTGGCGTGTTTAACAGGCCAGCGTCCGGCTATGCGTCGGTGGCCGCCTGAATCCGGCTTTCCCGGATTGCCTGGATGAACGTGCGGTAGTCGAGCCGGTTTTGTGCGCGGTACTCGATGGCGAATTCACCGATCGCATCATCAAAGGTCTGGCCCGAACCCATATAGCCGGCCATCGTCGCCGCATCGCCCGAGCGCGCATGGGCACGCGCGAGGGCATGCGCGCACATGCGTGCATACTGGCGGAGCATGCCGGAATCGAGCGCCTCGATAACGACGGAGAGTTTCATGTCACGAAGCTGCCGGATGTAAAAGTCCCGCCCGTTCTTTCCGCGTGTCCAGCCGAGGAAAACATCGCTTGCGGACTGCATGATTCGCTGTCCGGCGACGACGCGCTCGCCGTGATTCGCATGCAGGCTCTTGCCTGCGTACGGCTCGAGCACCGATGCGCGTGCTTCCTTCACCTGCAGGAACAGAGGATCGTTGTCGGACGCCATGAACAGACCGACGCCGCACATCGTGCCGACGCTCCCTACCCCCACAACCTTCATGGCCAGATCGACGTATCGAAAACGGTCGAACAGGATGCGCACGTGTTCGGGGAGGCTCTGCCGATAGGATGCAATGGCCTCCATGTAACCCGACTGCAGGCCAGGAGCTACATCTTCAGAGGGATGAAACATGAGGGGCGGCTCGTCCTTGATGCGCGGATGTTGGCCCTCTTCCGAGACGAGCTTCGGATACAGATGGTCAGGAATGCTCTTTTGGCGTTCGGTTTCGATGCGCTGGGCAATACGTTTGCGCGCCGCCTCGACGATTTCCGGGTCTCCCGTACGATCCTGGTACTTTTGCAGGTCGATCCGGTCATACCAGACGTCGAGCGCACGCATGGACGCATAGTCGTTCATCCGTTCCCGATACTCCCGTACAAGATCCACGACGATACGTACGGTATCGCTGGACGGCAATTCCAGATGCTGGCCGGCAATCGCGACACTCGCCGCGAGGCGCTTCAGATCCCATTCGAACGGAGCGGGAAGCGTCTCGTCGAGATCATTGATATCGAAGATCACGTTGCGCTCAGGCGTCGCGAAACCACCGAAGTTCATCAGGTGCGCGTCGCCACATGCCTGGACACGTATGCCGCTCGTGGGCGCCGTGGCCAGATCGCCAGCCATGATCGCTGCGGCGCCCCGATAGAAGGCGAACGGTGACTCCGCCATCCGGCCGTGGCGAATCGGTATCAAATGGGGAATTCGCCCTTCACTGGATTCATTCAGAATGTCGAGGATATTGCGGCGATTCGCTGGCGCCACCCAGCCCGCCTGCGATGAACGCGGAACCCGATCGCGGATGATCCTGCCGTCCGCAGCGCGCTCATCTGGCGTGCGGTAAGTCCCTTCGCTTTCTGCTGATGCGCCTGTCGCCCTGCGTGAAACGGCTTTGTCCATGTCACCACCTCGTTGCTTCGCATCGCTATCGCACGGTGCCTTGCACAAATGGCACACGCTCCATCGGTCCCGAAGCGCTGCCATGCCATTCGCCGAGCCCCTGATTGCGTTCAGGGAATCAGGCGACGATCAACCCGAACAGATGGGTGATTTGACTCACGATAGTCGGGAGCGCACTCACTGGATTGACGCAGATCAACCGGCCCTACCTGTGCCAGACCTATTCGGTGTATCCCGCTGGTCCACAATCACGGCTAACGCCCGACCGCCGTTTGGGACGAATGCTGACCGCCCATGACGACCGGCCTCTGGCCTCGATAGCCCCCTCCGATCCCCTGCGTGTCTCCGATACGCGCCAGTAACGCGTCTTCCTTCATGAAGTTCTCGCACTCGATCGCTGCATCGAGCAACGCCAGTTCGCTGCGCAACGCAGCATGATGTGACGCTGGCAGTGTCATCGTGAGGTTGTCGATCATGGCGCGAAGGCGTCTGTCGATCTGGATGCTCCGGACTCCAGCCATGCGGATTTCGCTGAAGCAGATATGTACATAGTCTTCCCAGTCGGGCGTATAAAAGGCCACGCGGGGTTGTCCCTCCTCGTCGTAGATCTCACGATTCGCCAGCGATCGCTTTCCGACCATGCGTAACAGCCTGTGCAACTGATCGATCGCCAGCACAGCAGTCGTCGGGTCATTGATGGCAGGCGAAAGCGCTTTCAGCGCTATGTCCACCTCGATGCGGAATGCAAACATGGGATCCTGCTCCATCGTCCGCTCCGAACCGAGCGCGACGAGGCTCCGCAGCCGACGATCGCTTAACGCCCGGGAGTCGCCGTACAAGTAAAAAAGCGGTTCATCGGTTGCCACAAAATCGCCGACCTGGACCGCAAATTCGATAAAGCAGTCGGCACGATGCGCTTCATGCACAAGCCGCGGCAGATTAACCGCCAGCACGACGCCAGATTTACTGTGGAGAGACACCACACGATCGGCCGGCTCACACCTCGCCCGAATCGTGCTCACTTCAGCCATTACAGCATCGTCCAGGCAAACGAAGTCTCCCCGATCTGCTGGCTGACCAGGATATACGTTGCGGATCACGGCGAATCCTTGCTCCGCGACCCGGCCGACAAGACTGACGGGTCTCAAAAGCCGTGCCGAATAGTCGATCAGAAGAATGAATGCGACGAGTGAAGCGAGTCCGATCGCCGTCGCGAGCGCGACCTGCAGTTGCGGTATGACGGCGCTCTGCCCGAGTTCGGTCATCGTTCTGTGGGTCCAGAGCATCGAGAAAACGAAGAGCCCCACAACCCAGCGGATCACGTTATTGCGAAGCAGCGTTGTCGCAATGATCCGTGGCGTATATTGCCCGCCCGCGATCTGGATCGCTACGAGTAAGGAACTGAACGTAAACAC
>NZ_CAJMZH010000028.1:0-41841 GCF_905220285.1 Paraburkholderia sp. J94 | reverse complement strand
CGTGGGTCAAGATTCCGCGCAAATCAACAGTCACCATCGTGCAGTCCCGAAGCACCCGACCAATGGTCGGTGTAGTGGTCTAATGAATCCGGACACTGATTTAGGCAAGAATGGTCGCCATGAAGAGGTGTCAGATGAGCACGCAACGACGTACGTTTTCCCCGGAGTTCAAACAGCAAGCCGCGTGTCTGGTGCTAGACCAGGGCTATAACCATATGGCAGCAAGCTGCTCGGTCGGCGTCGGCGAGACGGTGCTGCGCCGCTGGGTGCAGCAACTTCAGATGGAACGCCAGGGCGTCACGTCGCAGGGCAAGGCAATCTCGCCGGATCAACAGCGCATTCAGGAACCCGAGGCGCGTATCGAACGCCTCGAGCGTGAGAAGGCCATTTTAAAAAATGTATGGTCTGCCCCAGATTTGCAAGTCGCTGGTTTGCAGTTTCGACAGAACAACGTTTGCGCCAATGTATCCGGCCTGTTGATTGCAGTCAGAGACTGCTGGCCTTGATGGAATCCGCGCACGCCAGGCCCAATAAAGCTTCCAGTCATTACGGACTGCTTTTTTAGCCGGGCTTTCGGCATGCCGGTCAACAGTTCTGTGTCATCAGCTATTCAGGGCTCGCAAAACAGGACGGTAGTGCCCCAGAGGGCTCAGGCAACTGCAGATACTTCTGCAAACGGTCGATAGGGTTGTTGGCTGGTCACGAAAATCAAGGGGACACCTTTGACCACGATTCGGCGAATGCCAGAAAGATGCTGCCGAGTCATGAGGAGGATTTCCAGATGCCACTATCAAAACCGGTGTTGAATGCCCAGCTCGATTCCCTGGGCGTCGGCGCCCGGATAAGCCACCGCTACGCCGGCCGTCGTCGATGCAGCGAGTACATAGTCAGACCGGCCCTTGTTGATCAGCACCGCACCGCTCGCGTAGACCCATGTCTGCTTGGACAACCAATACGACGCCATCAGGCCGACATGATCGGCATTCATCGCGGCGCTGGTGAGATCCTGCAAATGTGAATAGGTCAATGCAAGTGATCCTGCTGCAACGAACCGGTACGCCGCCGACACGCTGAACACGTTTTTATCGACGGACCCGTCACTCTGCTGCGCGTGATGATAGGCCGCGTAAAAACGAACCCTCCCGAAGTCGTATGAACCACCTCCGAAAAAGTCCTTGAGCGTGCTCGAATTCGTCGCGTTGTCGACAGACTGGACGCCAACATCCAGATCAACCGGGCCACGCGCATACGTCGCCGTCAGGTGATAGTTATTGACGCCGCTGCTCGGTGTCGTGGTGCTGTCACGCAACCCGAACATTACTTGAGCACTAAAGCCATTGAGATCCGGTGTGCCATAGTAAATCGCATTGCTTGCGCGCACCGAAAGCGTCGCAAAGCTGTTCAATCCAGACGCAATTGTCGAAGCACCAGTCGCATCGAACTTGCCTTCGAGCGGCACATAGAGCGGCGAATTCTGGCGGCCGACCCGCAGTTCGCCCCATGCACCCGACATGCCTATCCAGGCTTGCCGGTTGAAAATTGCGGTCGAGTCGCTCGCGGCACCGTTGTTCAGCGTGAAGCCGTTCTCAATATCAAAATTTACGTGAACGCCCCCGCCGATATCTTCAGTGCCGCGTAAACCGAATCGCGAGCCGGTCTGCGCCCCCGATAGCATGCGCACGGTATTGCGGTTACCCGAGTGTGACCAGTCGAGCGACATGTCGAGCAAGCCATACAACGTGATACTCGACTGTGCGTGCGAAGCAGATGGAATCATTGCCCCGCAGGCAACGATCGCAGGTACGGCACGGCGAACTGCACGCCCTATAAGGCGGCGTGGTCGATTTGTGTTTTTCATTTTAAAATTCGTCATACTTATTATTTTGTTGACAAGAAACGGTAGAAAATCGCACCCCGGCGCTGGAATCAGCCATGATCCCTATTGCCCTTCGTTTCGACGGGACGCTTGGCAGTACCAGCCCCGTCGTCCGTCCGGTCTTCCGATCAATGCCCCGCGTCGATTACGTGAGCGCGAATATCCGGCGTCTTCGGGATGATCCCGTTCTCCGCGTACCAGGCTGCAACTCGCACAATCCGCGCTGTGTCAGCGTCGGATACGGCACGCAGCGGTGACACGTTGTGCGCCCCCAGCGCCGGCCCAAGCGCCGCAGGCAGGTTCAGCTCCTTTGCCCAGATTCGACCCGCTTCATCACGATGCGAAGCCGTCCAGATGTTCTCGTCCTGCAGCACTTTCAGCACTGTGCGCACGACATCTGGATGCACAGCCCAATAATCCTGACGCACGAAATAGCCCACTGCGTTATCCGAGCCGATCGCGTGTCCGTCGGCAAGCACTCGCGCGTCGTAGTTCGACTCGGCGATCGTCAGAAAGGGATCCCAAATCGCCCAGGCATCGACCCCCCCGCCGAAAAACGCTGACCCGGTGTCGCTCGGCGAGAGATAGCGCCGCTTGACGCTACGCGGATCGACGCCGTGGCTGGACAACGCCCGCACCAGCAGGTATTCGCCTGTGCCGCCTCGATTGACGGCTACTGACTTGCCAGCCAGATCTGCGAGAGAGTGAATATTCGATGCACTCTGCACGACGATCGCCTCGTTCTGCGCGGTCATCGGCTGGTAGCCGAAAATCGCGAGCGGCGTGCCTGCCGCAACGGCGGTCACGAACGACGTCGAACTGCCGCTCGTCAAATCGACAGCACCTGCATTGAGTGCCTCGAACGCCGGTGCGGCAGCGGGAAAGGGGCCGGCCCAAGTCACCTTCACATGCTGCGCCGCGAGCGCGCGATCAAGCGAGCCTTTGGCCTTCGCAAGTGTCAGGTCCGAAGTGCCCTTCAGATACGCGATCCGCAGCGTGACATCACGGGGCTGTGCGTAAACGTTCGAGCTTGAAATCAGCGGTACCATTGCGAGTGTCGCGACAGCGCCCACAATCCAGCGCCGGGCAGTTCGACCGGAGGGCTCGGTACGCCCACTCGTATTACGCACGGCGGCGCATGCTCTTGCGCGAGACAAGACGCGGAGAAGCATGAACACAGAATGAATCGGCATAGTGTCAGGGTTGCGAAGCGGTCGTGAAGGCGGACAAATCCCGGTCGAAAAGCGTGGACCACGTGAAGGTTTTCTCGACGGGCTCCGCGCGACGCACCGCCAGATGCGGCAATACTTTCTCCGCAAAGCGATACGATTCCTCGAGCAGCGGCATGCCGGAAAGAATGAATGTTTCGATCCCACGTTCAGCGTAGTCGTTCAGTGTCTTGATCACCGTTTCGGGCGATCCGACGATGGCAGTGCCAGGACCCGGTCGTACGAGTCCAAGGCCAGACCACAGGTTCGGCGCGATTTCCAGCTCGCGCGCGTGTTTCGGCCGCTTGCCGTTGTGCAGCGCACTCATCCGCTGCTGCCCCACCGAGTCGCTTCCGCCAACGAAGCGCTGATTCGCCGCGATCGCGTCGTCGTCCATCAGACTCAGCAGCCGGTCGGCCTCGGCCCACGCGGCCTCATCGGTGTCGCGCAGTATCACGTACAAACGTACGCCGTGGCTCAGGGTCCGACCGTAGTGCGCGGCGCGCGCGTTCACGTGCTTTACGCGACTTTCGATCTCGTCGGGCGTTTCGCCCCAAGACAAATAGGTATCGACGTGTTTCGCGGCCACTTCGATTGCCGGTTCCGACGAGCCGCCGAACCACAGCGGTGGCAACTTGATCGACTTGCCGGCCGGCAGCGCCAGTTTTGCGCCTTCAACACTGAAGTACCTTCCTTCAAACGTGACTGATTCACCGGCGAACAGACGTTTGAAGATCGTGAGGTACTCATCGGCCATCCGGTAACGCTCGTCGTGCGGCATTTTCATCCCGTATGCCCCGAGCATCTTTGCATCGCCAGACACGATATTCAGCAGCAGTCTACCTTTCGAGAACTCCTGGAACGTAGCGGCCATCTTCGCGAGCAGCGTGGGCTGAATCAACCCAGGATGAATCGCCAGCAGGAAATTGAGATCGTCGGTATATGGCAGCAGCGAACCACCTAGTACCCAGACATCGTGAGCTCCCGTCGCGAACAGAGCACCGGTGAAACCAAGGTGGTCGTAACCTCGCGCGAGCTGCTGCAAATAGCGGTAGTTGATCGGACGGGCACCTTCTACGGTCCATGGCGCGTGGCCATCGGGCGCAGTCAGATACCAGAAGACATTCATCGGTTTCGTCATAGTGATTTTCCTGATCCGGCCGGCGGCGTTCAGCCGCCGCGAGTGAGTTGGAGAGCCGTTTCGCGCACGTCGAGGCGCGAAGGCAATTCGCCGTGGCGGGCGAGCAGGTCCGCTTCTCGTTGTTGTTCGTCAAGGAATATGTCGTCGACAGGTTCCAGCGTCCACTCGCGGTTCGCCAGCGACGCCCGCCAGGCCGCGGCATCTATCCCACCAATCCCTGCCTCGGCGAGCCGTTGGGCGTATCGCGCGGGGTCGGCATCGATCGCTTCGCCCAACGTATCGAGCGCGCCGACAAGTGCAGCAAGTTCGGCTTCACGCTCAGTCGCCACGTCACGGTGCGCCCAGAACACAGAGCGATTGGGGACATGGTCGCCAATCTGTGCGAGCTCGCGCCAGCCGGCTTCGCCGCGCAAGCGTTCAATCCAAGGTGCCATCGCGATCCACGCATGCGCGCCGCCACTGAGCAACGCTTCGTATGAGGTCGCAGGCGACAATTCCACCCGCTTCACGTCGGTGAGCCTCAGCCCGCCTTGCTCCAGCACGGCGGCAAGAAATGATGTGTGAAACGAACCATCGAGCAGTGCAATGCGCTGCCCCGCCAGCGCGCCGATGTGATCGACGCCACCAGCAGCACGCGTGACGATCGCCCCATTCGTGGCGCGCGGACGCGACGCGGCGATATAGGTGAACCGCACCCCGGCTGCCTGCGCGATCAGCGGCGGCGTGGAGCCAGTGCCACCCACGTCGATCTCTCGTGCGGCAAGTCGCGCCCCGGTCTCCCGTCCTTCGGCGAATCCCACGAACGTGACATCTACCGGAGGACGATTGCCCCATACGAGCGATGCGATCTGCAAATGCAGATTGTTCGGATGCACACCGATGCGCAAACTCATCGGATGCTCCCTGCACACCTGTGCATTGGTTGCGGCGGCATCGCCATGAAGCCTGAAGTGAGCTGATAAGTGTGCGGCATTCGGTAGAATTGCTCCTTTATTCGATGAGGCACATTGAGACGTCCCCTATAGGGAATTATAGTTCCATATAGGGGATGCATTTAATGTCAATTTCTCGTATAGTTATTACCGTATGTGCGGTACGTCGCACCTTGGGTGCGCGCGGACTGCGCAGCGGTGTCGTGTCGCACGCTGACGATGGGAGACCTCAGACATGACCGGTATGGCCAACGCAATCGACGAAGCATTCGTGGCGCGGCTTCGGATATTAATCGCACAGGCGGGTAGCGCCAGCGCGCTCGTTAAGCGCGCAGGCATTTCGACGAGCGGCTTTCACAAATATCTCTCGGGCGCAGAGCCGACGCGGCGCGTGCTGATCTCGCTTGCGCAAGCAGGCGGCGTGCACCTGGAATGGCTGCTGACCGGCAGCGGACCTATGAACACAGGCCCACGCGACTCATGGCCCGAGAATCATCTCACGCTGCTGCCTTTGTACTGCGACTGCGCGCCAGACGCTGATCCGGCCGACGACGCGCAAACGGACAAACTTGTGCAGTTGGCGTTCTGCCGCGAATGGCTCGCCAAATACGGCTTTGATCCCGCGCATTTGGCAACGATCCGCGTCAGCGGCGACAGCATGGCGCCCACGTTCCGCCATGGCGACACACTTGTCGTCGACTGTCGCCGTACGACCGTCACCGATGGCGAAATATATGTAGTGCGCGACAACGGAGCGCTGTTCATTAGGCGGCTCCAGCGGGGGCTAGGCGGCCGCGTAACATTGCTGTCCGACAACATGCGCTACCCGGCGCTTGAAACCGAGATCGAACGGCTAAATGTCCTAGGTAACGTCATTTGGCGCGGTGCTTTACTATGAGTACGCGGCAAGAAACCCGCGCACGATTGCGTCGCCTGATTCACGACGCGAAAGAGCAAACGCGGGGCGGCGAACATCGATGAAGCGTACTAGGTACGGTCGTATATTGCCGAACTCTGTACGACGCCACGCGAGCCTCACCCATAATTCGCGATCTCACTGCAACGAAACGCCATCGAACCGATGACTACTCAACGGCGGATGCACCAACCCGTCCACACGTTTCGAGGCCCGTGACGAAACGATCGAGTGCGCGATCGGCGTGAACGGCACCTCCTGTTTGAGGATCACCCGTGCCTGTTTGGAGAGCGCGGTACGCTCCTTCCATCCGCGTCCGAACGCGCCTTTTCGATAAGCCAATTGAACGAGGCATTGCACCGTTTCGACACGTTGCTGCCATCCACCGCGTCGCAGCCAAGTGCGGCCCCGAGCCAATTATCGGGGGCGCCGCTGTCGCCTGACCAGCCATTCGTTGCTCACAATCTTCGCCCGCATGCCAATCTTCGTCCAGTTTTGCTGCTGGATTGTAGGGACGCTGCACCGGCGTGGCCCAGAGCATGATCACGAAACCGCTCGGCAGGCCCGCCTGCGCGAACTGTGCCCGCGCCTTCGTGGAATCGGAGGCCGCGTCCCGAAGCAAGTCGTTATACGACCAATGCGAAAGTGCAAGTCTCCCAAGCACCGCCGCGCCTCATTCCATCTTTGTGCCTCGGACTCGCACACTGTCACACACACACTTAAATTTTTTTCATCTATCGAAATTTACCGAAGTGTCTTTGTTACGGCTAAAGATGTCCGGACCATTGATTTTCAAAGATATTTCATGAAAGTCGCCATTTGCGATAACGATTGAACAATTAATCATTAGGCATGAAAACCGTGGGACGTTAAGTTTTCTCAGGTATCACTCAGCGACATTACAGCCGATGATCTGCACAAAGTCGCACGAGTCCGACTCCTTCCACGCGTTTTCGACATGACTCTTTCCGACTGGCGCAGCATGCGCGTCATCTCCGACGACGGCCCCATCGCTCGCGCATCGATTGGCCTCATCACGCTCGCGAGCGACGTGGTGATCGAACGAGAACTCGCGCGCATGATGCCGGTCGAGGGCGTCGGCGTGTTTGCGAGCCGCATCGCAATCGACGGAGACCTCACGGTGGATGGCCTCGCCCGTCTCGAAGCGGGCATTCCGGCAGCAGCACGGCTGCTGCTGCCGGAGGAACGGCTGGACGCGATTGCTTTCGGCTGCACTTCAGGCGCGATCGCCATCGGTGCGGAGCGGGTCGCGGCCGCGATTCATGCGGTACGCCCCGGCATCGTCACCGTCGACCCGTTTTCCGCCGCCCTCGCGGCCTTCGCTGCTCTCGGCTTGAAGCGCGTGGCGTTGCTGACGCCCTATCCGGATGCCGTCAGCGAATCGATCCGGCGCGCGCTGGAAGCGCACGGCGTCCAGGTTCCCGTGTTCGGCACGTTTCGCCAGACCCACGATCCGACGATCTGCCGCGTCGCACCGCAAGCCATTCTCGAAGCGGCTGGCGCGCTCGGCGAAACCGACGTCGACGGTGTGTTCATTTCGTGCACGGCGTTGCGCGTTTCGTCCGTGCTATCGGCGATCGAGGCACGCATCGGCAAGCCGGTAATCGCCAGCAATCAGGCGCTCGCGTGGGATCTCTTGCGGCGCACAGGTATCGCCGATCCTGTGTCCGGCTTCGGCCGCTTGCTTGAATCGATTACTACGGCATCCTGAATATTGAAACGCAACGTTATCGAAAGTTTCGCCACGTTTTCTTCTCACAAGCTATTAATCCACGATGAAACTCAAATCCCTGCTTGCCCGCGCACTCGTTACGACGAGCCTGATTGGTCTTTCATTCGGCGCACACGCCGAAACGCCCGCCCCGCTTTCCATCGGACTGAACACCTACGCCGGCTACGGCCTGCTCTATCTCGCTCAGGAAAAGGGCTTTTTCAAGGCTCACGGTACTGACGTGCGGATCGTCAACACCGAGGACAAGGCATCGACGGCCGCCGCCATTGCGGGCAAGCGTCTCGACGGCTGGGTCACGACGGTCGACACCTTCATCTTTTACGACGCGGCGAAGCTGCAGCTTGAACAGGTGCTGGGCATCAGTTTCTCGGCAGGTGGCGAGGGCATCATCAGCACGGCGCAAATCACGCAACCGTCGCAACTACGCGGCAAGACCATCGCCGTCGAAGAGGGCTCGCCCGGCTACTTCTTTCTGCTCAACGTGCTCGCCGACAACAAGATCCCGCTCAAGGACGTCAAGTTGCTGAGCATGAAAGGCGCCGACGCGGGTGCAGCTTTCGTGGCCGGCAAGGTCGACGTCGCCGCTACGTGGCAGCCTTGGCTCTCCAAGGCCGACAAGCGTCCGGGCGGCCATATTCTCGTCGATACGCGCAGCAAGCCGGGCCTGATCGCCGACACGCTGGCCTTGCGCTCGGATGTCATCAAGAATCGGCCCAAGGACGTGACGGGCTTCATCGAAGGGTATAACGACGCGTACGCGTATTGGCACGCACACGAAGAGGAAGCCGACGGCGTGATCGCCAAGGCGCTCGGCATTTCGGTCGACGAACTCAAGCGCGAACTCGAAGTCATTCACTTCGCGTCGCCCGACGCCAACCGTCACTATCTGCTAGACCAACAGGGCATTCGCAAAGTGGTCGCGCGCGGCGTCACGTTCTATCGCGATGCGGGCCTGCTCAAGAGCGACCAGAACCCCACGGTGCTCGTGAACACGCAGCCACTCGAAGCCGCGACCGCGCAGCATTGACCGGAGCATGTGGCATCGAAAGGCTTAACGTATGGCTTCCCTGAATCTATTCGCCGTCCGCCAGAACACCCCTCGTGTCGCGCGCGGCGCGGCAAGCGCCATCGTGTTCGCCCTGCTGCTCGCGGCGTGGCTCGCCGCGAGCAGCACGGGCTTCGTCGATCCGATGTTTCTGCCCTCGCCCGCCAGTGTGCTGAGCACGGCCTGGCGGCTCTACGCGCACGAACAGTTCGCCGATGATCTCTTCGCGAGCCTGTATCGCGTGATCGTGGGCTTCGGCATCGCCGCGTTGCTCGCGGTGCCACTGGGCGTCGCGATGGGTGCGTGGGAAATGGCGCGCGCCGCCTTCGAGCCGCTGCTGGGTTTTATCCGCTACATGCCCGCGACCGCGTTCGTGCCCTTGCTCGTGCTGTGGCTCGGCGTGGACGACGCGCAGAAGTTCGCGGTCGTCTGGCTCGGCACGTTCTTCCACCTTGCCCTGCTCGTGATGAACAGCACGCTCAGCGTACGCGCCGAACTGATCGACACCGCGCAACTGCTCGGCGCTTCGCGCCTGCAACTCGTCACCCGCGTAATCTGGCCGGCGGCACGGCCGTTGATCTGGTCGGACCTGCGGGTGGTGCTCGGATGGGCGTGGAGCTATATCGTCGTGGCGGAACTGGTGTCGGCCAATAGCGGCGTCGGCTTCCAGATCCTGCGCGCCTCGCGCTTTCTCGATGTATCGACGATCTTTGTCGGCATTTTTTCGATCGGCGTGGTGGGCATCACGAGCGATCTCGCGATGGCGGCGATCGGCCGCTGGCTCTTTCCGTATCGACGCGTGCATCGCGAACAAGGATCTGCATCATGAGCGTCCCTGCCATCCGTATCGAAAGGCTCTCGAAGCACTTTCAACACGGCAATACATCACGCGCGGTTCTAGAGAACCTCACGCTCGACGTCGCCCAGGGCGAATTTCTCGTGCTGCTCGGACCATCGGGCTGCGGCAAGTCCACACTGCTGCGCATTCTGGCTGGATTGAGCGTGCAGGATCGCGGCACCGTGCGGTTCTCGCACGATGCGCCGAAGCGCGGCATGGTGTTTCAATCCTATAGCGCGTTCGAGTGGCTGAGCGTCGAAGACAACGTCGCATTCGGTCTCAAGCTGGCCGGCGTGCCTCGCAATACGCGCCGCGAACGCGCACGCCAGTTGCTCGATCGTGTGGGCCTCGGGGCGTATGCGCGAAGCTGGCCCGCCCAGCTTTCCGGCGGCATGCAACAGCGGCTGGCAATCGCGCGATCGCTTGCGACTCAACCCGATCTGCTCTTGATGGACGAACCGTTCGGCGCGCTCGATACGTTCACGCGCACGTCGATGCAGCGCTTTCTCGCCGATCTCTGGCTCGACGCGAAAACGACCATCGCATTCGTGACGCACGATATCGACGAAGCCATTGCACTCGCGGATCGTATCGTCGTGCTCGCGCCGCATCCGGGCCGCATTCATCGCATCGTGCCGGTCGATCTGCCGCGTCCGCGAGGCACGCTCGATCCGGACGGCGCCGATTGGGTCGCGCTGAGACGCGCACTACGCGCGTCTTTAAACGAGGTCTGCGAGCATACGAGCGTTGCAACCGGAAAGACGGCGGAAGCGGGCGTAGCCGCGCTCGCTTGAAGGACTCGCACGCGAAAGTCGCGCGCGCAGCGTTCGCGAACCGTACCGGTACCAACCGATAGCGGTTCTCCCTGTATTCTCGCCACTGACCGTTCGAAGAAGCGCGCCACCGCCATTCCCCGCACACTCTCCGCTTGATCGAGCAGCGCACGTGCCGCCACGCTCGACCATGGCGCCGCATCGTTTCCGCGTATAGCAGCTCATGCTGCAATCAACGCGGCGTCGTTGTCGATTGTAATAGCCATCGAGCCAGCCGATGATATCCAGAATAGCCTATGCTCGGGTTTTGTGGTGGACCTGATAGATTCTCTCAACTTTCAGAGTCTTGAAGAAGCATTCCATTGGAAGCGTTGTCCCATGCATTGGCGCGACGACTCATGGAGAGCGTTGCCTTGAACTCGGCGGCCGGTTTGCAGTACGCTCGGTTCGTGTACAACGCGCCCTTGACGCCCTTCTAAAGGTCAAGAGGTGATTTGAACCTGCCCGATCTGGCGACGCTGCCGGATGACGTAGTAGACCTCCCTTGCGATATGGCGCCTGAGGCAGCGGGGCCCTCTAAGTTTGGAACGCACCTGGCGAACGCGTCTGTCGACGTAGGCCGTGGTACGCGCGTCGGTTTGCAATCGACCAATGGCATCATCAATGTGCAAGGCTCTGTTGGCTGCGCTGTCCCAACTCGATTCTGCCGACGCCGGGTCAGATTACCTGAAGGAGCCGGAACGGGGCTTACGGCACAAAGAGCGGCGAAGCGGACCTCTGAAAGATGCTGGTCGGTGTTGTCATCACCAGTTACCAAACGCTGCGAAGTGGACGCGTAGCCGATTGAATGGAGCGAGACCCTGTCGGGAGCAAGTTCGTGAACGAGCGCCGCTATCATGACGTCGAGGTCGGCGAGCTCGTCATGCAACTCCAGATACCTACGTCCAAAGATTTCAGCCTGATCCAGCGATCTCGCGCAACGTTTCGGCTGGCCTTTCAGTTCGAGCGATCATCTGCCAGTTGAACCGTGCACCTTCCACGATGTCCCGTGTGATAGCGCGTGATGGCGGAACAGGCCCCTATCGAGCCCTAGAAGCGAGTGAGCAAGCCTTTCAGGCTGCTCTACGACCTAAACGCTGCCTGCCGGGGCAGAACCGGCGGTTGCGCTATGCGGTCGAGCGTAAGCTCTGCCATCAATGTCCTCCAGCGCAGGGATCGGTTGGCTTAACGGGCCACGCCCGTGTGTTTGACGGCTTCGCTCTCGACCTTGTCGAGCAGCGATCGCAGTGCGCCGGTCACGACGTCCGGACGCTCCAGCATCAGTTGATGCCCGCATCTCCCAACGATCTCGAAACTGGCCGCAGGTAAAGCAAGCGCCAAAGCACGTCCGCCTTCGGCAGGCGTGAGCCCGTCCGAATCGCCGGAAAGCACGACGACGGGCAGATCGAGCCGCGACAGTCCTGCCGGGTTCGCCCAAGGCGCATCCTGGATCAGCGCCCGGAAAATCGCCATGCGATTGCGCCGCGCGATCTTCGACTCGTAGTCGACCAGCACGCGGTTTGCATCGGGATGCCAGGCGAGCCGTCTGAACCCGCGCGCGAACCAAGGTTTCAGCCATTCCAGCAACCAGATCGGCAGCGCGGGCGAACGCGGCTGCGGCCGCCCGAGTTGCGTGCCCAGCAGCAACGCCGCGTCGACTTCGTGAAGCCGTCCTTCGCTCGACAACCTGTCCAGCACCGCGAGCGTACTCCCGGTGCCGAGTGAATGCGCGACGAGCACATTGCGCTTGCCTTTGAAGCGATCGAACAGCGCGCGATAGTCGGCGATGGTCTGCTCGCCGCGATACGCGCCACTCGCCGGCGGCGGAGTCGGACTCTCGCCGTGGCCCGCGAAATCCCAGGCCACGAGTTCGTAGCCGTCGGCGGCAAGCGCGTCCCACTGATAGCGCCACTGGTTTTTGTTGCCGCCACCGCCGTGAGCGAAGAACACGACTGTTCCCGCATGCGGCGAGCCGGCCGGCGCCTCGCGATGCGCGACGTTCAGCGTGCGGCCAGGACGCACTTCGATACGGGCGCCCTTCACCACGACCGACGTCGCGATGTCGCGCCCCACATGATCGCTCATGAAAGCTCCTTGTCTAAAGTGGGATCGAGCGCACGAGCACGCTCGGGCAATGCGGGCGTCGCGGCGATCAAGCTGCCCGTGTACGCTTCGCGCGGCGCCTCGAAAATCTGTCTCGCCGAGCCGATTTCGACGACACGTCCGCCGTGCATCACCGCGATACGATCGCAGATCTGCGCCGCCACACGCAGATCGTGCGTGATGAAAATCGTCGCCATGGCGCGTTCGCGCTGCACCGAGGCGAGCAGCTCCAGCACTTCGGCCTGCACCGAGACATCGAGTCCCGACACGATCTCGTCGGCGACGAGCACCTTCGGTTCAAGCGCGAGCGCGCGAGCAAGGCCAATGCGTTGACGCTGTCCGCCCGAAAACTCATGCGGATAGCGATGCAAGGCGCTACGCGGCAGTTTGACCAGCGCGAGCAATTCCGCCGCGCGTTCGAGCGCCAGCGCGCGCGGCATGCCATACGCGAGCAGCCCCGTGGCGACGATCTGGCCGACCGTGTGACGCGCATTGAGCGACGCGTAAGGGTCCTGAAACACCAACTGGATATGACGGCGCAACGGCCGCAACGCACGCTCCGGCAACTGCGCGATGTCCTGAGCGCCGTCGAGCACGATGCGGCCCGCGTCCACGCGAACGAGCCTGGCGAGCGCGCGCGCAAGCGTCGATTTGCCAGAGCCCGATTCGCCGACGATGCCGAGCGTTTCGCCCGCCCGCACGGCGAGGTTCACGCTCGACAGCGCATCGACCGCGCGGCGGCCTCGACGCGCCCGCCAGAATCCTGCCCCGCGCGCCGCGTAGCGCTTGTGCAAGTCTTCGGCGACGAGCGCGGGCGTACCGCCATCGGCCAGCGAACGCGTCACGAATCGCCCATGTGGAATCGCATCGAGTAGCGCCTGCGTATACGCATGCGCGGGCGAGCGCAGCACATTGGCGGCCGGTCCGCTTTCGACGATCTCGCCGTCGCGCATCACGGCCACGCGATCGGCAATCTGCGCCACCACGCCGAAATCGTGCGTGATGAACAACACGCCGGTACCCGTGGCCCGCGTCGCCGTGCGCAGGAGTTCGAGAATGCGCGCCTGCGTCGTCACGTCGAGCGCCGTGGTCGGTTCGTCGGCGATCAGCAGTTTGGGACCGAGCGCCAGCGCCATCGCAATCAGCACGCGCTGACGCTGGCCGCCGGACAGCGCACCGGGAAACGCGTGACGCAATTGCGCGGGCTCCGGCAAGCCGACGTCGCGCAGCAATTCGATCACGCGCGCGGCACGCGCCGCCGACTCGCCGCGCGCCGACAGCACGCCATGCACGCGCAGCACCTCGTCGATCTGCGCGCCGACCGTCATCAACGGATTCAGCGCGGAGAGCGGCTCCTGAAAGATCATCGAGATCTCGCGGCCGCGCAGAGCGCGCCAGTCGGCTTCGCGGTTGCCGGAAAGATCGCGCCCCTGCAGCACGATGCGGCCGCCCGTGCGCCGCACGCCGCCCGGCAGCAGTCCCGCAATCGACGCCGCGAGCAGCGATTTGCCGGAGCCCGACGCGCCCACCACGCACAGCACCTCGCCCGCGCCGATCGTCAGCGACACGTCGCGAATGGCGTGGGCGCGCTCGGCGCCGGGCGGCAAGGCGAGCGTCAACCCGTCGATATCGAGTAATGGGGCGGCGCTCATCGTCCCCGCTCCCCGCCCGCCGCCAGCGCAAGGCGCAAGCCCTCGCCCACCCGGTTGATCGACAGCGCCGTCGCCACGATCGCCAGGCCCGGCCAGACGCTCAACCACCACGCTTCGCGCATCACCGTGCGCGCCGCGCCGATCATGAAGCCCCAGCTCATCTCCGAGGCGTCGCCGAGTCCGAGAAAGGACAACGCCGATTCGGTGAGGATCGCGCCCGAGACCATCAACGCGGCGAGCACCGCCAGCGGACCGAGCGCGTGCGGCAGCATCTGCCGCCAGACGATGACGGCGGCCCGCTCGCCCGATACCCGCGCCGCCAGCACGAATTCGCGCCGCGAGAGCGCGATGAACTCGCCGCGCACGAGCCGCGCGATCGCGGGCCATGACGCTGCCGCGATCGCCACGACGGTCGATTCGAGCGATGCACCGAGCACCGCCGCAATCGTCACTGCGAGGGCGAATTGCGGAATCGTCTGGAACAACGCGATCACGGCGCTCAGAACCGCATCGACCCAGCCGCCGCACCATCCCGCGATTGCGCCGATCGTCGCTCCGACCGCGAAGGTCGCGACGGTCGCCGCCACGCCGACGAACAGCGACACGCGCGCGCCCCACAACAGGCCCACGACTTCGTCGCGGCCGAGCATGTCAGTGCCGAGCGGATGCGCGAACTGATGCAGGGGCGCAATCAGCGGATCGGCGACAATGGCCCAGGGCGACGGCAGCCAGAGCGGCGCGGACAGCGCGATCAGCGCCAGCACGACGAGCACCGCGCTGCCCGCCAGCGCGCCGCGCGCGCGCGCGAAGGCGTGCAGGAAGCGCTTCGGCGGAAGAGGCTGAATCGTTTCGAAAGTCGTGCTCATGCGGCCTCTCCCCGTCCCGCATGGCCGATACGCGGATCGACGAAGCGATACAGCACGTCGGTCAGCAAATTGAAGAACACGACCAGCGCGGCGATCACGGCGAGCAGACCCAGCAGCACGGGATAGTCGCGCTGCACGAGCGAGTCGTACATCAATCCACCAAGCCCCGGCCAGGCGAACACGATTTCGGTGACGAGCGCGCCGCCCGCCAGTTCGCCGAGTTGCAGGCCGCCGAGCGTGACGACCGGCATCAGCGCATTACGCAAAACATGGCGGATCATCACGCGCGGTTCGGAGGCGCCCTTCGCACGCGCCGTGCGCACGAAGTCCTGCGAGATCACGGCGAGCATCGACGCGCGCGTAAGCTGCAGATAGATCGCCGCATAAACGAGCCCGAGCGTGGTCGCGGGCAGCACGAGATGCTGCGCCACGTCGAGCGCGTGTCGCCAACCTGCATCGGCCATACCCACGCTTTCCATGCCGAACGACGGCAGCCAGTCGAGCAGCACGGAAAACACGATCAACGCCAGCAGCGACATCCAGAAGACCGGCGTCGCATAGACAATCACAGCGAGCGCGCCGAGCACGCGCGACACCGCCCGCGCGAGCACGCCTTCATGTGCCTCGCCCCATGCCGCCAATGCGCCCAGGCTCACGCCCACGACGATCGACACGGCAAACGCCGCGAGCATCAGCAGCAGCGTCGCGGGCAAGCGGTCGGCGATCAGATCGAGCACCGGCATCTGATTGCGATACGAATAGCCGAAATTGCCATGCAGCAGTTGAATCAGATACTGCGCGAACTGCGTGCCGAGCGGCTTCGCCAGCCCCAGTTGCACGCGCAGATGCTCGACGTAAGCGGCGTCGCCCGCCCCCGCGTCGCCCGCGAGCGCGAGCGCCGGGTCGCCGGGCGCGAGCCGGATCAGAAAGAAGTCGACGATCAACACCCCGAAGACGATCGCCAGTCCCCGGAGCGCCACCGTCGCGAAGCGCAGCACGGTCGTCATTGCATCAACCTATCCATGTGTCTTCGAGGCTGTCGTTGATGCTGGTCGCGGTGCGCAACAGGTTGTGCACGTTGCGCCGGTAAAGCGTTGGATTGACCATTTCGAAGACGTTGGCGATTGCCGCATCGTTGGCGAGCGCGGTCTGGATCTGCTCGTAGAGCGCGCGGCGGCGCGCCGGATCGGTGGCCTGCGCGGCCTCGTCCCAGAGCGCGTCGACCTTCGGATTGCGGTAGCCCTCGACATTCCCGAACGGCGAGCCTTTGGCGATGTTGTCCGAGCGGTAGAGCGGCGCGACGCTGAATTCAGGATCGCCGTTCTGGAACAGGAAGTTGTAGCTCAGATCGAAGTCCCAGTTCGCCACGCGCGCGTACCAGCCGGCCGCGTCGGTGGTCTGCACGCGCACGTTGAAACCCACCTGCGCGAGCGCCTGCTGCGTGTATTCGGCCACGCGCTCCCACGCGCCGCCTTTCTCGCCGTTGATCAGCACGAGCGGCGTCTTGCCGACATCGACGCCCGACTGCCGAATCAACGCGCGTGCGCGCTCGGGATCGTGCGGGAAGCGCGGCACGGCCGGATCGTAATAAGGCGACGTCGACAAAAACGGCCCGTTTGCGACCTTGCCGTAGCCATAAAAAATCTTGTCGACGATGAACTGGCGATCGAGCGCATGCAACACCGCCTGACGCACGAGCACGTTGTCGAACGGCGGCTTGCGCTGGTTCAGTTCGAGAAACGCCATCCCCGAAAACAGTTCCCAGCCGCGCGTCGTCACTTCGACGCCGGGCAGTTTCGCGAGTCTCGCGATATCCGAGTAATCGACGTCGCCCGCGCGCAGCGCATGAATCTGCCCGCGCTCGAACGCAATCGAGCGCCCCGCCGCGTCGGGCACGACGTTGAAGACGATGCCGTCGAGATACGGCAGACCGGGCTTCCAGTAGTCGGGATTGCGCGCGAGGCGGATATATGCGCCGCGCTTCCACTCGCGAAACACGAACGGCCCCGTGCCGACCGGATGCCGATTCGCGGGA
This sequence comes from Paraburkholderia sp. J94, assembly GCF_905220285.1. Classification (NCBI taxonomy): domain Bacteria; kingdom Pseudomonadati; phylum Pseudomonadota; class Betaproteobacteria; order Burkholderiales; family Burkholderiaceae; genus Paraburkholderia; species Paraburkholderia sp. J94. The sequence continues at coordinate 24,664 of NZ_CAJMZH010000028.1, read as the reverse complement.
TTGGTGCGCGCGTCCTTGCCTGCGTACAGGTGCGCCGGAAGGATCGGCAGCAAGCCGCTGCCGAGCAGATTCCAGAGGCCGCCATACGGCTTCTTGAGCTTGATCGACACCTGCAGCGGGCCGTCGGCTTCGACACTGTCGATATACGTATCGTGAATGATCTGCAGCCGCGGCAACGCTTTAGGCGCGATCTCACTGAGCGTGACGACCACGTCGCGGGCGCCGAACGGCTGACCGTCGTGCCAGCGCACGCTCGGTTGAAGCTCGAAGGTGTAATGCAGGCCGTCGGGGCTCGCCTGCCAGCTGCGCGCGAGCACCGGCACGAGCCGCTGTTGCGTATCGTAGGCGAGCAGGCCCTGAAAGATCTTGCCGCCGACGTATTGCGACGCGACGTGCGGCGTAAGCGCGTTGATGAGCGACGGCGGCTCCGGCTGCGCGAACAGCGAAAGCGTGCCGCCGCGTACCGGCGACGCGGCGCTTGTACCACTCGCACCGCTCACATTGCTCGCGTCCGCCGCGAACGCGAACGGCATGCCGCTCGCGAACCCCGCCGCGCCGCTCGCGAGCGCGAGCAGATAGCGGCGGCGCGCGACATCGGCAATCGTTCGGTCGTCGGCTTCGTTATGCGGCGTGGCGAGACGGAAAGGCTTCTGCATGCGCTCGCTCATCAGAGATATCCGTGACGGGGCGGATTGACTTCGTTGAGCACGAAGTTGCCAATCGCGTGGTATTTCCAGCGCACCGGATCGTGCAGCGTATGCGTGCGCGCGTTGCGCCAGTGCCGGTCGAGGTTGTATTCGGCGAGCACCGAGCGCGTGCCCGCGAGTTCGAACAGCTTGTTGGTCGCGAGTATCGCCAGCTCGGTGCTCAACACCTTCGCCACGGCGACATCGACCGAGGCACGGGCAACCTGCGCGTCGTCGACGGTCGAGGGCAGCGCGTCCAGTTGCGCCGCCACGCGATCGAGCACCGCCTCGGCGGCCACGAGGCGCACCTGCAAATCGGCGACGTCGCGAATTACGTACGGATCGTCGGCGGCGCGGGCAACGCCGCTATCGCCCCACGGACGGCTGCGCGTGCGCACGAAATCAATCGTATCCGCAATCGCGGCGCGCGCGATGCCGACGTCGATGCTCGCATGCAGTAACTGCGAGATCGGGCCCGCGAGCGTGGGCGTCTCGAACGCCGCCTGGATCGACACTACGTCGGCCGGATCGACGTCGACGTCGGTGAACGTCACCGTGCCGCTCGCCGTCGTGCGCTGACCGAATCCGCTCCAGTCGTCCGTGATGGCGATGCCGGGGCGCTCGCGTTCGACGAGCGCCTGCACGTAGCGGCCGTCGTCGTCGAGCGCGAGCACGGCGATCCAGTCCGCGTACAGCGCACCCGTTGCGTAGAACTTCTGGCCGTTCAGCACGAAGCGTTCGCCCCGGCGCGTCAGGCGCGTCGAGATTTCGAGCGCCGTCTTCGTGCCGCGCTCCGAAGCCGCGTGGCCGATGCGCGTGCCGTCGAGCGCGAGTGCGAAGAACTTGCGGCGCTGTGCCTCGTTGCCGGTGAGGCGGATCACGTCGAGCGCGTGGAAATGATTCTTCGGCAACTGGCCGATCGACGGGTCCGCCTGCGCAACGACGCGCACCACTTCCCCGAGCGTGGCGAGCGATACGCCCGCGCCACCGTAGGCACGCGGCACGGTGATGCCCCACAGTCCGCTGCCGGAAAACAGATCGAGTTCGGCGAACGGCAGACGGCGATCGCGGTCGCGATGGGCGGCCTCGCGGCCGAGTTCGTCGGCGAGGCGGCGGGCGATTTCGAGCGCGTGCGCGTCGTCGGCGATACGGCTCGCAGCGGGGCGCGCTTGCTGCGAAACGCTCGTAACGTCGTCCAGCGACGCGGACGATGAAGTGGCAGACATGAAAAATCCTCGTCGAAAAAGTGCGTGTGCTCGAAGCACGCGAAACGGATGAGCCGACGGCATCGGCCCGGGATCGACCGCAATGCAAAGGTCGTGCCATTGCCGATTCACGGGCGTTTGCGCCGCAAAGACGCCTCGCTAACGCCTTTCACGCGTCGATCCGCACGCTGGATTTGCAGCGAGATGCGTCGAATCCAGCAGGCGCGAATGCGGCCTCTCGTGCTGCTGGGTTTCCAGCAAAGCGGCCCGATTCAGGCCGCGACATGACCTCGTCGCAGTCCGCTTCACGCGTGCAAATGTCCGCAAACGCCCGTAGCGCAAGCGCGAACGCGCACTGGCATGGCTGTTGCAAAACGTCGCGCCATCCCCGGCGAACGATCGGGGCAGCGGGACGCCACGCCCGCACATCACACGCGAACAAAAGACAGGGATATCGAATGAAAGACACGTTGCTCAGGGCGTCGATAGGCGCGTCGGCCCTGATGGCCGGATTGCCGGCCGCGCTGCACGCGCAGGAAGCGGCCACGGCCGCGCCGGCGAGTGCCGCCGTCGCGGCGCCGAAGGCCGCATCGAAAAACGCTGCAAAACAAGGCGAAAAACAGAGCGGGAAAGACGCCACGGCTGCCGCGCCGGACGCGGCTTCCGGCACGCGGCTATCGGAAGTGGTCGTGACGGCCGAACGCCGCACGCAATCGGCGCAGCGCGTCGGCGCGTCGATCTCGGTGCTGCGCGGAAGCGACCTCAAGGAACTGAACGTCAACACGGTCAACGACCTGCAGCACGCTACGCCGAGCCTCGAAGTCGAACCCGCGTTCGGCGGCGGCCAGCCGCAATTCCGCATTCGCGGCGTGGGCTTCAACGACTACACCTCGAACAACGCCTCGACGGTCGGCATCAACGTGGACGATGTCGCCTACGCGCTGCCGATCCAGACGCAAGGCCAGTTGTTCGACCTCGCGCGCGTCGAAGTGCTGCGTGGACCGCAAGGCACGCTCTATGGTCGCAACACCACGGGCGGCACGATCAACTTCATCACCAACAAGCCGACGAAGGATTTCGAAGCGGGCGTGACGGCCGAATACGGTTCGCACAATCTGCTGACCACGGAAGGCTATGTGTCGGGTCCGCTGAGCGACACCGTGCGCGGCCGGATCGCCTTTACGACGCAGGATTTCGGCGCGTGGCAAACCAACCGCGACACCGGCCAGTCGCTCGGCAATCACAACAGCGCGGCGGCGCGCGGTCAACTCGACTGGGACGTCTCGCCCGACTTCAAACTGCACCTCGGCGTGCACGGCGGCTTCGACAAATCGGACGACGAAGGCCTGTATCTGTTTACGCCGTACACGTCCACGCTCACGGGCGTGACGATTCCCGCCGATACCGATATCACCAAAACAGGCTGGGGCGTCAGCCCGGCATTCGCGCGCGTGACGGGCCTCTCGACCGATTCGAAGCCCGGCAAGAACAACGTGAACGCCGGCTTCGATCTGAGCGCAACGTGGAATCTCGGCCCCGTCGATCTAAAGAGCATCACGTCGTTCGACTACCTGCATCGCCGCGAATACATGGATTGGGATGCCACCTCGTATCACGATTCCGATGAGTATTTCGACGACACGATCAACGAGTTCACGCAGGAACTGCGGCTTTCGTCGCATGCCGACACGCGGCTGCGCTGGGTCGCGGGCCTGTTCTATTCGCACGACGACCTCGACGAAAAGTTCTACTCCGACTTCACCGACCGCCTCGGCTTCATCGCGCTCACGCGTTACAAGCAGTCGGTCGATACGCTCGGCGCGTACGGTCAGGCGACCTACGACATCACGCCGCGTCTGCGCGGCATCTTCGGCATTCGCCAGGAGCACGAACACCGCGATCTGACCGACTTCGCCTCGGGCGAACTCACGCCGTCGTTCGTGCCGTTCTCGGGCTTCACGAGCGGCGACGGCAACCAGTCGCTCACGTCGAACGGCACCTCGGGCAAGGTCGGACTCGAATTCGATCTCGCACCGGCCACGCTGCTCTACGCGAGCATCAGCCGCGGCTACAAATCGGGCGGCTTCACCGCGCACAACACCGCGAATTCGAATGCGCTCGTGCCGTTCAAACCGGAAACGCTGACCGCCTACGAGGCGGGTTTCAAGAGCGATCTCACGCGTTCGCTGCGCTGGAATTTTTCGGCGTTCCACTACGACTATCGCGATCAGCAGGTGCTGTCCGCCACCTACGATCCGACTTCGCAGTCGCTGATCGGCACCTTCGTGAACGCGCCCAAGTCGCGCATCGACGGCTTCGAAACCGAACTCGACTGGCATCCGCTGAACGGGCTCGTGATCTCGCAATACGTCGGCTACAAGTACGGCAAGTACACCGCGCCCTTCGTCACCTACAACACGGTCGCCTCGGCGGCTGCGGGCACCAACGTCTTCAGCGATTACAACGGCACGTCGCTGAGCTTTCCGCGCCTGAGCTACGGCGGCCAGGTCGCCTATAGCTGGTTCGCGGGCGGCTACCGGTTCCGCGCGGAAACCAACTACAGCTATCGCGACGCCTATTCGCAGTTGCTGCTGCTCGGGCCGAATTACACCGTCGACGGCTACTGGCTCTTCAACGCGAGCGTGACGGTTTCGACGCCCGATCGCCACTGGGACGTCTCGCTGTGGGCGCGCAACCTGTTCAACCGTCAATACGACCTGACGAAAAACTACTTCCTGCCCGGCACCAATGTCGCCGCCGCGGGCGAGCCGCGCACCATCGGGCTGCGCGTGACGTACACCTATTGAGGAGGAACGCGCATGAGCCAGCGCACCGGCCAGTTGAAACTCAACGCGATGCTCAACGGCGGCGGCAGCCACGTCGCCGGATGGCGGCATCCGGATTCGCATCCGCACGGCACGCACGACTTCGCACATTGGCGTCGGCTCGCGCAGACCGCCGAGCGCGGTAAGTTCGATGCGATCTTTATCGCCGATGTGGTTGCCACGCAAGGCAGTCACATCGACTCGCTGCGCCGCAGCGCTCGCGCCGAGACCTTCGAGCCGCTCACGTTGCTGGCCGCGCTCGCGGCCGTGACGGAGCGCATCGGCCTGATCGCCACCGCGACGACAACCTACAACGCGCCCTACCCTCTCGCGCGCAAGTTCGCCTCGCTCGATCATCTGAGCGGCGGACGCGCGGGCTGGAATCTCGTCACCTCGGTGGTGCCCGACGAGGCCGCCAATTTCGGCGATGCGCCGCATCTCGCGCACGCCGACCGCTACACGCGCGCCGACGAATTCCAGCGCGTCGTGGAGGGTCTGTGGGACAGCTGGGAGGACGACGCCTTCATCGAGGACAAGGCCGCCGGCCTGCACTTCGACCACGAGAAGCTGCACGTGCTCAATCATCGCGGACCGCACTTCTCCGTGCGCGGCCCGCTGAACGTGGCCCGCCCGCCGCAGGGACATCCGGTGCTGGTGCAGGCCGGTTCGTCCGAAGCTGGCCGCGAGCTGGCCGCGCGTTGCGCCGAAGTCATCTTCACCTCGCAGCATCGTCTCGACGACGCCCGCGCGTTCTACGCCGATGTGAAGGGCCGCATGCCGCGCTGGGGACGCGATCCCGATCATCTGAAGATCCTGCCGGGCATCGTGCCGATCGTCGGCGCGAGCGAAGCCGAGGCGCGCGAGAAACTGGACGCGCTGCAGGCGCTGATCGATCCCGTGCTCGGCTTGCGCCTGCTCGCCGACAACGCGGGCGATTTCGACCTCTCCGGCTATCCGCTCGACGGCCCGCTGCCCGAACTGCCGCCGAGCAATCGCAGCAAGAGCCGCCAGCAACTGATCGTGGACCTCGCGCGCCGCGAGAATCTGACCATCCGCCAGCTCTACGAGCGCTTCGCGCGCGCGGGCATCGTGACCGGCACGCCGAAAACGATTGCCGATCATTTCGAGGAATGGTTTCGCGCCTCGGGCGCGGACGGGTTCAACGTCGCCTTCGCGTGGCAGCCGGGCGGGCTCGACGATTTCGTCGATCTCGTGATTCCGGAGCTGCAGCGTCGCGGCCTGTTTCGCACCGACTACGAAGGGCCGACGCTGCGCGATCAGCTCGGCTTGCCGCGGCCCGCATTCGTGCAGCGGCCAACGAGCGTGCGCGGCGACCGCGCGACGCCGGTCGACGCGAGGCCGGCATGACGCGCCGCCTGCGCCTCGGCTTCCTGACGCGCGTGTATGCGCCCGACGCGTCGCCGCGCGTGCTTCACGAGACGCTCGAACTGATCGAAGCGGCCGAAGCGCTCGGGTTCGACAGCGCCTGGGTCGCGCAGCATCACTTCGGTCAGGAGACAGGCCGTCTGCCCGCGCCGCTCGTGCTGCTCGCCGCCGCCGCGCGACGCACGCGGAGCATCGCGCTGGGAACCGGCGTGATCGTGCTGCCGCTCGACCCTCCGCTGCGTGTCGCCGAAGACGCTGCCGTGCTCGACGCGTTGTCCGGCGGCCGCGTGCAACTCGGTCTGGGCGCGGGGTTCGAACCCGACGTGTTCCGCGCCTTTGGCCGCGATTTCGACACGCGGGCCGCGCGCCGTGACGCGGCGCTCGAGACGCTGCAACGCGCCCTCGCCGGTGCGACGCTGGAGCGCTCGCCGACGACGGGCAGCGCGAGCGCGGCGCCGTCGCGAGACGCGGCGCTGACGCTGCAACCGCCCGCGCCGGGGCTCGGGGATCGGCTCTGGCTCGCCACCGGCAACGCCGATGCGGCCGTGCACCATCGCACCGGCTTGATCGTCGCGCGTTCGCGCGGCCAGAACGGCACCGAGGCCGCGCTGATCGAGCGTTACCGGACGGCATGGCGGCATGCACACGCCCCGCGCGTGGCGCTCGTGCGCGCGGTCGTGCCGGGCGCGGATGCCGCCAGCGTCGAAGCCACGCTCGCGCCGGACATCCTCCGTTACGCCTCGCGCCCGGTTGACGCCTCGGGCGACGCGCGCGCGACCTCGACCGATATCCGCACATTGCTCGACGCATTCGCCGTGCTGCGCGGCGAACCGGAGTCGATCAGCGCCGCGCTGCGCGCCGACACCGCCCTCCCCGGCGCAGACGAACTGATCGTGCAGGTTCAGACGTTCAGCACCTCGCACGCCGACGCCATCCGGCGCCTCGAAACCGTGGCGCGCGCGATTGCACCGGCGCTCGGCTGGCGCGCCACGCAGGCGACGGAACGCGAAAACGCGGCGTCTGCCGTCGCTCACCCGCTTACACCATGACATCGTCCACATCGGCCCCACCGGTCACACCGAGCGCCGCTCGTCCGTTCAAACTCGGTTTCCTGACCCACGTGCACGGCACCGGCGACGCCGCGCGCGTCTATGCCGAACTCGAAGCGCTCTTCGTCGCCGCCGAGGAACTGGGCTTCGACGGCGGCTTCGTCGCGCAGCATCACTTTCGCGCGGAACACGGACGGCTGCCTTCGCCGCTCGTACTACTCGCCGCGATCGCCCAGCGCACACGCCGCATCGAACTGGGCACCGGCATCGTCACGTTGCCGCTGGAAGATCCGATCCGGCTCGCGGAAGACGCCGCCGTGCTCGACGCGCTCGCAGGCGGGCGCGTGCAGCTCGGGCTCGGAAGCGGCGGCGCGAACGTCGACGCCTTTGCCGCTTTCGGCGTCGCGCCCGACACGCGCCAGAGCGGTTTCGCCAGCGCGCTGACGCGGCTCGAACACGCGTTCGAAGGTCGCCCGCTCGCGCCCGCCCAAGCTGCGGATAACGCGGATAGCGCCGCTGCCGCCACGCTTCGGCTTCAACCGACAGCGCCCGGCTTGCGGCAGCGCCTCTGGCACTCGCATTCGACCGCGGACGGCGCCCGGCTCGCCGCGCAGCACGGCAACGGTCTGCTGCTCGGCACCGCCGTCCACGATCCGCGCACCGTCCAGTTGCCGCTCGCGCGCGCGTATCTCGACGCGTGGCGCGAACACGCGAGCCCGGGCACGCCGCGCCTCGGCATCGTGCGCGCGGTGTTTCCCGCCGCGGATCGGCGCACGGCGCTCGACGCGCTGGCGCCGGACGTGGTGCGCCACGGCCCGTGGCTCGCGACGGTCGGCCATCCTGGCGTGAGCGATCCCGAGCAGATCCTTCGGCTGCTCAACGTCCACTACGGTCCGCCGGAGGAGATCATCGACAGCCTGCTCGCCGACCCCGCGCTGTTCCCGTTCGCGAGCTACTTCCTGCCGGTCGTGCAGTCGGAAAGCTCGACGCTCGACGAGGCGATCGAACGCCTGCGCATCCTCGCCGAAATCATCGCCCCGGCGCTCGGCTGGTCGCCCGCGAGCGAGCGCGCATGAAAGCTGCGGCGCTGCTGCTGAATCTCGTCGTCGATTCCCGGCCATCGCGCTCGGATCCCGCCGCCGACTGGATCGCACTCGCGCGCGCGGGTCTGGCGGCAGGCTGCGACGGCCTGCTGCTGCCATGCCGCTCCGGCGGCGAGGATCCGTGGACGCTCGCCGCCGTGCTGGTCGACGCGCTGCCTGCCGCGCGGGTCGTCGTCACGCTGCCCGCCAACGCGATGCTGCCCGTCGCGGCGGCGCATCTCGCGCAAAGTCTTCAGTCGATCAGCGGCGGCCGCGCCGCGCTCGCCTGCACGGCCGACTGGCCGGGCATCGAAACCGATATCCAGCTCGCCTCGATGAATCGCGATCAGCGGCTCGCGCGAGGCGTCGAATTCCTGGCGGTTCTCGATGCGCTATGGACGAGCCGCGCGCCGCTCGACCATCACGGCGCGTACTTCCGCGCCAGCGCCGCGCGCCTGCCGGACCTCGATGCTCAGCGCCCGCCGCTGTACTGGCTGAGCGCCGAGCCGGACCTGCGCAAGCTCGCGGCGAGCGGCTGCGACGGCGTGCTGCGCGAGGCGCAGGGCACGCCCGCGCTGCAGGCCGCGATCGAGCGCGCGTATCGCGAACTGGATCTCGTCGCGCCGCCGCCGGGACAACGCCTGCGCCGCGTCGAGGCATTCGGGCGTGACGCGCCCTGTAGCCCGGGCATCTAGTCCGGCTTTCCACCCTGAACTGGCCCATCCCGACGGAACGCCTCATGAGCATCGAATTCAGCTGGTTCCTGCCAACCAACGGCGACGGACCGCATCTCGCCAACAGCGGCCTGCCGAGGCCGCCGAATTATCTGCGCGACTTTCGTCCACCGACGCCCGATTACTTGCGCAGCCTCGCCGCCGCCGCGGAAGCGGCCGGCTTCGACCATCTGCTCGCGCCGACGGCGGCGGGTTTCGAAGATCCGTGGCTCGTCACCGCCATGCTTGCGAGAAGCACTCGCCGCATCGCTTTCATCGTCACGTTCAGGTCCGGCCTCGAACAGCCGGAACCGCTCGCGAACCGCGCCGCGACGCTCCAACGCATGAGCAGTGGCCGGCTGCGCCTGTTTGCGGCAAGCGGTTCGAGCGCCCACGATCAGCGCGCGCTCGGCGACTTTCTCGATCACGACGCGCGCTACCAGCGGACCTCGGAATATCTGCGCGTGCTGCGCCGTCTCTGGCAGGGCGCGGGACACACGGTCGCCGGGCGGCATTACGCGCTCAATGCCGCGCACCCTGGCGTGCCGCTGGAGCACGCGCCGCCGCTGTATCTCGGCGGCGCGTCGGCGTTCGCGGAACGCGTGGCGGCCAGCCAGAGCGATACCTATCTGCTCTGGGCCGAGCCGCCCGCGCTCGTGCGCGAACGCGTCAGGCGGCTCAAGGCGCTCGCGGCCATGCATGGCCGCCCGATCCGCTTCGGGGTGCGCGTACACGTGATCGCACGCGAGACCGGACGCGCGGCGTGGTCGCGCGCCGACGAATTGCTGCGCGGCATCTCCGAGCGCAACTACGCCGACGCCCAGCGCGAACTCGATCAGTACGAATCGGTGGGCCAGCGTCGGCAAACAGCGTTAAGCCGCGGCGCGATGCGCTCGCTGCGCGAACTGGAAGTCGCGCCGAATCTGTGGGCCGGCGTGGGCTTGACGCGCGGCGGCGCGGGAACGGCGCTGGTGGGGAGTTACGACGAGGTCGCGCGGCGCATCAGCGAGTATCACGCGCTGGGTATCGACGAGTTTCTGCTGTCGTCGTATCCGAATCTGGAGGAAGCCACGCGCGTCGGCGAACACGTGCTGCCGCGCGTGCGCCAGCTCGAACGCGAGCGCGAGCCCGCGCGACGGCAGACTTGAACAGACAGCGTGGCCGCCTTCAGATCGGCGGCTCCTCGTACAGTGCTTCGGGACGCGGATCGCTCAGGAGGCCGTAACGCGCGAGCAGCGTGCGCATGGTGTTGCGCGTCACGCCCAGCAGCGCCGCCGTGCGCACCTGACTGAAGCGGCAATGCTCAAATGCCTCCTTGACGATCAGCTCTTCCACATCGCGCAGCAGGCTCTCGCCCGGCGCGCGAAACAGACCACGGATGCCGGCGCGGATATCGTCCTGCGGCAGCGTCGGCGCGGGCTGGTCCGGCGCCGCATTCGCTGCGAGCGCCTCGGAAAATTTCAGGTGCTCCGCGCGGATCAGATTGCCGCTCGACACCAGCAGCGCGAGGTGAATGACGTTTTCGAGTTCGCGGATATTGCCGGGCCACGGATAGGCCAGCAAAGCCTGCACGGCGTCCTCGGAGAACATCGGCTGCGCGCGCTTGAGTTGCGCGCAGTAGCGCGAGCGGAAATGCTCGGCGAGCAGCACGATGTCCTGCGGTCTTTCACGCAGCGGCGGCAGGCGCACACTGGCCAGATTGATCCGGTAGAGCAGATCCATGCGGAAATTGCCGGCGATCACGGCACGCTCCAGATCAACATTGGTCGCGGCAACAACCCGCACGTCGACGCGCCGCGCGCGCGTCGCACCCACGCGCGTCACCTCGCCCTCCTGCAATACGCGCAGCAGTTTCGACTGGAGTGGCGCCGCGAGATCGCCGATTTCGTCGAGAAAAACCGTGCCTTCGTGTGCGTCCTCGAAATAGCCGGCGCGACGGCCTTGCGCGCCCGTGAACGCGCCCGCCTCGTGACCGAAGAGTTCCGCTTCGGCCAGTTGCGGATTGATGGCGCCGCAATTCACCGCGATGAACGCCCCCTTGCGGCGGCTGACATGATGGATGTGACGCGCGACCAGTTCCTTGCCGGTGCCGGTCTCGCCGAGTATCAGCGCGGGCGCCGCGCTGGGTCCGATCTGCTCGATGAAGCGCAGGACGGCGGCGGACGCCGGATCGGCGAAAACGAGGGCTTTGGCTCGAATCGAAAGAGGCTGCTGGTCGCTTTCCGGCAAGGCGATCAGATTGGGACGGTGGGCGTGGTTATCCATAATCCGACAGTTAGCGGACCGATGATCAAATTGCACCCGCGTCCGGAGCTTTGATATTAATCAAAATATGCGGACGGCTTAAATGCGAATTGATGCAATACTTGTGGTTACGGACCCGATAACGAAATAAGCGAATTTGCGCTTCGCGGCAGGTGGGTGCGAAGCGCAATTCGCCGACGATCAAACTTTTCGACTGACGAGCCTGGCGTATCGTCGCAGCACGCCTGCAACAGACGCGCGCATTCTCGCCGCTCGAACGTGAAGGTGCGCGCCAACAATCTCTGGGTACTGGGCTGGCTGGCCGACTACGACAAGCTGTCGATATCGCTGCGCATGCTTCATGATGAGTTCGGTGTTGATCGCGAAGCTGCGCGAGGCGTGATCGCCTACTCCGGCGACTCGACCAACGATGCGCCGATTTTCGACTATTTCCGGCACACCGCGGGTGTGAGCACCGTCATCGACTATCTGCCGCAATTGCGAACGCCACCCGCGCATCGACTTCATCGCAGGTGTTGTAGAACGCGAGCGACGGGCGCATGCTCGCTTCGCGACCGAAACGCCGCAGGATCGGCTGCGCTCAATGATGGCCCGCGCGCACCGCAATACCTTCTTCGCTGAGCGCCTGCCCCACTTCCGCCGTCGTGTAGCCCTTCAGCACGAACGACAGCACGCTGGCCTTGTCGCGCGCGGTGCCTGCGAGTCGCACGCCGGCAACGGGCGCGAGCACGCGCGTCGCGTAGCCGAGCAGATCGTGCTCGTAGCGCGCGATATTCTCGATGCGGACATGGCTCACGTAGTCGAGCGCTGCGCCCGGCCCCACTGCATCGGCGATATTGCCGGTGCCCGCTTTGAAGCGCGCGGGCGACCCATGAAACACCGTGCGCTCGAACGTCACGTCCTCGATCATGTTACCCCCGCCCTGCCACGGCGGCATCGCTTCGAGCGCCTCCCGCTTGCCGTACACCACGCCGATGCCGATCGGGCCGTAGATCTTGTGGCCCGAGAACACGAAGAAGTCCGCGTCGAGCACCTGCACGTCCACGCGCATGTGCGAAATCGAGTGGGCGCTGCTCACGAGCGCCTTCGCCCCGCGCGATGCGCCAGCTCGACGAACTCACGCACGGGCACCACCGTCCCCAACGCGTTCGACACCCGCGTGACCGACACGATTTTGGTGCGATCGCTGAGCGGTTTGCGGTACTCGTCGAGCAGCGCCTCGCCGGAATCGTCGACGGGAATCACACGAAGACGCGAGCCATTGTTGACACGAGGTACCCCAAACGACATCTTCTGTCCCTCTGCTCGAAGGTAGAGGGCACGGCGACCGCCCGCTCCTCTGCCGCGGTTTCACACTCGCCAACGTCGGGAGTCAGCAGGTGTCTGAGCCATCCCCGGCAGAGTATTCACCGCGCCCATCCGTTCTAACACTGCTCGCACGTGTCATACGACAAATCGGAATGGCTCGTCGCAACAGGTCCTCGATGCTTGCGTAGCACGCGGCACTGTATGCACGAGTTCAGACTTCTCATACCGTCGTGACGATTCGCCGTGCCGCATTTGACGATTTCGTCAGAACGAGTGTCGCATGCCTATGCGCATCGCCGTCTGAAATGCAGTACTGGACGCCCCTCCGAGAGCTGCCTGAATTTGCGGTCCGAACGCGTGGTCGTGAGCGAATGCCGCGACCCAATACAGATCCGTACTCTTGGAGAGAAAATAGTCGAGCCCTACTGTCATCTGATTCGCACTCGCCAGACCGTTGCTCCGTGTCTGAAACTGGTAACCTGCGCCCACGGAAACGGTAGGTCGCAGAAAGTAAGAAATACCGCCGTCGTATGTCGTCGCCCGTGCCTTATTGCCGGCGGTAAGCGACACATCCGTCACGACGCCAAAAACCTTCGCGCCGCCGAGCGCATACGACGCTCCTGCCGCGTACTCGGCCAGGTTCGACGTAGTCGTGGCGTTGTGTTGGAAGAAGTAGGCCAGCGAACCGTGGAAGCCGCCGCGGTTATAGTCGAGCATGAAGTTCATCGAACTGTCAGTTGCCATCGACCCCGCCACGTTGCCAAAACCGTACATTGCCCCGATAGTCAAGCCACCAAAGCTGGGCGACAGGTACTTCACAGCGTTGTTAACGCTGTCTCCCCACAGCCGGTTGTCCAGCGTTCCGCCACCCGCCGAATAGGCCGGCAGCCCCCACGCGAGCAAGCCCGCCGCCGTATTTCCCGCAATCGAATACGCCCAGAACGTGTCGCCGATAAGGTCATACTGACGCCCGATTTTCACAGTGCCCAAAGGCCCTTCGAGCCCGACCGACGCTTCCCGCCCAAACAGGGTCCCACTCGACGCTAACGCACCGTTCGAAAGCTGAAATCCGCTTTCAAGCCTGAAGATTGCATGGACACCGCCTCCCAGGTCTTCACGTCCCATCAAGCCCCACCGATCGCCTTGCGATACGCCGCTCGAAAGCTGTGTGGTAGCGCCGTGCCCGCTCGATGTCGTGACATTGTTGGTGTAGGTCACCCCTGCATCCATCAAACCATACAACGTGATTGACGATTGAGCATTTGCGTGCCCGCTCAGTGCGAGCGTGGCTGACGCCATGAGAAACAATCTTTTCATTATTCTGTATTCCTAATCAGAGTTAACGGAGAAATGATAGTAGGAAATAGCGATTCGCTTTATATCTGCAAGTAGCGCTCCAACGTTGCACGTCCCAGATCGCTCATCTTTCCGGAAACGACGGCTTCGCCGCGATCCATCACGATGACTTCGTCCGCGATCTTTTCGACAAAGCTGAGGTTCTGCTCGACTACCAAGAATGAGCGGCCAGCCTCCGCATGAGCTCTGATCAGCCGCGCCATCCGGTCGATATTCTCCGGCTGTACGCCTTCTGTGGGCTCATCAAACAGATTGATGCAAGCGCCAAGTCCCATCGTACGTGCGAAAGCAAGCAGCTTGCGCTCCCCACCGCTCAACAGCCCAGCGGCTTGCGCCAGTCGCTCCTTCAGGCGCGGAAACTCCCGAAGCATTTCTTCGTAGCGCTCACCACGACGCTCGCGCAAATGCAGCCAAAGATTGTCGTTGACGCTCAGGTCGCCGAAAACCACGTTTTCCTGCGGCGAATATGAGATGCCAAGTTTAAGCCTCTCGTGCGGCGCCAGCGCGGCCAGATCTGCGCATCGCCACCGGAGGCTGCCACCCGAAACGGGTAAAAACCCGGCCAACGTCTTCATCAACGTCGTCTTGCCTACGCCGTTGCGGCCCACCACCGCGACAACGCTCCCCTGGCTCACTCGACCCGACATGCTCCTGACGACCATCGTGTCCCCGTAGCCGCATGTCACGTTCTCAAATTCCAGCGCCACGTCGTTCATTTGTGAGCCCCCGCGTAGACTTTTCTAACCTCCGGATTGGACTGCAATGTCTCCAGGCTGCCCTGAGCCAACAGGCGTCCCTGATGAAGCACCAGCACCTCGCCGCCCAACGCGGCCACTGCCGCAAGATCATGCTCGATCAGTAGAGCCGCCGCGCCGAGCCGCTCGACAGCGCGCCTGATGACCTTGATCATATGATGCGTCTCGGCGGGAGACAGACCGGCACACGGTTCGTCGAGCAGTAGCATTTTCGGCTCCGGCAACAGCGTCATCACGAGCTCGAGCGCCTGTCTTTGTCCCTGCGACAAACGCCCCGCGAGCGTGGCGCCCTGCTCTCTTAGCTCAGGAAAATATTGCAGCAGTTCGTCGAGGAGCGCGGTGTGCCAGCCAAGTGGCGCGTGTCCAAGCACCGCGAATCCGCGCAGACGTCCGGCCCATAACGCAATCGCCAGATTTTGGGCAACGCTGAGATCCGCGAACACGGAAGGAATCTGCAATTTCCGCCCCACGCCGAGCCGCGCAACCTTCCACGCCGTGTACGCGGTCACATCATGCTCCCCCACGTGTATGCGGCCAGCGCGCACATGTAGTCGCCCGGTCATCGCGTTGAAAGCGGAAGTCTTGCCCGCGCCATTCGGGCCGATTACCGCACGGATGCCGGGGCCGTGCAGTTCGAAACTCAGACCATCCAAGATCTTTACAGCCGACTGGCTGACACGCACGTCCGCAAACTTCAGCGACAATTGGGGCAGGGCCTCGACAGGCGGTGCATTCGTCGGTTCGGGATGCCACGCCGTCGCGACGTGCCAGCGCCGGGTCAGCAGGTCGGCCAGACCGCCTGGGGAAAAACGCACGACGAAGATGGCAGCGAGCGCGACCAGAACTTCCCAGTACGCGAACAGGTCGCGCAGTTCCGCCGATGCAAATCCGACCAGCACAGCGCCCACCAGCGCACCATAGGGACTCGCCTTGCCTCCAATCGCGGCCCAGATCACAAACTCTGTGGAGAGACCAAAGCCCATCGTCTCCGGCGTCACAATGCCTTGATCGACCGAAAACAGCGCACCGGCAACGGCCGCGAGTAAGGCTGAGATCGCGTAGGCCTGCGCCTTGATGCGGTCCGTTGCATAGCCGAACAACTGCAAACGGTCTTCGTTTTGGGCCACGGCTGTCCATAAAACACCGAGCGGCCTTCGTGTCAGGACGCCGAGCGAGAGCGTGCTGAGCAACGCGACCACAGCCACGAGCCAGTAAAACGTGCTGTAGCGTTCGAGTCCCGGGATTTCGGGAATTTCACCCATGCCGTTGAAGCCGCCCGTCACGCTGCTCCACTGCTGAACGATCAGGAAACCGAGCATGGTCATCGCGAGCGTAATCAGCGAAAAGAATGATCCGCTGCGCGAACTGCGCGAAAAGATCAGACGTGCGACGACCCATGCCAGCAGCGAGGGCAACGTCAACGCAACGACAATCCCAATGACGATCAGCGCAGGCCGCCCCGCGAGCAACTTTAGCGCGCCGCCGCTCAGATAAGCGCCGAGCCCGAAGAACAGCGCTTGTCCTAGCGGCAGAAAGCCGAGACGTCCCCAGCACAGCGCCACACCTTGCGTCGCGATACCGTAGATAAGAAAAAGTGCAATCTGATACGCGAAAAAGTCGCCGCCGATAATGGGCACACCAATCAACGCTGCTACCAGTCCGAGCATCGGCCAGAATGGCTTGCTGCGCGTCGAGGCAGCGACCACCCTCGCGGTCTTGTCAGCGACGTGAGAAGAGACCATTGGGTTTCAGCCAGAGAAAGAGTATTGAAATCACCAGCACGGCTGCATAGCCGCTGGTTTGGCCTGCCACTGCGCTGACCGCTGACTGCGCACCGCCGATGATGCCCACGCCACCAGCAAAGCCTCCCAGCGTGCCGATACCGCCCACGACAAGCGCAAAAAAAGCGTTGAGCAGGTAGTCGAGACCCATGCCAGGCTCGATTGGTACGAGCGGTGCCAGCAAAGTTCCGGCGACGCCGGCACAACAGACGCCGATCACGAACGTTTGCGAAGCCAGTCGACG
This sequence comes from Paraburkholderia sp. J94, assembly GCF_905220285.1. Classification (NCBI taxonomy): domain Bacteria; kingdom Pseudomonadati; phylum Pseudomonadota; class Betaproteobacteria; order Burkholderiales; family Burkholderiaceae; genus Paraburkholderia; species Paraburkholderia sp. J94. The sequence goes on along the minus strand of NZ_CAJMZH010000028.1, from coordinate 8,009 downwards.
GCAGTCGATGCCGAGCGCCTGCGCGAGCGTCGGGTTGCCGACCATCGCGCGTACACGCAGCCCTGCTGGACTGCGCCGATACCAGACAAGCAGGCCGACCATCAGCAGCGCGGCAAACACGATCAAGGCGAGCCGATACGCGGGATACGGCACGCCGAGCGCGGTCGTCGGCACGGCAAGCGTGCTCTGCACGTTGCGAAAGCCCTTGCCCCAGACAGCCTCGACCGCCTTGCGCATCAGGATGGCAAGCGCCCAGGTAGCAAGCAACGTGTCGAGCGGGCGGGCGTAAAGCTTGCGCAGCAGCCAACGCTCCACAGCCCAGCCGAGCGCCGCGCAAACAGTGATGGCAAGTGGCAGCGCGGTAATCAGTGGGAGTCCCCATTGCTGTACCGCCACCACCGAATAGGCGCCGAGCATCACGAATTCACCGTGTGCCATGTTGAGCACGCCCAGCAACCCGAATACGATAGCGAGGCCGAACGTAGTCAGCAGCAGCGTCGCAAGCGCGTAGGCGATGTTCAGCCCGTGCAGGAGAAAGTCCGATATCATCGCGCTACACCTTGCAGTTCTGTCCGGAGCCGACACCGGCGAAGGTTTCCTGCACGCGGAAGCCCTTGTCGTCGACATCGGCGAGGTAGATGTTTTGTGTGACGTGACGCGCTTTGACAACCACCGAACCGCGTGGACCGCTGTAGGAGGCGCCGTCGCTGGCGGCATCCATCTTTCCGGCATCGAGCGATCCGGCCTTGTTGGCCACAGCCTCGAACATCAGCAACCCCTCGTACGTCGATTCGCCGATGTCGTTTAGCACAGGGGCTTGCGAGCCGAAGCGCTTCTTGTACGCATTCGCGAAGTCAAGCGCGGGCGGCGTCTGCAGCGTGGAGAAATACCCAGCGCTCGAATACAGATTGTGTGCATTCGACACGCCGATGCCGGCGAGCGTGTTCTCCTCGATCAAGGTTCCCAGACGCAGCACCTTGTCGGACAGCCCAAAGCTCGCGAATGCCCTGTTGAAGTTCACGGAAGCGCCGCCGACCAGCGTTACGAGAACCGCGTCCGCGCCGCTGTCGCGAATGCGCGCGAGGCTGGCGTCAAAATTGGCCACCGTGAAGGGCAGGTATTCCTCGCCCACGATCGATGCGCCTGTCCGGGCGATATACCCTTTAGCCGCAGAGTTCGTGTTGCGAGGCCACACATAATCATTTCCGATCAGATACCACTTCTTCGGACGACGATGCGTTGCGATCCACGGAATCACAGGTTCGAGCTGTTGCTGCGGTGTCTCACCACACACGAAGGTACCGTGCGAACATTCGCCGCCCTCGTAGACCGACGTATAAAAGTACGGAACCTGGCCGCGGAAAAGACCAGTCAGTGCACCGCGGACGGCGCTGTCGTGATTACCGATCACCGCTTCCGCGTGCTGGCCACGCCACAATCGAAGCGCGGTCTGCGCGGATTCCGCGGGCGCGAGACCCGCGTCGCCGAACAGCAGTTCGATCGGCCGGCCCAATACTCCACCCCGGGCATTGATCGCTTCGCCCGCGAGTTGCGCACATGCTTTCGCTGATGGCCCGAACAGGCCCGCCGGTCCGCTCATTGGCACCATCACGGCTACTTTCAGGGACGACACGGCCATCGCGCGCGGCAACAGCAGGCTCGCGGCAATACCGGTGGTGGCCTGCAAAAATTGACGACGTTTCATAGTGTGCTTAGAAGAATGACGGCATGGGAATTGCGATCGCGCGAACACCTATCGATTTGAAGGCGGCAGCGGCATGGGTTCGAGAATGGATTCGATGGCCCGCCCTATCGCAAGGATGCGCCGGTCGCTGCCTGTCGGGCCGTCGAGTTCCAAACCGACTGGCAACCCTTCGCTCAGCCCGACCGGCAGCGACAAGCCTGGCAGACCTGCATTGCTTCCCGGATCGGTATTGCGGGCGACCGTGGAAAACGTCGGTACAATCCTACCGTTGTGGACGATATGCTGGTCCTCGCCGATCAATGGAGCCGTGCAAGGCGTGGTCGGGAACAGCAATGCATCGACGCGATGGTTCACGAACGCGTCGCGATACGATGCCTGCAGCCGTTCACGCGACAAGAGCGCCTGCCGATAAGTTGCTTCGGAGATCGCGCCGGCGCCCAGCAGCGGAGCGACAATCGCCTTGACATCGGGGCTACCGACATCATCGATGAGCGCTTCGAGCGTCACGCCGCGTTCCTTGTCGCGAAGATAAGAACGCATGTCGCGGACGAATTCGAAAAACGTCACGGCCAGACTGACTTCGGCATTGATCGCGGGAATGTCCGTCGCCTTGACCGGCACCAGTTCGACGCCCTCCTTTTGGAGGCTCGCGAGCGTACGGTCGATCACCGAGCCGACGCCGGCAGCGATATCCGTCCAGAAGAATGGCTCGGGAATGCCGAGCCTGAGTCCACGCAGATCAATCTCGGGAAGAGCCGACATGTCTCCCGACAAAACACTGTCGATCAAGGCCACGTCCGCGACGCTTCGTGCCAGCGGACCTGCCGTATCGCGGGTTGCGGATATCGGAGCGATGCCGTCTGCGCTGACGCGTCCTATCGAAGGACGCAAGCCAACGGTACCGCACAGCGCCGCCGGAATTCTCACCGAGCCGCCGGTATCGGTGCCGATCGACACCGGCACAAGACGGGCAGCGACCACCGTACCGGAGCCGCCGCTGCTGCCGCCGGGAATGCGAGACGCATCCCATGGATTACGTACTGAGCCAGTGACTGCGTTATTCGAAGTAATGCCCAGGGCCAGTTCGTGCATGCCGACCTTGCCGGCAATCAATGCGCCTGCACTGCGCAGACGTTCGACGAGCGTGGCATCTCGCTTGACAGGGCGGCCGTGCAGCGCGCGCGTCCCGTTGCCACAAGCGAAGCCGAGCGCGTCAATGTTGTCCTTCAGCGCGACAGGAACGCCGAGAAGGGGCAGCCGCTCGCCGGCAGCGAGCCTCGTGTCTGCGGCGCCCGCCTGGTCGAGCAGCCCAGCCGCGTCGAATTCCACATAGCAGTTCAATGCGTCTGATGATGACGTTCGATCGATCCATTGCTCAGTCAATTCAACGCACGAGACCTGGCGAGCGGCGAGGGCATCCCGTACTTCGATAGCGGTTTGGTCAATCAATTCCAAGTGTGTTTCTCCCAAATGTTGTGTGAAGCGTACGAAGCCGTTTTTTGGGTGCCTACTATCAGGATCAATAGGCCGCACTGACAGCCCGCTTATTAGCCGACGTGGGAAACACCGATTGATGACAAATTTTGGAACGGGTAATCTCGCACGTCCTCTTGTCATGCACGACACCTATCCAGGTTATCCAATGCATCTTTCGTCTCATCAACTTCGTGCCTTGAGCAACGTCATGCGATTGCTGGCTCGGGCCGACGACGCCGACGAATTGCGTGTCTCGCTCGGTCAGTCAATGCTCGATCTGCTGGAGGCGGACACGTATGTGTCGATGGTCTGGAATGCGAAGTCAGAACGCTTTGAACGTGGAGAGGCCGTGAATGTGCCGGTCAGCAGGCTGCGCGAGTGGGATGAGTACTATCGTCTGATAGACCCGCTTACGTTCGAAATGATGGCGCGTCGGGAGCCAACCGTAGCCACGCAGATCGTCGCTCAACCGGAATTGACTCGCACCGAATTTTTCAACGATTTCCTGCGTCCAGATGGACAGCACTGGGGCATTAACGCTTATTTCTTCGATCAGGATGTCGCGATGGGCGACTTCAGGATCTGGCGTGCCCGTGCCCGCGGCAACTTCGGTGCAAACGAAATCGAATTGCTGCGCATGCTCGAATCGCCGATTGCAGCGACGCTCGGTCGGCTTAGCCGTCTATCGGTACAAACTCAGCTAGCCGTACCGGTGACGCTGCGCGCCGAGGAAATATTGCAACGCGAGGCAAATCTGAGCCAGCGGGAAGCAGAAGTCGCGGCGTTGGTGGCGAACGGTCTGTCGGACAAGCAGATCGCGCGACATCTCGACATCGGTATTCCAACGGTGCGATATCACTTGGGGAATGTCTTTCGCAAAATGCACGCAAGCAATCGAACGAGCGTCACGGCGCGTGTCTGCGCGATCGTCGACTGAAGGCGTGAAGAACGCGGCGAAATCGCCCCTTCGTTAAGGGGTGGCGTAGCGGTCCACCCAGCGGCCGCGGCGGAGTACACGAAAACGCGTGCCATCCGCAGAATCGGCGAAGGCACCGTATCTCCGACCGGCGTGGCCGTCTTCGAAATGCGCTACCTCGGACCGACTCGCAGCGTCGGATCGCAACTTCGCCACGCAGATTATGCGAGCGCAATGCGCCGTTGCGTGTCCCGGTGAATTGCGATCACTGCGGTCAGCGAAACCAGCGCCGATACGAACGCGGCTGGCCATGAAGCGCTTGTGCCGACCAGCCCCGATGAGCCGACGCGCCGACAGCCTTCCCGCTCGCAATAGCCGCGAGTGTTACTTCGTCTCCATCCTCGAGCCAAGGTAAGCGAGTCCGCCGTACTATCTAGACGGTCTGACCAGAAGTTGCCAGAGTAGTCGCCATCACTTCGATCCCCCGAACCCTATGTTTCGGTACGACTGTGAGAAGCACGCGGCTACGGTGCTGCCAACAACCTGCCGCTTCAAGCTGCTTTTTCACGATTGCACTACCTGCCTGTTCAACTAGAATCGACAGTCCGTTGGACAGTTAGTGGCACCTCCATCATCGCGGCAATGAGCCCGACGCCGGCAGAGAACAAGTATTTGCTTGGAAAGCTTGTGTATGTAGGGGCACAACGCTAGCCCGTACTAGGCCGAACGACATCTAAACGGACGATTGCTCGAAAATCGAAATCGCCATTGGCGACCTGCCAAGCGCCTGCCCCTCGAATATGCCGGATTCGCATGCTCCGACAGCATTTTTGACGCAGGTAGCGCATGAATTGGCACGCCCGGGACATTCGATCCGACGTTAAAGATTTTGCGGGTGCGGACAACAACCGGAATTCGTCATTGCCAACGGTTCCAGTGGCGTTTTTGACCATCGCACCAGCGCGTCGGAGGGTCTGTAACTGGCACCCCTGGTTGACAATTACGGCACACAGAGCGGAGCGACAAGAAATTGGCGCCCCTACGCTTCGATTCATGCCGTGTCTTCGGCCCGGCATAACGATTCGAGGCTGTCAGTTAATAGTCAGCAATCTCAACTTTAACGTCCGTTTTTTGAATGCGACTACCCCATGAGCCAATCTGATTTTGTCGAAGCGCGTTCGTTCGACTTCATTCCCGAACGCGAACGGCACGGCAACGTGACCGGCCAGTTTCAACTGTGGTTCATGATCAACGCGACGCTGATCACGCTGTTGACCGGCGCAGTCGGTGCGCTATACAAGCTCGATCTCACGTCGACGCTGTTGGCGATCGTGCTTGGCAGCGTTTTCGGCACGCTATTCCAGGCGTTCCACGGAGCGCAGGGGCCGCGCATGGGACTTCCGCAGATGATTCAGTCGCGAGTACAGTTCGGCTCGCGTGGAGCGGCGATTCCGCTTGCTGCGGCAACCCTTTGCCAGTTCGGCTTTGCCGTGTTCTATATTCAAACCGGCGCGCAGTCGCTCGCCGACGTCACGCGATTCGCGCATCCGCAAGCGCTGCAAATCGGCTTCGGCATCGCAGCGATGGCCGTGGCTATCGTCGGGTATCGACTAGTTCTGCGGGTCGAGCGCTTCGCCTCGTATGCGACCCTGCTCAATCTGGTCCTGCTAAGCATTGCCGCCTTCACATGGCTGCCGATGCGCGCGCTTCTCTCCCAGCACCACTTCGCCGTCGTGGCATTCCTCGCGCAATTCGGCGCATCGGCCACCTACCAGATCGCAATCGCGCCGATTGTGTCCGACTACACACGGTATTTGCCGAGTCGCACCAAAGGCGGCTTGGTGTCATCCGCAGTTTTCTTTGGAACATTGTTGTCGGCCGTATGGCTGGAATTTCTGGGCGCGGCGCTGGCCGCCGCATTTCCGTCCATCGATCTGATAGTGTCGATCCGAGATCTGGGCGATCGGTTCGGTTTTGGACTCGGATCGGCCACGATGATCATCGCCGCAGTTTCGTGCCTGATCGCTTGCTCTGTGACGCTTTACAGCGGCACGGTGGCCGTGCTCAGCGCTGCCGAGGCATTTCGCCCCATCCACTCGACGGCCGCGTTGCGTGCGTCGACCATCGCCTGCGGCGGCCTGCTAGCGATCGCCGCTGTGGTCTCGATGCCTGCCAACATCCTCAATTCGTTCTCCGCCTTCCTCAGTCTACTAAGCTACTTCCTGATTCCGTGGACAGCGATCAACCTGACCGACTACTACTTCGTCCGTCGCGGTGCGTTCTCGATTACCGACATCATGCAGCCGAACGGCGGCATCTATGGAAAATGGAGCGCGCCAGGCATCATTAGCTACGTTTGCGGATTTGTCGCGATGATCCCGTTCTTCAGCACCTCGCTCTACACCGGAGCGATCGCCACAAGACTTAACGGCGCTGATATTGCATTCTCCATCGGACTGGTTTTTGCGACGGCGATTTACCTGTTCCTGATGCGGCGTTTCGATCGCGCCGGCGAGCGCGAGATCATTTCCCGCGCGCCGCTTAATACACTGGATTCCTCCGATTTGTCATCCGGCGGAGAGACCGCTATGGTCGTCGCAGGCTGAGTTTTAGCAGCCGATCACCGACATGACCGCGCTGGCAATTGTCCATCGTCGCAGCCAGCCGTCCGTACCCTAATCGTTCCGTTCCCTTATCTACGGCCAGCCGCTCCGGCTGGCGGCGACGACGCACGACCGTTGTTGCGACGTCAACCCCGCTCTTTTCATTATCTCTATTTATGACTTACCTAAAACACGCTATCGCCATTCTGTTAGCAGGCCTTTCGCTCGACACCTACGCGCAAAGCGCAGTCACCCTGTACGGCACGCTCGACGTGGGGCTGAATTTCACTAGCAATGCCGGTGGTCATAGCGCGATTCAGATGGCGAGCATTGATCAGACCATCAGCCGCTGGGGACTGAAAGGCAGCGAAGATCTCGGAGGCGGCCTGCAAGCTGTGTTCGATCTGGAGAGCGGCATTGATCTTGAAAGCGGAACATCGGCCTACGGCAGCCGGCTGTTCGGTTACCAGTCCTATCTCGGGCTTCAGTCTGACAGGCTCGGCACGCTGACATTCGGCCGGCAAACCGATGCGATTACCGACACGATCGGTCTGTTGACGGCCAACGGCAACTGGGCCGGGTGGCTGTTTTCTCACCCTCTTGACAACGACAACACAGATACGACCTATCACGTGAATAACTCGGTTAAATGGACGAGTCCGACGCTGAACGGCGCCAGCGCGGAGGTGCTGATCGGCCTCGGCAACCAGGCGGGTGCATTTGCGGAAAACCGCGTGCTGTCGGGTGGCGTCACCTACGCCTACGGCACGCTGTCGCTCGCGGCGGCGATCACCCGGCTGTCCAATCCCGGCGCCAACGCCGAAGGCGCAATCGCGTCGGACGATTACGCATTGCAAAGCGCCGGCCAGACCACCTACGGCGTGGGCGCCAACTATGGCCTTGGCAAGGCAACGCTCGGGCTCGTCCTCACGCATGCAAACGTCGAGCAGGCCAATGCGTCGCTGTATGCGGGGTCGCTTGGCCTGCCCAAGCCTGACATCAGCTTCAATAATATCGAGTTGAATCTGAAATACGATGTGTCGCCGATGCTGTTCGTCGGCGGGATGTTCACGTACAGCCGCGCCCATGTTGGCCGGGGCGCTGACACTGCGGTGATCCACTGGAACCAGCTCGGCCTGATGTCGCAATACAGCCTGTCAAAACGCACGGCGTGCTATTTGCAACTCGCCTATCAACAGGTCTCGGGCAACGACGGGTCGTCATTGTCCTACGGGATGATTCCTGGCAGCGCCGGCATCTCATCGAACGGACATCAGGTAGTAACGCGAATCGGCGTGACTCACTCGTT
>NZ_CAJMZH010000027.1:0-80578 GCF_905220285.1 Paraburkholderia sp. J94 | reverse complement strand
CGTGAAATGCGCGTGCATAAACAATCGGCTCGCGTAACGCGGCCGATAAACAGCCCCGCGGCCGGCATTCACCTGCCGCGATACAGACGCAAATTCCGCCTGGCTACACCCGGACCGCAACGGTCCCGCGCATCAGCTCAATGCCTGCGGCGCACTCGCTCGAGCACGTGATGTTCGGCCAGCCAGTGGTGCATCATGCCTTCCCCGTCATGCTCCTTCCGATAGGCGCGCGATTCGAAAATCGACAGTCCTAACAGCACGAGCAGACCGACGGCAAGGCCCGCGAACCCCGCAATGGTTTCGGCATCCATGGCAGCCTCCTTGGGTTGCAGCCATGTGAGTATCTTAGGACAGAGCCGGCCCGGAAAAAATAGTGGTGTTTGCGAACCGGCGAGCCGCGCGCGCAGACGGTACACTGCTGCGCGGCAACATTTTTTTAGGGATTTGAATCGATGTCACGTGTCTGGCTGGCCATCGCAATGGCCGCAATGCTTTCGGCTTGCGCCGACAATTCGGCGAGCAAGCATCACGGTCCGCCGCCCCACGATCCGGCCGACTATCACGGCGTGCCGACCGACGATCGGCCGCCGATGATGATCGACACGCCGTCGTCGCAAAAAGCGGAATAAGCCGGTTCAGGCTCGGAAAAGAAGAAAGACGAAGCAGGGCGCCTGACGGCGCTCACCGAGCCATCGAAGGCTGAATCGCACCGGTAATGCGCGGAACGAACGGGTAGAGCGTCAGTCCGCGAGACGCCATGAAGATCAGCAAGGCGGCCCAGAGGCCGTGATTGCCGAACGGCGTCACGAGCGCCCACGAAGCGGCGAGAAACACCAGCAACGAAACCGCCATCGCCTGCATCAGCTCGCGCGTGCGCGTCGCGCCGATGAACACGCCATCGAGCAGGAAGCCCCAGACGGAGATGATCGGCGAAAGCGCGGCCCATGGCAGGAATGCCCGTGCGGCGGCGCGCACGGTCGGCTGATCGGTGAGCTTGTCGATGATCCAGGCGCCCGCGCCCCAATAGACCGCCGAGAATCCGAGCGCGCCGAGCGCCGCCCAGAAAAGATTGACCTTGACGGCCTGCCGGAACGCGTCGCGATCGCGCGCGCCGATGGCTGCGCCGACCAGCGCCTCGCTCGCATGGGCGAAGCCGTCGAGGCCGTACGCCATGAATGTCTGGAAGTTGAGCAGCAGCGCGTTGGCCGCGAGGATCGCGTCGCCCTGCTGCGCGCCGAGATGCGCGAACCAGCCAAACGAGCCGAGCAGACAGATCGTCCGCAAAAAGATGTCACGGTTGATCGCGACGAGCCGTTTGAGTGCGGACGGCTCGACGACCGCGCGCCAGTCGAGCGGCGCGAGACCGCGCGGACGCAGATGCCAAAGCACTGCCGCGCCAAACACGAAGCCGGCCGCATCGGCGGTCGCAGTCGCCGCGCCGATGCCGGCGATGCCCCAGCCGAACCCGTACACAAAGGCCAGCACGGCCACGACATTGACAGCGTTGATCAACACTTGCGCGACCAGCGCAATGCGCACACGCTGCGTGCCGAGCAGATAACCGAGCACGACGTAGTTCGCCAGCGCGAACGGCGCGGAGCCGATTCGCGCATGGCTGTAGAGGCGCGCGTTGCGCTGCACCTCGTCGCTGCCGCCGATAAGCGCGATCGCGTAATGAATCAGAGGCGCCTGCACGATCAGGATGAACGCACCGATCCCGAATGCCAGCACCAGCGCGCGCACGACGTTCGCTCGCAGCGCGGCGTGATCGTGCGCGCCGTAGGCCTGCGCGACGAGCCCGGTCGTGCCCATGCGCAGGAAGCCGAAGCCCCAGAAGACGAAATTGAAGAAGAGACCGCCGAGCGCGACGCCGCCCAGATCGGCTGCACGGCCCAAGTGGCCGGCGACGGCGGTATCGACGGCGCCGAGAATCGGCTGCGTGAGATTGGCGAGGACGATGGGGAACGCGAGCATCAGCACGCGCCGGTGCCAGCCGCCCCGCACAGGCAGTGAGGCGCTCTCGCTCAACTGCGTTCCTGCACGCAGACCCACGGCGAGACGACGACGGCCCACAGCTCCGGCTTGCGATCGGCGAAATCGGCGGCCGTTTCGGCCTGCATCCGCTGGACGAGGCCCGACGAGAGCCACTGCGTCACGCGCGTGCCGTCGTCGTTGGCGATCGCTTCGGCGACGCTCACGAGGTCGAGGTCGCGCGCCACCGAAAGCAGCTTGCCCTGCGCGAAGAAACGTTCGAGATCCTGCCAGTCGATCTTGGCGGTCTCGCCGAGCAGCTTGGCGTAAAGGGGGCTGGGCGTGGCGTCGTTGTTTTGGGTCATGATCTTGAGAATCGATTGCGGCCGTTACTATAAACGATAGACGGCAACGCGGCCCGACGCGCCAGAACTTCGTTGTGCGCTATCCGGGCAACAGCACGAGAACAGCACGAGAACAGCACGAGAACAGCACGAGAACAGCACGGCAACACGACGACAAGCGCCAGTGCCGCTATTCGTCTGATAATAATCCGGTTAATTAACGACTAACGCTGAATCCGATTGACGCGATATCGAAATTCGCGAATTAATCGGACAAAAAAGCCAATTGGCGATGCCAATAAATCGACCGCGCAGACGCCTGATGAAAAAGCCGGATCGTTGTTCCAAAAAACCAACTTCGGCGCATAATTGCATTCATTTGTGCGGTGGGCCACTTAATGACCGTGGGTGGCGCACGCGTCGAAACAGCTCGCTGCGGTGCAATGAAGTCGGGTCGTTCGGGTGCCGCAACGGCCCCTGCATCTTGATCGCAAACTCCCGCTGGTAAAGGCTTTTCGGCGAAAATCTGCGAATCGGGATCGCGCGCTGCAACGCGCATTTTTATGCGCGGAAGGCGGGGCTTCGCAACGCCGTTTCACTATCGAAAGTTCGGACGACACATAATCCGTGCGCCGCGACACATATTCGATCTAATTAAGTGATTGCGCGGGCAGGGTCGCGTTGATAGATTGCCATTCGGCGCATGGTAAACCGGTCCTTTGCCGATATGCGCCAAACCCCCGTTAGCCCGGCGCCACGCCGGGCTTTTTTTTGTACGTTCTATTTGATTCGCCGCGAGCGTTAAACGAGCAAAAAAGCTAAAGAAAACGTAATGCGAAACGCCGCGGCGATCGACGAAGTTCAGCGTGGCGGCAGATCGCGGGCCGGATCGATCGAGCGGCCCTGATAACGCAGCTCGAAATGAAGCATCACGCGATCGTTGTCCGAATCGCCCATGGCCGCGATCTTCTGCCCTTGCGCAACCGATTCGCCTTCCTTCACATAAAGCGCCTGATTATGCGCGTAAGCGGTCAGGTAATCGCCGCCGTGCTTGATGATCAGCAGATTGCCGTAGCCGCGCAGGCCATTGCCCGCATAGACGACCGTGCCCGGCGCGGCGGCGACGACCGGCGTGCCGGCGGCATTCACGATGTCGATGCCTTTTGAGTTGCGGCCGTCGAAGTTGCGGACCACCTGGCCGGCGGTCGGCCAGATCAACGAAATGGACGAGACGGGCGCGGGTGCCGGACCCGCATTGTCGGGCGCCGATTCGCGCGGTGCGGCGGCAGTGGCGCGCGGCGCGGTGCGTTCCGCGCCAGCCGACGAACCGGCCGGCGGCGCGACGCGCAGCACCTGGTCGACTTCGATTGCGTCGGGGTTCGACAGATTGTTCCAGCGGACGATGTTCGACACCGATTGCCGGTTGCTGCGCGCGATCTTGCTGACCGTGTCGCCGCGTTCCACGCGGTAGTAGCCGGGGCCGACCGGTGCCGAGCCGCACGCGGCGAGCAGCGCGACGAGCGCCGCGCACGCGAGTTGCCTGAATCCTCGTCTAAATCGTTGTGCCAATGTTGAACCTCGCAGGACGCTGCCGCGCGGTTCAGCCGGAAGGCGGATCGCGGCGGCAAAACGTCTGATTTTAACGGGTTTGCCGCCGCGTTAGCGATCGAAGCCAGCGATTGAGGCCAGGAATTGAGGTGGACGAAAGTCGGTCAGGCCCGCTGCATTAGCCGAGCGCCTCAACGTGCAGACGCAGCGTCGCAGTCTCCGTGGCGCCCGGCGCGAGCCAGCGCAGGCCGAGGCCGTTGTGGATCGCGTCGGGCAGACCGAGCCACGGTTCGATGCAATAGAAGTCGGAGTCGGCGGCTTCCGTCCAGGTCGTCACGGCGTACCACGGCAGCGAGTCGGGGCGGTCGAGATCGATCGTGACCGCGCGCTTGAGTCCGGGCGCGACGAAGCGCACGGGCACCGACGGCGGCGTCGGCTCAAGCACGTGAAAGCGGTCGATGATGGCGGCGTCGTCGAGACGATAGAGCGCCTCGCCGCGCTCCGGCGCGCTAATCGAACCGTCGGGCATCTGATGTTGGCGCTGCGCGGGCGGCATCTCCAGCGTGCTCTCGCCGCGTTGCGCGTGCGGCAGCGCAAAGTAAAAGTGATGGCCCGCGTACCAGGGCAGCGGCGCGTCGCCGGTATTGGTGGCCGTCAGCGAGACGTCGAGCGTGTGATCGTCGGCGAGCCGGTAAGCGGCCTCGAAGCGAAAGCCGAACGGATAGCCCGCACGCGTCGCCGGCGAATCGTCGAGCGTCATGCGCACGCCGCGCCCGTCGCTGTCGACGTGGGCGGCAAACGGCAGATCGCGGGCGAAGCCGTGCATCGGCAGATCGCGCACGACGCCTTCGGCGTCACGCCAGCGGCCGATCTGGCCATCGACGAAATGACGGCCGAGAAACGGGAACAGCAGCGGATTGCCGCCTCGGATGCGCGCGGGCTGCTCCCAGTTCGCGTTGTCGGGCCAGCGGATGACGGGCTCGCCGCCGACGTGCCAGGAGAGCAGGCGGCCGCCGGCCCACGGAGCGAAGCGCAGCGTGGAGACGCCGCTGTTGAGTTCGAGGAGGTCCTGCGGAGGGCGTGTTTCCATGGCCTGGCACTGAGTCGAGGTGAGGGAAAAGCCGCGCCGGCGCAGCGGCGGGCCGCGAATACGCGATGGGCGATTGTGCGCCGCTTTCCGATGCGTGGAAACCCTCGTCGGGAAATCGTGGGTGTTGTGCAAGCCGGGCCGCCGCCATAATCGCCCTGAAATGTGCGATTTCGCACACAGCCGCAGACAGCAACAGCGAAGGAGGGCGCGAAAATGGATATCGCAACGGTCATGAGCATGGGCATGTTCAGCCTGTTCGTCGGCAGCAGCGCATACTTCTTCTACAAGATGGCGCGTTAAGCGCAAAGATGCACAAGCCGTGCGCCACACCGCGCGCACGGCTCGCAGATTACTTGCAGTTTGCTTGCATTCTGGCCGGCGTTTGCCGGCTGATTGCTTTCTGAAACATGCGCGCCAGCTGCGCGTATCGTCCCGATCACCGCGATTTTGTTGCGACGCGGTAACTTTTCCGACAAATGAGACTTGAAGCTTGGCGCTGCAATTCGGGCCAGGCATAATCGGTGCGCTTTGCCGCACTGTCCCCGCGATGGTCGGCGTCATGTCCAACCATTCCGAGGATCCGCGCGTGAGTCTCTCGTTTCTACTCTTTCTGAGCGTGCTGCAAGGCGTTACCGAACTGTTTCCTGTCAGCAGTCTCGGCCACACCTTGCTCGTGCCGGCACTGTTCGGCATGCATATCGACAAGCACGCCCCGCAACTGCTGCCGTTCCTCGTCGCGTTGCACCTGGGCACGGCAGTCGCGCTGCTCTGGTATTTCCGCGCGCGCTGGGTGGCGCTGATCAGCGGTTTCTTCGCGTCGCTGGGCGGCCGCAAGAACGACGACGGCCACATGATGTGGGCGCTGATCATCGGCACGATTCCGACGGGCATCGTCGGCTTGGTGCTCGAAAAGCGCATCGAAGCGATCTTTCACGACCTGCGCATCGTCGCCGCCGCGCTGATGGTGAACGGCGTGCTGCTGTGGTTCGGCGACCGCCTCCAGCGTGCTCGCACGCACCGCGCGCCCGAAAAGCTCACGTTCCGCCAGGCGTTTCTGGTCGGTCTCGCGCAGATCGGCGCGCTGATTCCGGGCTTCTCGCGCAGCGGCTTGACGATGATCGCTGGTAACGCGGCGGGCCTCACGACCGAGAAGGCGGCGGAGTTTTCGTTCCTGCTCGGCACGCCGATCATCTTCGCGGCGGGCGTGCTCGAACTGCCGAAGCTGTTCCACGCGCGCGACCAGCTGACGACGGCGCTCGTCGGCGGCGTGCTGACCGGCATCGCCGCGTGGCTGAGCGTGAAGTTCCTGATGCGTTATTTCGAAGGGCGCGGCCGTCTGGCGTCGTTCGGCTTGTACTGCGTGATCGCGGGCGCGATTTTCCTCGGCTGGTTCGTGATGCATCCGCAACCGGCCTGATGGCGGGCCGTGGGCGGGACGTCCGGCTCGAGTCGAACGCGGTATAATCCACGCCCGTCTTCGGCCGCACCCCGCGCGCGGCTGCCGACACGCAGATTTTCCACGCGACAGTAGCTCAGCTGGATAGAGCATCGGCCTTCTAAGCCGAGGGTCGGGGGTTCGAGCCCCTCCTGTCGCGCCAGTAGAATCAAGCACTTAGCCCGGTTTCGATAGCCGGGCTTTTTGCTGTGTGGTGGCCGTGTAACCACGGTGTAACCCGATTCCATCAACGTGATATCAGTGAGTTACGAGAAGGGGATTCAAGAATGAGCGAAAGTGCGAACGTTGTCACAGTGAAATGCGGCAACTGCGGGAAATTGGTTGATGTTCAACTGACGACCGAAGAAGCGGAGCGCAATGAGCGGATTATGGGCGCTGAGGTGCAATATGACACCACGGGCGATACCACTTGCGAGTGTGGCCAAGAAATCGAGTACTCCCAGTCGGAGTGGGAATACCCGGAAGGCGTCGTTAATAATATCGGGCCCGATGTCGTGAATGGTGGGAGTTTGGTGAAGTAAAAGCACTGGCGCGCAATACCTGATAGTCGCGTGCGGCGAGCGACCACAACGGTGCAGCGGATGTACCGTTGTGCGTTCTATTGGCACCATTTAGCGCGCCGTCCTGCATCGTTTGATGGTGAGTCGACGACTGAACGCTCCGTGAGGCCCCACGTCCTCCAGAGTCGCGCGCGCTACCGATGGTAGGGCTCGCCCGTTGCGTTAGTCCTCGCCGTAGAGGCGCTCGTGATAATAGGTCAGCGGGCTGTCGGCTTCGGCTTGCGTCCGGCACCAGCCCGCGCACCCTCGCGTTTGATTTCCTGCGTTTGATTCTTTAACACGCCTTTAACATCCAGAATGCCAAAAGCCTTGTCGGGCGTGGCTTTCGGCGTTTGATTTGCTGATTCTTTGACTTAACAAAAACTCCAAAACGGGATTTTTTCTGTGCGTGCGGGAGCGGTCGGTCTGCTCGGGTGAAGGTCTAAAAATTTTGATACCCCCGGCCCGGTGCGGGTGTGTCTGCGACGTGCCTCCAAACCCGATGTGACGCTCGCAGCGCATCGCCAATGGCGTCTATACCCTCGCTCGGCCATCGTCTCTAATCGCTCTTCATGAAGGCCTCTCCTTTTCCGCGTCCGAAGAGGTCAACGCCCTTGAAATCCGCTAGTGCGTGCGACAGGTCGGACGGCTGGCGGCACCCCTCCAGGTACTCGCGGCAAGGGTTCGCCGCGAACCGCGCACGCCGATCATGACTTTCCTCGACACTGTTTAAACAGGCCGAATGTGCGCCTGAATGCAGCCCGGTATTGTGCCCTCGTTCAGCGTGCATCCCCCTCAGCGTTTGCAGTGGGTATGGTTATATCTATATACGCCCCGGCTGGCGGGGTAGACGATGGCCGAAATAGCCCCTGCATTGGTCCGTCAGGCGGGGTAGGTGGTGAGACGCTTACCCCGTGGAGCGGACCAATAATTTGACCGTCTACCCCGGATGGCGGGGGTCTCACATCAATCTTTCGCGCGGCCAGTGTTACGTACTGGCGCGGGTCGAGGTCGAGCCCTGCTGTTGCGTCGAGCGGTCGCCATGACAGGGCATACCACGCGGCTCTGTTCGGTTTCGCGCCCTTGCGTGTTTCCACTAGCAAGCCCAGCGAAGCCAATTCCGTTTTGCCCTTGTGGATGCCATCCTTCGACTTCCAGCCCAGCGGATTGAGAAACTTTTCGCAAGCCACCAGACGCCCGTTGTTCCGCCCGTTGTACTGCATCGCAACGTCGAACAGGAGCGAGCGCGCACGCGCCGACGCCGCGCGGTATGCCGGGTGCAGCATCACCCAATGGGGCAGGCCAACAAAGCGGCCCCCCATTCCGTTGTCTCGCTTTTTGCGGCGGCTACTCATAGCCCACTAACCGTCGGCCGCAATACCCATTCAGCCTCTTTGGCGGCGTTCGCGGCATGTTCGAGGCCTAGGCGCGCAAGCTCGCGCATCGCGGCGCTGCAGCCTGCCCTCTCGGCTAGTTGGTCGATTGCGTGAAAGAGAGACGCGGCGCTTTTCAGCGCCTCGCAGGCGTCGTGCAGTTCGTCTTTTGTGTGGCTGGCGGCGTGCTCACACATGGCGCACCTCCGAGCTGCCGATTTTCGCCAGCCATTCGGAGACAACTCGGCGGCCATCGTCGCTAAGCGAATACATGCCGTATGTGACTTGTTTCCCGTCGCGGTCGATGCCCGTCGTCATCGTGCAGAGCAAGCCTGAGTTACCTAGACCCTTACCGCGCAGGTTAGAGGCGAGTTGCGGGCCATTCGAGCAGCCTGCAACGCTGTCGAGTTGCTCGCGCTTCAGCGGGCCAACAAGCAGGGCACGGAGCACACGCAACTCGCGCGGGTTGTCGGTTCCGTAGAACGCGATGAGCGCGGAAGCATCTGAACCGCCCGGCGTAGCCTCGAAAAGGTCAAATTGGCGGTCCATTTACTGGCCCTCCGCGAGTTGCGCGAGCGAGTCAGCGGGCCACATGAGGCGTCCGTTCGGCAGTTTCACCGGGCGCAGGCAGAAATAAGAGCCGGTCTGGCAGTACCGCTTACGAATGGATTGCGGGCGCAGCGTCAGCAGCGTTGCCAGTTCTTCCGTGGAGAGAAGCGGGCGATTCTTGGTAATCGCCGCAAGTTGGTTGGTTGTCATACCCGTATCACCCTTGCCGCGCACTGCGGCGTTGATTGAAGGTGATAGGGATTTTTTAGCGCGGCTTCGTTTTCTCCGATAGATGCGTCAGCAACCGTAGGCTATCGTCTGTTACCGCCGCTTATCGAAGCTTGGCGTCGTCTGAGCCTTGCGGACAGCGCATCCTTCGAGAGCGCGGCCTTTGCCGACTTGTCATTCGAGTATTGAAGTGCTCCGTCTTGCTCAACGAAGCCGGTAAAGGGAGGCACCGCTTCCAATGCGATTTCGCGCAGAGCCAGAAATACCGCACTTACATCGTGACTCCCTGCATTCTCGATGGCCTTATCAATCGCAGGGTCGAGGAGGTTTCTCCGGGTATTGAGGATGTTCCTCACGATGCCCGTCGCAGTGTCAGCTTGGCCGCAGACTGACGCGCTAGTGTCCACGACAGTTGCGGGCGCAACGTCAACAACCGCCAGCGGCGGCCTATCGGATTGAGGCAGACGAAATTGCTCCGAGGCGGTTTCCACCGCAATTGGGCGCACGTGCATTCGCGAAATGGAACGCTCCAGCGCCTCATTAAGCCGACGCTCGTCTTCTAGCTCCCGATGCTTGGCTTCTATCGCCTCTCGCGCCTGCATCGCAATAGTGAGACGACCGACGTGAGCAAGGCACGTCTCCATGTCACCGCTTTTGTGAAGTTCCCGAATCCGATTGAGCCTATCGCGACACATTTTCGCCGCATCGGCGTCGCGACGTTCTAAGTCTTCGACAAACTGGTCTATTTTCGGCAGATTCGCACCTTCGGATAGTGGGTCTGCGGCTCCCCATAAGAGAAGCTTGATGGCAAGGGTTTGATTAACTGGGTCTCGGTATTGGAAACCGTCTTCTGTTTTGCGGCGTTCCGCCGTCCGGTGGCCTCTCCACTGCGGCTCTTTTTCCACTGCTAGCGCCCTTCGTGCGTCGCCTTCAATTCATATGCCCCCGTCAGGCCGGTGAAGGTGTCCGGCTTTTAGCTCCGTCGAGCTAGGCAGAGGCAAACTATCGCTGCGTGCGCGCATCGCGCCGCCGCCGTATTTTCGGCTCTCCGCAGATTTCCGGGGTAGGGAGTTGTTCGCCCCTCACGCGCCGTTCAGCCTATCGACCTACCGCGTCCACTTCGTGTCCTGAAACGGACGGTTGCAGCCACCGTCATGCACGCTTTACCACGGTGGGTAGAAGTTATCGCCGAAACGCACCGGCATTTGCTGACGTTGAATTACGCCGTCCAATGCCGCTTGTCTCAGCTCGACATACCGGCCCGCTATGCCGTCAATGGCGACCAGCAGGGCGCAACTGATGACGGTTCCAGCGATTGTGGGGAATGAACGAGTCCCGTGCAATGAACTATTCCTCCAATCGGCCAGAGTATCTGGACCCGGCTTTTCCTCCAATTGCTCTAGGCGCGCAAATATGTCATCCAAACATCGCCTAACCGCATCCCCGGCAACGCTCGTTCGGTAGAGCATCAGCAAATCTCGGATGCTGTTGCATTGCCTATTTCGGCGCGGCTCGGGGCCGTATTCCTTCAATCGTCCCGGTTCTCCGCCACGCTTCGGCACGTCAAAATCCGCCAAAACGTTCCCGCTCATGTCGACGAATGCTGCGCACCGCAATTTGACGAGCCCCTCCAACAGCGGAAATGCGAGATACACAAGCGTTAACAAGGAGTTGGCAGTCAATTCCTGCGTGTGAACGCTTTGAATTTGTTCGATGAGGCTTTCTCGTTGCCAATCGCCCGCACGCAAGCTCGGGTTTCGACTTCCGGCTAGCCCACAATGGATTGCCGTCGCCAGCAGCTGCCGAATCTCGCGTTGTTCGGCCGGAAACACGTCAGCTTGTCGACAGAGTAGAACCTCTGCGCACCACGACCACAGTAGCCGATGGTCGGCGTCGACGACCGTGTTTAGTCCTGGAAGTAAAACGATTTTCGTCAACCCGACAATCGCCGCACACAGTGCGTCAAACTCTATCTCATGAAAGCTGACGCCATTTAGGCGCAAGCGGAAACGTTCAGATGCGCCGCCAATTGCAATGCCCCCGCCAGGTTGCACTGCTGCCTCCAACCAAGCATCGCATAGCCGTGTGATTTGCTCTGCTGTCGCGGGCATACCAATAGCCTCATGTTTTTTTGAGGTTCAATCTTCTCATGAGTTGCCGACGTGTTGACACGGTCGGCGACCTTTCGGCACGGCCTCGGCGGCGAGAGGTAGTTCGTCGTTCGTGAGCAGACCGCCACGAACAAGATGTAAGTAGTTGTTGGTGGCCGCCTACAGCATCTCCGCAATCGGGTTTCCCGAAAAGCCGCGAAGAACCTATTTAGCCCACTGCGCGCACTCCCGGCTGGGCTGCGTTAGTGTCAAACGTGACGCCCGCCTGTTCCAGCATCCACACCTCGATTTTGTCATGCCACATGCGCAGCAAGTCGAGCGGTCGGCGGCGGTAATGCTCCGCCAGCGCGCTCGGTTTGTGGCCTTGAATCTGCGCCACTACGCCGACCGGACACTCCACCCACTCGGACAGCGTGCCGAACGAGCGCCGCAAGCCGTGAAGGCTTACATGAGGCAACCCAGCCATCTGTTGCGCCTTGGTGTGCGCGATGCGCGGCTCCGCCAGCTTGCCATCTGCCGCCGTCTTGCTGGAGAAAACCCACTCAGACGGCTTCCATGCCTTGCCTTCGGCCTCCATGCGTGACAGCGCACGCACGTTCGGTGGCGTGTCGTTCAGGCGCTTTAATTCGAGCAGCAGGGACGCGAGGTAGGGCGTTAGCGGGATAACGCGCCCCGTTTCAGTCTCCACCTTGTCGGAGACATGGAGGCTGCGCCACTGGAAATCCACGTCATCCCATCGGAGCCCGGCCAGTTCCTCGCGGCGCGTACCGGTAATCAGCAGGCCTTGGAGGTACGCGCTAATTACGGGGTTGCTAATCCGGCACACCGCATCGAACCACGTTGCGAGTTGTTCGCGCTGCAGGCAGTCGTCCTTTGCTTTCGGGCGGGGTACAGCGTCGCGCACCGTGCGCGCGGTGTATGCGCCGTTGGGAGCAAGGCCGCGATAGTCTGGGCGTTCGTCGCACCAGCGGATGAACGCGCGCAACTTGCGATAGGCCTGTTCGGTATTCGTCGGGCGGCTTTCCGCCTCACCGTGCAGCCAGGAGGCGACGCGCTCGGCGTCGAGGTCGGACAGTTTTAGCCCCATGAGCGCCGCGAGCGGCCCCGCAACGGTCAAGCCTTTGCCGCGCTTCTTTTCCTCCCCTCCAGCCTGCGCGAGGTGCTCGTGGTCGAGCATGTGACGCTCGCTCCATTTCGAGCGGTGGGCGTCGAGATAGTCGGCCCACGCTTCGCACACGGTCGCATCCTTGCGTCGCGCCTCCAGTCTGCGCGCGGCGACGGCGGCAAGTCGCTCAGCCTTTTCCTCTCGCGGGTCTTTCCCAGCGTCCGCCAGCCGCTTGAGGCGGCGTGCTTCGTCTCGCACCTTGTCAATGCCCCAATCCTTCGGCGCACCAATTGAGACGCGGATAGTTGCCCCGTCGAGCTTGCCTTGCCAGATGTAGGTGCGTGCTCCCGCTGCTGTTGCGCGTAGGCCGAGACCGGTGGCGGCGTTATCCCATATGAACGCCTGTGATTTGCCAGCCGGGCAGCTATGCCCGTTGACCCGTGCCGCCGTGAAATTGACCTTCGCCACTGTTCGATTCCCTTGGGTTCCGGGTTACATGGCAATTCCATGTAACCGCCATGTAACCCCGATTCTATGGAAATCGGTCAATTCCGGTCAACGCCCTAATTTCGGTGGAATCCTGAAAGTCCTTTGCTGGAGGGAGTTGTGCAGATTTTTGGAATCCCGGTCAACACCAAGAAATGTGCACTTGCTCGGCCTTCTAAGCCGAGGGTCGGGGGTTCGAGCCCCTCCTGTCGCGCCAAACAAAAAAGCCCGCAATTTGCGGGCTTTTTTGTTTTCCGGCAGCGTATAGCCATGGCGTAGATTTTCGTCAATCCGGCGATCCAAACAGCACGAGCTTCTCGCGCTGCGTGGCATTCGGACAGGCCGTGTCGAGCGCGCCGAAGACGAACTTGTTGTAGATCTGCTTCCCTTCGGCCGAGTCCGGGTCGAGCTGTCGCGCTTCCACAAGAAGACCGAACAGTTTGGACGCCGTGTTGAGGATGGCTTCGGCTTGCGCCTTGGTGATTGTCGTGTTCATGCCCCAAAGTATCGACACGCAAATCGAAAACTTGAGAGTTCCCTAATGTCAAACTTTCTCAAGCCGCCAACCGCATCTGCGCCGCGATCACATCGCGCAGCCTCGCGAGCCGTTCGCGAAACACAAACGGTTGCTCGATGCCCGCGATCCTGAGTGCCGGCGCGCTGGCGCGTCCGATCACGATGGTCCCGTAGTCGAACACTCCGCCGATCACGCCCTGACGCACATGCACGCGGCGCACCTCGCCTAGTTCGAACGCGACGCTGCGCTGACGCACGATGCCGAAGGTCGCGATCACGCGCTTTCTCGTCAGTGCGAGTTGCGTGGTCAGCAGCAGGGCGATCGCGACGGCGAACAGCAGCGCGCCCGCGCCAAACAGCATGGCCGCCGAAAACCGCGCATCGCCGAGACAGCCGAGCAGCACGCCCCAGATCATCAGCACGATGCCGAACGTGATCCACGGGCTCATCGCCCACATGCTGAGGTGGCCCTCATAAACGACACGCTCGCCGGGAGGGAGCGTCGATTCGACGCGCATCATGTTTTGATCTCCGTTAATTATTGCCTAGTCAACTACTATCAGACTAGTGCATGCGACGGAGTCATGACTGTGGTCAAAAGTCGCGTTAGAAAGGCGGCTCAAACCGCGAAAGAGTGGAGCGTCATCAAAAAAACGGGCAGCCACATGGCTGCCCGTGAAGAAAGCTGGACACCCTGATGTCCAGCGATCGATGGCCGTAGTCGATCAGCGCATCAACGCATCAAAGCTTCAGGTCGAGCGCGTTGGTCAGGTCGCCCATTGCCTGGCCGCCGTTGCTCTTGAGCGCGGTGTCACGCGTGGTGAGACCTTGCAGCGTCGGCAGCGAGAAGCGGCGCGTGATCAGGCGCAGGATCGAAGTCGTGTCGTACTGCGTGTGATCGACGTAACCCTTCTTCGCGTACGGCGAAATGATCAGCGCCGGAATGCGCGAGCCCGGACCCCAGCGGTCGCCCTTCGGCGGCGCGACGTGATCCCAGAAGCCGCCGTTTTCGTCGTAGGTCACCACGACGACCATGTCCTTCCACTGCGGGCTCTTTTGCAGATGCGAAATGACGTCGGCGATGTGCTGGTCGCCGCTTGCCACGTCGGTGTAGCCCGCGTGCTCGTTCAGGTTGCCCTGCGGCTTGTAGAACGACACCGAGGGCAGCGTGCCCGCGTCGATCGCCTTGATGAACTCGCTGCCGTCCATGCCGCCGTCGAGCAGGTGAGCCGTGCGCGCGGCGGTGCCCGGCGCGTAGTTCGAGAAGTAGTTGAACGGCTGATGGTGCGGCTGGAAGTTCGGCGCCGTCATGTTCGCGCCGTAGATCACGTTCGAGGTGCTGTTCTGCACCGCGCTGACGGCCGCGCCCCACGCGCCGCCATACCACGCCCACGTCACGCCCGCGTTCGAGAGCAGGTCGCCGATGTTCTGCGACGTCTGCGCCGGCATCGTCGAGGCGTTGCCCGGATCGGCGAGATTCGCGTCGCCGCCCGAGGCGGCCGCGTTGCCGCTCGGCTGATACGGCGGCTGCATCGTGTTGACGGCGTAGAAGTCGGGCGTGAGGTTGCCCGACTTCACGAATTTCGGCACGCCGGTCAGCGCCGAGGCGGGCGAGTTCGAGGCGAGCGTCAGCGACACGCCGTCGGCGTCGACCGTCGAGATCGTCGGCTTGGCCGTGGCCGTATCGGCGTTCGCGTAGTACGGCGTGCACGCGCAGATCAGCCATTGGTGGTTCAGGAATGAGCCGCCGAACGCGCCCATGAAGAAGTTGTCGGCGAGCGTGTATTGCTGCGCGATCTTCCAGAGCGGCAGCTTTTCGGCGCTCGTCGTGTAGTGGCCCATCACGAGGCCGCCCGAGTCGGCCCACGCGGCGAACATGTCGTTCTTGCCGCCGTGGATCTGCATCTGGTTTTCGTAGAAGCGGTGATAGAGGTCGCGCGTCGTCGTCGAGAGCGGGACGTTATAGCCGTTCGGATCGTCGATGGCGAAGGGCGCGTTCGCCATGTTTTCGGTCATCGCCGCCGTGACCACGGGCGTCACGCCCGTTTGCGTCAGGCCGTTCCAGACCGTCGGCAGCGTTGCGAGCACCGAGCCGTCGCGGTCGAGCTGCTGGGCGCTGGCGGCCGTGACGCTCTGCAGGCCGTTCGCGCCGGGGAAGCTGCCGTACAGATTGTCGAAGCTGCGATTCTCCGCATAGATCACGACGATGTTCTTCACCGACGTCAGACCCGGTTTGCTGTCGTTGCCGCCGCAGGCCGCGACGGCCAATGCCGCCGCCGCCGCTGCGATCGGCGTCGCATAGAACCATTTTCTGTTGATCATTTTTTTCTCTCTCGCGTTGGGGGCGCCGGGCGGCCTGCGCGGGAGTCACACCGGCCGTCGGGCGAGGCGCAGTGTCTCAACGTAATTTGACAGCTATATGTAAATAATTACATTTAGCTTTTTCTATCCCTGTAATTAGGTAACGATTGAATTACATGACGTCATTTGAATGTAACGAAGCTGACATACGCTTTCGCGACTTCGATGCGTTCCGTGGGCGCATCGGCCATCGCGGCACAGCGGTGCGAGGATTCGGCCTGGCCGGGGTCTCGCGCGCGCCGCACACAAGCTCGGGGATCAGTTCATGTGGCATCGTTCGACGCATCGCGCGGCGCTTGGAGGCAGTCTTTCTGACACGCATTCGCAGACTCGCGCGCGCAGGCCGCGCGGCCATGGCCACGCCGCGCGTCTGCTGATCGCGGCGGCGTTGCTGTCGCTGCTGGCGGCGTGCGATGGCGGTGCGCCGAGTGCGTCGAACGGGACGGATGGCGGCTCGGAAAACGGCGCGAGTGCGCGCGATGCGAATGCCCGATCGGATGCCCGATCGAATGCCAACGCTAAAGCCAACGGCGCGAAACTGATGAAGATTTCCGCGCCAGCGCCGACACCGGCGGCCCGGCAGCACGGCCAGTCGCGTGCCGAGGTCTATGCGCAGGTGCGGCGCATGACGGCGCTGGGCAAGCAGATGTTCTTCGATCCGACGCTGTCGGGCTCGGGCAAGATGTCGTGCGCGACCTGCCACAGCCCGAATCACGCGTTCACGCCGGCCAATGCGCTCGACGTGCAGATCGGCGGCGCCGACATGCATCGTCAGGGCATGCGCGCCGTGCCCACGCTCAAGTATCTGCAAGCGGTGCCCGCGTTCGCCGAGCACTATCACGACTCCGACGACGAAGGCGACGAAAGCATCGATGCGGGCCCGACCGGCGGCCTCACGTGGGACGGCCGCGTCGATCATGGCGCGGACCAGGCGCGCATTCCGCTGCTGTCGTCGTTCGAGATGGCGAGCACGCCGGCCAAGGTGACGGCGGCGGTGCGCGCGGCGCCGTATGCGAACGCATTTCGCGAAGCCTTCGGCGAGCAGGTTTTCGACGACGACAACGCCACTTTCCAGGCCGTGCTGAAGTCGCTCGAAACCTTCGAGCAGGCGCCCGACGTGTTCTATCCGTACACGAGCAAATACGACGCGTATCTCGCGGGCAAGACCCCGCTCACGGCGGCGGAGCTGCGCGGCCTGCAACTGTTCAACGACGAGAAGCGGGGCAATTGCGCGAGCTGCCACATCAGCCAGCGCGCCAAGGACGGCTCGCCGCCGCAGTTCAGCGACTTCGGCCTGATCGCGATCGGCGTGCCGCGCAACCGCACGCTCGCGGTCAATCGCGATCCGCGTTTCTTCGATCTCGGCGCGTGCGGCCCCGAGCGCACGGATCTCGATCATCGCGCCGAATTCTGCGGCCTGTTCCGCACGCCGACGCTGCGCAACATCGCGCTGAAGAAAACCTTCTTCCACAACGGCGTCTATCACTCGCTCGACGACGTGCTGCGCTTCTACGCGCGCCGCGACACGAATCCGCAGGAGTTCTATCCGGTGGTGAAGGGCAAGGTGAGGAAGTTCGACGATCTGCCGCAGCAATACTGGGCGAACCTGAACACGGATCCGCCGTTCGACCGCAAACCCGGCGATGCGCCGGTGTTCTCCGACGCCGAAATCAAGGATGTGATTGCGTTTCTCGACACGCTCACCGACGGCTGGCAGGCGTCGGGGCAGGCGGCGCAGGCGGCACAGACAGCGCACTGAGCGCGCGGGCGTTCATCGCCGCCGCGCAGTGAGGCCCGGTCAGGAAGACATGATCAGGATGCAGGTGGCCGTCAGCGCGACGAACGACACCAGCAGGCAGATGAAGCCGCCGCGCACCGCGACTTCCGGCCAGTGCGGCGCCTGATCGACGATGCCGAAGCTCAGGTCCGCCGTGAGCGGATCGGTGCGCGGCACGTGCGAATGATGGGCGAGCACCGCCATGAGGCCAATGCACAGCAACGCCAGGACGATGGCAAAGAGGCCCAGTGCAGTGGTGTAGGTCATGACGGAAAATTCCTCGTGGTGCGTAAGCGGCTGACAGAGGAATCGTATTGGCGGGGCATCTGAGCGGCTATCGGAGCAATCCGAAAAACCGTGGGCGGACTGCATCGGGCGAAAACAGGGCGCGTGCTATGCTTTTTTGAGACCAGCAATTGGCCCAACAGCAATTGGCCCAACAGCGATCGGCCCAACAGCGATTGGCCCCAAGCCTCGCTCTACGAGACCGCCCTACAAGGAGAACATTCGATGTCGAATTCGCCCCGAGTATTGTCAGGCATTGCCGCAGCGTTAGTGCTCGCCTTCGGCGCAAACGCGCAGGCTGCGAATCTGGGTTTCCTGCACGACACGCCCGCGTCCTGGATGAAGCAGGCGGACTACGCATCGCTCACGGAAGCCGTGCGTGCCGCGGTCACCAACAAGGCGGACGGCGAGTCGTCCACCTGGAACAACGACGGCCTGAACAACAGCGTGAAAATCGACGCCACCATCACGCCGACCAAGACCGAGAAGGATGGCGACAAGACCTGCCGCGACACCGACGTGGTCGTCAACGCGAAGGGCCAGGCGATGACGCTGCACCCGAAGTTCTGCCGTGTGGGCGAGGGCAAGTGGGTCTATCAGCAGCGGCATTGAGCGCGTGGTGAACGGCAAGACCGACGGCAAAACCGTGTCGTGCGGCATCGTGCTGCTCGACCCCGATGGCCGCGTGCTGCTCGCCCATGCGACCGGCACCGACCACTGGGATATTCCGAAGGGGCAGGGCGAGCCCGGCGAAACCGAAGTGCAGAGCGCGCGGCGCGAGATGGTCGAGGAAACCGGCATCGACGTGAGCGCGGCGCGGCTCGTCGATCTCGGGCGCTTCGCGTATCGGCGCGACAAGGACCTGCATCTGTTCGCGGCGCGCGCGCTGGAGAGCGAGGGCGATCTGTCGCGCTGCGTCTGCGTGTCGATGTTTCCGCGCCGCCACGACGGCATGATGATTCCCGAGATGGACGCCTGGCGCTGGGTCGCGCCCGCCGACGTCGACCAGTACGCGAGCCGCAGTCTCACGCGTCTGTTCAATACGGCGCTGTCGCTCGCGGAGCTGCATCGGCGGATCAAAACGGCCTGAGCGCCTCACGCGCTCGATCATCGCCGCCGCCAGAAAAAAAGCCCGCACGGCGAACGTGCGGGCTTTTTCACTTGTGCGATGACTCGCTGGCGGGCTTACTTGCCCCAGCTGTCGCGCAGACCGACGATGCGGTTGAACACCGGCGCGCCCGGCTTCGAGTCGTAGCGGTCGGCGACAAAGTAGCCGTGACGCTCGAACTGGAAGCGGTCTTCCGGCGCCGCGTTGCGCGCGCCCGGTTCGACGAACGCCTGAGCGACGCGCTTCGAATCCGGGTTCAGCGCTTCGAGGAAGTCGCGGCCGCCCGCGTCCGGCTGTTCTTCGCGGAACAGGCGGTCGTAGAGGCGCACTTCGGCCGGCACGGCGTTGTCGGCGCTGATGAACTGGATCGTGCCCTTGACCTTGTAGTTGCTCGAGCCTTCGGTGCCCGATTTGCTGTCCGGGAAGTAGTTGCAATGCACGGCGACGATGTTGCCGTCGGCGTCCTTATCCGCGCCCGTGCATTCCACGACGAAGCCGTACTTCAGGCGCACCTTGTTGCCCGGGAACAGGCGGAAATAGCCCTTCGGCGGCGTTTCCTGGAAGTCCTCGCGCTCGATCCACAGTTCACGCGAGAACGTGAATTCGCGGTTGCCGCGCTCGGGATGATGCGGATGCACCGGCGCGCTGCACTGCTCGGACTGGCCTTCCGGGTAGTTGTCGACGATCAGCTTGAGCGGATCGAGCACGGCGGTCGCGCGCGCCGCCTTGTCGTCGAGGTCGTCGCGCAGCGCGCCTTCGAACACGCTCATGTCGATCCACGAATCGACCTTGGTCACGCCGATGCGCTCGCAGAACAGCTGGATCGCTTCGGGCGTGAAGCCGCGGCGGCGCACGCCGACGATGGTCGGCATACGCGGATCGTCCCAGCCGTCCACGTGGCCTTCGGTCACGAGTTGCAGCAGCTTGCGCTTGCTGGTGATCGCGTACGTGAGGTTCAGGCGCGAAAACTCGATCTGTTGCGGCAGCGGACGCGTGAACACGCCCGCGTCGGCCAGTTCGTTGAGCACCCAGTCGTAGAGCGGACGGTGATCTTCGAATTCGAGCGTGCACAGCGAATGCGTGATGCCTTCGAGCGCGTCCGAGATGCAGTGCGTGTAGTCGTACATCGGATACACGCACCACTTGTCGCCCGTGCGGTAGTGATGCGCGAAGCGGATGCGGTAGATGACCGGGTCGCGCATGTTGAAGTTCGGCGACGCCATGTCGATCTTCGCGCGCAGCACGTGCGCGCCTTCCTCGAACTCGCCGGCCTTCATGCGGCGGAACAGGTCGAGGTTTTCGTCGACGGAGCGCTCGCGGAACGGCGAATTCTTGCCCGCTTCCGTGGCCGAGCCGCGGTTCGCGCGCATCTCTTCCGGCGTCTGGCTGTCGACATACGCCTTGCCGCGCTGGATCAGCAGTTCGGCGAATTCGTAGAGCTTGTCGTAGTAGTCGCTCGCGTAGAAGAGGTACTCGTGGTCTTCCTTCTTCCAGTCGAAGCCGAGCCACGTGACCGCGTCGATGATCGAGTTGACGTATTCGACGCTTTCCTTTTCCGGATTGGTGTCGTCGAAGCGCAGGTGGCAGACGCCGCCGTAGCGCTGCGCCACGCCGAAGTTCAGGCAGATGCTCTTGGCGTGGCCGATGTGCAGATAGCCGTTCGGCTCCGGCGGGAAGCGCGTTTCCACGCGCTGCGCCCACTTGCCCGAGCGGTTGTCGTCGTCGATGATGTTGCGGATGAAATTGGATGCCGCAGGCGCGTCCGTGCGGTCGGCGTCTTTACGTTCGGTATTCATGCGAAAAGGGAAGTCGTTCGAGGGCGCGCCGCACATCGCACTGCACGCTGCAGGCCAACGTTGCAACCCGGGCGCCCGGTGGTGCCTTCCATTCTACCTGACGCGCCCCACCGTGCCAGCCCTGGCGCCGGAGCGGGGCGCGCAATGCCGCGAAGCAAGGAAAAAATGACGACGAACGACGCAAGGGTGCGGGTCCTGCCCGGCTATATGAACTCGGGGCCGGGTCACTGGCAGACGCGCTGGGAAGCCGCGCACACGGGCTTCGCGCGCGTGGCGATGCCCGACTGGACGCACCCGGACTGCGCGGCGTGGTGCCGCGCGCTCGAAGCGGCGCTGGCCGACGAGCCGCAGGGTGAGGACGCGGGCGAGGGTGGCGTGCTGCTGGCGGCGCACAGCCTCGGCTGCCTGACGGTGGCGCACTGGGCGGCGCACTTTTCGAGCGCCGCGACGCGCGCGAAGGTGGCGGGCGCGTTGCTGGTCGCGGTGCCGGATCCGCATGGCCCCGAATTTCCGCGCGACGCGAGCGGTTTCGATCCGGTGCCGTTGGACGCGCTGCCGTTCGCGAGCATTGTGGTCGCGAGCAGCGACGATCCCTATGGTGGCGTGGATTTCGCGCGGCGCTGCGCGCAAGGTTGGGGCAGCCGTTGGGAGGAAATCGGCGCGCGCGGGCACATCAATGCCGAAAGCGGTCTGGGAGACTGGCCGCAGGGTTATGCGTGGCTGATGTCGATGCAGCCCTCGATGGCGCCGCGGATCGCGAGATCGGTCGCGGGCGGCGGCGCCTGACGCCGCCCGAGCGCCTCAAACCTGCCTCAAAGCACCCCTTTGCCGCGCAACGCCTCGATCTGATCGTCGGCGTAACCGAGCACGCCGCGCAGCACGTCGTTCGTGTGCTCGCCGAGCGTCGGCGGATGGCTCGCCACGGTGGGCGGCGTCTCGCTCATGCGGATGGGGTTGCGCACGAGGCGCGCCACGCCGCCCGTCGGGTGCGGCACGTCGACCTGCAGGCCGCGCGCGATCACCTGTTCGTTCTCGAACACCTCGCCCAGATCGTTGATCGGCCCGCACGGCACGCCCGCCGCTTCGAGCGAACCGATCCAGTCGGCCTTGCTGCGCGTGCGAATGAGGTCGGCGACGATCGGCACCAGCGTATCGCGATGGCGCACGCGTTCCGGGTTGGTCGCGAAGCGCGCGTCGTCGGCGAGATCGGCGCGGCCCGCGACTTCGACGAACTTGCGGAACTGCCCGTCGTTGCCCACCGCGAGGATGATCCAGCTGTCGCTGGTCTGGAACGCCTGATAGGGCACGATGTTCGGATGCGCGTTGCCCCAGCGCACCGGCGGCTTGCCGCTCGCGAGGTAGTTCGTGTTCATGTTCGCGAGCATGGCCACCTGCACGTCGAGCAGCGCCATGTCGATGTACTGGCCCGCGCCCGTGCGGTCGCGGTGCGCGAGCGCCGTGAGCACGGCGATGGTCGAGTACATGCCGGTCATGAGGTCTGCGATCGCCACGCCGGCCTTCTGCGGGCCGCCGCCCGGCTGGCCGTCGCGCTCGCCCGTGATGCTCATGAAGCCGCCCATGCCCTGCACGATGAAGTCGTAGCCCGCGCGCGGCGCATACGGGCCGGTCTGGCCGAAGCCCGTCACCGAGCAATAGACGATGTCCGGTTTCACCTCGCGCAGCGACTCGTAGTCGAGCCCGTACTTCTTCAGTTGCCCGACCTTGTAGTTCTCCAGCACGACGTCGCTCTGCGCGGCCAGTTCGCGCACGATGCGCTGGCCTTCCGGCGTGGCGATATCGACCGTGACCGAGCGCTTGTTGCGGTTCGGCGCGAGGTAGTAGGCCGCTTCGGCGGTGTCCTCGCCGTCGGGCGTCTTCAGATACGGAGGGCCCCAATGGCGCGTGTCGTCGCCCGCGCCGGGACGCTCCACCTTGATCACGTCGGCGCCGAAGTCGGCGAGCGTCTGCGCGCACCACGGCCCGGCGAGCACGCGGGTGAGATCGAGTACGCGGATATGGCTGAGAGCGCCCATGCTGTGTCTTCCAATGTCGTTCTGAGGCGGGCCGTCGAGGCGGCCGTTGCGCCCATCTTAAGCGATCCGCGCCGACTAAGGCATATTTCGGTACAAAGTTTCGCTTAGCGGAACAAGATGGCGCGCGACAGCGCCGGTCTGACGCTCCGTGCGCGCCGATTCGTCAAGCGTGCGCACCAGCCGCTGCGCGCCCCGTGGCAACGATGCACACCGGCCCGAGGACGCCGCCGCGCGCGTGCGTCGATCCCGTATAATCGTTCGATTCAGCATCAAGGAAACCGTGCACGCAGCCGCCCACACGCAGGCCGCGAGCCGTGTTTTCGAGATCAAACAAGATTCAGCACAGACGCCCCGAAGGTAAATACAGCACGCCATGAAAGCCTCCGAAATCCGCGAGAAATTCCTCAAGTTCTTCGAATCGAAGGGCCACACGATCGTGCGCTCGTCGAGCCTCGTGCCGGGCAACGACCCGACCTTGCTCTTTACCAACTCGGGCATGGTGCAGTTCAAGGACGTGTTCCTCGGCGCCGAATCGCGTCCGTACTCGCGCGCGACCACCGCGCAGCGCAGCGTGCGCGCGGGCGGCAAGCACAACGACCTCGAAAACGTCGGCTACACGGCGCGCCATCACACGTTCTTCGAGATGCTCGGCAACTTCTCGTTCGGCGACTACTTCAAGCGCGACGCGATCCATTACTGCTGGGAACTGCTGACCAAGGTCTACAGCCTGCCGGCCGACAAGCTCACAGTCACGGTCTACAAGGAAGACGACGAAGCCTTCGACATCTGGGCGAAGGAAATCGGCGTGCCGGTCGAGCGCATCATCCGCATCGGCGACAACAAGGGCGCGCGCTACGCGTCGGACAACTTCTGGCAGATGGCCGACACCGGCCCCTGCGGCCCGTGCTCGGAAGTGTTCTACGACCACGGCCCGGACGTCTGGGGCGGCCCCCCGGGATCGCCTGAGGAAGACGGCGACCGCTTCATCGAGATCTGGAATCTCGTGTTCATGCAGTTCAACCGTGACGCGCAAGGCAACATGACGCCGCTGCCCAAGCAGTGCGTCGACACGGGCATGGGTCTCGAACGTCTGGCCGCCGTGCTCCAGCACGTGCACAGCAACTACGAGATCGACCTGTTCCAGAACCTGATCAAGGCCGCCGCGCGCGAAACCGGCATCAGCGACCTCACGAACAACTCGCTGAAGGTGATCGCCGATCACATCCGCGCGTGCTCGTTCCTGATCGTCGACGGCGTGATTCCGGGCAACGAAGGCCGCGGCTATGTGCTGCGCCGCATCGTGCGCCGCGCGATCCGTCACGGCTACAAGCTCGGCAAGAAGGGTTCGTTCTTCCACAAGCTGGTGAACGATCTGGTCGTGGAAATGGGCGCGGCCTACCCGGAACTGGCCGAAGCGCAACAGCGCGTGACCGACGTGCTGCGTCAGGAAGAAGAACGCTTCTTCGAGACCATCGAGCACGGCATGTCGATTCTCGACGGCGCGCTGGCGGACCTCGAAGCGAAGGGCGGCAAGACGCTCGACGGCGAACTCGCGTTCAAGCTGCACGACACCTACGGCTTCCCGCTCGACCTCACGGCGGACGTCTGCCGCGAGCGCAACGTCACGGTCGACGAACCGGCGTTCGACGAAGCCATGGCGCGCCAGCGCGAGCAGGCTCGCGCCGCGGGCAAGTTCAAGATGGCGCAGGGCCTCGAATACTCGGGCGCCAAGACCACGTTCCACGGCTACGAAGAGATCGTGTTCGACGACGCCAAGGTGGTCGCGCTGTACGTCGACGGCTCGTCGGTCAACGAAGTGAAGACCGGTCAGGACGCCGTGGTCGTGCTCGACCACACGCCGTTCTACGCGGAATCGGGTGGCCAGGTCGGCGACCAGGGCGTGATCTCGAACGCGAGCATCCGCTTCGCCGTCGCCGACACGCTCAAGGTGCAGGCCGACGTCGCGGGCCACCACGGCACGCTGGAGCAGGGCACGCTGAAGGTCGGCGACGTCGTGAAGGCGGAAATCGACGCCATCCGCCGCGCCCGCACGGCCCGCAACCACTCGGCCACGCACTTGATGCACAAGGCGCTGCGCGAAGTGCTGGGCGCGCACGTGCAACAGAAGGGCTCGCTCGTCGACGCCGATAAAACGCGCTTCGACTTCGCCCACAACGCACCGATGACCGACGACGAAATCCGTCGCGTCGAGCAGATCGTCAATGCGGAAGTGCTGGCGAACGCGCCCGGCATCGTGCGAGTGATGTCCTTCGACGACGCGGTCAAGGGCGGCGCGATGGCGCTGTTCGGCGAAAAGTACGGCGACGAAGTGCGCGTGCTCGACCTCGGCTTCTCGCGCGAACTCTGCGGCGGCACGCACGTCACGCGCAGCGGCGACATCGGCCTGTTCAAGATCGTGGTGGAAGGCGGCGTCGCGGCCGGCATCCGTCGCGTGGAAGCCATCACCGGCGACAACGCCGTGCGCTTCGTGCAGGACCTCGACGCGCGCATCAACGCGGCGGCCGCGGTGCTCAAGGCGCAACCGGCTGAACTGACGCAGCGCATCGTGCAGGTGCAGGATCAGGTCAAGTCGCTCGAAAAGGAACTGGGCGCGCTGAAGTCGAAGCTGGCGTCGAGCCAGGGCGACGAACTCGCGGGCCAGGCCATCGAAGTGAACGGCGTGCACGTGCTCGCCGCCACGCTCGAAGGCGCGGACTCGAAGACGCTGCGCGAAACGGTCGACAAGCTCAAGGACAAGCTCAAGAGCGCGGCCATCGTGCTGGCGGCCGTCGAAGGCGGCAAGGTCAGCCTGATCGCGGGCGTGACCGCCGAGGCCAGCAAGAAGGTCAAGGCCGGCGAACTCGTGAACTTCGTCGCCCAGCAGGTGGGCGGCAAGGGCGGCGGCCGTCCGGACATGGCGCAGGCGGGCGGCACCGAGCCGGCGAACCTGCCGGCGGCGCTCGCGGGCGTGAAGGGCTGGGTCGAAGCGAAGCTGTAATCGCGCAGATTCGCCGATAAAAAAGGGCTGTCCGAAAGGGCGGCCCTTTTTGTTTTTGCGCTGTTTTTCTACTCGCGCGGGCGTCTCAGGCCGTGGCCGCCGTGGCCGCCGTGGCCATTTCTGCGCTGGCGGGCACATGCGCCAGGCTGCGCGCCTGCGCGAGCAGCGCCGACTTCAGCGCATCGAGTGCGGGCGACAGATGCCCGCGCCGCCAGACGAGCAGCGTGTCGATCCGGCCGAGCTTGCCGAGCGAATGCACGGCGATGTCGTCGGCGTTGCGTTGCAGATCGAGCACCGAGCGCGGCGCGACGGCCACGCCCGCGCCCGCCGCCACGCAGGC
Source organism: Paraburkholderia sp. J94 (assembly GCF_905220285.1). NCBI lineage: Bacteria > Pseudomonadati > Pseudomonadota > Betaproteobacteria > Burkholderiales > Burkholderiaceae > Paraburkholderia > Paraburkholderia sp. J94. Next base: position 54,564 of record NZ_CAJMZH010000027.1, on the reverse strand, counting down.
GACGATCGCGTGATACGAACCGAGCTCCAGCACGCGCGTGGGCCGGATGCCGTGCTCCAGATACCAGGCCTCCACATAGTTGCGATACGCGCAGCCGCGCTCGAATGCCACCAGCGTCGACAGCGCGACATCGCCGGGCTGGCGGATCGGCCTGTGCCCGCGCGGCGTGATCATCACCAGTTCTTCGCGATAGATCGGCACATGCTCGAAGACGTCGCTCTCGGGCGGTCCGGCGAACGGCGTGGCGACCAGCGCGGCGTCGATCTCGAACGCGCGCAGACGCTCCATCAGACAGCCGGTCGTGGCCGTCTCCAGTTCGAGCGTGACGTCGGGCCAGTCCTGGTGATAGCGCGCGAGCACGCCGGGCAGGCGGCTTGCGGCGGCGCTTTCCATCGTGCCGAGCCGCAGACGTCCCGCCGGGCGCGCCGCCTTGAGCGCGTGGCGCGCTTCGTCGGCGAGCGCGAGCATCCGTTCGGCGTAGGGCAGCAGCGTTTCGCCCGCAGGCGTCAGCACGAGACGGCGGCCGTCGCGCGTGAACAGCGGCGTGCCGAGTTCCTCCTCGAGCTGCTTGATGCGCGTGGTGACGTTCGACTGCACGCGGTTGAGCTTGGCGGCGGCGCGCGTCACGCCGTTTTCGCGGACGACGGCCCGGAAGATCGCGAGCTCGGCGAGATCCATGATAGTTCTCTTAACAGGAATGATTCGTTCATGATAATTCATTTTTCAGGAACGTTTCGGGCGTCTACGATGCGGTAATGCGGCGTCGCGCGACGCCGTATCCGGCCTCGCATGCTTCCCTGTTTTCGCGCTTTTTCCGCTGTTTTTCGCCGATCATGACCGACCTCGCCGCTCCCCGTTCCGGTTCCCGATCCACTCGCCGACCGCATGCCGCGCGTCGTGCCGCGCTCGCGTGCATGGCGACGCTCGCCGCGGCGCTCGGCATCGGGCGCTTCGCGTTCACGCCGCTCTTGCCGCTGATGCTGCATGGCGGCGGACTCGATCTGCGTCATGGCGGCTGGCTGGCGTCGCTGAACTACGCGGGCTATTTCGTCGGCGCGGTCGGCTGCGCGGCGCTGCGTTTCGCGCCCGCGCGCATCGTGCGCGCCGGGCTTGCGTCGACCGCGCTGCTCACGCTCGTCATGGGACTCACGCACGCGTTCTGGGTTTGGGCCGTCGTGCGCTTCGTGGCGGGTGCGGTGAGCGCCGCGACCTTCGTGTTCGCCTCGCAATGGGGCCTGCGCCGCCTCGCGCAACTGGGCGCGAACGAGTGGGGCGGCGTGATCTTCACGGGGCCGGGCGTCGGCATTGCGGCGACCGGACTGGCCGTGAGCGCGGCAGGCGCGCTCGGCGGCATCGACGCGCGCATCGGCTGGCTCGGTTTCGGGCTGATATGCGTGCTGATCGCGGTGTGCGTGTGGCCCGTTTTCGGCGATGAAACGCGCGAGGAGGGGGCGGCGGCGGCTGCGGCTTCATCTGCTGCTCAGTCGCCAGCCGCCACGCCCACGCACAAGGCCGCAAGCCGAGCCGATGCCTTCTGGCTCGTCCTGCTCTACGGCGTGCCGGGCTTCGGCTACATCATCACCGCGACCTTCCTGCCCGTCATCGCGCGCCACGCGCTGCCGGGTTCGATGTGGCCCGATCTGTTCTGGCCGATGTTCGGCATCGCGCTGATCGTCGGGGCGCTCTCGGCGGCGCGTCTGCCGCTGCACTGGGACAACCGGCTGATGCTCGCCGTCTCGTATGTGCTGCAGGCGCTCGGGATCGCGCTCGGCATCGTCTGGCCGAATGCCGCCGGATTCGCCTTCGGCAGCGTGCTGATCGGCCTGCCGTTCACGGCGATCACGCTGTTCGCGATGCGCGAGGCGCGTCTGCTGCGCGGCGAGCACGCCGCCGCGCTGATGGGTTACGCGACCGGCGCTTACGGCATCGGCCAGATCGCCGGTCCGCTGGTGGCCGCGCCGCTGGCCGCGTCGAGCGGCACCTTCACGAGTTCGCTGGCGCTTGCCGCCGCCGCGCTCGTGCTCGGCGCGCTGGGGCTCGTGTGGCGCGCGCAGCGTTCGCGCGGCTGAAACGGCTCAAACCGCGCCGTCGATTTCATCAGGATCGCGAATCATTTCATGGCGCTCGCGCCCGCCCGCCGACACCCGCCTGAACCCGCCCGCACGCCAGGCTCGATAGCGCACTAAAATGGCTGCTTCGCGCCGATCCGGCGAGCCCGCCGGGCCGCACGCGGCGCTGATGCTTTTTGCGCAATTTGCACCCTTTGCGCTATTTGCGACCCAGCGAATCCATCGAGCCATGAGCGATTACCAGTTTTGCCCGCGCTGCGCCTCGCGCCTCATCGAGCGCGCCGACGCCGCGCACGAAGGCGGGCGCGTGCGCCGCGCCTGCCCGGACCTCGTCTGCGGCTACACCCATTGGGACAATCCGCTGCCCGTCGTGGCGGCCATCGTCGAATACGAAGGGCGCATCCTGCTGGCGCGCAACGCGGCCTGGCCGGAGGGCATGTTCGCGCTCATCACCGGCTTCCTCGAAAACGGCGAGACGCCCGAGGAGGGCATCGCGCGCGAAGTGCTCGAAGAGACCTCGCTGCGCGCGCAGAGCGTCGAGTTGATCGGCGTCTACGAATTCATCCGCAAGAACGAACTGATCATCGCGTATCACGTGAAGGCGACGGGCACCATCGCGCTGTCGCCGGAACTGCTCGAATACCGGCTCGTCGAGCCCGCGAAGCTGCGGCCCTGGCGCGCGGGCACGGGCCAGGCGCTCGGCGAGTGGATGCGCCGCCGCGGCCTGCCGTTCGAGTTCGTCGAGCGGCCGGGGCAGTGAGTCCGGCGCCGCTTCGCCGCCTGTTGGCCCTTGCCTGAGCGCAGAACCTTCCTCAACCCAACTCCTTCGATCCGATGAACCGACCGCTCGCCCGTGACCGTTCCGGCTATCGCCACTTCCTCACCATCACCACGCGCTGGATGGACAACGACGTGTACGGCCACGTCAACAACGTCGTCTATTACAGCTACTTCGATACCGTGGTGAACGAGTATCTGATCCGCGCGCAGGCGCTCGATATCGAGCACGGCGAGACCATCGGGCTCGTGGTCGAAACGCAGTGCAACTACTTCGCGCCGCTCGTGTTTCCCGAGCACGTGGAGGCGGGACTGCGCGTGGCGCGGCTCGGTTCGTCGAGCGTGCGCTACGAGGTCGGTCTGTTTCGCGAGGGCGAAACCACGCCCGCGGCGCAGGGCCATTTCGTGCACGTCTATGTCGACCGCGCGACGCGCCGTCCCGTGAAGGCGCTGCCCGAGGCGTTGCGCGCGGCGCTCGCGCCGCTCGTCGTCGCTGACGAAAGCGAGGGCGCCGACGCCGACACCGGCGCACAACGCTAGCCGCCTCCGGCATCGGCACGCCGCCGTGCAGGCATTTCTCATCGATACGCTCAACGGCGCGAGCTACGGCCTGCTGCTGTTCCTGCTCTCCGCCGGGCTCACGCTGATCTTCAGCATGCTCGGCGTGCTCAACTTCGCCCATGCGAGCTTCTACATGCTCGGCGCCTATCTGGGCGTGACGCTCGCGGGCTGGTTCGGCTTCGGCTGGGCGCTCGTGCTCGCGCCGCTTGCGGCCGGACTCGCGGGCGCGCTGTTCGAAGTCGCGCTGCTGCGCCGCGCGCAGCCCGGCGGTCCGCTCAACGCGCTGCTGCTCACGTTCGGCGCGGCCTGGGCGATCGGCGAGGGCGTCAAGCTCGTCTGGGGTCTGCAGCCGCTCGCGGCGGCCGTGCCCGCGTGGCTCGACGGCCCGCTGTTCAGCCTGGGCGGCGCGGCGTTCTCGCGCTACCGCGCGTTTGCGATGCTGATGTCCGCCGCCATGCTCGTCCTGATCTTCGTCGCGCTGCGCGTCTCGCAGACGGGCCTCGTCGTGCGCGCCGCGCTCACGCACGCGGCCGCCGTCGAAGCGCTCGGCCACGACGTGCCGCGCGTGCGCACGCTGGTGTTCGCGCTCGGCACCGCGCTCGCGGCGCTGGCGGGCGTGGTGGCCGCGCCGCTGTTCGTGGTCGAACCGGCGATGGCCGAATCGGTCGGCTCGATCGTCTTCGTGGTGGTGGTGACGGGCGGGCTCGGCTCGCTCGGCGGCGCGTTCGCGGCCTCGCTCGCGGTCGGTTTCCTGCAAACCTTCGCGGTGGCGAGCGACGTCTCGTTCGGCGCGCTCGCCGCGCGCTGGGGCGTGACGCTCGCGCCCGCGTGGAGCGCGCTCACGCTCGCGCAGGCCGCGCCGCTGCTGCCGTATCTGCTGCTCGTCGCGATGCTCGCCGTGCGTCCGCAAGGGCTGTTCGGCCAGCGCGGCGAGGACGCGTGACGCCATGAACGCAAAGCGTCCCGTCGATCACACCAACCCTCGAATGCCGCGTGCACGCGGCGCGGCGTTGATGTGGCTCGGGCTCGCCGTGCTGCTGGTGGCGCCGCCGCTCGTCTCCGCGTGGCTGTCGCCGACGGGCACGCCGCAAGGCTGGCTGCTCGCGTGCCTCGCGCAAGCCGCCGCGATGATCGTCTTCGCGCTCTCGTACAACCTGTTGCTCGGCGAGACCGGTTTGCTCTCGTTCGGCCACGCCGCGCCCGCGGGCCTCGGCGCGCTCGCGGCCGCGCACTGCTTCAACCGCTATGCGATGGCGTTGCCGCTGCTGCCGTTGATCGGCGGCGTGGCGGGCGCGGCGGTCGGCGCGCTGACGGCCTGTGTCGCCGCGCGCCGCGCGGGCACCGCGTTCGCGATGATCACGCTCGGCCTCGGCGAACTGGTGGCCGCCGCCGCGTGGGCGTTGCCGGACTGGTTCGGCGGCGAGGCAGGCGTGCCGATCGACCGCGCGAGCGGCCCGGCGCTCGCAGGCTGGAGCTTCGGCCCCGATCGTCAGGCCTACTGGCTGATCGCGGCGTGGTGCTTCGCGGCCTGCGTGGCGATGCGCGTGCTGTCGCGCGCGCCGTTCGTGCGGCTCGCCAACGCCGTGCGCGACAACCCGCGCCGCGCGGCCTCGCTCGGCGCGTCGCCCGCGCGCGTGCGGTCCGCGATGATCGTGCTGGGTTCGGCGTTCGCGGGCGTCGCGGGCACGCTCGCGCTGATCAACGTCGAACTCGCGGCCGCCGAGAGCGTCGGCATGATGCGTTCGGCCGCCGTGCTGATCGCGACGGTGACGGGCGGAGCGGGCGCGTTCTTCGGCCCGGTGCTCGGCGCGCTCGTCTGGGTGGCGTTCAGCGTGGGCGTGGCGAGCGTCTCGCGCGCGTGGATGCTTTACGTGGGCGTGTTTTTCATCGTCGTCGTGCTGATGGCGCCCGAGGGTCTCGCGGGCCTCGCCCGGCGCGAACGCGCGACGCTCGCGCGCAACGGCTGGCGCGCCTGTCTCGCGCCGTGGTGCTTGTCGATCTGCGCGGCGGCCGGCGGCGCGTTCGCGTTCGTGCTGGCGGTGCAATGGGCCTACGCCGTCCGTTTCGGCGACGACGATGGGGCCGCCGCCGGATTCGCCACGCTCGCGCCGCAGACGCAATGGACGCTCGGCGCGGCCATCGCGGTGCTGAGCGTGATCGCCTGGCTGGCAGCCCGCCGCGCGCGCTCGCTGCGACGCGCGCGTTTCGCTTCGGCCGATGGACGCCCGGAGACGCGGCCATGACGATCGCACTGCGGCTCAGCGGCATCGAAAAACGCTTCGGCGCGACGGCCGTGTTGCGCGGCGTCGATCTCGACGTGCGCGCGGGCGAGCGTCACGCGTTGATCGGCCCGAACGGCGCGGGCAAGTCCACGCTGTTCAGCCTGATCGCGGGCGAGCGCCGCGCGAGCGCAGGCCGTATCGAACTGAACGGACGCGATGTCACGCGGCTCGGTCCGCCCGCGCTCGCACGACGCGGCCTCGCGCGCAGCTTCCAGACCACCAGCGTGTTCGCGCGGCTCTCGGTGCGCGACAACCTGCGCTGCGCCGTGCACGCCTCGCTGCGCGGCGGCGCGGGCTTCGCGGCGCGCTGGTTCGGTTCGGCCCAGGCCGACGCGCGTGCCGCTGAAGTGCTCGACGCCATCGGCCTCGCGCACGCCGCCGAGCGCGAAGCGGCCACGCTGAGCTATGCCGAACAACGCGCGCTCGATCTTGGCCTCGCGCTCGCGGGCGGCGCGCACACGCTGCTGCTCGACGAACCCACGGCGGGCATGAACCGCGCCGAGGCCGCGCGCGCGATGGCGCTGATCCGCGCGACCACGGCGGGCAAGACGCTGCTGCTCGTCGAGCACGACATGGATGCCGTATTCGGTCTCGCCGACCGCGTCTCGGTGCTGGTGCAAGGACGCGTGATCGCCACCGGCACGCCGCAGGCGATCCGCGCCGATGCGGCCGTGCGCGAGGCCTATCTGGGCGCGGATTTCGGTGCAAACGGCGGTGCAAACTTCGGTGCAAACTGCGGCGCGTCATCATCATGAGCATGACGAACGAAGCGCTCCTCGAAGTCGCGGGCCTGCGCGCGTGGTACGGCGCGAGCCAGGTGCTGCACGGCGTCGATCTGCGGATGTATGCGGGCGAGGTCGTCGCGCTCGCGGGCCGCAACGGCTCGGGCCGCTCGACCTTCGCGAAGGCGCTGATGTCGATGGTCGCCGCCGATGGCGCGCGCCGTTTCGCGGGCGCCGATCTCGCGCCGCTGCGCACCTTCGAGATCGCGCGCGTCGGCCTCGGCTACGTGGCGGAGCAGCGCGACGTGTTCCCGACACTGAGCGTCGACGAGAATCTGCGCCTCGGCGTCGTGAAGCCGCGCAAAGGCCGCCGCGCGCCGCGCTTCACGCTCGACGACGCGCGCGCGCTGTTTCCGATCCTGCACGAGCGGCGCACGGCGCGCGCGGGCGTGCTCTCGGGCGGCGAGCAGCAGATGCTCGCGCTCGCTCGCGCGCTAATGGGCGATCCCGATCTGCTGATCGTCGACGAACCGGCCGAGGGTTTGTCGGCGCAAATGACCGCGCGTGTCGGCGATGCGTTGCGCGCCTTGCGCGAGCGCGGCGTCGCGGTGCTGCTGATCGAGCAGCGGCTCGCACTCGCGCCCGCGCTCGCGGATCGCATCGCGGTGATGGGGCATGGGCGCATCGTGTTCGAGGGCGCGCCGGGCGAACTCGCGCAGCGCGAGGACATCGTGCGCGAATGGCTCGGCGTCGGCTAATGGTCGTTGCGCGATCAACGAGCTGATGCGACGCGCGCGAGCGCCGTCATCGGGCCGATTTGCGCGAGCGTGTCGCACTGCTGCGCGTCGCGCACGAACAGCGAACCGGCGAAGCCGAGCGCGTTGATCGAGATACCCTCCACGCGCTCCTGCGCGCGCGGCACCATCAGCATCCAGCGGCGCGTGACGAGCAGGTTGTAGGGCGCGCGCTGATGCGCGAGTCCATCCACGTCGATCGCGCCGATTCCTATCGCGTCGAGCAACGCGCGATAGGTCTGCCATGCGTCGTGCGCGGCATCGTCGGCGCTGCCTTGCAGGAGATCGAGCGTGGCGAACGCGTGCGCGAAGGGCAAGTTCGGCACGCGAGCGAGACCGCTTTCCATTTGCGCCGATGGCCATAAAACTTCCATCGGCACGGCGGGCCCGCGCGCATCGAGCGGCAGCGGCACCGCCTGCAAATGCTTGTGCAACTGACTCGCGCCCGCCGCTTCGCCGCCGTTGTAAAAACCGAGTGCATCGAAGCCGCGCAAGGCCACGAGCAGCGCCGTGAAATCGTCGCGATCGAGCAGCGCTTCCTGCGGCACGAAACGCCGCGTGACGATCAGCAGATGATCGTCGATCACGTTGTACTTGTTGAGCAGCGCGAGGTGTGTCGGCGTGAGCGCACCGACGCAGAGATCGTCCTCGCAGGGCAGAAACGGATTGCGGCGCGGTGCGGCGGGCGCATTGCCCTGAGAAACCTCGGTGCGCCGCGCCATCTCCTTGCGCGCGAGGCTCGACACCTGGCGCACGGCGAAACGCACGCCGCCTTCGTCGAGATGCGTGAGCACCGTCTCGATCGGTTTCAGCGCGCCGCATTGCAGCGCGTGGCGCGTTTGCGCGTCGAGCGCGGCGCGCAGCGTGGCGGCGGTGAGCGGCGTCGAGGTCATAGGCGAATCATGGGCGATTCATGGGCGATTCATCGGCGATTCACAGGCAAACGCGGCGCTCAGGCCTTGTAGCCGATCGCGCGCAGCAGATCCTTGCGCCAGCGCACGTCGTCCTCGGTCTCGACGCCGAGCGGCGGCGCGCCGTCCACCACGCCGACGATGCCGCGTCCACGGTCGGTTTCGGCGATCAGCACCTCGGTCGGATTGGCCGTCGCGCAGAAGATGCGGCAGACCTCGGGCACGGCTTTCACGGCGTTGAGCACGTTGACCGGAAAGAAGCCGTCGCCGAGAAACACGATGAAGCTATGGCCCGCCGCGATGCGCAGCGCGTTCTCCGTCGCCATCTCGACGAGCGCCTCGTGCGTGCCCGAGCGGCGTACGAGGCGCTTGCCCGAAGCCTCGCAGAAGGCCAGCCCGAACGCGATGCCCGGCGCCGCGCCGTAGAGTGCTTCGTGCAGGTCCTCGACCGTTTTGATGAAGTGCGATTGCCCGAGGATGAAGTTGGTCGCTTCGGGCTTGACGATTTCAACCGTGGAAAGCTGCATGGCGAACCTCGCGCGGACGTCTCGAAGGCAGGTCCTTCAAGCATGGTTCGAAGTCGCGGCCAATGCAAGCGGCGCGGATCGGACATGAAAAAACGGCCGGCGCCTGTGCAGGCAGCCGGCCGTTTTCCGTGCAGGAAGATCGTAGCAGCGCGCTTACGCGGCCTTCGTCGCCCGTTTCTTGCCTTCGACGTCGGGCAGGAACACCGTCAGGATGCCGATCAGCGGCAGGAACGAGCAGACCTTGTAGACGAAGCCGATGCTGGTGGCATCCGCGAGCTGGCCGAGCACGGCCGCGCCGATGCCGCCCAGACCGAACGCGAAGCCGAAGAACAGGCCCGCGACCATGCCCACCTTGCCCGGAATCAGTTCCTGCGCGTAGACGAGGATCGCCGAGAAGGCCGAGGCCAGCACCACGCCGATGATCACCGTCAGCACGCTGGTCCAGAACAGGTTCGCGTAGGGCAGCAGCAGCGTGAACGGCGCGACGCCCAGGATCGAACCCCAGATCACGTATTTACGGCCGATGCGGTCGCCCACCGGGCCGCCGATGATCGTGCCCGCAGCCACGGCGGCGAGGAACACGAACAGGTGGACCTGCGCGGCCTGCACGGGCAGATGGAAGCGGTCGATCAGATAGAACGTGAAGTAGCTGTTGATGCTCGAGAGGTAGAAGTACTTCGAGAACACCAGCAGCACGAGGATGCTGATGGCCATCGCCACGCGTCCACGCGAGAGCGCGACGGCGGGCGCTTCGGCGCGCTTCTTCTTGAGATTCGGATGCGCCTTGTACCAGCGGCCGATCTGCGTGAGCACGAACATCGCCACCAGCGCGGCCACCGAGAACCACGCGATGCTGCGCTGGCCGTGCGGAATGATGATCACGGCGGCGAGCAGCGGTCCGAGCGACGAGCCCGCGTTGCCGCCCACCTGGAACAGCGACTGCGCGAGGCCGTGACGGCCGCCCGAGGCCATGCGCGCAACCCGCGACGACTCCGGGTGGAACACCGACGAGCCGCAGCCCACCAGCGCGGCGGCCACCAGCAGCACGCCGAACGAGGGCGCCACCGACATCAGCAGCAGGCCGCACAGCGTGAAGCCCATGCCGACGGGCAGCGAGTACGGCATCGGGCGCTTGTCCGTATAGACGCCGACGAGCGGCTGCAGCAGCGACGCCGTGATTTGATACGTGAGCGTGATCAGGCCGATCTGCGTGAATGACAGCGCGAAGTTGTCCTTGAGCATCGGATAGATGGCCAGGATCAGCGACTGGATCATGTCGTTGAGCAGATGCGAAAAACTGATCGCGCCGAGCACGCTATAGACCGTGCGCTGCACGGCGGGCGTGGCGGGTGTTGCGTTGGCGGTGGACGCTGCGGACGCAGCGGCCGCGCCGGACAGGGCGCGCTTGTCGAGGCTGGTTTCCATATGTCTTGAGCAGGAGAGCATCACGCGGGCGTCGTCTGAAAGCGCGAGGCGATCAATGCGGCGACGGCATGAAAGGGTCGTATATAGGAGTTATGAAGCGCAGTGTAATGTGTCTTGGACGAATCGTACGGACAAGTTTTGTCGCGAATCGGACACGCGGAAAAGCGGAATCGCCGCGACGCCTTGCCGCAGGCGGCCGCGCGGCGAGGGAAATTTCGCGCGGCAATTTTGGCGGCAAATTTTGGCCGGTTATAACCCGCCAGGATGCGCGAATACTTTCGCGCAACATACGGGGCCGGAATGCGGACGATGCGGCCAGCGCGACACGTCAGGACATTAAAGATCGCGCGGCGCCGTGCCGTTGACCGGAGTTGAGGCGTTGCGCCATGCATGAGCCGCCACGAGCGGCCAGCGAGAGGCGTCGGCGGGTTTCGGCGGTTATCGCGGAGCCGAAAAACAGCTGACGCGGTGCGCGTCGTACAACAAGCTGGAGACCGATAACGATGAGAGCAATGACTGAAGCGGGCCGCCACGCGGGGTTCGTGCCGGACGAGTTGGGGACGCCAGGCGGCAACGGCGCGGCGGGGAGCGGCAAAGGCAAGGGTAGCGGCAAGGGCAAAAAGCAGCGCGCCGCCGTCAACACGCGCGCGGACGCGTCGCGCCTGTCGGTGAAAGCGACGCTGCGGCTTGCGTTCGCGGTGGTGCTGGTGGGCACGCTCGCGATCGGCGCGTTCTCGCTCACGCAGATCAGCCGCCTCAACGATTCGACGGAATCGATCTACGAGCAGGGTCACGTCGCGAGCCGCGCGGCCGAAGAAGCGCGCGGCCACGTGCTGCGCGCGAGCCGCTCGCAGAAGATGCTGCTCACGGCCACTACGGCCAGGGAGCGCGACGAACTCGGCGACGGCATCGAAAAGGATCTGTCCGCCATCGTCGACGAGATGAAGGTGCTCGACGACCATGCCTCCGGCACCGCCGCGCTCGCCTCCCAGAAACAGTTCAGCGGCGCCGTGCAGGCCTGGAGCGGCCATCTGCGCGACTTCGTCACGCTCGTGAAGGCGCAGCCGCTCGATCTTTCGCAGATGAGCTGGCAGGTCGGCACCCAGGACGTCTCGCTGCTGGTCGAAACCGAAAAGCTCGAAAAGCTCGTCGATCAACTCGTCGAGCAGCGTGGCGCGGCAGCCAAGGCGACCATCGCGGCGTCGGCGTTCATCTTCAAGTCGTCGTTCGTGATGATGGCGGCGGCCACGGTCGCGCTGTTCGTCGTGGCGTTCTTCGTCAGCGAATGGGTCGTGCGGCGGCTGTCGCGCGCGCTCGGCGGCGAGCCCGCGCATGCGAAGGCGATCGCCGCGCGCATCGCCTCGGGCGATCTCGCGCAGCCGGTCGTCGTGCGCGAGCGCGACGCGCAAAGCATGCTCGGCGCACTGCGCGACATGCAGCAAGGCCTCTCGACGACGGTCGCGGAAATCGCCGCGAGCGCGGAAGCTATCGCCGCTGCTTCGGGCCAGATCTCGACCGGCAATCTCGATCTTTCGCAGCGCACCGAGGAACAGGCCGTCGCGCTCGAACGCACGGCGAGCAGCATGGAGCAGCTCACCTCGACGGTGCGCCTGAACGCGGAGAACGCGCAGCAGGCCAGCACGCTCGCAGGCAACGCCTCGCAGATCGCGGAGAAGGGCGGCGCCGTCGTGGGCCGCGTGGTCGCGACGATGGGCGAGATCAACGAGAGCGCGAAGAGTATCGCGGACATCATCGGCGTGATCGAGGGCATCGCGTTTCAGACCAATATTCTCGCGCTGAATGCGGCCGTGGAAGCGGCGCGCGCGGGCGAGGAAGGGCGCGGCTTCTCGGTGGTCGCGGGCGAGGTGCGCAATCTCGCGCAGCGCAGCGCGGCGGCGGCCAAGGAGATCAAGACGCTGATCAGCGCCTCGGTCGAGCGCGTGGCGAACGGCTCGACGCTCGCCACCGACGCAGGCAACACGATGGACGAAGTCGTGAAGGCGGTGCGCCGCGTGAACGACATCATCGGCGAGATTTCGGCGGCGTCGAGCGAGCAGCGCGCGGGCATTGAGGAAATCAGCCGCGCGGTCACGCAGATGGATTCGGGCACGCAGCAGAACGCGGCGCTCGTGGAAGAAGCGACAGCGGCGGCGCAATCGCTCGACGATCAGGCGAAGGTGCTCAAGCGATTGGTCGGCAAGTTTCATCTGGCCTGACGCAGTATTCGTCGTGGGCAGGTAAAGCAAAACGCCGCGTTTTACGCGGCGTTTTTTCATGGCGATGCGCTTACTTCGCGTCGCGCTCGATGATCCACTCGTGCGCGGGATCGTTATGGAAATGCCACTCGCGCGTGGGGCCCGCCATCACATTCAGATAGTACGAGTCGTACCCGTAGGGCACCACGACAGGGTGATAGCCGCGCGGCACCATCACCACGTCGTGATCTTCCACGGCGAGCGTTTCGTCGAGATCGCGCGCGTCGGTGTAGACGCGTTGAAACGCGAAGCCCTGCTGCGGATTCAGGCGATGGTAGTACGTCTCTTCGAGCGCGGTTTCCTGCGGCAGGCGATCGGCGTCGTGCTTGTGCGGCGGATAGCTCGACGAATGCCCCGACGGCGTGCGCACTTCCACCACGAGCAGCGATTCGGCGGGCTCGCTCTGCGGAAGAATATCGCAGACGTAGCGCGTATTCGCGCTCTTGCCGCGCGTCGAACGCTTCATCTGCGAAGGCTCGATCAGGCGCACGGGCAGCGTGCCTTTCGCGGGCGCGCTCGCGACGCCCACTTCGGCGTCGCGCGTCGCGCGTACCGTGGCCTTCACGCCGGGCGGCACGTAGAGCGCGACCGGCGCGGCGTCTTCGAACACGCTGTCGCGCGAGCCGAGGCTCGAATAGCGCTCACCATTCGCTTCGATATCCACGGCGCCCGAGAGCACGACGATGCAGCTCTCGCGGTCGGTCTCGTGCACGTAGACGAGTTCGTCCTTGCCCAGCCGGTACGCGGCGAAGCCGACATAACGCCAGCCCGCGCTAACGGGCGTGACGCGCGCGATTGTCTGGCCTTCGCGCGCGGCCTTGACGAGCAGGCTCATGCTGCCTCCTTCGTTCGGGAAAGTGTTTCGATATCCGAATCAACCAGCGATCGCAGCGTGCGATAGCCCTTCTGCGCATACGCATACGACGGCGCGATCACGGGGTCCTGCTCGGCTTCCACGACGAGCCAGCCGCGATAGCCATGCTGCTTGAGCTTCGCGATGATCGACGCGAAATCCACGGCGCCATCGCCGGGCACCGAAAACGCGCCCGCGAGCACCGCGTCGAGAAAACTCCAGTTGCGATTGCGCGCGAGCTTGACGACGGCGGGGCGCACGTCCTTGCAATGCACGTGGCACACACGCGCGATGTGCTTGTCGAGTTCCGTCACCGGATCGCCGCCCGCGAAGGTGATATGGCCCGCGTCGAACAGCAGGCCCACGGCGTCGCTCGTGCGCGCCATCAGCTTGTCGACGTCGGCGGGCGTTTCCACATACGCGCCCATGTGGTGGTGATACGCGAGCCGCACGCCGCGCGAGAGCGTGTGACGCGCGAAGGCGTCGACGCGCGCGGCGTAGTCGTCCCATTGCTGCTCACTGAAAAAGCGCGGACGCTGATACAGCGGACGCGGCGCGCCCTGGATCGAATCGGCGACTTCGCCATAGACCATGACCGTCGCGCCGTTCTGCGCGAGCAGATCGAGATGGCGGTCCACGGCGGCGATTTCCTCGTCGACGCTGCGTTTCGCGAGCATGCCCGAATACCAGCCCGATACCAGCGACAAGTCGTATTGCGCCAGCAGCGCCTTGAGCGCCTGCGGCTCGCGCGGAAACTTGTTGCCGAGTTCGAAGCCTTCGTAACCGATCTCGCGGCCTTCGGTCAGCGCCGTGGAAAGCGGCGTCTCGCCGCCGAGCGAAGGCAGGTCGTCGTTCATCCACGACAGCGGATTGATGCCGATGCGTACGTCAAATGCGCTCATGTGCGTTCCTCGATCTGTGGAGCGTCGCGTGCTTCATGCTTCGTTCTGGGTGGCGTCGTCGTGCGGACCGCGCGCGCCGCGCTCGGCCTTCTGCTGCACGTAGCGCTCGCGTGCCTCGCGCACGGCCGCGCGCGGCGAGACTTCCGGCACCGCCACTTCCCACCACCAGCCGCCTTCCTCGGTGGTCCGCGCCGGATCGGTGTCGATGCACACGAGATAGGTGCTCGTTGCCGCGCGTGCGCGTTGCATCGCGGCTTCGAGTTCCGCCACGTTCGCGACGTGCTCGGCCTGCGCGCCCAGCGCGCGCGCATGCGCGGCGAAGTCGATCTGCGGCGCGCCGAGCGGGCCTTGCGCGCAATCGTCGAACAGGTTGTTGAAGGGCGCGCTGCCGCACGCCTGTTGCAGACGATTGATGCAGCCGTAACCGCGATTGTCGAGCACGACGATGATGAGCTTCGCGCCGAGCATCACCGAGGTCGCGATCTCGCTGTTCATCATCAAATAGCTGCCGTCGCCGACCATGACGATCACTTCGCGCTCGGGCCGCGCGAGCTTCGCACCGAGCCCGCCCGCGATCTCGTAGCCCATGCACGAATAGCCGTATTCGACGTGATACGCGCCGGGCCGTCCCGCGCGCCAGAGCTTGTGCAGTTCGGCGGGCAGCGTGCCCGCCGCGCACACGACGATATCTTCGGTATCCGAATGATTCGATGAGCGCTGCACGGCGCCGATCACATCGGCATCGTAGGGCAGGGCGCCGCGTTCCTGCTCCGCGTGCGTGAGCGCCGCGACGCTCGCGCGCCAGGCGTCGGCGAGTTGTGTGGCTTGCGCGGTCCAGGCAGCGTCGGCGCGCCAGTGTTCAAGTTGCTGGTCGAGCGCGGCGAGCGCGAGCTTCGCGTCGGCCTGTACGGCGATTGCGTCGAGCTTGAGCGTGTCGAAGCCGTTCGCATTGATGCTGATGACGCTCGCGTGCGTGAACAGCGAGTTCGAACCGGTCGTGAAGTCCTGCAGGCGCGTGCCCACGGCGAGGATGCAATCGGCGTCGCGCGCGAGCGCATTGGCGGCGGGCGAGCCGGTCACGCCAATCGCGCCCGCATTGAGCGGATCGTTCCACGCGAGCGCGCCTTTGCCCGCCTGGGTTTCGGCGACCGGAATGCCGTGCGCGGTAGCGAACGCGCGCAGCGTTTCGGTCGCGCGCGCATAGAGCACGCCGCCGCCCGCGACGATCAGCGGCTGGCGCGCGCGGCTCAACTGCGCGAGCGCCGCGTCGATCTCGCTCGCGATGGGCGCGGGCGTGTGGAAGTTCACGAGGCGTGGTGTGAAGAAGCTCGCCGGATAATCCCACGCGGTGGCCTGCACGTCTTGCGGCAGCGCGAGCGTGACGGGGCCGCACTGCGCGGCGTCGGTCAGCACACGCAGCGCGCGCGGCAGGGCGCTCAGCAATTGCGCCGGATGCACGATGCGGTCGAAGTAACGCGAGACCGGCTTGAGCGCATCGTTCGCGGAGAGGCCGCCGTCCTGCTGATCCTCGATCTGCTGCAGCACCGGATCGGGCTCGCGCGACACGAAGATATCGCCGGGCAGGAGCAAGAGCGGCAGACGGTTCACATGGGCGAGCGCGGCGGCGGTGACGAGGTTCGTCGCGCCGGGGCCGATCGACGTCGTCACGGCCATCATGCGGCGGCGGAAGTGCGCCTTCGCATAGGCAATCGCGCTGTGCGCCATCGCCTGCTCGTTGTGCGCGCGCAGCGTCGGCAATTCGTGGCGATACTGATAGAGCGCTTCGCCAAGGCCCGCCACATTGCCGTGGCCGAAGATCGCGAACACGCCGCCGAACAGCGGCTCGGTGCGGCCCGAGCCATCCTCGCAGGCGACGCGCTGCGCCGCGAGCCAGCGCACGACCGCTTGCGCGGCGGTCAGGCGCACGGTGGCGGTCTGCGGATTGAACGCGGCGCTTGCCGGGTTGTCCTGCGCGGCGTGGGCGATCGGAGCGATGCGTTGATTCATGCTGCTTTCTCCTCGCGCACGGCGTGATGCGTCGACGATCCGCTCGCCGCCTGCGCGTCTTCGCGCGCCGCGCGCCACGCGGCGATCAGCGTTTCGAACGCGGTGCGCACGCGCGCGATCACGGTCTTGTCGTCGATATCGCCCTTGAGCCACGCATGGCTCGGCTCGTAGAAGATCGTGCGGCCGACCGTGAAGCCCCGGCAGGTTTGCGAAGCCGCCGCCGCCTTGAAGCCACTCATCAACTGATCCATCGGCGCGGAGAGACCGAGCAGCACCACGCCACGGCAATGCGGATCGCGCTCGGCGATCAGCGCATCGACTTCGCGCCATTGCGCCGCGTCCACCGGTTCGAGCTTCCACCACTCGGGATAGAGGCCGATGTTGTAGAGCCGCTTGAGCGCGCGCGTGATCGTGCCGGGCGCATTCGGCTTGCCGTCGAGCTTCGGCGGAATCACTTCGAGCAGCAGTTCGTGGCCGCTCGCCTGCACGGCGTCGTAGAGCGCGCGCAATTGCGCTTCCTGTTCGAGACGCTGCTCGATGGGTTCGTCGGGATGGAATTGCACGAGGCACTTCACGGTATGGCCGATGGGCCAGCTCGCGAGCGTGGTGCCGATCGAGCGGCCGTGATCGAACACGAGCGGCACCGAGCCCGGCAATTCGACCGGGCGGCCGATCCACCAGTCGCGGCCCGTGGCGGCATTGAGCGCGTCCTGGCCGTAACGGTCGTCGATCAGCACGCCGATCTTGCCTTGCAGGCCGAGCGCGCTTTCGGTTTGCGCGACCGCTTCCACATACAGATTCTTCAGATACGCGATGCGCGATTCGTCGGCGCCCGTTTGCTGCGCGAGATCGAAGAACTGATTGCGATGATCGAAGGCGAAGCCGAGCACTTCGTCGTGACGCTTGCGCGCGGGCGTGACGCGATGCAGGCGCGCGAGCGTGGCGTCGCGATCGGGACGGCGCATGCGCACGGGATCGGCTTGCGCTTCGCTCAGGAAGTAGTCGAGTTCGGCGGGCGTGGGCATCGCGGGCGCGCAGCCGTGGCGCGAGACCACCAACGCGCCGCACGCATTCGCGGCGCGCGCGCAGTCTTCGAGCGACGCGTCGCGCAGCCAGCCCGAGAGAAAGCCCGAGGCGAACGCATCGCCTGCGCCGAGCACGTTGAGCACGTCGACTTCGACGCCGCGCTGCATCGGCACGTCGTCGAGCGAATCGGGCACCGCGCCTTCGACGATCTGGCAGCCGAGCGGCCCGCGCTTGACCAGCAGCGTCGCGGACGTGACTTCGCGCACGCGCTTGAGCGCATCGACGAGGGCTTCCTTGCCGCCCGCGATACGGAACTCTTCCTCGGTGCCGATCACGAGATCGAAGTTCGGCAGAATGCGCTGCAAATGTTCGCTCACGCCGGCGCTCGCGACGAAGCGCGTCTCGCCGTCGGCCTTGCCCGTGAGACCCCAGAGCACCGGACGATAGTCGATGTCGAGCACGGTGCGCACGTTGTTGCGGCGCGCGTAGTCGAGCGCGGCGAGGCTCGTGCGGTTCACCTGTTCGGTGGAGAAGTGCGTGCCGGTGATCAGCAGCGCCTTCGCGGAGGCGATGAACGCTTCGTCGAAGTCGGCGGGATCGACGGCCATGTCCGCGCAATTCTCGCGATAGAAGATCAGCGGAAACGTATCGCGGTCCTTGATGCCCAGCAGCACGAGCGCGGTGAGCCGTTCGGGATCGATGCGCACGTGGCTCGTATCGCAGCCTTCTTTCGTGAGCGTTTCGGTGAGAAAGCGGCCCATGTGGTCGTCGCCGACGCGCGTGAGCATCGCCGATTGCAAACCGAGGCGCGCACAGCCGAACGCGATGTTCGCGGACGAGCCGCCCAGATATTTGGCGAAGGTGGAGACGTCTTCGAGCCGCGCGCCGACCTGCTGCGCGTAGAGATCGACGCCCAGCCGGCCCAGACACACGATGTCGCGGCTGCGGCCCGGCGCGAAGCGGCTCGGGGTGGTGGGGATGATAGCCATGAGCATTCCTGATGAGTTCGGTGCGGGGCGGGCCTGCTCAGATCGTGGCGCCGTCGAGTTCGGCGATCATCTTCTGCATTTCGGCGCCGCCGGCCATCATGTCGAGCACTTCGTTCTTGCTGATCGTGTCCTTCGTATAGGTGCCGAGCGAGCGGCCGCGATTGAGCAGCGTGAACGAGTCGCCGATAGGGTAGGCGTGATGCACGTTGTGCGTGATGAAGATCACCGAGATGCCTTTCGCGCGCGCCGCGTGAATCAGCTTGAGCACGTTGAAGCTCTGCTTCACGCCGAGCGCGGCGGTCGGTTCGTCGAGGATCAGCACGCGCGCGCCGAAGTGAATCGCACGCGCAATCGCGAGACACTGGCGCTCGCCGCCCGACATCGTGCCGATGGCCTGATGCGGATCGCGCACATGAATGCCCATCTCCGAGAGCCGGTCTTTCGCAATCTGTGCGCTCGAATCGAGATCCATCACGTTGATGAAACCGAACAGCTTTTTCTGCGGCTCGCGGCCCATGAAGAAGTTGCGCGCGACCGAGAGCAGCGGCACCAGCGCGAGATCCTGATAGACGGTCGCGATGCCGAGATCGAGCGCGTCTTTCGGCGACTCGAAGCGCACGGGCTTGCCGTCGACGAAATACTGGCCGTCGGTGGGCGCGTGCACGCCTGCGAGCGTCTTGATCAGCGTGGACTTGCCCGCGCCGTTGTCGCCGAGCAGGCAGTGCACCTCGCCGCGCTTCAGGCGCAGCGTGACGCCATTGAGCGCGATGACTTTGCCGAAGTACTTGCTGACGTTTTCGAGCGCGAGAATCGTGTCGCTGCTGGGGGCGGAGGTGTTGAGTTCGTCGGACATGGTCAGCCTCCCGTTACGATTGCGCGACGCGGCGGCGCACGTAGTGATTAAAGAGCACGGCGATCAGCAGCATCATGCCGAGGAACACGCGGAACCAGTCCGAGTCGATGTTCGTGTAGGTAATGCCGATCTGCACCACGCCGAAGATCAGCGCGCCGAACGCCGCACCGATCACCGAGCCGTAACCGCCCGTGAGGAGCGTGCCGCCGATCACCGCGGCGATGATCGCTTCGAATTCCTTTTGCAGACCACGGTCGGCGGCGGCCGAGCCGATATCGCAGACCTGGAGCACCGCGAACAGGCACGAGCAGAACGCGGTCAGCATGAACAGCGAGATCTTCACGCGCTTGACCGGCACGCCCACGTTCTTCGCGGCGTTCGAGTCGCCGCCCACGGCGAGAATCCAGTTGCCATAGCGCGTCTTGGCCAGCACGAATGCACCGATGATGACGAGCGCGAACCACCAGAGAATGACCTTCGGCACGCCGTTCACGAGCGGCTGGCCGCTGTCGAGCATCTTGCCGATGCCGATATGCGCGAGCGCCACGAACAGGCCTTTAAATGCGGTGCCGTGAAAGAGCAGGTTGGTCACGTAGTCGGCTTTCGCGACATCGCCCACGCCCGAGACGATGGTGCGGTCGGCGAACATGATCGAGAGTGCGAGCGTGAGGCCGCGCAGGATGAACAGGAACGCGAGCGTGACGATGAACGAGGGCAGCCGCGTGCGCATCACGAGGTAGCCGTTGAGCGCGCCGAGCGCGGTGCAGCCCACGAACGCGAAGATGATCGAGAGCGCGATGGGCCAGTGGAAGTACATGGTGGGAAGCGCCACCATCATGCCCGCGAAGCCGATCATCGAGCCGATCGAGAGATCGAACTCGCCCGCGATCATCAGCAGGCACGCGCCAACAGAAAGGATGCCTAAGTAAGCGGCGACCTGCGACCAGTTCATCACGCCGTCGAGGTCGAACATGCCGGAGCCGCCCGCGCCGATCGCGAACACGGCGAACACGAGCACGGTGCCGGAAATCGCAGCGAATTCGGGGCGGCCGAGCAGATGGCCGAACCACGATTCGCGACGCACGCGTTCATCGCCATGCGAAGCGCTCGCCTGAGCGGGCTGGGGCGAGCGCGCGTCCTGCGCGTCGTCCGGTGCATGCGAGGGAAAGTGTTTGCCGGCTACACCCATGATGTCTCCTGTGTCCCGGACCTATGTGCCGAAATGGCTTGACTGGCCCGGTGAATGACGCGCGGCGAGGCTGGCGAGAGGCGAGTCGGTATCGCGTGTAGCGAACCGCCGCCGCGCGTGGCTGACGAAATGACCTGACGGATCAGCGGTACTGACCCGCGTACTTCACAACCTTGTCCAGATTCTCCTTGGTGATGAAGCCCGGACCCGAGCGAATGTTCTTCGGGCCATAGGACGGTTGCAGACCGTAGGTGTCGAGGCGCTGCTTGAACTTGGGATTCGCTTCGAGGATCTGGCGGATCTTCGCCGGATCGGTCGTGTGGTCCTTCTTCACGATCGCGAGCACGGCCACCGGAATGTAGCCCTGCAGATACGGCTGCTGGTCGATGGCGAACTGGATCGTGCCCGCGCGGATCGCCTTGGCGATCTCATCCGAGAAGTCGAAGGTGCAGAAGTAGATCTTGCCCGCGAGGCCCATCTGCTGAACCGCCTTGAGCGTGGCGGCGGCCGGCACCGGACCGAGCGTGAGAATCGCGCCCGTGTTCGGATGGTTGCGCAGATACGCGCTGACCTTCGACTGGATTTCCGTCGGGTCCTGGCCCGAGTCGATCGTCGAGGTCTTGTAGTCGACGCCGATGGCGTCCGCGAAGCCGCGGCAGCGGTCGAACGAAACGGTATTGGTGGCGATGTGGTTCACGCAGAGGAAGGACTTCACGCCCGCGGCCTTGGCCTTTTCGCCGGCCGCGTGGCCCGCCACGTATTCGGGCTGGCCCACGTGCATGATCGCGCCCAGTTGCGCGCTTTGTTCCTCGGTGCCCGAGTTGATCGTCACGAGCGGGATCTTCTTGGCCGTGACCTTGCCGATGGAGCTTTTGAGCACGTCGAAGTCGGCGATGGTGGTGATGACGCCGTCGTAGTTGCGCGCCGCCGCCTGTTCGATCAGGCGCGCCATGTCGGCGATGTCGCCGTTGGGCGGATTGCGGTAGTCGGTCTCGACGTTGAAGTCTTCGTCGGCCTGCTTGATGGCGTTCTTGATCACGTTCCACCACGAGTCCGAATCCGGCGCGTGGCTGATCAGCACGAAGTGCGCGTCGGCGGCCTGCGCCGTTTGTGCGCCCACTGCGCTCAAGCCGCTCAGTCCCGCTGCCAGCGCGAGCGCCGCGGCTAAACGTCGGAGCATGGTCTTGCCCTTGCGTTGCGTCATTGTCTCCACCTTTCTCGGTCTGTCGTTCGTTTTTGAGGTGAGCGCGGTGCTTGTCTGAATTGCGCGTCGACACGTTGCTCATGGACAAGATTAGGCGATCGTCCGAGCCGTTGCAACAGAAATTTCATTGCAAATAAAAATGGAAAATCTGTTCCATTCATGAGGAGGCGTGCCTATAATCGGCTCCGTTGGCTTGCCCTCAAACGCCCGCCCAGCAAGGGTTTTGCGGCACTGCGGCAAGCCAGGGGAAAAAACGATCATGGCCGACGAGACAAGCGACGCCGTAGCAGGCGTCGACGAATTGATGCAGCGCATCGCGCACGACTACGAAGCGCTGCCGCGACAGTTGAAGAACGTCGCGACTTACATTGAACAGAACCGCGCGAGCGTGATGATGGACCGCACGAGCGACATCGCCGCGAGCTGCGGCGTGCATCCCTCGGCGGTGGTGCGCTTTGCGCAGCGCTTCGGTTTTTCGGGTTTCTCCGATCTGCAGGCGGTGTTTCGTCAGGCGTATGCGGGCCAGGGCGGCTCGCCCACGACCTATCAGCAGCGCATTCGCCAGCTGATCGACGAGAACGACGGCAAGACCGATCCGGCGCTGGGCGGCGCGGTGGCGCGCGAGTTCATCGGCGCGTGCCGCAGCGGTCTCGACGAACTCGAAGCGGGTCTCGACGACGCGCAGTTCGACGCCGCCGTGCGCATGCTCGAACACGCCGACAACATCTACGTGATCGGCGTGCGCCGCTCGTTCGCGGTGGCGAGCTACATCGTCTATGCGCTGCAGCACACGCGCAAACGCGTGCATCTCGTCTCGGGGCTCGGCGGCATGTATCACGAGCAGATCCGCAGCGTGAAGAAGGGCGACGTGGTGATCGCCATCAGCTTCGCGCCGTACGGCAAGGAAACGCAGTACTGCCTGCGCGTGGCGCAGCAGCATCAGGCGAAAACGCTCGTGATCACCGACAGCCAGCTGTCGCCACTCGCGCGTCACGCGGATGCGCAACTTTATGTGAAGGAGGGGAGCGCGTTCGCGTTCCGCTCGCTGAC
The DNA here is from genome assembly GCF_905220285.1 of Paraburkholderia sp. J94. Classification (NCBI taxonomy): domain Bacteria; kingdom Pseudomonadati; phylum Pseudomonadota; class Betaproteobacteria; order Burkholderiales; family Burkholderiaceae; genus Paraburkholderia; species Paraburkholderia sp. J94. The sequence continues at coordinate 32,168 of NZ_CAJMZH010000027.1, read as the reverse complement.
CAGCACGTTTTGCCTGTGCCAGGCGCTGTTCGTGGCGCTTGCGTACCGGCTCGAACTCAACGTAGAAGAATCGACCGACACCGGAGGATACGATGACTAGTGGAGCAGCAGGCAAGGCGTTGGATGTAGCGGTTTTCGGCGCGGGACGCATCGGCCGCATTCACGCGGCGAATCTCGCGCGCCAGCCCGGCGTGCGCCTGAAGTACGTGATCGACGTGAACCGCGAGGCGGCCCAGGCGCTCGCGGCGCAGCATGGCGCGCAGGTGGCCGGTATCGACGAAGCGTTCGGCGATGCGTCGATCGGCGCGACGGTGATCTGCTCGTCGACCGATACGCACTCCGAACTGATCATGCGCTCGGCGGCGGCGGGCAAGCATATCTTCTGCGAGAAGCCCGTCGATCTCGCGATTGGCCGCGCGCGCGAATGCGCCGACGCCGTGGCGCGCGCGGGCGTGGTCGCGATGATCGGCTTTCAGCGCCGCTACGATCCCACGTTCGCGGCGCTCAAGCAGCGTCTCGACGCGGGCGAGATCGGCACGCCGGAAATGCTGGTGGTGACGAGCCGCGATCCGGGCGCGCCGCCCGTGGAGTACATCAAGCATTCGGGCGGCATCTTCAAGGACATGCTGATCCACGACTTCGACATCTTCCGCTGGATTCTCGACGACGAAGCCGACACCGTGCACGCGACGGGCAGTTGTCTCTCCGATCCGGCCATCGCCGAAGCGGGCGATATCGACTCGACCGCCGTGACGATCCGCACGAAGCGCGGCCGTCTTTGCCAGATCAACACGGCGCGGCGCGCGGCCTACGGCTATGACCAGCGCTTCGAAGTGCTCGGCAGCGACGGCATGCTGCAGGCGGGCAACATCAAGCCGACCGAAGTGGTGGCGTGGTCGAAGACCTCGGTGGCGCAGGACGTGCCCGAGGCGTTTTTCCTGGAGCGCTATCGCGCCGCGTATGCGAGCGAAATGGCGCACTTCCACGAGGCGGTCACGCAGGGCAAGCCCGTGCGCACGACGGTCGCCGATGGGCTCAAGGCGCTCGAACTCGCGGAAGCGGCGGCGCTTTCGTGGCGAGAAGGGCGTGTGGTGAAAGTGGGCGCTTGAGGCTTTCACGATGCGTTGATGCAGTGTGATGGACGTCGCGGTTGCATCGCGGCGTCTTTCAAATAGCAAGGATTACGAATTATTGTTCAGGAGACGGACTATGCAGGCAAACGATCGTGCCCGGCCGTTGCGCGTGGGCGTGGTGGGACTGGGGCGGCTCGGACGGCGACATGCGCAGAACCTCGCGTACCGCGTGCCGGGCGCGGTGCTGACGGCGGCATGCAGTCCGCTCGACGACGACCTCGCGTGGGCGCGCGAGACGCTGCCCGAAGCACGGCTTTACGCCGACTACGCGCAGTTGCTCGCCGATAGCGAAATCGACGCGGTCTGGCTGGTCACGCCGTCGTCGCTGCACGCGCAGCAGATCGTCGACGCGTTGCGCGCGGGCAAGCATGTGTTCTGCGAAAAGCCGCTCTCGCTCGACGTCGCCGAATGCGAGCGCGTGGTCGAAGAGGCGCGCCGCCATGCGGGGCAGCAGGTCATGATCGGCTTCATGCGCCGGTTCGATCCGAGCTATCACGACGCGTTCGATAAAGTGCGCGCGGGCAAGATCGGCAAGCCGTTTCTGGTGCGCTCGCAGAACTGCGATCTCAACGATCCCGATGGCTTCTTCGTGCGTTTCGCGCCCACGTCGGGCGGCATCTTTCTCGACTGTACGGTGCACGATATCGACGTCGCGCGCTGGCTGCTCGGCAAGCCGCGCGCCACGCGCGTCTATGCGGCGGGCGCGATCGCGCTGCACGACGGTTTGCGCGAATTCGGCGATGTCGACAACGGCGTCGCGATCTGCGAATTCGAAGGCGGCAAGCTGGCGATGTTCTATGCCTCGCGCACGATGGCGCACGGCAACGATACGTCGAGCGAGGTGATCGGCACTGCGGGCGCGTTGGCCATCGGTCATCTGCCGCGCAGCAACCGTGTCGAGATTTACGACGCGCTCGGCGTGCGCAGCGAATGTACGCCCACGTTCTTCGAGCGCTTCGAGGAAGCGTTCCTGATCGAGGCGCAGGCGTTCGTGGCGTCGGTGCGCGCGCGGCTCAACGGCGCGACGGCCGAGGCGGCGGGGGCGAGCGAAGGCGCGACGCTGGAAGACGCGCTGGAGGCGACGCGCATCGGTTGTGCGCTGCGAGAATCGCTGCATACGGGGCAGGCGGTGACGCTCTGAATCGCACGGGGTTCGTGCGCGAGCGGAGCAGGGCGCTGCTGCGGTAAAATCGCCGCTATCTGATGAGACGTCGAGTCAGCTCGCGTTTCATCAAGCAGAGAACAAGCGCCAGCGCCGCGAGCAGATTCGGCGGCGCGTCACCGAAGGATGCAACCCCGATGCAGATTCAGGTTCACAAGGAAGTGGATGCACGCGGGCTGAACTGCCCGCTGCCGATCCTGCGCGCCAAAAAGGCGCTCGCCGACATGGAAAGCGGCCAGATTCTCAAGGTGCTCGCCACCGATCCCGGCTCGCAGCGCGATTTCGCCGCGTTCGCGAAGCAGACCGGCAACGAGATCGTGGAGAGCACGCAGCAGGACAAGACGTTCGTGTTCCTGATGCGCCGCCGCTAAGCCGTCCACGCGCCGCCCAGGCGCATAAAAAAAGCCCGCAATCGCGAGATTGCGGGCTTTTTTCTGTCCGGCGGCGCGGCAAGAAAGCGGTTTAGCCTTCGAGCACCGGGTTACGCGTGCGCAGGTATTCGGCGAAGTCGTCGCCCACTTCGGGGTGACGCAGCGCGAATTCCACGGTCGCCTTCAGGTAGCCGAGCTTGCTGCCGCAGTCGAAACGCGTGCCGTGATACTTGTAGGCCAGAACCTGCTCGTCGGCGAGCAGCGACTGGATCGCGTCGGTCAGTTGCAGTTCGCCGCCCGCGCCCGGCTTGATCGAGCGGAGGTGGTCGAAAATGCGCGGCTTCAGCACGTAACGGCCCACGACGCCCAGGTTCGACGGCGCGACTTCGGGCGCCGGCTTTTCGACGATGCCCGACAGCTTGACGATCGAGTCTTCCCACTCCTTGCCGTCGACGATGCCGTACGAGCGCGTTTCCGAGGGCGGGATCTCTTCCACGCCCAGCACCGAGCTATGGTAGTGGTCGAACACTTCGACCATCTGCTGCATGACGGGCGGCGTGCCGTACAGCAGGTCGTCGGCGAGAATCACGGCGAACGGGTTGTCGCCCACGAGCTTTTCCGCGCACAGCACGGCGTGACCGAGACCGAGCGCTTCCGGCTGGCGCACGTAGAAGCAGTCGACGTTGTTCGGCTTGATGTTGCGAACCAGTTCGAGCAGCTTTTCCTTGCCGCGCGCTTCGAGTTCGGCTTCGATCTCATACGACTTGTCGAAATGGTCCTCGATCGCGCGCTTGCTGCGCCCGGTCACGAAGATCATTTCGGTGATGCCCGCCGCGACGGCTTCCTCGACCGCGTACTGGATCAGCGGCTTGTCGACGACCGGCAGCATTTCCTTCGGGCTCGCTTTCGTCGCCGGAAGGAAGCGCGTGCCGAGGCCCGCCACCGGGAATACCGCTTTCGTTACTTTTAGCATGTCTATAGTCCTGGTCGTGGTGGGATGACGCCGCCCGCGCGCCGCCATCCGTCACCTTAGCCGATTCAGGCAGGCAGCCGCGCGAGTTGCGCGGTCAGCTTGCCGAGCGTGGCCTGGAATTCTGCCAGTCGTTTCTGCTCCTGTTCAACCACGGCAGGCGGAGCTTTCGCAACAAAGCTTTCGTTTCCGAGCTTCGCATTGCACTTCGTCACTTCATTCGACAGCCGGGTGATTTCCTTCGAGAGCCGCTCGCGTTCCGCGGCCACGTCGATTTCCACCTTCAGCACGAGCTTGTCTGTTCCTACGATAGCAACCGGCGCGCCCGCCGAGGCAGCGTCGAGCGCCGCTTCGTCGGCGATGATCTGGACCTCCGAAAGCTTCGCGAGCGCCTGCGCGTAAGGCGCAAACGTGGCGAGGCGTTCGGCGTTGCCCGTGGCCAGCAGCGGCACCTTGACCGCGGGCGAGAGGTTCATCTCGCCGCGCAGGTTACGGCAGGCGTCGATCACGGTCTTCAGGTCGGCAGCCCATTGCTCGGCGGCTTCGTCGACCTTCTTCGAGTCCGCGAGCGGGTAGCCCTGCATCATGATCGATGCCTCGCCTTCCGCCGCGCCTTGCGGGTACGCGTCGGTCAGCGGCGCAACCTTTTGCCACAGCGCTTCGGTGATGAACGGAATCACCGGATGCGCGAGGCGCAGCACGGTTTCCAGCACGCGCAGCAGCGTGCGGCGCGTGGCGCGCTGCTGCTCGGGCGTGCCGGTCTGGATCTGCACCTTCGCCAGTTCCAGATACCAGTCACAGTATTCATCCCAGACGAACTTGTAAATGGCATTGGCCACATTGTCGAAGCGATAGTCGGCGAAACCCTTCGCGACTTCGGCTTCCGTGCGCTGGAGCTGCGAGACGATCCAGCGGTCGGCCTGCGAGAAGTCCGTGTAGCCGCCCGGGCCGCAATCGCCCGGTTGGCAGTCGCCGGGCTTCGAGAAGCCGCAGTCGTGGCCTTCGCAGTTCATCAGCACGAAACGCGTGGCGTTCCAGAGCTTGTTGCAGAAGTTGCGGTAGCCCTCGCAGCGCGCCAGGTCGAAGTTGACGTTGCGGCCGAGCGTGGCCATCGACGCCATCGTGAAGCGCAGCGCGTCGGTGCCGTAGGCGGCGATGCCGTCCGGGAATTCCTTGCGCGTCTTCTTTTCGATGGTGGCGGCCTGCTTCGGGTTCATCAGACCCGTGGTGCGCTTGGCGACCAGCGTTTCGAGGTCGATGCCGTCGACGATGTCGATCGGGTCGAGCGTGTTGCCTTTGCTCTTCGACATCTTCTGGCCTTCGGCGTCGCGCACGAGACCGTGCACGTAGACCGTCTCGAACGGCACCTGGCCGGTGAAGTGCGTGGTCATCATGACCATGCGCGCCACCCAGAAGAAGATGATGTCGAAGCCCGTGACCAGCACCGAGGAGGGCAGGAAGGCCTTCAGCTCGGGCGTTTCAGCGGGCCAGCCAAGCGACGAGAACGGCACCAGCGCCGACGAGAACCACGTGTCGAGCACGTCTTCGTCGCGCTTGAGCGCGCCCGTGTAACCCTTGGCGTCGGCCTGCGCGCGGGCTTCTTCCTCGGTCTTCGCGACGAAGATTTCGCCGTTTTCGCCGTACCACGCGGGGATCTGGTGGCCCCACCAGAGCTGACGCGAGATACACCAGTCCTGGATGTTTTCGAGCCACTGGTTATACGTGGTGGTCCAGTTTTCCGGCACGAACTTTATCTGGCCGTTGCGCACCACGTCGAGCGCGGTTTCGGTGATCGACTTGCCCGGGTTGAACGTGCCTTCCGGCGCCGGCTTGGTCATCGCCACGAACCACTGGTCGGTGAGCAGCGGTTCGAGCACGACGCCCGTGCGGTCGCCGCGCGGCACCATCAGCTTGTGCGGCTGCACCGATTCGAGCGCGCCGAGCGCTTCGAGGTCGGCCACGACCTGCTTGCGCGCCTCGAAACGGTCGAGGCCGCGATATTTTTCCGGCGCGTTGTCGTTGATCTTCGCGTCGAGCGTGAGGATCTCGATCATCGGCAGGCCGTGACGCTGGCCGACCTGATAGTCGTTGAAGTCGTGCGCGGGCGTGACCTTCACGACGCCCGTGCCGAACTCGCGGTCGACGTAGTCGTCGGCGATCACGGGGATTTCGCGGCCGGTCAGCGGCAGCTTGACCAGCTTGCCGATCAGGTGCGCATAGCGTTCGTCTTCAGGGTGCACCATCACGGCCGTGTCGCCGAGCATGGTTTCCGGGCGCGTGGTGGCGACGGTGAGCGTGGCCGAGCCGTCCGCGAGCGGATAGCGGATGTGCCACAGATGACCGTTTTCCTCTTCGCTCGCCACTTCGAGGTCGGAGACGGCGGTGCCCAGCACCGGGTCCCAGTTCACGAGGCGCTTGCCGCGATAGATCAGGCCCTGATCGTAGAGGCGCACGAACACGTCGCGCACGGCGGCCGACATCTTGTCGTCCATCGTGAAGTACTCGCGCGACCAGTCGATCGACGCGCCGAGGCGGCGCACCTGGCCGGTGATGGTCGAGCCCGACTGCTGCTTCCATTCCCACACGCGTTCGACGAACTTCTCGCGGCCGAGGTCGTGGCGCGAGACCTTCTGCGCGTCGAGCTGGCGCTCGACCACGATCTGCGTGGCGATGCCCGCGTGGTCGGTGCCGGGGACCCACAGCGTGTTTTCGCCGAGCATGCGGTGAAAGCGCGTGAGGCCGTCCATGATCGTCTGGTTGAACGCGTGCCCCATGTGCAGCGTGCCGGTGACGTTGGGCGGCGGCAACTGGATCGAGAAGTTCTTGCGGCCGGGCTCGAAGGTCGCGGCCGCGTAGCCTCGACGCTCCCACTCGGGGCCCCAATGGGCCTCGATGGTCTGGGGCTCGAAGCTTTTCGCTAGCGTGCTGTCGCTCATGGGTGGAATCTGCCGAAAAAGAGATGCGGAAACGGTCAATTATAAGGGGAAGTGCCGCACCCGCCCCGACGCATCGAGAGCTTGCGTGGCGCGCATGGGCTGGGCGGTGGGCGGCGCGGGCGTTGCGCGCCGTGACAGGCGCGCGCTTCGGGCCCGGATTCGGCGATGAAACGGGGCACGGGCGCAGGCACCGAAGCGGGTAACGCAGCGTGCACTGAATCGGCCATCGAAGCGGCCACCGAAGCGGTGACCGATTCCGGCACTGATTTGCGCTCCGGTCCGCGGAGGGCGCCGCAGGCGGGTGGGATTTATAATGACGGCCGGCTTTCCCGTCGCGTCGCCCCGCGCGCGCCTCACTCCTCGCTATTCCATGCCCGAACTGCTCGCGAACCTGAACCCCGAACAACACGCCGCCGTCACGCTGCCTAACGAACCGGCGCTCATTCTGGCCGGGGCGGGCAGCGGCAAGACGCGCGTGCTCATCACGCGCATCGCGTGGCTGATCCAGCAAGGTCTCGCCTCGCCGATGACCATCCTCGCCGTGACCTTCACGAACAAGGCCGCGCGCGAAATGATGAGCCGTCTGCAGGCCATGATGCCGCTCGACACGCGCGGCATGTGGATCGGCACCTTTCACGGTCTCTGCAATCGCATGCTGCGCGCGCATTACCGCGACGCGGGCCTGCCGCAGACGTTCCAGATTCTCGATACGGCCGACCAGCTTTCGGCCATCAAGCGCCTGATGAAGGGCCTGAACGTCGACGACGAAAAGTACCCGGCGAAGAATCTCCAGTACTTCATCAACAACGCGAAAGAGCAGGGCCTGCGTCCGAAGGACGTCGACGTCACCGACGACTTCAACCGCAAGTTCGTCGAACTCTACGAAGCCTACGACCAGCAATGCCAGCGCGAAGGCGTGGTCGACTTCGCCGAGCTGCTGCTGCGCTGCTACGAGCTGCTGTCGTACAACCCGCCGCTGCGCGCGCATTACCAGAGCCGTTTCCGCGACATTCTCGTCGACGAGTTCCAGGACACCAACAAGCTCCAGTACGCGTGGCTGAAGCTGCTCGCGGGTCAGGGCAACGCGATCTTCGCGGTCGGCGACGACGACCAGTCGATCTACGCATTCCGCGGCGCGAACGTCGGCAACATGCGCGACTTCGAGAACGAGTTCCGCGTGAAGCACATGATCAAGCTGGAGCAGAACTACCGCTCGCACGGCCATATTCTCGATGCGGCGAACCATCTGATCTCGCATAACTCGCGGCGTCTGGGCAAGAACCTGCGCACCGATGCGGGGCACGGCGAGCCGGTGCGCGTCTACGAGGCGGCCACCGATTCGCAGGAAGCGGGCTGGATCGTCGAGGAGATTCGCGCGCTGATCAATCAGGGGCTCGCGCGTCACGAAATCGCGATTCTCTATCGCAGCAACGCGCAGTCGCGCACGATCGAGCACACGCTCGTGAACGCGGGCGTGCCGTACAAGGTGTATGGCGGCCTGCGCTTCTTCGAGCGTCAGGAAGTGAAGCACGCGCTTGCGTATCTGCGCCTGATCGACAATCCGAACGATGACACCGCGTTCGCCCGCGTCGTGAACTTCCCGACGCGCGGCATCGGCGCGCGCTCGATCGAGCAACTGGCCGACGCGGCGCGTCTCTACAACTGCTCGATGGCGGCGGCGATTCCCTACGTCACGGGCAAGGCGGGCACGAGCCTCGGTTCGTTCGCCAATCTGGTCGCGAAGATGCGCGCCGAAACCGCGCAGATGAGCCTGCCGGAAACCGTCGAGTACACGGTGCGCATGAGCGGTCTCGCCGAGTTCTATCAGACCGAGCGCGAAGGTCAGGATCGCCTGGAGAACTTGCAGGAACTCGTGAATGCGGCCACCGCGTTCGTGAGCGAGGCGGGTTATGGCCTCGACACGCCCGCGCGCTCGATCCCGCTGCGTCCGGGCGCGAGCAACGTGCCGGAAATCGTTTCGCAGGACGGCGAAATCGAAGTGCTCGACGCGGCCACGATCACCGATCCCGCGCAGAATCCCGACGTCATGACGCCGCTCGCGGGCTTCCTCTCGCACGCGTCGCTCGAAGCGGGCGACAACCAGGCGCAGGCGGGCCAGGATGCCGTCCAGCTGATGACGGTGCACGCGGCGAAGGGCCTGGAATTCACGGCGGTGTTCATCACCGGTCTCGAAGAGGGCCTGTTCCCGCATGAGAACAGCGCGATGGAAGCCGACGGGCTGGAAGAAGAACGCCGCCTGATGTACGTGGCGATCACGCGCGCGAAGGAGCGGCTCTATATCTCGTTTGCGCAGAGCCGTCTGCTGCACGGCCAGACGCGTTACAACGTGCGTTCGCGTTTCTTCGACGAGCTGCCGCAGGAATCGCTCAAGTGGCTCACGCCGAAGGTCGAGGCGGGCGCGCGCTGGGGCGGCCGCTCGGATAACGCAGGCTGGGGCCGCGACTGGTTCTCGCGCGGCGGCAATGGCGGAAACGGTGGTGGTAATAGTGGCAACGGCGGCGGCTCGCGCGATCGCGACGCCTATGTGGCCGACAAGACGCCGCTGCCGTCCTACGCGAACGAACAGCGCGCCGCCGATGCGGGTTTCCGCGTCGGCCAGGCCGTGTTCCACACCAAGTTCGGCGAGGGCGCGATCATCGCGCTCGAAGGCAGCGGCACCGACGCCAAGGCGCAGGTCCGCTTCAAGCGCCACGGCGAGAAGTGGCTCGCGCTGGCGGTGGCGAAGCTCCAGGCTGTGGACTAAAGCTCAAGCAAAAAGGGCGTGCCAGGGCGCACGCCCATCACGTTTTTTCGGACACTCCCGACGATGAACACTCCCATCCGTCCGCTCGGCGTGCTCGCCGCGCTGCCCCAGGAACTCGGCGACCTGATCGCCGCCATGCAGGCCGAATCGGGCGTCGTCACGCGCACCTTCGGCAAGCGCGATTACCACCTCGGCACCGTGCACGGCGCGCCGTGCGTCGTCACGCTCGCGCGCGTCGGCAAGGTGGCGGCCGCGGCCACGACGAGCGCGCTGATCCATGCGTTCGACGTCGATGCCATCGTATTTACGGGCGTGGCGGGCGGCGTGGGCGAAAACGTGCACGTAGGCGACGTGGTGGTCGGCGAAACGCTGCTGCAACACGACATGAACGCCGAGCCGCTGTTTCCGCGTCACGAGATTCCGCTGCTCGCGCGCTCGCGCTTCGACGCCGATCGCGCGCTCGCCGATGCGCTGGCCGCCGCGTGCGAGCGCTTCATCGCGGAAGAGGGCGACGCGCTCTCGGCGCAATTCGGCGCCGCGCTGCCGCGCCTCGCGAACGCGCGTCCGGGCCTGCATCGCGGCCTCGTGATCAGCGGCGATCAGTTCGTGGCGAGCGCCGCCGCCGTGGGCGCGCTGCGTGCGCTGCTGCCCGACGCGCTGGCGGTGGAAATGGAAGGCGCGGCGATCGCCCAGGTCTGCCACGAATACGACGTGCCGTGCGCGATCGTGCGCACGATCTCCGATACCGCCGACGAGCACGCGAGCACCTCGTTCTCGTCGTTCCTCACCGATATCGCCGGCACGTATTCGACCGGGATTCTCAAGCGTTTTCTCGCGGCGTACACGCCCGTCGCGCGCTGATTCGCGGCGGCGGGCTCAGCGCTCGCCGCTTTCGCCCACCGCCTCGCGAATCTGCTGTAACGCCGTCGCATCCTCGATAGTCGGGAGATCGCCCGGATCGCGCCCTTCGGCGAGCGCCGCGATCGCGCGGCGCAGCAGCTTGCCCGAGCGCGTCTTCGGCAGCATCGAAACGAAATGCACGCGCGCGGGCCGTCCGATCGCGCCGAGCTGGCGGTCCACGGTCGTCGCGATCGCTGCGGCGAGCTTGTCCGCCGCCTTCGGATCGGCCGCCGCCGCCGCGTCGCGCAGCACCACGAAGGCGAGCGCGGCCTGACCCTTCACCGTATCGTTCACGCCCACTACGGCCACTTCCGCGACCGCCGCGTGCGACGAGATCGCCTCTTCGATCTCGCGCGTGCCGAGCCGATGGCCCGCCACGTTGATGACGTCGTCGGTGCGTCCGAGGATCGTCACGTAGCCGTTTTCATCCTGCACGCCCCAGTCGAAGGTCGAATAGACCTGCTGGCCGGGCACGCTCTCCCAGTAGGTTTTCACGAAGCGCGCGTCGTCGCCCCAGACCGTCTGCATGCAGCCGGGCGGCAGTGGATAGCCGAGCGTGATCACGCCTTTTTCGCCGCTCGCGCAGGGCTCGCCGGTGTGCTCGTCGCGCAGCACGAGGTCGTAGCCGTAGCAGGGCACGCCCGGCGAACCGAGCTTCTGCGGCAGCGCTTCCACGCCGCCCTGGATCGCCAGCATCGGCCAGCCGGTTTCGGTCTGCCAGTAATTGTCGACGACGGGTTTGCCGAGCGCGTCCGAAATCCATTCGGCGGTCGGCTCGTCGAGTGGTTCGCCCGCGAGAAAGAGCGTGCGCAGGCTCGACAGATCGGCGGCGTGCAGCAGCGCCGGGTCCTGCTTCTTGAGCACGCGGATCGCCGTGGGCGCGGTGAACATCAGGTTGATCTTGTGCTGCTCGACGAGACGCCACCAGATGCCGCCGTCGGGGCGGATCGGCGTGCCTTCGTACATCACCGTGGTCATGCCCGCGAGCAGCGGCGCGTAGATGATGTAGCTGTGGCCCACGACCCAGCCGATGTCCGAGGCGGTGAACATCGTGTCGCCCGCGCGGCCCTCGAAGATGTATTCCATCGACGCGGCGAGCGCGACCGCGTAGCCGCCCACGTCGCGCTGCACGCCCTTGGGTTTGCACGTGGTGCCGGAGGTGTAGAGGATGTACGAGGGCTCGTTCGATTCGAGCCACTCGCAGGGAATCTGCGCGTCGTGATATTGCTCGCGCAACGGTTCGTAGTGCACGAGATAGGGCGCGTCGAGGCGTTCGGGCGCGAGCTGGCGGTCGATCAGCAGCACGTGCGGCGGCGCGTGTTCGGCGCGCGACATCGCTTCGTCGACGAGCGGCGTGTAGTCGATCACCTTGCCGCCGCGCGCGCCGGCGTCGGCGCTCACGAGCAGCACGGGTTTCGCGTCGTCGATGCGCGCGGCGAGACTCGGCGCGGCGAAACCGCCGAACACCACCGAATGGATCGCGCCCAGCCGCGCACAGGCGAGCATCGCGAACACGGCTTCGGGAATCATCGGCAGATAGATCAGCACGCGGTCGCCGCGCTTCACGCCGAGCGAGCGCATCACGGCGGCCATGCGGTTCACTTCGGCGTGCAGGTCGGCGTAGGTGTAGCGGCGCTCGATGCCGGTTTCCGTCGACACGTACACGAGCGCGTTCTGCTGCGCGCGCGAGGCGAGATGGCGGTCGACGGCGTTGAAGCAGAGGTTCGTGCGGCCGCCCGCGAACCAGCGCGCGAAGGGCGGATTCGAGCGGTCGAGCACGGCGTCGAACGGCGTTTCCCAATGGATGCGCGCGGCTTCGCGGCGCCAGAACGCGTCGGGCTGTTCGATCGACTCGCGGTGAAAATCGCGGTAACGGTGCATGAGGGGCTTCCTCCCGTGCGAGGTGGCGCGGACGGCTGGCGGCCGGATCCGGCTCTGGAGAATCGAGCATAGTGCAGCGCAATGCGCGCGGGCAACGCGGGTTCACCCGTGGGCGTGCGGCGGGTCGTGTGTTTTGCCGCGTGTTTGCCTCGTGTTCTGCCGCGCGTTCTGCCGCGCGTTCTGCCGCATGTCTTGTGCGGCGCGATGCCTGCGTCCGCGCCGCCCGGACGGATCAGGCGGGCTCGTCGGCGCAACCGGCCTGCGCGGTCAGCGCGTCGCCGTGCGGCAGCGACAGCGCCTGCGGACGCGCATGCCAGCGCCGCAGCCAGCGGCATGCCGCCGCGACGGCCGGATCGAGCTGGGCGCGCACGGCAGGGCGCAGGTCCGCGCCATAGTCCGAATGGGCGATCGGCTGCACGCCGATCAGCACCAGCTCGCGCGGATAGCGGCCCTTGAGCTGCGCGCAGGCGAGCGCATCGGCGAAATCCATCTGGTGCAGATTGACGGCGCGGGTGCGCAGATGCGCCGTGGCGGCGTCGCCGGCGCGCACGCACAGCGTGCCGGGCGACGCGCCGAAATCGGCGGCGTTGAACACGATCATGCGCTGCGCCGACTCCACGAGCGGCAGCAGCGCGCGCCCTTGCGTGCCGCCGTCGACGCACTCGACATGCGGCGCGCACTGCCACGCCGACTTGAGCCGTTCGAGCGCGCGCACGCCGAAGCCCGCGTCGCCCCATTGCACATTGCCGATTCCGAGCACGACGATGCGCCCCGCCTTATGCGCGCGCGCCGTCGTTTCCGACAGCGCCGCATGGCCGGGTGCAAAGATAAAAGGAAGGTGCTCGGCAAGAAAACCCACGCTGACAATCCGATCCAGGACGTAAAAATAAGAATAGTCCTAGGTGCTGCCGGTTTCGGGTTTGACGACCGTCAATGGCGCGGGGATTCGGCCTGTTTCTGAGACAAGTTTTTCAAGGCTGGACGGTCAGCCGTCGGGCAATGCCTGGAATCTGGCAAGAACTGTCATGCGATCTTCAGGTGCGCGCATCGGTGCGCGCAACGGAAAAGAGCGCCCGGAGGCGCTCTTGCGGTTACCCGTGCTCACGGGCGTCGGCGGACCGGCTGGCCGCGCGACGCTTGCGCGCGCATCGCGCGATCAGGTGCCCGGCTTCACCACCACCGTGCAGGTCGTGCCCGCGGCGAGGACCATGTCGTCCGGCACCTTGTCGATATGGATGCGCACCGGCACGCGCTGCGCGAGGCGCACCCAGTTGAAGGTCGGATTCACGTCGGCGAGCAGTTCGCGGCTTTGCGGATTGTCGCGGTCGTAGATGCCGCGCGAGATGCTTTCCACGTGGCCTTCGAGCGTGCCGCCGCTCATCAGCTTGATGTCGGCCTTGTTGCCCACCTTCACGTGCGGCAGCTTGGTTTCCTCGAAGTAGCCGTAGACCCAGAACGAGTGGCTGTCCACCACGGCGAGCTTCGCCTGGCCCGCGATCGCGTAGTCGCCCTTGAACACCTGCAGATTGGTGATGTAGCCGTCGACCGGCGAGATCACGCGCGTGCGTTCGAGGTTGAGCTTGGCGGCGTCGAGCGCGGCGATCGCCTGCTGATACTGCGCCTGCGCCGAATTCGCCATGTGTGAGGCGTTTTCGCGGTTTTCCTGCGACACCACGAGGCTGTCCATGTCGGCGCGGCGGCGCGCGTCGTCGAGCTTCATGGTCAGCTCGGCCTTGCGCGCGGCCACAGCCGCTTCGGCCTGCTCGACGGCGATCTGATAGTGCGACGGGTCGATCTGCATCAGCAGGTCGCCCTTGTGCACGAACTGGTTGTCCTTGACGGGCAGTTCGACCACGGCGCCGGAGACGTCGGGCGCGATGTTCACCACTTCGGCGCGCACGCGGCCGTCGCGCGTCCAGGGTTCGTCCATGTAATGGACCCACAGCGCGCGGCCCACGAGGATGGCGATGACGAAGATGATCGCCGTCGCGATAAAGCCAATGATATTTCTGATAGTCATGATTCTACGTAGCCGGTTCAACGATAGACGGCGAGTCCAAGCACGCAGCACACGACCACGAGCAGACTCACGCGAAACAGGGACGGGTGCCACACGAGACGGTACAGGCCGGTGCGGGCCAGTACGGAATCGAGCACCCAGGTGATCGCCGCGCCCAGGATAAAGAGCAGGACGATCGCCGGAATGTAGGCGTCGAGAAACGCAACGTCACGAGGCATGATGGGCTCCTTGCGCATTGCCGGAAGAGGGGGCCGCGCCTTGCTGGCTGAACGGCGCGAGCGGCGACTGCGGATCGATCAGCGCGGTGCGGATGAAATGCAGATGGCTGAGGATGCGCTGCACCGGATGGCGTTCCTCGCGCGGCGCTTCGTCGTTCAGCACGCGTTCGAGCAGTTCGCGGCAGGCGCCGATCGCGCCTTCGTTCGCGGCGAGCGCGGCGGCGTAACGCTTCGCGTTCGGTTGATCGAACAGCGCGCTCAGGTTCTTGAGCGTCGCATCGACGTGACCGCGCCAGGCCGTGTCCTTCGCGAAGCGCGGATGCGCGGGCAGCGCGGCCAGTTCCTCGCGCAGATCGATCGCGGCATTGCCGGTTTCGAGCGTCGCGAACATCCAGCGCAGCGTGTCCTGGCGGAACGCCTGATCGCTGCCCGCGAGTGCGTTGAGCTGGAACATCAGGTCGCGCGTGCCGCTTTCGAAGCGGTTGCGCAGACCCGAAAGACCGGTCAGCCGCGCGCGGCACGCATGCACCACCTGGCCGCGCAGATTCGCGAGCAGACGGTTGCGCAGCCACGGCGTCGATGGCGGCAGCAGCACCGCGAACGCGGCGGCCGAAACGACCATCGAGAGACACAGCGCGAGCGCGTCGTTGATATAGCCGGTCGGGTTGTACTGCACCACGTTGTCCGGGCCCGCGAGGAAGCACAGGAAGATGCAGTAGCCCATGCCGTAGCCCGCGTAGGCCGGGCGCGTCGTCAGGAACACGCCGAATGCGAGCGCGGGCGCGAGCGCCACGCACAGCATCGGGAAGCCGTCGATGTGCGGGAACACGCCGAAGGTCAGGATCATGCCGACGATCGACGCGAGCATCGTGCCGCCCGCCATCTGGCTCGCCATGCGCGCGGGCTGCGGCGACGCCGATGCGAGCGCGCAGGTGGCGGCGGCGTTGAGCACGAGGTTCGTGCCGCTCGGCCAGGCGGTGGCGATCCAGAACGCGCCCAGCAGACCCATCACGATCGCGGCGCGCAGGCCGTGCACGCCCGCCGCGACGAGGTTGGTCTTCGGCACGTAGCGCGCGATCCACTTTTCGCGCGCGTGGGTGTCGACGGCGAGCGAGGCGTAGGTCGCCGTGTACTCGTTCATCTCGTGCACGAAGCGGTAGAACAGTTCGGTGGCCGTGTCGAAGTCGAGCAGGTCGGCGGGCGCGTGGGCATCGTCTGCTGCTTGCGTCGCGGCCTGGGCCGAGGCTTGCGCGGCTGCGAGTTGCGCGCGGGTTTCGCGCACGCGCTTGGGCAGCGTCGCGCGATACGCTTCGAGCTGTGCGGCCACATGCACCGCGTCGGCAGCCTTCAGCACGGGCTCGCCCGCCTTGTCGAACAGCGGCGCGATCTCGCGGAAATACGGTTCGAGCGCTTCGACGGTCGCCAGCTTGCCTTCGGCGCGCAGACGGTTCATCAGCTGATGCAGCGCGTGAAAGCGCGTCGAGGCCGTCATGAACTCGGTGTTCATGCGCGCGAGACGACCGGCGCGCATGCGCGAGTCGGGCGATTCGAACACGGCGCTGCTGCGGCTCGCCTCGAAGCCGACGATATCGGCCACGAAGCGCGCGTTGGTCGCTTCGATCTGCGAACGGTCGACGCGGCCGCCCAGCGACGCCGACACGTAATCGACGAACGACGAGAAGCGGCGGCGCACCGTCGAGCGCAGCAGCTCGCCGGTGAAGCGCGGGAACACCACGGCGCTCACGAAGCCCGAGGCGAGAATGCCGAGCGAGATTTCGGCCACGCGCGTCATCGCCGACATGAAGGCGCCGTCGGGATGCTGCGAGGCCGGAATGCCGATCAGCGCGGCCGTGTAGCCCGCGAGCACGAAGCCGTACGAGCGGAAGTTGCGGTTGCGCGCCGCGCCCGCCGTGCAGATGCCGACCCACAGCGCCGTGCTGGCGATGAAGAGTTCGGGCTGCTGCGCGAACAGACCGATCAGCGCGAGCATCACGACGAGCCCGACGAGCGTGCCGCAGATCCGGTAGAAGCTCTTGGCGAACACCGCGCCGCTTTGCGGCTGCATGACGATGAACACCGTCGTCATGGCCGTGCGCGGCGAGGGCAGGTCGAGCTTCATCGCGACGCCGAGCGCGAGCAGCGCCGCGGCGATCGCCTTGAACAGATAGAGCCAGACGAGGCCGTCGGTGCGCGCCCAGTCGGCGAACGCCTTCACGACGCTCTGGCCGTCCCGCGCGGAAGTGGGAGAGGAGGCTTGCATGGGCGTGCGCCTCAGTTCGCCGGGCTGGCCGACGTGGCCGACGTGGCCGCGCCCGCGCCGCTATCGGCGCTGTCCGCGCTATCCGCGGTCTCGCCGCTGGATTTCGGCGCGAGCAGCGCGGCGGGCATCAGCGGCACCGAACGCGTCTTCTTGCCGTGCGCGGGCAACTGCTCGGCCTGCGTCGGACCCTTCGCGGACCGATCGTTCGACGCGTCGACCACGCCGCCGCCCAGCGCGACCACGAGGGTCGCGTGCGCGCCCAGGCGCTCGGCCTGAATCCGCGCGACGCCTTCCTGCGCGCGCAGCAGCTGCGCTTGCGCGATCAGCACGTTCACATAGTCGGTCAGACCCCGGCGATAGCCTTCCTGCGAGAGGTTGTAGTTGCGCTGCGCGGCCGCGACCGAGCGATGCGCGTCTTCTTCCTGCGTCGCCAGCGAGCGCATGCGCACGACCTGGTCGGCGATTTCCTTGAGCGCGGTGACGATCGTCTGGTTGTACTGATCGACCGCGAAGTCGTATTCCGCCGACTGCGCGCCGAGCTGCGAGCGCAGGCGTCCGCCGTCGAAGATCGGCAGCGAGAATGCGGGACCGGCCGCGTAGCTGCCGCTCATCGACTTGAGGAACTGGAACAGCGGGCCGGCGGCGGCATAACCGCCCATCGACACGAGCAGGTTCACGTTCGGATAGAAGTCGGCCTTGGCCACGTCGATGCCGCGTGCCTGGGCGGCCACGGTCCAGCGTGCCGCCACGACATCCGGGCGATGGCCGATCAGCTCAGCCGGCAGCGCCGAGGGCAGGCCCGCCGGCGCGGACAGCGCGAGCGCCGGACGCGCGATGGACTCGCCCGCGCCCGGACCCTTGCCCGCGAGCGCCGCGAGCTGGTTCTTGCCGAGCGCGATCGATTCTTCGAGCGCGTCGATCTGGCGTTCGTACTCGGGCAGCGGCGTTTCGGCCTGGCTCACTTCGAGCTGGGTGCCGATACCGCCCTTCAGGCGGCGCTGCGCGAGCGCGAGAATCTTCTGCTGTTCGCCGAGCGTCTGCTTCGCGATGTCGAGCAGCGCGTAGTTCATCGACATTTCGATGTAGGCGCGCGTGACGTTCGCTTCGAGTTCGAGCTGCGCGGCGCGTGCGTCGGCGGCCGTGGCGTGTGCCATGTCGAGCGCGCGCTCGGCGTTGTTCTTGTCCTGACCCCAGAGATCGAGGTGATAGGACAGGCCGAGCGAGGCCGTGTTGTTCCACGTGTTCGAGTTCGCGAGCGAGCCCGGACCGTAATAGATATTGTCCGACCAGTGCTGGCGCTGCACGGACATACTGCCGTTGATTTGCGGCAGCAGCCCGGCCTGGGCGACGCCCGCCATCGCGCGCGCTTCGCGAACGCGCGCCTGCGCGGCCGAGAGCGTCGGATTGCCGGCGATCGAGGTTTCGATCCAGGCGTTGAGCTGCGGGTCGTTATAGGCGCGCCACCAGTCGCTGGCGGGCCATTGGGCGTCCGTGTTGGCGGCGCGGATCGCTGCGCCGGCGTCCAGATCGGCCGCTTCCACATGCTTCGCTTGCGGTGCGATTCCCCCGGTACTGGCGCAGCCCGCGATTATCAACGAGAACGTAAGAACCGTGAGTGCGGCGAGTCCTTTCGGTACCGGTGACTGCACGTTTTACTCCTTAACTTGGCTATAGATCACTGTGCGTCATTATATTTTTTGCTCGATTGGCGAATAACTGGTAAGGATGCAAGGCATTTTTACGGGATGTGAGATAATAGATTTTACGAAACGTGTAACAATTCGTCCGTCAGATAGAGGATTGGTATGGATACGCTTCAAAACATGCGGGTATTCGTGCGGGTGGTCGAAGCCGGCAGCTTTACGGGCGCGGCCCAGCACCTGAATACGACGACGGCGTACGCGTCGCGCGCGGTCTCCGATCTGGAGGCGCATCTGCGCACGCGTCTGCTGAACCGCACGACGCGCCGCATCGCGCTCACCGAAGCCGGCGAGCGTTATCTGCAGCGTTGCGAGCAGATCCTGGCCTACGTCGATCAGGCGGAAGCCGAGGCCGGCGACGCGCATGCGCGCCCGTCGGGCAAGCTCAAGGTCCATGCCATGACGAGTTTCGGCCAGCACTATGTGGTGCCGGCGGTGGGGCAGTATCAGCAGATGTACCCGGACGTGCAGGTGGAGCTGACGCTTGCGCAGCGCATGCCGGATCTGCTCGACGAGGGTTACGACGTCGCGCTCGTGCTGGCGACCGATCTGCCGGACTCGGGCTTCGTCTCGCAGCGCCTGACCAGCGCGTTCAGCATTGCGTGCGCGTCGCCGGCCTATCTGGAACGGCGCGGCGTGCCGCAGAAGCCGGCCGATCTTGTGAACCACACCTGTCTGCAACTCGTGACGCCGGTGTTTCCGGTGTCGCAATGGCAGTTCAGCGGCCCGAACGGCAACGAGACGATCGAGCTGGGCGCGACGCCCACGTTCCAGGTGAATGTGGCCGAGGCGCTGGCCGTGGCGGTAAGCGAGGGCATGGGCGTCGGCCTGCTGCCGATCTATTCGGCGATCAGCGGTCTGCGCAGCGGCGAACTCGTCTGGATCCTGCCCGAGTACACGTCGCAGGAAATGAACGTCTACGCGATGTATCCGTCGCGCCAGTATCTCGACGCGAAGATCCGCACGTGGGTCGAACTGCTGCGCGAAAAGCTGCCGACCACGCTGGCCGAGGATCAGGCCGAACTGCGCCGTTTCGCGCGCACCTGAGACCTGACCTGAGCGTTCGGGGCGGCCTGGCGGGCGGCTTGTGACACGCCGTTACAGCTGCGGGTTCTCGCAACACTTGCTTACGCACGGCCGCGAGCCGGCTTGGTAAGGTAGCGGGACTGAAACGTCAATTCGCCAGAACCCGAGGATTTCCATGGATACGCATCTGATGATCGGCATCGCCCTGATGATGGGCTTGATCGGTATCGCCGCGTCGCGCGACCTGCTGCGCATGCGCCGCGCGCAGCTTCAGCCCGTCACCCTGCGCGTGCAGCGCCCGGTCGACCGCTCGCGTCCGCTGCGCTGATTTTTACGTCGATCGTCGCGATTTCGCGGCTGATCCACGCCTGATCCACGCGATCCTTGCAGGCCGGCTCCGTTCGCGAGCCGGCTGTCTTGAAGCGGCGACGCTTCGTCTGACTCAAACCTCCACCACCTTATCCCACGCGAACGCCGGATTCTCCGGCAGGCCCGTGCGCCGGTCGCGATAACCGCGCGGATTGCACACCACGCGCGTGCCGTCGACCGTGTAGTCGAAACACGTATGCGTGTGGCCGTGCACCCAGAGCGCGGCGGGCGGCCCGACGAGCGCGCCGAGATCGTTCACGAATCCCGCCGACACCGGATCGGTCGCATAACGCGCCGCCAGGCTTAGCCGATGCGGCGCGTGGTGCGTCACCACGATCGTCTTGCCCGCGAAGGGCTTCGCCAGTTCCGCCTCCAGCCACGCACGCGAGCGCGCATGCAGCGCGAGCGAATCCGCGGGCGTGAAATCGCGCGCGAGCGCCTGCGGACTGTCGGGCCAGGACACCTGAATCAAGCCCTTGAAATCGAGCATCACGCGCATCGCCGCCGAGATGGCCGCCTCGCGCGCGGCGTCGCTCGCGCCGAACAGCGCGAAGTCGGCCCATAAAGTCGTGCCGAGCACGCGAAAGCGGCCCTGCGGATCGACGTAGACACCGTTGTTCAGGAAGTGCACGTTGTCGAGCGTGGCGGCGGCGTCGCGCATCGCGGCTTCGAGCGCGCCGAGTTCGCCGTCGTAATACTCGTGATTGCCCGGCACGTAGATCACCGGCACCTGCGCGTCGAAGGTTTCCGCCGCCCAGCGCAGCCCGAGCCCGTGATTGTGGATGTCGCCCGCGAGCACGACGAGGTCGGCGTCGGCGTGCGGGATCAGGTCCGGCTCGTCGTTTTCCAGATGCAGATCGGACAGCACGCGAACTTTCACATCGGCTCCTTGCGCGTTGAGCGCCTTCGATACCTCATCCACACACTCAGCGACGCATTCAGCGCACGACCTTGCCCGGATTCATCAGATTGAGCGGATCGAGCGCCTGCTTGATCGCCCGCATCAGCGACAGTTCGACGTCGCTCTTGTAGTGCGCGTTTTCGTCGATCTTCAACTGGCCGAGGCCGTGCTCCGCGCTGATCGTGCCGCGATGACGCGCGACGCTGTCATAGACGATGCGGTTCAGCGTCTTCTCGTTTTCTGCAAGAAAGCGCTTCGGGTCGCCGCCCTCGGGCGCCTGCACGTTGTAGTGCAGATTGCCGTCGCCGAGATGGCCGAACGTCACCATGCGCGCGCCGGGCACGGTGCGCGCGATCTCGGCGTCGGTTTCCTCGATGAAGTGGCCGATGCGCGAAATCGGCACGCCGATGTCGTGCTTCACGTTCAGCCCTTCCTGCGCCTGCGCGAGCGGAATGTGCTCGCGGATATTCCAGAACGCCTGCGATTGCGTGAGGTTTTCGGCGACCACGGCATCGTCGACGAGACCTTGTTCGAGCGCCGCTTCCATCAGCTTTTCGAACAGCGCGCGGCCGTGTTCCTCGCTTTCGTTATCGGAGAGTTCGAGCAGCACGACCTGCGCGTGGCGTTGCTGGAACGGATAGCGCAACTGCGGGAAATGGCGGCCGACCAGCTGCATGCAGAAGTCCGACATCAGCTCGAAGCCGGTCAGCAGCGGACCCGCGTAGCGCTGCGCGAGCGAGAGGAAGTCGAGCGCGGCGTGGGCCGAGCCGAGCGCCGCGAGCGCGGTGACGCGCGCGGCTGGCTGCGGATGCAGCTTCATGACCGCCGCCGTGATGATGCCGAGCGTGCCTTCCGCGCCGATGAACAAATCGCGCAGATCGTAGCCCGTGTTGTCCTTGCGCAGTCCGCGCAGGCCGTCCCAGAGTTCGCCTTGCGGCGTCACCACTTCGAGGCCGAGACACAGTTCGCGCGTGTTGCCGTAGCGCAGCACGCCGGTGCCGCCCGCATTGGTCGAGAGATTGCCGCCGATCGTGCAGCTGCCTTCGGCCGCGAGCGAGAGCGGGAACAGACGGCCCGCTTCGGCGGCGCGCGCCTGGACTTCGGCGAGGATCACGCCCGCTTCGACGGTGATGGTGTTGTTGTGCGCGTCGATCTCGCGCACGCGGTTCAGGCGGCGCAGGCTCAGGACCGCTTGCGCGCCGCTCGTGTCGGGCGTCGCGCCGCCCGCGAGGCCGGTGTTGCCGCCCTGCGGCACGATCGCGACGCGATGCGCGTGCGCGAGTTTCACGACGGCGGCGACTTCCCCGGCGTTCGCGGGACAGAGCACGGCGCAGGCCGCGCCCTGGTAGCGCTTGCGCCAATCGGCGAGGTAGGGCGCGGTGTCGTGGGCGTCGGTGAGCACGTGTTGCGCGCCGATGGCGGCGGCGCAGGCGTCGAGGAAGGCTTGCGGGGCGAGGGCTTGGGTGTCGGTCATGGTGAATCGGGTGTCTCGGGGCGGCGCGGCGGCTGCGCGCGGGCGATGTTGTTCGGTTCGGGCGGCTGGCCTGGATGGCGCTGCTTGCCGCGCTTGTTGATCGTCGTGGCGGCGCGGCGGTAGGACGGCCAAAAGGCTAGTTTGACACGTCGGACGCCGTATCGGGGGCGGCGCGGGCAGGGCGCGCGCGGTTGCCTCGCCGTTCGCACGTGGGCGCGGGCTTCACGGCGCGGACGAGGCCGGACGGTGCGTTGAGGTTACTTGACGGGACTTATTGCGCGCCGCGTTTCGCGCGCCGGGCGGCGCGCTTGTAAGGCGCGACGTAGGCGAGCGCGCACGCGAAAAATCCGCAGGAAAGCGCGACCTCGACCCAGCCGAGCAGATTTCCCGGCGCGCGATCGGTCATGCCGCGCACGATGCCTTCGGCGAAATAAAGCAGCACCAGCATCGACGCCCATTGCAGCGTATAGAGCCGCCGGCGCAGCACGCCGGGCAGCGCGCAGGCGAGCGGCAGCGCTTTCAGCACGAGCGCGCTGCCGCCGGGCCGCAGCGGCGCGAGCCGCCATTCCCAGGCGAGACACAGCAGCGTGAGTGCGGCGAGCATGGCGAAGGCGCCGAGCGCGGCGAAGCGTCGGCCCGCGACGCGGTCCGGTGCGCGGTTTGCTGCGGCTTCGCTCGCAAAGGTTGATGTCGATTCCGCTTCCGTGTCGCGCATTGGCGCATCGTCGCGACGCGAATTCGCCGATGACGGTAAAGTGCGCGGCTCCGCAGCAGACGTGGCGGACCCGGCGGACGCGGCAGAGGACACGGACGATGCAGCGCGTCGCGGTTCGTCGCCGAGATCCGTGTTGTTCGCGTTGCGCATGTTGTTCGCCTTGTCCGCTTCGTCCGCGTGGTTCACGGCCGTTCGCCTTGCGCGAGCGCCAGCGCCGAACGCGCGAGCCGCACGCCGAGCGCGACCGCGAGCGCCTTTTCATCGGCGCTGAGGCCGTGGCTGCGTCCGTCGGAGCGTGCGTGATGCGACGCGCCATACGGCGTGCCGCCACCCTCGGTCGACGCGAGCGCGCTTTCGGTGTACGGAATGCCGACGAGCAGCATGCCGTGATGCAGCAGCGGCAGCATCATCGAGAGCAGCGTGCTTTCCTGGCCGCCGTGCAGGCTGCCGGTGGACGTGAACACGCAGCCGGGCTTGCCCGCGAGCGCGCCCGCGAGCCACTGCGGCGTGGTGCCGTCGAGAAAGTACTTGAGCGGCGCGGCCATGTTGCCGAAGCGTGTGGGCGAGCCGAGCGCGAGACCGGCGCATTCCTCGAGGTCGCGCAGCTCAGCGTAGGGCGGGCCGTCGTCGGGAATGTCGGGCGCGGTGGCTTCGCAGACCGTCGATACGGGCGGCACCGTGCGCACGCGCGACTCGGCGCCCGGCACGCTGTCGATCCCCTGGGCGATGGCGCGCGCGAGTTCGCGCGTGGCGCCATGGCGGCTGTAGTAGAGCACAAGAATCGGTTTCATCGGACCTCGTCGGTGGACGGGATATTATAGGGGTTGGGTTCGCGGCCGATGCGGCCCAACGGTTGATGCTTCCTCGTCAGACGCACCTCGTTAGACGCATCGTTTCAGCAGGGCAGGCCAATGGATGTGTTGTCGAAACTCCGAATCGATCTCGATATCGTGAAGCGTCTCGCGCGCTTCGCGGCACGGCGCAGCCGCGAGGATCGCATTCCGCAGGTCGCGGGCAGTCTCACGTTCACGACCATGCTCTCGCTCGTGCCGCTCGCCACCGTGGCGTTCGCGTTGTTCACGGCGTTTCCCATCTTCGCGTCGTTCCAGAATTCGCTGCAGGTTTTTCTCGCCGATCACCTGATGCCGACGCAGATCAACAGCCAGATCTTCAAGTACCTGAACCAGTTCGCGTCGAAGGCCAAGGGCCTCACGACGATGGGCATGATCGTGCTGTTCGTGACCTCCGTCATGACGATGATGACGGTCGAATCGGCCTTCAACCTGATCTGGCGCGTGCGCAAGGCGCGGCCGTTCGCGCAGCGCGTGCTGGTGTACTGGGCGATTCTCACGCTCGGACCGATCCTGATCGGCGTGAGTCTGTCGCTCTCGTCGTATCTGTTCACGCGCTCGCTGGCCATTGCCACCGAGCAGCACGTCTCGATGCTGTTCGACTGGCTGCTGATCGGCGCGTCGCTGCCGCTCACGGCGCTCGCGTTCACGATGCTCTACGTCTATCTGCCGAATTGCCGCGTGCAGTGGCGCGACGCGGTGGTGGGCGGCGTGGCCGCGGCGATCGCGTTCGAGCTCGCCAAGCGCGGCTTCGGCTATTACGTGCGCCGCATTCCCACTTATACGGCGGTGTACGGCGCGTTCGCGGCCGCGCCGATGTTCCTGCTCTGGATGTACCTGAGCTGGTTCATCACGCTGGTGGGCGCGATGATTACTTCGGCGCTGCCGGAAATCCGCACGGGACGTTTCAATCGGCCGCGTTTTCCGGGCAGCGATCTGCTCGATGCGCTCGAACTGCTCGCGGGTCTCGCCGAAACGCGCGACGCGGGCCGCCCCGGCATGACCGGCGAGCAGCTTGCGCAACTGCTGCGCCGCGACCTCGCGACGGTGACGCGCCTCGTGGCCGATCTCGAAGAGGACGAACTGATCGCGCGGCTGGAAAAGGACGGCGCGAAGCCGCATTACGTGCTGATCGCGAATCCCGCGCGTATTTCCGTCGAGCGGATTTTCGGGCGCTTCGTGATCGACCGCGAGGAACTGGCGTATCAGCTCAAGTCGAGCGATATCGATTCCAGTACGCTGCTGGCCGCGCTGGACAACGACAAGCTGTCGATTTCGCTGGCGTCTTTGCTGGCCGCGCGCCGCGAACTCGTGCGGCTGGCGGAAGCGGGCGATCCGCCGCCGGCGTTGCCGCATCCGGCGGCGTGACTCAGGTACCGTGAAGCAGGTACCGTGAATCAGGTGACGTGAAGCGGGCGATCTACAGCGAAATCTTCCCGCGACAGATGTCCGAGAACATGACCCAGTCGCCCATCAGGCTATAGATGGGATGGCGGAAGGTGGCGGGGCGGTTCTTCTCGAACGCGAAGTGCCCGACCCAGGCGAAGCCGTAGCCGCACACGACGGCGGCGGGTAGCCAGAGCCAGTTGCCGGTGGCGATGGCCATGGCGACACAGCCGATCACCCCGAGCGAGCCGATGAAATGCAGCCGTCGCGACATCAGGTTGCTGTGCTCGCTCAGATAGAACGGATAGAACTGCGCGAAATTCGCGAAGTGTTGCTCGGTATGGGTGGCGTGGCTCATTGTCTCCTCCGTTGCGCGGCCGGCGTCCGGTGAGCGCTTGAGGGCCGAGGCGCAAGGTACGCGCCCGAAAACCGCTTCCGTACGTGGCCAAAAAACGCGGCCAAAATCCATTCTGCGGCGAATCGAACGACCGTGCAAGCCGGGCAAACGGCAGGTGCGGCATGCACGGTGGGTATTCGTCGGGCGGCGTGTTCAGGCGATTTCGTGGACCGCTTTTCCGTTGCCTCCCGGCCGCACATTTCAGCGGTACGTCAGCCGTTGCCTACCCGTGGCGCGGCGAAGCGATAAAGCGTGTCGAGCGTCGCGTCGGGCTGCTCCGTCATCAGCGCGTGGCCGGCGTCGAGCATGACGGTGTCCACGGCCACGCCGCCCCGGGTCAGCGCATCGGCGATGGCGCGGGCGACGCGCGGCGGCGTCATGGCGTCGCGCTGGCCGACGATCAGGCGCACCGGGCAGCGCACCTTCGCGGCGCTGGTCAGCCCGTCGGCGTACGCGTTGCAGGCCGCGAAATCCGTGTGAAAAAGCTGCGGCTCGCCGCGCGCGGACACGCGTTCCATCAGACGCTGGTTCATGCCGCGCAGCCACGCGCCCGGACCGGGACTCGACGGCTTGGCCGCGAGCGTCGAATGCGACCATGCGTTGACTAGCGCGATCGCTTCCGGCTCGCGTTCGCGCGCCGCGTCCAGCAGCGCGGGCGAAACCGTCATCGGGAACGCGGTGGCGAGCAGCGCAATGCACGCGGCGCGTTCGGGATGGCGCGCCGCGAATTCGAGCGTGACGAGCGAGCCCATGCTGTGGCCCGCGACGAAGATCCGCGCGTTCTTTGCCGCGCCCACGGAGTCGAGCAGCGCGGCCAGCCAGTCGGCCAGCGCGCCGATGCTCGTTAGCGCCGGACCCGCGCTGCGCATATGGCCGGGCAGATCGACGGCCAGCACGCTGAAGCCGTGATGCGCGAAATAGCGCGACTGCAGCGCCCAGACGCTGTGATCGTGCTGCGCGCCGTGCACGAAAACCGCGATGGGCCGCTGCGGATCGAACGGGCGCCCGCCCGTATAGGCGTAAGCCGCCTTGCCTGCGACATCGACGATCATGACGCCTCCTTGCGCGGCGCGGTGCCGGTCGTGGCGGGCGCTTTCTGCGAAATCTTGAGCGCGCGCTTGAGGTCGTCGATCAGATCGTCGGGGTCTTCGAGGCCGATCGAGAGGCGGATCGTGCCCGCGCCGATGCCTGCCGCGGCGAGCGCCGCTTTGTCCATGCGGAAGTGCGTGGTGGAGGCGGGGTGGATCACGAGCGAGCGCGCGTCGCCGACATTGGCGAGATGCGAGAACAGCGTGAGCGATTCGATAAAGCGCTTGCCCGCTTCGCGGCCGCCCGCGAGGTCGAAGCTGAACACCGCGCCCGCGCCGCGCGGTAGCAGACGCTGGGCGAGCGCGTGGTCGGGATGGCTCGGCAATTCGGGGTAGGCGACGGCCTGCACCGCCTCGTGCGCAGCGAGAAATTCCACCACGCGCCGCGTGTTGGCCACGTGCCGTTCCATGCGCAGCGGCAAGGTTTCGATGCCTTGCAGCAGTTGCCACGCGGCTTGCGGATGCAGGCAGGCGCCGAAGTCGCGCAAGCCCTCGCGGCGCGCGCGCAGCAGGAACGGTGCGACGCTGCTTTCCTCGCTGAACACCATGCCGTGAAAGCCCGCGTAGGGCTCCGTGAATTCGGGAAAGCGCCCCGATGCCTCGAAGTCGAACGTGCCGCCGTCCACCAGCACGCCGCCGATGGTCGTGCCGTGGCCGCCGAGAAACTTCGTCGCCGAGTGATAGACAAAGTCCGCGCCATGATCGAACGGACGCAGCAGATACGGCGTGGTGAACGTGGAGTCGACGAGCAGCGGCACGCGATGGTCGTGCGCGATCTGCGCGACGGCGGCGATATCGAGCACGTCGAGGCCCGGATTGCCGAGCGTTTCGCCGAACAGCAGGCGCGTGTTCGGCCGCAGCGCCGCGCGCCAGGCGTCGAGGTCGCCCGGTTTGACGAAGGTGGTCTCGATGCCGAAGCGCCGCAGCGTGTAGTCGAGCAGGTTGTGCGAGCCGCCGTAAAGCGCCGCCGACGCGACGATATGCGCGCCCGCGCCCATCAGCGTGGCGATGGCCAGATGAAGCGCGGCCTGGCCGCTCGCGGTGCCGATCGCGCCCGCGCCGCCTTCGAGGGCCGCGACGCGCTCCTCGAACACGGCCACCGTGGGATTCGAGATGCGCGAATACACGTGGCCCGCGCGCTCCATGTTGAACAGCGCGGCGGCGTGGTCGGTGTCGCGGAACGAGAACGACGTGGTCTGATAAATCGGCGTCGCGCGGGCGCCGGTGACGGGGTCGGGCGCGGCGCCGGCATGCAGCGCGAGCGTGTCGAAGCGGGGATCGGACATTCTGGCAGCACGGCCGGCGCGAACCGGCGACGGGTGAAAGGTGAGGGCATCGTATCACCGGCCAGGCCGTGCGGGGACGCATCGGAAACCCGCGCCGGGGCGGCCTGGCGTGGCTGAAACCGCCGCCAGACGGGGCTTGCGCGCCGCCATCGCCTGGCCGGATGGCATAGGGCGAACGGACGATGCCGCCCGCCGCAACGCCCGCACGCATGGGCGGAAAATCGAAGCCGACACGCATTTCAGGGCCGATTCACAAGGGTTTCCGGCCGATTCGCGCGCCTTCCCGCGACTTTTCTTTTGCCTCCCTTTCCGCTAGGATCGAAAACAGGTAGGTATCTTTTCAGCATCTCCCCCACGATTTGACGGCATTTCCGTCAACCTTTTTTGCATGCGATCCGGTCAGGCGCGCCCGGGTCGACACAGGAGACACATCATGCGTGTGAGCGATATTCTCAAGGTCAAGGGCAATACGCTCTACACCGTCACGCCCGACACGTCGCTGCACGAAGCAGTGAACACCATGGCCGAGCACGACATCGGCTCGCTCGTCGTCATGGAGTACGGCGATCTGGTCGGCATGCTCACCTTCCGCGAGATCATTCTTACGCTGCGTACGAATGGCGGCAGCGTCGGGACCAGCACGATCCGCAAGGTCATGGACGACCATCCCATCACCTGCACGCCCGAAACCGAAGTGGACGAAGTGCGCCGCATGATGCTCGAGCATCACGTGCGTTATCTGCCGGTCATGGAAAGCCGCTCGCTGATGGGCGTGATTTCGTTCTACGACGTGGCGAAGGCCGTGGTCGAAGCCCAGGGTTTCGAAAACAAGCTGCTCAAGGCCTATATTCGCGACTGGCCGGAAGAGGAGCGTCAGCCGGCGCGTTGAACGCGCGAGCCCGTCCGATCCAGCATGAAAAAGCGCGCGTCAAGCGCGCTTTTTCACGTCTGGCGCCCGACTCTGACAGCATAAATCCCACTCGATGAACGAACGCTCCTTGCCAGCGACGGAAACCACCGCACGCGCGGCAACCGCCCACACTTCACAGTTCGCGCTGCTGCGTCAGCGCCGGTTCGCGCCGTTTTTCTGGACGCAATTCCTCGGCGCGATGAACGACAACGTGTTCAAGATCGGCTTCACGTCGCTCGTCACGTATCAGGCGGCGCGCTTTTCCGGCGTCGATCCGAAGACCGTCGCGTTTCTCATTTCAGCGATCTTCATCGCGCCGTTCGTGCTGTTTTCGGCGACGTCGGGCCAGATCGCCGACAAGTACGACAAGGCCGTGCTCACGCGCTGGGTCAAGACCTTCGAGATCGCGGTGATGCTGATCGGCGCGGCGGGTTTCTGGATGCACAGCGCGCCGCTGCTCTATGTCTGCACGTTCCTGATGGGCGTGCATTCGACCGTGTTCGGGCCGGTCAAGTACGCGTATCTGCCGCAGAAGCTCGCCGAGGACGAACTCGTCGGCGGCAACGGTCTCGTCGAGATGGGCACCTTCGTGGCGATTCTGATTGGCACGATCGTGGGGGGCGTTGCCGCCGGTATCGGCGCGAGCAATGCGCTTTCGGCGACGTCCGCCGCCGCGCAATCGGCGACGCCCGCAGGCGCCTGGTGGCTCGGCGGCATGTGCATCGCCATCGCGCTGATCGGGCGGATCGCCTCGTCGTTCGTGCCGCCGTGCGCGCCGTCGCAGACCGGATTGCGCATCAACTGGAATCCGTTCTCCGAAACCTGGCGCAACCTGCGGCTCGCTCACCGCAACCGCACCGTGTTTCTGAGCCTGCTCGGCATTTCGTGGCTGTGGTTCGTGGGCGCGACGTTCTTGTCGTCGTTCTTCAACTTCGCGAAGGACGTGCTGTTCGCCGACGCGGACGTCGTCACCGTGCTGCTCGCCATGTTCTCGCTCGGCATCGGCTTCGGTTCGCTGATGTGCGAGAAGCTGTCGCGGCGGCGCATCGAGATCGGGCTCGTGCCGCTCGGCTCGATCGGCATGAGCGTGTTCGGCATCGACCTGTTCTTCGCCAGTCACGCGCTGCCCGCCGCGCCGCATCTGCTTTCCGTAGGCGAATTCCTGAGCCTGCCCGCACACTGGCGCGTGCTGGCCGACCTGTTCCTGCTCGCCATGTTCGGCGGGTTCTACAGCGTGCCGCTGTACGCGCTGATCCAGAGCCGCAGCGAGCCGAGCCACCGCGCGCGCATTATCGCGGCGAACAACATCCTGAACTCGCTGTTCATGATCGTTTCCGCGTTGATGGCGATGGGGCTCACGGCGGCGGGCGTCGGCATTCCGGGTATTTTTCTGACCACGGCGCTGCTCAATATCGTCGTGGCCGCCTACATCTACGGGCTGGTGCCCGAGTTTCTCCTGCGTTTCGTCGCGTGGGTGCTCGTGCATACGGTCTATCGCGTGCGGCTCGTGCATGCGGAGCGCATTCCCGCCGAAGGTCCGGCCGTGCTGGTCTGCAATCACGTGAGCTATGTCGATGCGGTCGTGCTCATGGCCGAGAGCCCGCGCCCGATCCGTTTCGTGATGGATCACCGGATTTTCCGTTCGCCGCTGCTCGGCTGGCTGTTCCGTCACGCACGGGCGATTCCGATCGCGCCCGCGCACGAAGACGCCGCGCTGCTGGAAAAGGCCTATGACGCCTGCGCGGCGGCGCTGGCCGACGGCGATCTGGTCTGCATCTTCCCCGAGGGCAAGCTGACGAAAACCGGCGACATGAATCCGTTCCGCCACGGCGTGACGGAGATCCTCAAGCGCACGCCCGCGCCCGTGGTGCCGATGGCGCTGCGCGGGCTCTGGGGCAGCGCGTTCTCGCGGCATGCGGCGTCGGGGCAGGATCGGCCGGTGCGGCGCGGCCTGACGAGCCGGCTCACGCTGGCGGTCGGCGAGCCGATCGCGCCCGCCGACGTCACCGTCGACGGCTTGCAGCAGATCGTGGCCGACTTGCGCGGCGCGCGGCGCTAACGCTTCGTTTGCACGGCGGAGCAGGGCGCCACGGTCGGCTCAGTTCGGCCCGGTTCGGCCCATCTTGCCCCCGGTTGGCGCGCCGAGCGGGGCCAGCCGGGCGGGCCGTCGCGCGGACTGGCATAATGTCGGATTCCCCGATTCACTTTGGACGACCGCCATGTCCGGCAACACGCTCGGTACGCTTTTCACCGTCACCACCTTCGGCGAATCCCACGGCCCGGCCATCGGCTGCGTCATCGACGGCTGCCCGCCCGGCATGGCGCTCACCGAAGCCGACATCCAGATCGATCTGGACCGCCGCCGTCCCGGCACGTCGCGTCACGTCACGCAGCGCCAGGAAGCCGATCAGGTCGAAATTCTCTCCGGCGTGTTCGAAGGCCGCACGACGGGCACGCCCATCGCGCTGCTGATCCGCAACACGGACCAGCGCAGCAAGGACTACGGCAACATCGTCGAGACCTTCCGTCCGGGCCACGCCGACTACACCTACTGGCAGAAGTACGGCATTCGCGACTATCGCGGCGGCGGCCGTTCGTCGGCGCGTCTGACGGCGCCGACGGTCGCGGCGGGCGCGGTCGCGAAGAAGTGGCTGCGCGAGCGCTTCGGCGTGGAAGTGCGCGGCTACATGAGCGCGCTCGGCGAGATCGCGGTGCCGTTCGTCGACTGGCAGCATGTGCATGAGAATCCGTTCTTTGCGCCCAACGCCGACGTGGTGCCGCAGCTCGAGGACTACATGGACGCGCTGCGCAAGGACGGCGACTCGATCGGCGCACGCATCAACGTGGTCGCGAGCGGCGTGCCGGTGGGCTGGGGCGAGCCGCTGTTCGACCGCCTCGACGCCGACATCGCGCACGCCATGATGGGCATCAACGCGGTGAAGGGCGTGGAGATCGGCGCGGGCTTCGCGAGCGTCGCGCAACGCGGCTCGACGCACGGCGACGAACTCACGCCCAACGGCTTCCACGGCAATCATGCGGGCGGCGTGCTCGGCGGCATTTCGACGGGGCAGGACATCACCGTGTCGATCGCGATCAAGCCGACGTCGAGCATCCGCACGCCGCGCCGTTCGATCGACAAGGCCGGTGAGCCCGCGATCGTCGAGACCTTCGGCCGTCACGATCCGTGCGTGGGCATTCGCGCGACGCCGATCGCCGAAGCCATGCTCGCGCTCGTGCTGATCGACCACGCAATGCGTCATCGCGCGCAGAACGGCGATGTCGTCGTGACGACGCCGAAGATTCCGGCTAGCGACGCCTGATTCGTTGCGCTCGCAAGCAGTGCGCCGCGTTCACCCGGCGCAGCAATAAAAAAACCGCTCCTTGGAGCGGTTTTTTTGCGTCTGCGAACGGACTTACATGTTCGGATAATTCGGTCCGCCGCCGCCTTCT
>NZ_CAJMZH010000026.1:0-92127 GCF_905220285.1 Paraburkholderia sp. J94 | reverse complement strand
AAAAGGAAACGGCCGTCCCAAGGGACGGCCGTTTTACATTCGACATCTGAAGCAACCCATCCGCCTTAATCTGCTGCCTTCTGCGTAGCGACCAGCGCATCGGGTGTCGTGATCGCGGCGGCATCGACGAGTTGTTCCTGCGTGAGCTCCTCGAGCAGCGCCATATCGCGAGCAATCACCTGCGGGAGATGCGCGCGCAAGAATTCCACCCACGTCTTCGTTTTCGCATCGACGAATTTACGCGACGGATACAGCGCGTACACGTTCACTTTCTGCAGAATGTGTTGCGGCAACACACGCACGAGCGTGCCGTTGCGCAGCCCTTCGATGGCCGCATAAACCGGCAGCATGCCGATACCCATGCCTTCGCGAATCGCCACCGCGAGCGATTCCGCGATATTCACCTGCACCGGCCCGTCGACGTGCATCTCCACGCCGCCTTCGGGACCTTCAAGCGTCCACTCATGCGCGGGCGAAGTCGGCGTCTTCAGAATCAGACAGTCGTGATGCGCCAGATCGGCGGGCGAGCGCGGCGCGCCGTGCGTATGCACATAGCCGGGCGAGGCGCACAAGATACTGCACGTCGATCCCAACTGGTGCGAGACCAGGTCCGAATTCGGCAACGAAGCCGCCGTGATCACCGAGACGTCGCTGCTGCCTTCGAACAGATCGGGCAAGCGCTGCGAGAGCGTGAGTTCGACCGTCACTTCGGGATGCATCGCGCGATACCGCGAGATCGCAGGCAGCACGTACTGCTGACCAATACTCGCGAAGCTGTGCATGCGCAACGCACCGGCTGGGCGTTCGTGCGCGCAGCTCGCTTCTTCTTCAGCGCTGTCGACGTCGGAGAGAATTTGCTTGCAGCGCTTGAGATAGCGTTCGCCCGCGGGCGTCAGCGCGAGCCGTCGCGTCGAGCGATTGAGCAAACGCGTGCGCAAATGCGCCTCGAGTTCCGAGACCGCGCGAGACATCGCGCCCGTCGTCGAATCGAGCGATTGAGCCGCGGCAGTGAAACTGCCGGCTTCGACGACGCGGACAAACACCCGCATATTTTGTAGCGTATCCATCAGACCTTCTTCTGAACGTTCTTGTTCGGTACGAAAACGATATTGTCCGCCTCGCGGGCCCTCACATTGTTGAGCGATCTGGAACGGACGTTCCCCATCCCTCCCGTTAATTCGCTCCAGCGAGGCTCCTACAATCGGCGCCTGTCGGCCAGAATCGGCTCGTTTTTCGCGAGCGCTCCGGCCCCGTGCAACCGCGTTGTTCTGCCCTGCATCAGCAGCGGCATTCTTCGTAACATTCCGAGCGTAGTCCGCCGTCCATGAACCGCCAGCCAGCGATACATCGCGCGATCGACTCGCGTCGGCGCACCGAAATTCTTTGGCGCGCGGCGCGGCGCGGCCTGCGCGAATGGCGAGCCGGTCATGGCGCGATCTGGCTGCACCTGCTGAAAACGGTCACGGCGGGTTTGCTCGCGATGGGCATTGCGATGCTGCTCGATCTCCCGCAGCCGCGCATCGCGATGACGACGGTGTTCGTGCTGATGCAGCCGCTCTCCGGCATGGTGTTCGCCAAGAGCGTGTACCGCATCGTCGGCACGGCGGTCGGGATGGTGGCGGCGGTGGTGCTCGGGGCCGTGTTCATCCAGCAGCCCGAACTCTACGTCGCGGGAATGACGGTGTGGG
The DNA here is from genome assembly GCF_905220285.1 of Paraburkholderia sp. J94. NCBI lineage: Bacteria > Pseudomonadati > Pseudomonadota > Betaproteobacteria > Burkholderiales > Burkholderiaceae > Paraburkholderia > Paraburkholderia sp. J94. The sequence goes on along the minus strand of NZ_CAJMZH010000026.1, from coordinate 90,439 downwards.
TCGCCACCTGTACGGCGGCCGCCATGCGGAATCGGCATTTTCGTTGGTACGCGTTCGTGCTGGCCGGCTATACCGCGGCGCTGATCGGCATCCCGCTCGTGATGCAGCCCAATGGCCTCTTTCTCGCCGCGCTCGGACGCGGGGCGGAAGTGGCCGTGGGGATTCTGTGTTCCGGGGTGGTCAGCGCCGTCATCGTGCCCCGGCAATCGGGCTCGGTGCTCGAACGCACCTTGCGCACACGGTATCTCGATTTTACTCAGTTCGCCGCGGGCGTGTTGGCGGGCGGCCTTGAAAGGGGCGCATTCGAAGGACGATTCGCGCGTCTCGTCGACGAGATCGTCGGCTTCGAAGCCACGCGTGCTTTCTCATTTTTCGAGGACCCGACGATGCGCGCGCGCAGCCAGTTGCTCGCGCGGCTCAACGGCGAGTTCATGGATGTCTGCGCGCGTCTGCACGCGCTGCGCCAGCTGAAGAAGCGGCTGCGCTGGAGCGACGAGGCGATCGCGCCGCTCGCGCCGTACTTCAGCGAGCTTGCGGCGGCGCTCGCGCAGCGTCCGCGTCAGGGCGAAACCGATCGAACGTATGCGCTGCGTCTCGCGGAAACGCTCGAAGCATTCCAGCGCACGTTGCCGCGTCATGTGCGCGAAACGCGCCGTCCGCTCGAAACGAATGCGCCCGATGTGCTGCAGGACTTCGATACCTCGGCGGAACTGATCTACCGCTTCACGGCCGAGATCGCCCGCTACAGCCGCACGTGGGCGTCGCTCACGCAGGCGGGACTGCCGCCCGAGCCGCGCGTCACGCGCTATGTGCCGCGCACGAGCTGGTACGTGGTCGCCTTCACGTTCATGCGCACGGCCGTGGTGGTTGCGGCGCTGGGCTGGTTCTGGGTGGAAACCGACTGGCCGAGCGGCGGCCTCGCGATGATCGCGGGCGCGCTCACCTGCGCGCTCACGTCGTCGGCGCCGCGCGCTACACGCATGGCGTTCCAGATGGCGGCCGGTGCGGGCTGCGCCGCGGTCGTCGGCTATCTGCTGATGTGCTACGTCTATCCGAACGTCGATGGCTTTCCGCTGCTGTGCGCGGCGCTCGCGCCCGTGCTCGCGCTCGGTGCCTTTCTCGCGACGCGGCCGCGCATCGCGGGCTTCGGCGTCGGCTTTTCGGTGTTTTTGTGTCTGCTCGCGGGGCCGGATAACGTCATCTCGTACACGCCCGATCTGCTGATCAACAACGGCCTCGCGGTCGTGGCGGCGATGGTGGTGGCCGCGCTCGCGTTCGCCGTGGTGTTCCCGCCGCATATGAACTGGCTCGTGGCGCGCATGTGCGTGGCGCTGCGCGGCCAGGTCGTGCTCGCATGCCGGGGCGATTTGCCGGGGCTGAACCAGCAGTTCCAGTCCGGCGCGCACGACCTCATGCACCAGTTGCGGCTGCTGCTCAACGGCCGCAAGCAGGCGCACCGGCGCGCGCTGCGCTGGATGCTCGTGACGCTCGAAGTGGGCCACGCAGTGATCGACCTGCGCAACGAGGTGGAGCACGCAGCCTGGCTCGATCTGGTCAATCCGCGCTGGCGCGTGAGCTTCGGGCATCTGCTCGACGATATCTCGCGTCTGTTCGAGCACCCCGACGCGGCGCAGCTCGACCGCACGCTGATCGCCCTGCGCGCGGCCACGTGGATCGCCCAGGAGGCACTGCCGGCCGTCCACCACGACCGCGAGCGCCGCCACGACGTGCAGCGCATCCTCAGCCATCTGCACTTCATCCGCAGCGCGCTGATCGACCGCGACGCGCCGCTCGGCGCCCTCGCGCGTCGCGCCGTGCGGGGTCGGCCGTTCTGGCCGAAATCGCATTCGAATTCGCATTGATCTCGCATTGATCTCGCATTGGAATTCGCACTGAATTCGAATTAATTTCGCATCCGGTTCACATTCTTTTCAGTTTTATTTCGGGTTGATTTCAAACGGAAACCGGATTTAGCCATGGCCGCGCGCGCGATCCTGGCGCGGCGTGGAAGAATGCCTTCCATCCGGGCTTCTTAATCATTCCAGGCGTGAGTCATATAGTCACATCACTGCTTCGGCAGTACCCGTTAGCACTGGAGAGTAAAATGAAGTCCCTGAAGATCGCTGTTGTTGCCTGTTCGCTGTTTGCCGCCGCCGCTGCTTATGCGCAGAGCGACGCACCGGCAGCGAGCGTCCCTCAGCAGGTCGCACAAGGCGCGGTTCAATCGACTGCGCAAGCGCCCGCGCGCGAAGTCGCGAAGTCGGCCGTCAAAGACGAATGCGTCGGACCGGTCAGCTTCTGCAACATTTATTTTGGTAGCTGAAATCGAGTAACCGCCCGCTATGCGCTGGCGCACGCTTGAAATTCTTGCCGCGGCGCCTGCGAATCGGGTCCCGCGGCTTTGCGCATTTCGGCTGCAAAACTGTTTTGCAATTTCCGTAAATGCAAACCGCCGAAGCGAGACCTGAAAAGGGCACTTGGCGATCAGAGAGTTTGTGGAGACTTTGATGTACGAAGACCGTATCCGTTGTGCCGCCCTGCGCGGGAAGATCACCTCGGCCGCTGAAGCGGCTCAACTCGTGCGCAATGGCATGCGCGTGGGCGCCAGCGGCTTTACCCGCGCCGGCGACACGAAGGCCGTGCCGATCGAACTGGCGCGCCGCGCGCGAGAAGAGAAAGAGCCGCTGCGCATCACGCTCATGACCGGCGCCTCGCTCGGCCACGACGTGGACCGCATGCTGACCGAAGCGGGCGTGCTCGAACGCCGTCTGCCGTTCCAGGTGGACACCACGCTGCGCAAGGCCATCAATCGCGGCGAAGTGATGTTCGTCGACCAGCATCTCTCGGAGACCGTCGAGATGCTGCGCGCGAATCTGCTCGGCAAGCTCGATCTCGCGATCATCGAGGCCGCGGCCATCACCGAGACCGGCGCCATCGTCCCCACGACTTCGGTCGGCAATTCGGCGAGCTTCGCGATTCTCGCGGAGAAGGTGATCGTCGAAATCAATCTCGCGCAGCCGCTCGGTCTCGAAGGCCTGCACGACGTCTGGATTCCGGGCCGCCGCCCGCATCGCGATCCGCTGCCCATCGTGCGCGTGAACGATCGCGTGGGTACGCAGGCCATCGAGATTCCGCCCGAGAAGATCGCGGCCATCGTCATCACGAACGAGCCGGACAGCCCCTCGACCGTGCTGCCCGCCGACGAGGAAACCGCGCGCATCGCGGGCCATCTGATCGACTTCCTGCAACACGAGGTGAAGCACGGCCGCATGAGCGCGCAACTGCCGCCGCTGCAAGCGGGCATCGGCACGATCGCGAACGCGGTGCTGTCGGGCTTCGTGAACTCGCCGTTCGAAGCGCTCACGATGTACTCGGAAGTGCTGCAGGACTCGACCTTCGACCTGATCGACGCGGGCAAGATGGTGTTCGCCTCGGGCGCTTCCATGACGCTCTCCGCGCCGCGCCAGGCGCAGGTGCTCGCCGAACTCGACCGCTATCGCGACAAGCTCGTGCTGCGTCCGCAAGAGGTCAGCAACCATCCCGAAGTGATCCGTCGTCTGGGTCTCATCGCGCTGAACACCGCGCTCGAATGCGACATCTACGGCAACGTGAATTCGACGCACGTGGGCGGCACGCACATGATGAACGGCATCGGCGGCTCGGGCGACTTCGCGCGCAACGCGTCGTGCGCGATCTTCGCGACCAAGGCCATCGCCAAGGACGGCAAGATTTCGAGCATCGTGCCGATGGTGCCGCACGTCGATCACAACGAGCATGACGTCGATGTCATTGTGACCGAGCAAGGTCTCGCCGACCTGCGTGGCCTCGCGCCGCGCGAACGTGCCGCGCTGATCATCGACCGCTGCGTGCATCCGCTCTATCGCGATCTGCTGCGCGACTACTATCGCGATGCGCTGAAGATCGGCGGCCAGACGCCGCACAATCTCGCGAAGGCGTACGAGATGCATCTGCGCTACAACGAAACGGGCTCGATGCTGCCGGAAGCGGGCGAGGGTCTCGTTGCGAATGCGTAAGCATCGCTAAGTAAGCACGTTTAGATAACGCGCACAAAAAACGGGAGCACCTGCGAAGGTGCTCCCGTTTTCTTTTGGGCAATGCCGCGCGACGCTACGCTCGCCGGAACAGCCGGATCACGAACAGCAGAATGACCGCACCGACGATGGCCGTGATGATCGAGCTGATCATGCCGCCGCCGATGTTGATGTGCAGAACGCCCGCGAGCCAGCCGCCGATGAACGCACCCACGATGCCGACGATGATGTCGACGATCAATCCGAAGCCGCCGCCCTTGACGAGCAGACCGGCGAGCCAACCCGCGATTGCGCCGATGATGAGCCAGCCAATGATGCCGTGTTGCATGTTGGATTCCCCCTTGTTGGCGTGAACGAGTCACGGTGTATCGAGCTTAGCCCAGGGGCGTTTTCGCGTCCACGAAAGCGGGCCAGAATTGACAGTTCTTGAAATCTGCCGCGGCCCGTTTCAGAAAGTGCAACGAAACGGAAATGCGATAGTAAGGATTGCGTGGGGAATTCGTAGGCGTCGCGAGCCGGAAATTTACTCCGGCGCGGCCTCGGTTTCCGCGGCGGTCCAGCTCACGCTGGAGACGCCTTTTTCCATGCTCAAACGGCTCGCCATCTGTTCGAGCTTGGGCTGGTATTTTGGATGCAGGCGCAGCGTCGCCGTCACGCGCAGGCGCTGCGGATGACCGTCCACGTCTTCGCTCGTGAGGCTCTGGAACGCGAGCGGCGTCGAGTACATCGAATTCGAAAGCACCGTGCGAATGTGAATCTCGTCGTCCTCGCGGCACACCACGGTCAGCACGTAGACGCTCACGAGATCGGCGTTCGACACCGGCGATTGATTGATGATGCGGCTCACCTCGCGCAACACCGTGTTCGTGAGCAGCACGACCGCCGTGCCCGCGATGGCCGGCACGTAATGACCCGCGCCGCACAGTACGCCCACGGCCGCCGAGCACCAGAGCGTGGCGGCGGTGTTGATGCCCTGAATCGAGCCCTTGTCGCGCATGATCACGCCGCCGCCGAGAAAGCCGACACCGGAGACCACGTAGGCCGCGATCTGCGTGACGCCGCTCGATCCGTTGCCCGTGAGCACGCCGAGCGTGACGAACAGACACGCGCCGCTGGCGACGAGCGTGATGGTTCGCAGGCCCGCCGTGCGCTGGCGCATCTGGCGTTCCAGTCCGATGGCGACGCCGCAGGCGAACGCCGCGAGAAGGCGCAAGGCGAATTCGTAATTCATCGTTCTGTCATCAAAAACGGCACGCGGGATGCATCGTCGGGCGCGCGAGCGCCATGCGATCCGCCGTGCGGTGGCGCCGTGGATCATACGCGGGAGCGCACGGCAAGCCAAGCTGGCGCGGCTGTCATTTACAGGTCAGCGTCCAGCCACGGCTGCCAGGCGAGACTGGCGATTCACAATGAATCAAGCCAGACAGAGCAAGACGATGGAGAGGAGTCGCTGATGGACACGCTGCGCAACATGCGGATTTTCGTGAGGGTGGTGGAGTCGGGCAGTTTCACGCGCGCCGCCTCGAACGAAACGATGACGACGGCGCAAGTCTCGCGCGCCGTGACGGACCTGGAGTCGCGTCTGCGCACGCGGCTGCTCAACCGCACGACGCGGCGCATGTCGCTGACCGAAGCGGGCGAGCGCTATCTGCAAAGCTGCAAGCGCATTCTCGCGGACATCGATCAGGCCGAAGCCGAGGCCGCCGCCGCGCACGCGAATCCGGCCGGCAAGCTGCGCGTCTACGGCGGCACGAGTTTCGGCCAGCACTATGTGATGCCGCTGATCGCGCGCTATCAACAGCATTTGCCTGATGTTTCGGTCGACTTGACGATCGCGCAGCAGATGCCCGACATCATCGAGGAAGGCTTCGACGTGGCCGTGGTGGTGGCCGCCGAACTCGAGGATTCCGCGCTGATCTCCCAGCATCTGGGCAGCACCGCCGCCATTCTGTGCGCGTCGCCCGACTATCTGCGCGCGCGCGGCGTGCCGCTCGCGTTCGACGATCTCGAAGCGCACACCTGCCTGCATCTCACCGATGCGAGCCTGACCGCCGGCCAGTGGGTGTCCGAAGGGCCGCAAGGCGAGACCTTCCGCCATACCGGCGTCACGCCGTTTCAGGTGAACAATCCCGAGGCGCTCGCGCTCGCCATTCGCGAGGGCATGGGCATCGGGCCGCTGCCGGTGCCGGTGGCGCTGCCCGGACTCGCCGACGGCTCGCTCGTGCGCGTGCTGCCGTCGCATCGTCTGCAAAAGCTGAATATCTTCGCGCTCTACGCTTCGCGCCGTTATCTGGACGCGAAGATACGCACCTTCGTGGAGTTTCTGCGCGAGAAGGTGCCGCTCGTGCTCGCCGAGCAGGAAGCGGCGCTCGCGGTGTGTGACACGCCTGCTGCGGGCCGCCGCGCGGCGGCGCACGCGCGCAAGGTGCGCGAGCCCGATCGTTTGCGCCTCGTGAATTGAAGTCCGCGCCTCGCAGGGGCGAGGCGCGTCGCCTGGTTGGCTCGAAGACGCTGCGCGAGAAGCGCGGGCGCGGCATGGCGTGTGCCTGTCCGCGACGGCTGTCAAACGCGCCATCTTCGCGCCACGCATGCGCCACCGCGATTGCCTATGATGCGGACCCGCTTGGGATCGATGTGAACTCGATCTGAACCCGATATGAAGCCCGGCCGACCGGCGCCCGCAGCGTCGTTCTCCTGGTCCGTGCCGTCACCACCGCTCGCACAACCTGCCCCATGTGGATCGTCAATCTCGCGCTGAAGCGGCCCTACACGTTTATCGTGATGGCCATCCTGATCGTGCTGGCCACGCCGTTCGTGCTCATGTCGATGGCCACCGACGTGCTGCCGAACATCAACATCCCTGTCATCAGCATCATCTGGTCGTACACGGGTTTTTCCGCGCAGGACATGGCGCAGCGCATCACCTCGGTCAACGAGCGCAGCCTCACGACCACGGTCAGCAACATCGAGCACATCGAGTCGCAGTCGCTGCCCGGCATCGCCATCATCAAGCTGTTTCTGCAACCGGGCGCGAGTTTGCAAACCGCCATCGCGCAGGCCGTGGCCTCGGAACAGGCGCAGCTCAAGCAGATGCCGCCGGGCGCGACGGCGCCGCTCGTGATCAGCTATTCGGCGTCGAGCATTCCGGTGATCCAACTGGGTCTATCGAGCAAGTCGATGAGCGAGCAGGCGCTCGCCGACATCGCGATGAACTTCCTGCGCCCGCAGCTCATCACGATTCCAGGCGCGCAGGTGCCCTATCCGTATGGCGGCAAGACGCGCGTGATTTCGGTGGATATCGACACGCGCGCGCTAATTGCCAAAGGTCTCACGCCCGCCGACATCGTCAATGCCGTGAACACGCAGAATCTGATTCTGCCGACCGGCACCGCGAAGCTCGGCCAGACGGAATTTCGCGTCGATACCAACGCGTCGCCGGACACGATCGCGGGCCTGAACCGCATTCCCGTGCAGACCGTGAACGGCGCGACCACGTATCTCGGCGATGTCGCGCACGTGCGTGACGGCTTCACGCCGCAGACCAACATCGTGCGCCAGGACGGCCAGCGCGGCGTGCTGATGTCGATCCTCAAGAGCGGCGACGCCTCGACGCTGCAAGTGGTGGGCGCGCTCAAGGATCTGCTGCCGAAAGTGCGCGACACGCTGCCCGCCGATCTCGTGATCCAGCCGCTGTTTGACCAGTCGATTTTCGTCTCGGCGGCGGTGCAGGGCGTGGTGCGCGAAGCGTTGATTGCCGCCGTGCTCACGGCCGCGATGATCCTGCTGTTTCTCGGCAACTGGCGCAGCACGCTGATCATCGCCGTGTCGATTCCGCTGTCGATTCTCGCCTCGATCATCGCGCTCTACGCGCTCGGCGAAACCATCAACATCATGACGCTCGGCGGCCTCGCGCTCGCGGTGGGCATACTCGTCGACGACGCCACGGTGACGATCGAAAACATCGAACGGCACCTCCATTTAGGCAGCGATCTGCACACCGGCATTCTCGAAGGCGCGGGCGAAATCGCCGTGCCCGCGCTGGTGTCCACGTTATGCATCTGTATCGTGTTCGTGCCGATGTTCTTTCTCACGGGCGTGGCGCGTTTTCTGTTCGTGCCGCTCGCGGAAGCCGTGGTGTTCGCGATGATCGCGTCGTACATACTCTCGCGCACGCTGGTACCGACGCTCGCGATGCTGCTGTTCGCGGGCCACGATCCGGCCGCGCATACGCAGTCCGGCGCGCGCGTGTCGGCTTTCGCGCGCGTGCATCTGCGCTTCAATCATTACTTCGAACGTGTGCGCGCGAATTACATCGCGCTGCTCAGTTTGCTTCTCGCGCGCCGACGCCTGTTCGGCAGCGCGTTTCTCGCGTTCTGCGTGCTGTCGCTCGCGCTCGTGTTCTTCCTCGGCCGCGATTTTTTCCCGTCCGTCGATGCGGGCAATATTCGCCTGCATATGCGCGCGCCCACGGGCTTTCGCATCGAGGAAACCGCGCGTCTCGCGGATGAAGTCGAGAAAACGATACGCACCGTCGTGCCGCCCGATCAACTCGCGACCATCGTCGATAACCTCGGTTTGCCGTATAGCGGTATCAATCTTTCGTACAGCAATTCGGGCACGATGGGCACGCTCGACGGCGAAATCCAGATTGCGCTGAAACCCGATCACGATCCTTCGCGCATTTACATCGACAAATTGCGCACGCTGTTGCCGCAGCGTTTTCCGGGCATCGAATTCTTCTTCCAGCCCGCCGACATCATCACGCAGATTCTCAACTTCGGGCAGCCTGCCGCCATCGACGTGCAGGTCGTGGGCTCGGATCTGAACAAGGACATGGCGATCGCGAGCACGCTGCTCAAGCAGGTGCGCCAGTTGCCGGGCGCGGTCGATGCGCATATCCAGCAGCGTAACGACGAGCCCGCGCTGATGCTCGCGATGGACCGCTCGCGCATGCAGCAATTGAATTTGAGCCCGCAAATCGTGGCCCAGGATGTGTTGATCGCGCTCTCGGGCAGTTCGCAGACCTCGCCCGCATTCTGGGTCAGTCCGCAGAACGGCGTGGAATATCCGCTCGCGGTGCAGACGCCGCAATATCGCGAAGCGTCGGTGAACGAAGTGATGAACACGCCGGTTTCCGCGCACGCGAGCACGGCGAACGCGCCGCTGCAACTCGTGAGCAATCTCGTGCAGCTCAAGCCGCACGACGGCCCGGCGCTCGTCACGCACTACAACATCCGTCCGGTGATCGACGTGCTCGTGAGCGTGGAAGGCAGCGACCTCGGTTCGGTCGGTTCGCGCATCGACGACCTGATCAGAAACGTGCAGGCGCATGCGCCGCGCGGCACCACGCTCACGATGCGCGGGCAGATCGGCACGATGCGCTCCTCGTTCATCGGGCTAGGCGTGGGGATTGCGATGGCCGTGGTGCTCGTCTATCTGCTGATCGTCGTGAACTTTCAGTCGTGGGCCGACCCGCTCATCATCATCAGCGCCTTGCCCGCCGCGCTCGCGGGCATCGCGTGGATGCTGTTCATCACCGGCACGCATCTGAGCGTGCCCGCCTTGACGGGCGCGATCATGACCGTGGGCGTGGCGACCGCGAACAGCATTCTGGTAGTGGCGTTCGCGCGCCAGCGACTCGCCGCGGGCGCGACGCCGCTGGCCGCCGCGCTCGAAGCGGGCGCCACGCGCATCCGCCCCGTCTTGATGACCGCGTTCGCGATGATGATCGGCATGGTGCCGATGGCGCTCGGTCTCGGCGAAGGCGCGGAGCAGAACGCGCCGCTCGGCCGCGCCGTGATCGGCGGGCTGCTGTTCGCCACCGTTTCGACGCTCCTCTTCGTTCCGCTCATGTTCGCGACGGTGCATTCGCGACTCGCGCATCGCGCCGAAGCCCGGCGCGAACGCGAGGCGCAACGCCGCCGCACGTGATGCAAGGACGCTCGACAACCGCATACTCTGGCCGATGACATGAACGAACCTCACCACCATTCTTCCCTCGATATCACCGTGGGCGGCGAGCAGGGCATGGACCTGCCCGCGCGCGGCCAGGCCGGCAAGCGCGCGCGTCTCGCGGTGATCGTGGTCGGCGTGCTGCTCGCGGCGGGCGCCGCGCGCACCATCGTCTCCAATGTGATGAACGCGCATCATCTCGCCGATGTGACGAAGCAGAACGCGCAGCAGTACGTGAGTGTCGTGCTGCCGAAGGCGGCGGGCGCGGACGGACGCATCGTGCTGCCGGGCACGCTGCGCGGCTATGTGGAAGCGCCGATCTATTCGCGCGCGAGCGGCTACGTGCTCAAGTGGTACGCCGATATCGGCGCGCACGTGCAGCAGGGCCAGTTGCTCGCGGAGATCGACACGCCCGAGATCGATCAGGAACTCGCGCAGGCGCAGGCGCAACGCGATCAGTCGGCGTCGACGCTTTCGCTCGCGAAGACCTCGTTTGCGCGCGCGCAGCAGTTGCGTCAGCGCGATGCGGTCTCGCAACAGGAACTCGACGACCGCCAGGGCGCGTACAACCAGGACGTCGCCAATCTCGCTGCCGCCGACGCCAACGTGCGCCGCCTGCAACAGACCAAATCGTTTCAGCGCATCGTCGCGCCGATCACGGGCGTGATTACACAGCGCAACGTCGATATAGGCGATCTCGTGAATTCGGGCAACGGCGGCGCGGGACATGCGCTGTTCGCGATCGCGCAGTCCGATCCGCTGCGTCTTTATCTCGACGTGCCGCAAAGCGATGCGCCGCATGTCGCGCTCGGCCAGCATGTGAGCGTGACCCAACAGGAAATGCCGGGTGTGACCTTTGACGGCACGGTCACGCATACGTCGCAGGCCATCGACGTGGCGACGCGCACGCTGCAGGTGGAAATCACGCTGCCGAATCACGACGGCAAGCTGCTGCCGGGCGCGTATGTGCAGGCCGCGCTGCAAACCGATTCACACGGACTCCTGACGGTTCCGGGCAACGCGCTGCTGTTCCGCTCGGAAGGACCGCGCCTCGCGGTCGTCGACGCGGACGGCAAGATTCGCTTGAAGCCGGTGGAGATCGCGCAGGATCTCGGCCAGACGCTCGAAATCGGGCACGGCATCGAGGCGACCGATCGCGTCGTGCTCAATCCGAGCGATTCGATCGCCGATGGCGACAGCGTCGTGGTGGTCGCGCCGCGTGCTGGCGGTGCGAACAATGCAAATGGCGCGAATAACGCCGCGAAGCGGAGCACGACGTGAGCGCGGCGAGTTTTCCTTCGAAGGCGCGCGCGCTGCTGACGCTGGTCGGCGTGGCGGGGCTGGCCGCCTGCACGGTCGGCCCCGACTATCAGAAGCCGCAGACGGCGAGTCCGGCCGCGTGGCGCGTCGATCCCGCCGACGCCTATTGGCACGCCGCGCAGCCTTCGCACGCGCCGCTCGATCCGCGCTGGTGGACAGCGTTCGACAACCCGGAACTCGACGGACTCGAAGACGCCGCGCTCGCCGAAAACCAGACGCTGCGCGTGGCCGTCGCGCACTACGCACAGGCGCGCGCGACGCTCGGTTCGGTGTCGTCGCAACAGGCGCCGCAAGTGTCGCTCGACGCGGGCCTCGCGCGCGAGCGCATCTCCGCGAACCGGCCGCAGACGACTTACGCGACGCCGAACATGTCGACCGTGCAGAACGACATCAAGGTCGGCCCGACCATCAGCTACGAGCTGGACCTGTTCGGGCGCATCCGGCGCATGGTGGAGTCGGCGCAGGCATCGGCGCAAGAAGCCGGCGACGATCTCGCGAACGCGCGCCTCGTGCTCACCGCCGAACTCGCGACCGATTATTTCGCGCTGCGCGAACTCGACGATGAAATCGACGTCGTGAATCGCTCGATCGCGTTGCAGCAAAAGGCGCTCGACTTCGTGAATGCGCAGCACGATCTGGGCGCGGTCTCGGGCCTCGATCTGTTGCAGCAGAAGGCGCAACTCGACGCCACCAAAACGCAGGTGCATCTGCTCGAAAACCAGCGCCAGCAGGATCAGAATGCGATTGCCGTGTTGATCGGCAAGCCTGCGCCCGAGTTCGCGCTCGCGCCGAAGGTCACGCCGCTGCCCACGCCCGCGCTGCCCACGGGCCTGCCGAGCGAGCTGTTGCAGCGTCGGCCCGACGTGGCGTCCGCCGAGCGCGCGATGGCGGCGGCCAACGCGCAGATCGGCGTGGCGCGTTCGGCGTACTTCCCGGACGTCACGCTCTCGCCGACGCTCGGCTGGGAATCGACGCGCTTCAGCAACCTCTTTTCGGTGCCGAGCCTGATGTGGTCGCTCGGCGCGAGCGCGGGCGAGGTGCTGTTCGACGGCGGCAAGCGTTCGGCGGGCGTGGATTACGCGCAGGCGGGCTACGAGTCGGCGCAGGCCTCGTATCGTCAGACCGTGCTCACGGCGTTCCAGGAGGTGCAAAATGCGGTAACGGGGCTGTCCGTGCTCGAACGCGCGTCCACCGACGGCCAGTCCGCCGTCGACGACGCGCGCCAATCGTTCGAACTCGCCAACGACCGCTATCAGGGCGGGCTCGTCGCCTTCATCGACGTGCTCAACGCCGAGCAGCAACTGCTTGCCAGCGAGCGCCAGGAAGTGCAGATTCACGGACAACAGGCCGCCACGGTGGTATATCTGGCGAAGGCGCTGGGCGGCGGCTGGAGCGCGGACGACCGCGCGCTGGCCTGCAGCATGGGCACCTGCCGCGAGACGCCCGCACCGGGCGCGGCGGCCAGCAAGGGTTAGGCTAAATGCGCGAGCTTTTAAGCGTGTAAGCGCAATGAAACGCAAGCGGTAACACAAGATGATTCGACGCGGCCCAGGAGGCCGCGCACGAAGCGGAGGGCAAGCATGAAAGTTCTGGTGATCGAAGACGAACGCAAGGTCGTCGACTATTTGCGCAGCGGGTTGAGCGAGCAAGGCTGGATCGTCGACGTGGCGATGGACGGCGAAGAGGGCGCGTGGATGGCGACCGAGTACGACTTCGACGTGATCGTGCTCGACGTGATGCTGCCGAAGCTCGACGGATTCGGCGTGCTGCGCGCGGTGCGTGCGAAGAAGGACACGCCGGTCATCATGCTGACCGCGCGCGATCGCGTGGACGATCGCGTGCACGGTCTGCGCGACGGCGCCGACGACTACCTCACCAAGCCGTTCTCGTTTCTCGAACTGGTCGAGCGGCTGCGCGCGCTCACGCGGCGCGCCCGCGCGCAGGAATCCACGCTCATTTCCGTGGGCGATCTGCAGGTGGATCTGATCAGCCGACGCGCGACGCGCGACGGCGTGCGTCTCGATCTCACGGCGAAGGAGTTCCAGTTGCTCTCGGTGCTCGCGCGGCGGCGTGGCGAAATTCTCTCGAAGACGCTCATCACCGAACTCGTCTGGGACGTGAACTTCGAAAGCAACGCGAACGTCGTCGAAACGGCCATCAAACGGCTGCGCGCGAAGCTCGACGGACCGCACGCGGCGAAGCTGCTGCACACCATTCGCGGCATGGGCTACGTGCTCGAAGTGCGCGAGGACGGAGGCCAGCTGTCATGAAGCGCTCGATCTCGCTGCGGTTGTCGGCGATGTTCGCAGCGGTGTCGCTGATCGTCTTCACGCTCACCGGTACGGGCCTCTTTCTGCTGATGCAGCGCCAGTTGATCAACGAATTGCGCGAGACGCTCGACACGCGCGCGCGCATCGCGAGCCTGATCGTCTCGCACGCGCCCGACGAAAAGAAATGGGCCTCGGTGCAGGAGAAGCTGCGCGATCTCTCGCCCACCGACAGCCGCATGCATTACTACGTCGAAGGCCCCGATCCGCGCTTTCGCTTCGGCACGCCGATCGTCGGCACGGTCACGGGCGAGGCGGGCAACAATCATCAGCTCGTGCGGCCGCCGGGCTGCAATTACGACATCATCGTGACCAGCATGACGGTGCCCGCGAGCGGCGACCGTCCCGAAGTGAAGCTCGTGGTGGGCAGCGATTGCGTGCGCACCGAGAGCATGTTGCGGCGGTTCGGCATCGCGCTGGGCGTGCTGATCGCGCTCTCCACTATCGCGGTCGCGCTGCTCAGCCGCGCGGTCACGCGCTTCGGTCTCGCGCCGCTCACGCGGCTCTCGCGCGAGGCCGCGCAACTGAGTCCGTCGAACCGGCGTCAGCGTCTGCATTCGGGCGAGCTGCCCGAGGAATTGCACGAACTCGCGACCTCGTTCAACGGCGCGCTCGAACGTCTCGACAAGGCCTACGAGCGCCTCGAATCGTTCAATGCCGATGTGGCGCACGAACTGCGCACGCCGGTGAGCATCCTGATCGGGCAGACTCAGGTGGCGCTCACGCGCGATCGCTCGGTGGAGCAGTTGCAGCAGACCATGCAATCGAATCTTGAGGAATTCGAACGATTGCGCGTGATCGTCAACGACATGCTGTTCCTCTCGCGCAGCGACCGCGGCGAACGCGCGACCGAACTCACTGAAGTCTCGCTGCGCTGCGAGGTCGAGCGCATGCTCGAATTCCTCGATATGCCGCTCGAAGAAGCGCAACTGAGCGTGCAGGTGCAGGGCGATGCGCGCGCGTGGGTCAACACGTCGCTGATCGGGCGCGCGGTGAGCAATCTGTTCGTCAACGCGATTCAGCATTCGCCGCCCGGCACCGTATTGCAGGCGACCATCGCGCCGCAGGACGGGCATGTGGAGATTGCCGTGTCGAATCCGGGCGAGCCGCTCGATCCCGATGTGCGCGAGCATATTTTCGACCGCTTCTATCGCATTCAGGAAGCGCGCTCGAACAGCCACGAGAATCACGGCCTCGGCTTGTCGATCGTGAAGGCTGTCGCGGAGATGCATGGCGGCACGGTGTTCGTGCGCAGCGCCAACGGCATCAATACGTTCGGCTTTTCGGTGGCCGCGCAGGGCGGCGCGGCGGCGTATCCGAATCTGGCGACGGGGCCGGTCGAATCGAACGCGCCGCGTCAGGGACGCGCGGGCTTGCCGCTGCACGTTTCATCGTGAACGGCGGGCCGCGCTAGACCAGTTCGTCGTCCTCGGCGGCGGCCGTCGCGCCGTGTTCGTGCTGGTCGCGGCGCAGCAGGTCCCAGCAACTGATGAACAGCGCGGCGATCAGCGGCCCGATCACGAAGCCGTTGATGCCGATGAGCGAGATGCCGCCGAGCGTCGAGATCAGCACGACCCAGTCGGGCAGGCGCGTGTCCTTGCCGACCAGCACCGGGCGCAGCACGTTATCGACGGTGCCGATGATCAGCGCGCCGAACAGCATGAGCCCGACGCCCCTCACGAGGTCGCCCGTCGAAATGAAATAGATGGCGATCGGCCCCCACACGAGCGCCGCGCCCACGGCGGGCAGCAGTGAGAGCAGCAGCATCACGAAGCCCCACAGCAGCGGCGCCTGAATGCCGCAGACCCACAGCGCGATGCCGCCGAGCGTGCCCTGCACGACGGCGACCACCACGTTGCCCTTGACCGTCGCGCGGATCACCGTCGTGAATTTGCGGATCAGATGCAGCTTGTGCTGCTCGTCGAGCGGAATGGCGTCGCGCACGAGGCGCGAGATTTCGCGGCCGTCGCGCACGAGGAAGAAGAACAGATAGAGCATCACGCAGAAGCTCACGACGAATTGCAGCGTGTTCTGTCCGAGACTCAGCGCGCGCGTGGCGACGAACTGGCTGATCTGCGCCGCGCCCGCCGAGAGCCGCTGCTGCAGGCCGGGCAGATCCATGAGGTCGTAGCGCGCGAGCACGTTCTGGATGGATTGCGGCAGCGCGTGCACGATCTGGCTGAAGAACGCGCCGAAGTCGAGACTGCCCGCGCGCACCTGCGCATAAGCGGCGCCGACTTGCTGGATCAGCGTGCCCGCGACCAGCGTGAGCGGGAAGATCACGATCACGAGACAGAACAGCAGCGTGATGAGCGCGGCGAGATTGCGCCGGCGGCCGAGGCGCGCGACGAGGCGGCGCTGCACGGGCTGGAAGATCAGCGCGAGAATGGCGCCCCACAGCACGGTGCTGAAGAACGGCGCGAGCACGAAGCACAGCGCGATGGAAACGGCGAACAGCAGCAGGTAGAAGGCGGTCTGGTGGAGGTGCTTGTTGCCGTCCATGAGCGAGAGATTCCAGTTGGGGCGGCCCAAGGCCAGCCGGTCAGCTTTGCCGCTCATGATACCGGCTTGTCCCGCGCGCGCCGTGCGGTGTGCTCACGGCGCGGCGGTTTCAGCGCAGGGTCAGGTAAGGGGCCAGGCCAGGGCCGAGGCCATGTTCAGGCCGAACGCGCGCCCACGAGCCGCACGCGTGTGATCTCCGAGGGCGCGCCGAGCCGCTTGGGCGGCCCCCAGTAACCGGTGCCGCGGCTCGTGTAGACCCACAGGCTGCCGAGCTTTTCGAGTCCCGCCGTGAACGGCTGTTGCAGCCGCACGAGGAAATTCCACGGAAAGATCTGCCCGCCGTGCGTATGGCCGGACAGTTGCAGCGTGTAGCCCGCATCGGCGGCCGCGTGTGCGCTGCGCGGCTGATGCGCGAGCAGCACGCGCGTGTTCACGTCGTCGGGCGCACCGCGCAGCGCGCCTTGCGGATCGCTGCGGTGCGCGGGATCGAAATGGCCGCCCGTGTAATCGGTCACGCCCGCGAGCACGAGCCGCGCGCCGCCGTGCTCGATCACCACGTGCTGGTTCATCAGCACCGTGAGGCCGATGCGGCGGAACTCGGCCACCCACGCATCGGCGCCCGAGTAGTACTCGTGATTGCCGGTCACCAGATAGACGCCGTGCTGCGCGGCGAGCCTTCCGAGCGGCGCGGTGTGATCGGCGAGATGCTGCACGCTGCCGTCGACCACGTCGCCCGTGATCGCCACCACATCGGCTTCGAGCTGGTTCACGGCGCGCACGATGCGCTCGACGTAGCCGTGCTTGATCGTCGGCCCTACGTGGATGTCGCTCAGCTGCACGATCGTGAAGCCGTCGAGTTCGGCGGGCAGATTGCGGATCGGCACTTCGACGTTGCGGATGCGCGCGCGGCGCCGCGCGTTGAAGAAGCCGAAGGCCGTCGAGGCGAACGCCAGCACGACGACCGCTGCCGCGCTGCCGGTGCGCCAGTGCGCGAGATCGGCGGCGCCCGGCCAGATCGCGGCGACGGTCATCAGCGAGGCGAGCACGAGGTCGCGCAGGATCGTCAGCATCAGCAGCGACGAGAAAAAGCCCATGAACAGCATGCCGATCCACGCGAGCCGGTCACCGAGCGGCTGGCGCTTGAAGCGCCGCGCGAGCATGCCGGGCGGAATCACGAGCACCGAGAGCACGAGCCACAGCACCGCGAGCCATTTGACGGCGGCGGGAACGGGCAGATCGGGAATCAGGCGAAAGCCGACATAGGCGTGCAGCAGAATGCCGATGGCGATGAAGCGGACCAGGAACGAGAGTCGAGGCATGGCGGGCGCGGTCGGTACGGAGTTGAAACGGTGTCGGGAAGCGGCGGGCGCGTATCAGCGGTGATGCGAACGTCGAGGTTCAAGGCGGACGGCGAAACCGAGATCGAAGCGCGGTCGTATCGGCGCATGAATCCGCGATGCAGGAATCGGCGCAAGGGCGAGCCACCGAATCGCCCGGCATCCGCCTGCGCGCCGTGGTGCGGGACGCGCTGCGATGCATTCTACCGGCGCAGCACGGATCGTGCCGCGTGCTCAAAAGGGCGCGGTAAACGGCAGCGCGGCGGCGCTTGCGCAGTGCGGCATAACCCTGGATTGTCAGGCGCGCGGCGCAGTCGCAAGATTTTCATGCGGGGCGCACATGCTGCACAGCGCTATTAAACGTTCATTGAATCGCACCGGTCGATGAACTATGCTCGAATCGAGGCCCACGCGTTTTCCGGGCACTCTGGGGGAGACGGGTCATGAAAATTACCAGGCCAGTCGTGCAAGGGCTTCATGGTCGCCACGTGGGGCGCGAGGGCAGTCATGTGATGCTGCCGCTCGTCGTCCTCTCGATCATGGCGGTGGCGCTGTATTTCGCGCTCAAGCATATCGACATGCTCGAGATCGGGCGCAGCGCGCTATTCGACGTCGTGATGGTGTTCGTGGCGCTCGGCATTGCGGGCTTTTTCGGCGTGGCAGGCGCGTGGCTGCGTTCGCGAACGACCGAGGAACCGGCCGAGGGCTTTTGCTTCATCGGGGCGCTGATCGGCGCGGCGGTGTTTTATCTCGCGCTGTTCGTCTGAGGCGTAGCAAGCCGGCCGATGTCGTGTGACGTGGCGCGCCGCGTCATGCGACACTGCGCGTCCTGCTTCCGTTTCCCGCGCTGCCGGTTTCCGATCCGATGTTCGACTTGTTCGACGATACGCCCCAACCCGATGTCGACTGGCATCCCGCCTGGCTCGCGCCCGCGGCGGCGGCCGATTATCTCGCGCGCATCGTCGCCGAAACGGACTGGCGTCAGGAGCGCATCCGCACGCCGGGCGGCTGGGTCGACCAGCCGCGCCTGACCGCCTGGCAAGGCGATCCGGGCGCGGTCTACATCTACTCCGGCATTCGCAACGTCCCGCAACCGTGGACGGCGGCCGTCGCCGAACTGCGCGACGCCGTGACCGCGCAATGCGGCGTGCGCTTCAACAGCGTGCTGCTCAACCGTTATCGCGGCGGCAGCGACAGCATGGGCTGGCACGCCGACCACGAACCTGAACTCGGTCCCGAACCGGTGATCGCCTCGCTGAGCTTCGGCGCCACGCGGCGCTTCGATCTGCGGCACACGGCGAGCGGCGTGACGCGCTCGTTTCCCCTGTCGAGCGGCAGCCTGCTCGTGATGCGCGGCCAGACGCAGGCGCAATGGCGTCATCGCGTGCCGAAAGAGCCGTCAGTGAGCGGCGAGCGCGTGAATCTCACGTTTCGGGTTGTGATGCCGGAATTGCGAAAGAAGTAGGGTGATACGCGGGAAATCGCGGCGAAATCGAAGACGTTTCATCGATTCGCCGCGTCACGGCGCGTTGTGGCGCTAAAAATCGAATACGACTTTATGCGCATAAAATTTTTATACGCGTGATTGCGCGTCGACGTCGGAGCGCTATTCGTCGCCCAGACGACGCTTCACCGTCGCGACGAGCCGATCCAGCGGCAAGCTCGCGGCGCTGAGCGCGGCCACGTCGGGATAGTGCTCGCGCGCGATATCGGTGAGGACCTGGCCGGGCGGCGCTTCGACCAGCACCGTCGCGCCCGACTCGATCATGACCGTGAGCGCATCGAACCAGCGCACCGTGTGGCGCATATTGGTGGCGAGGTCCGAGCGGATCGCTTCGCCGCTATAAAGCGGCCGGCCACCGCGATTGTCGATATAGACGCCTTCGGGCGTGCGGAACGGAATCTCGCGCGACCAGGCCAGAAGGGCTTCTGCCGCGTCGTTCAATAATTCGCAATGCGAAGGAACGGAAACCGCGAGTCGTTGCGCCTTGCGCGCACCCGCCGCGAGCGCGCGGGTCGCGAACGCTTCGAGCGCCGCGTCCGCGCCCGCGACGACGATCTGGCGCGGCGCATTCACGTTCGCCACGTAGACACGTTCGCCGCTTTCCTCGGCAAGTGCGCGCGCGAGTTGTTCTGTTTGCGTTTCGGTCAGACCGGACACCGCGCTAAGGCCATAGCCCGAGGGCCAGGCCGCTTCCATGAGTTCGGCGCGCTTGCGCACCATGCGCAGCGCGTCGCCGAACGCGAGCGCGCCGCAACACACGGCGGCCGGATAAGCGCCCACCGACAAGCCCGCGCTGAATTGCGGCGTCAGCCCTGCGTGAGCGAGCGCGCGCGCCTGCGCGACGCCCGCAACCGTGAGCCCGATCTGCACGGCGACTGTCGATTGCAGCGCCTCGGCGCTGTCGAGCGCGAGCACGTCGCTGCCGAGCACCGACGAAGCTTCGTCGAGTGTCGTGCGCACGACCTCGTGCTCGGGCAGTCGATGCAGAAAGCCGGGGCTTTGCGCGCCCTGGCCGGGAAACAGGCAGGCGAGCGTCATGACGTGGGTTCCGATGATCGCGCTTGCCACGGATCGGCAACGAGCCGCGCGCCGTCACTTGCGCGCACGAGTACGCGGGCCTTGCCCATCGCGAGTTCGGCGAGCGCGACGCCGCCCGCGGGCGTTTCCAGTTGCGCATCGACACGCGTGCTGGCAAGACGCGCCGCCGTGGCGAGCGCATCCGCGAGCGCGTGCAGGCTGGCGGAATCGCAGCGTTGCGGCACGCGAATCAGCACATCGAGATCGCTCGACGCGGTGATCGTCGGCACCTGCGCGGCGAGTTCGAAGCCGACGCTGCCCGCCGGTCCCCATACATAGCCGTTCAGCGCTTCATGCGCACGCAATGCGGCGAGCGCGACGAACGCGGGCAGGGTGGCGCGCTCTGGCGACGGCTCGCGGTCGAGCAAGACCTCGGGCGAAATCAATAATTCGATATCCTGAGTATTGATCCAGGTGCCGTAGCGCTCGGCGCGCGCCGTGCCGCGCACGCCCGCCGCGACAAAACCCGCCGCCGCCTCGGCGCGCCGCACGACCGCGAACGGCGCGCGTGCGAATGCCGCGCGCACCCACGCCGGTTCGTCGTCGGCTTCGGGAAGCTGCTTGAGCTTCAGCAGATCATGCGCGCGCCAACGCGCATCGCCCACGCGTGGCGCGCTGGCGGCGAACGGCGGCGCGGCGCAGACGCGCATCAGTTCGCGTCCCACTGTTGCGCAAGCCGCTTGCGCACTTCGATCGACGCCGCGCGCGTGCGCTGCGCCGCCTCGCCTTGCAGACGATGTGCGAGACCGCTCGTGTCGCCGCGCGCTTCCTTGACCTTTTGCGCGAGCACGTCGCGCACGCGCGCAATCTGCGTGTCGCTGGGCGCGTCGGCATCGACGTCGTGAATCAGTTCGTCGAGCAGGCCGAGCTTCGCGAACGAGGTCATCGAATACGACATCGGCACGATCTTTTCGCCGAGCGCGTCGAGGTCTTCGACGCTGCGCCGCGTGACGCGCGCCGCCGCTTCCTTGCCCATCGCGTGGACCATCGTGCCGGGCGCGTCGAGCGCGACGATACGGTTGGCCTGATAGCCGTGCGCGAGAAACGCGCCCGACATCGCCGGGCCGACGATCAGCGCGACCACGGGATGACCGGCTTGCCGCGCGCTCGCATACGCATCGACGGCGGCCGCGCAGGCGAGATGAATGCCGAGCATTTCCTCGCGATAACCATAAGCCTGGCTTTTCACGTCGACGATGGCGACGATCGGGCGGCGCGTGCCGTTCGCCTTGTCGGCGTCGATGGCTTCGCGCACCGCTTGCGCGAGACGCCAGCCTTGTTCGAGGCCGACCACGTTGTCGCGCGCGCGCGGAAAGCGGTTGTCGGCATCGGGCGCGACGGTGATGAAGCGCGCGGTCTCGCCGCCGAGCGGCGCGTCGGCATACTGCACACACGCGCCGTTCGCCTGGTCCGCCTGCTGGCCTGCAAGTGCGCGCAGCCAGCGCGCGCCACGATTCAAGGTCGATTCGCTCATGCGGTTTCTCCGTGCGTGCGCGTGGCGTTGAAGGGCGAGGGGCCGAACGCGGCTCGCATCGTCTCGGGCTCCACGCTGGCGGGATCGATCTGCGCGAGCTTCGCGAGCGTCGCTTCGACCTGCTCGGTGCGATGCGCGGCCGGCACGCCCTGGACGAACGCGGCACGCACGGCGTCGCGTACATCGTCGACGGCATCTTCCACGAGCGCGTCCGCAAAACCGGTACGCGCGCGCTGTTCGCCGCCGATCAGTTGCCACACGCGGCGGCGGTCGCTCGCGTCGAGTTCATCGATGCCCGCTTCCTGCTCGATCACTTCGGGGCCGTTCATGCCGAGGCGGCCTTGCTTCGTCATCACGAGATACGAGCACAGGCCCGCCGCGAGCGACATGCCGCCGAAGCAGCCCACCATGCCCGCGATCACGCCGACGACCGGCACGTGACGGCGCAGCGCGACGATGGCCGACTGGATCTCGGCGATCACGGCGAGGCCGAGGTTCGCTTCCTGGAGGCGCACGCCGCCGGTTTCGAACAGCACGACGGGGCGCACGATCTTGCCGCGCTCGCAGTCGGCGAGCGCGAGTTCGAGCGCCGCCGCGATCTTGCTGCCCGAGACTTCGCCGATACTGCCGCCCTGGAACGCCGATTCGATTGCGGCCACCACGGCGGGCTGGCCGTCGATGGTGCCGCGCGCGATCACCGCGCCGTCGTCGGCCTGGCAGACGATGCCTTGCAGCGGCAGCCACGGCGATTCGATGCGGTCGAACGGTCCGAGCAGTTCGCGGAACGTGCCGGGATCGAGCACGGCGGCGGCGCGTTCGCGCGCGCTCAGCTCGATGAAGCTGTCGCGCAGCAGCGCGGATTGATTAGCCATGCTCACGAGTTCGCTCCTTGCGCGCCGTTCGGTGCATCGTCCTGCGCGGCCTCGACGGCTTCCGCGAGCCTCAGCGCCACGACGCCGGGCGTCGCGCCGAAGTCGTTGATCTCGATGAGCGCCGCGCCGTCGTAGCGCGTGAAAAAGCGGTCGAGCACGCTTTTCCAGATATGGCTGTAGCCGTCCACGCTCGTGTGCACGACCACGCGCGCCTGCATCCCGGCGGCGGGTTGCAGCAGCACTTCGAGATCGCCCGAACCCACCACGCCCACATGCGCGCGCGTGGTCACGGCGCGCTGCGCCGGATAGTCGAATGTCAGTTGTTCCATGAAACCGTCCTCCCGCCGATGCGGTGCTGAACTAGTCTGTCGATAAAGATCGTCGCGGCGAGCAGATCGGCCGCGCCGCCTGGCGATGCGTTGAGTGCGAGCAGCGCGCGTTCGAGCGCGTCGAACGCCTGGCGGCCCGCGCGTGTGGCGATGCCGCCCGCGTCGCGCACGCGCTGCGCGCCCGCTTGTGCGGCTTCGCGTCCCGCGAGGCCCGCGCGATGGAGCACGCAGGTGTCGTCGAGCGAGGCCATGATGGCGAGCAGGGCGTCGACGCGCGCGGCGGCTTCGTCGTCGCCGCGCGCGCGGGCAGCGTGCAGCGCGGGCAGGCCCACGCGCAGCACGTGCGGGAAGCCGTTTTGCGCTTCACTGCGCGCGCCGCCCACGTTGTAGCGCTCGCGCACGCGTTCGCCGTTGCTGCGCGCGGGCTGCGCGAGCAGATCGTCGAAACGCGCGATGTGCGCCGCCGTTTCTCCGATGCGTGTCGCGTGTGCATACGCACTGTCATCGGCGCTGGGCGCGTGCACGATAGCCGCGCCCGCGACCAGCAGGCCCACGATCCAGATCGCGCCGCGATGCGCGTTGCTGCCGGCGGTCGCGCGCATCATCGCGGCTTCGCCCGCGCGGCCGATGCGCGCGAGGTCGGTGCGTAGCGCCGTGCCGGGCCGTGCGCCGTACGAGGCGCGCGCGAGCGCGGCGAAGGTCGGTTCGAGCGCATGCGCGGACCGCAGCATGGTCGCGAGATCGAGATCGACGTGCGCGCCGCTGCCGCGCGCATCGACGAGCGCGGGCTTCGGCGTGAGCCGCGCTTCTTCGATCAGCGCGTCGCGTGCGAAGCGGGCGAGTTGTGCGTCGGGACGCATCGCGGCTTCGTGTGCCGCGTCGGAGGCCGCGTCGGAGGTCGAATAGGGCGCGACTTCAGCGAGCGGCACCTGAGAAGCCGGTGACAAATTCGATAGCGTGCGCATCGCGCTCACCAGCTGCGGAAGCGCGCGGGCGGCGTGTAGAGACCGCCCGACCACGTCACCAGATCGTCGATGCTGCGCGCGGCGAGCAGCGAGCGCTTGGCGTCGCCGCGACGGATGCCGAGATCTTCGGGGAACTGCACGATGCCGCGGCGGCGCAATTCCTCGGTTTTTTCCGGCTTCGCGCGCAGGCCGATCGGCGTCACGCCCGCGACGGCAGCGAGCGACGCGCGCCGCTCCTCGATGCCTTCCGCGCGATGCAGATGCGCGATGCCTTCCTCGGTGACCACGTGGCTCACGTCGTCGCCGTAGATCATCACGGGCGCGACCGGCATGCCGCTCTTTTCGCCCACGGCGATGGCATCGAGTTCGTCGACGAAAGTCGGCTCGCCGCCTTTCTTCCACGTTTCCGCGAGCTGCACCACGAGTTTGTGGCCGCGCGACACCGGGCCCGTGTCCTTGAGCAGCTTGAGCCACGCTTCGCTCGCATGACGTCGGCCGCGCGGATCGTGGCCCATGTTCGGCGCACCGCCGAAACCGGCGAGACGTCCGCGCGTGACCGTCGACGAATTCGCATCGGCGTCGATCTGCAGCGTGGAGCCGATGAAGAGATCGACCGCGTATTGCCCCGCGAGCTGGCACAGCACGCGGTTCGAGCGCAGGCTGCCGTCGCTGCCGGTGAAGAACACGTCGGGGCGCGCGGCGATATACGCCTCCATGCCCACTTCGCTTCCGAAGCAATGCACGCTGTCCACCCAGCCCGATTCGATCGCGGGGATCAGCGTGGGATGCGGATTGAGCGTCCAGTTGCGGCAGATCTTGCCCTTGAGGCCGAGCTGTTCGCCATACGTGGGCAGCAGCAGTTCGATGGCGGCCGTGTCGAAACCGATGCCGTGATTGAGCGCGGTGATGCCGTAGGGTGCGTAGATGCCCTTGATGACCATCATCGCCGTGAGCACCTGCAGGTCGCCGATATGGCGCGGGTCGCGCGTGAACAGCGGCTCGACCGCGAACGGGCGATCGGCTTGCACGACCACGTCCACCCACGAGCCGGGAATATCGACGCGCGGCAGTTCATCGACAATTTCGTTGACCTGAACGATCACGATGCCCTGGCTGAACGCGGCGGCTTCGGCGATCGTGGGCGTGTCTTCGGTGTTCGGGCCGGTGTAGAGATTGCCGTGACGGTCGGCCTTTTCCGCGCAGAGCAGCGCGACCTGCGGAATCAGATCGACGAACATGCGCGCGTACAACTCCACATACGTGTGGATCGCGCCCACTTCGAGCTGGCCGTCTTCGAGCAATTGCGCCACGCGCAGGCTCTGCGGTCCCGCGAACGCGAAATCCACGCGATGCGCGATACCGCGCTCGAACAGCGCGAGATGATCGGGGCGGCTGATGCTCGAAATCAGCAGATGAATGTTGTTGAGCTTCGCGGGATCGGCCTTCGCGAGCGAGCGCGAGAGAAAGTCGGCCTGCTTCTGGTTGTCGCCTTCGAGCGCGACGCGGTCGCCGGGACGGATCAGCAGTTCGAGCGCGTCGGTCATGCGCGAGGCGGGCAGCACGCCGTCTTCGAGCCAGCCCGAAACGGCGGCGAGGCGGCGCGCTTTCTCGTCGCGGCGCGTGGTCCACGAGCGCGGCGCCTGGCTGGCGTGAGCGGACGAGGCGGAGGTTTCAGCTTGAGGCTTCATCGGGAGTTCGGCTCCGTGAACGGGAGGATGCGGGAGAGGCGGCCGACGCGGCGCGCGTTTTCTTCGCGGCTGGCTGCGCCGCGGCGCGATCGGTCAAAAATCGGTAGATCAATTCGCCGGTGCCGAGCAAATGCGCGGCCACGAGCGCCTGCGCGGCGCTCACGTCGCGGCGCTTCACGGCGGCGAGGATTTCGGCGTGTTCGGCGTCGGACTCGCCCTTGTAGGCGGGAAAGCCGAATTTGAGCCGCAGATAACGCTCGCCACGCCGATGCAGCGTGATGAGCATGTCCATCAGTTGCGGGCGGCCCGCGGGCGCGTAGAGGCTCATATGGAAGTCCTCGTTGCGCGCCACATACAGCGACGGATCGCGCTCGCGCTTCGCGGCGGCGGCCAGCGCGCTCACTTCGCGCAGCGAGGCGGCCGTGTGATTGGGAATGGCGAGACCGAGCGCGAGGCTTTCGAGCGCCGAGCGGATCTCGTAGATCTCGCGGGCCTCGTCGCGCGACAGGGACGCGACGCTCGCGCCCTTGTTCACTTCGATGCGCGCCCAGCCTTCGCTCGCGAGCTGGCGCAGCGCCTCGCGCACGGGAATTGCACTGACCGAAAAATGCCGCGCGATCGCGTCCTGGCGCAGCGGCGCGTCGGGCGCGAGCGTGCCTTCGACGATGGCGGTGCGCAGGGCGTCCGCGATCATGCGCGAAGTGCTGGTGCGCGGCGCCGCGAGCGTCGGCAATCCGCTTGCCGACACCTCCGTCGCGCTGCCTTCCAGGGGAAAACCATTCGTTGCGTCGCTCATGAGATCAAATATTATATATAAAACGACAAGGGCGAAAGCCTCGCAAACCCGCAAAACGAGCAATACAGCATAGACGGGGAAAGCAGGAATCGGGGGCTTACAGGGAGTTCTTGAAGGTAGCCGGCAACAGTCCGGTTCGCGTTCCGCGCCGCGCTTTCAATCCGCATTCAGGGCGCGCGGCATCACAGGAGAGAGGAGCATCATGAATTCGATTACCGAGCCCGCCCGGCGTGCTCACAAGACGCCGCTGAACCGCTCGCAGATCGCCGGTTTCTGGGGCGCCTGGGCCGGTTGGACGCTCGACGGCATGGACTCGTTCATCTACGCGCTCGTGCTCACGCCCGCGCTCACCGAACTGCTGCCGCGCTCGGGCTATGCCGCGACCGCGCCGAACATCGGTCTCGCTGGCTCGATCCTGTTCGCGCTGTTTCTGGTCGGCTGGGGGCTGTCGTTCATCTGGGGGCCGATGGCGGACCGCTTCGGCCGCACGCGCGTGCTCGCGGGCACCATCTTCATGTTTGCGATCTTCACGGGCTTGTCGGCCACCGCGCAAAGCGTGTGGGCGCTCGGCATCTACCGCTTTCTCGCGGGCGTGGGCATCGGCGGCGAATGGGCGCTCGCGGGCACCTACGTGGCCGAATCGTGGCCCGAGGATCGGCGCAAGATGGGCGCGGGCTATCTGCAGACGGGCTATTACGCAGGCTTCTTCATCGCGGCCGCGCTGAACTACACGGTCGGCGTGCACTACGGCTGGCGCGCGATGTTCCTGATGGGCGCGGTTCCGGTGGTGGTCGCCATTCTCGTGCTCACGCGCGTGCAGGAGCCGGACAAGTGGCAGAAGTCGGAGGCGAGCCACGTGCATCACGGCCATCCGCTGCGCGAGATTTTCAGCGCCGGTTATCGCCGCCGCACCGTGGTCGCGTGCGCGCTGCTGACGATTGCGATCATCGGCTTGTGGGCGGGCGCGGTGTATGAGCCGTCGGCGGTGATCCAGCTTGCCACCAGGGCGGGCGCGAGCAAGGCCGAGGCAATCCGCACGGCCTCGATCGCGACGGGGATTCTCTCGATCGGCACGATTCTGGGCTGTCTCGCGCTGCCGCCGATGGCCGAGCGTATCGGCCGAAAATGGACGCTGGCGATTTATTTCGGCGGCATGGCCGTGACGATCGCGGCGAGTTTCGGCTGGGCGTATTACCTCGAAAACGGGCTCGTGCCGTTCATCGCCATTCTGTTCGTGCTGGGCTTTTTCGGCGGCAATTTCGCGCTGTTCAGCCTGTGGCTGCCCGAGCAGTTCGGCACCCGCGTGCGCGCCACGGCGTTCGCGTTCTGCACCTCGTTCGGACGCTTCGTGGGCGCAGGCGTGAACTTCATGCTCGGCGCGGCGGTGCTGCGCATGCACACGCTGGGCGTGCCGGTTGCGCTCACGGCCATCGCGTTCGTCGTCGGGCTGCTGATCATTCCGTTCGCGCCGGAAACGAAGGGCGAAGTGTTGCCGGGCTGACGGCCCATCAAGTATCGATCAACGCCGCTTGAACGCGAGCCTCGGCGGAAACATGCGCCAGCCCAGATTGACGCCGAGGCTCGCCGTCACGATCAGCACCATGCCCGCGAGTTGCGGCACGCTCAGCGCGCGGCCGTAGACGATCGCATCGACGGCGATCGCGGTGAGCGGATACACGAACAGCAGCACGGCGATCACGGGCGTCGTGAGCTTCGGCAGCGCGCCGTAGATCAGCACGTACGAGAGCCCCGTGTGCAGCACGCCCATGCCCACGAGCCAGCCCCATTGCGTCGCCGAAATATGCGTGAGTTCGAGCGGCGCGACGAAGGGCGCGATCAGCGGCAGACACAGCGCGCCCACCGCGCATTGCGTGAGCGTGAACAGATGCGGGCGCAGCTCGCGCAGACTCTTCGCGATCAGCGTGACGCTCGCATAGAGCACCGATCCGCCGAGCGCTTCAGCAAGACCAATCAGATAACGCGGATGATCGGCCACATGGCTTTCCGCGAGCACGCCCGAGGCGAGCACGAGGCCCACGAACGCAATCGCGATCCAGCCGAGCCGGTCCGCGCCGAGGCGCTCGTGAAAGATCGCCGCGCCGATCAGCACGACCCAGAACGGCTGCACATGGAACACGACCGTTGCGACCGCGATGCTGGTGCGATGGATCGAATCGAAAAAGCCCACCCATTGCGTGACCATCAGCACGCCCGAGATAAAGGCGAGCGCGAAGGTGCGGCGCGTGAATTGCCGCGCGAGCTGACGCGGCGTGAGCCAGCCTTTCCACGCGCAATACGCGGCGAGCGCGAGCATGCCGAACAGGCAGCGGAAGAACACGAGCGTGAGCGCGCCCAGATGCGCCTCTTCGACGAACACGCCAATGGTGCCCATCAGCAGGCCGCCGCCCGCGAGCATGGCGACGCCCTGGCGGCTGTTATGGAGATCGGATTGCGTGGACGACATCGGCAGGAAACGCTTAAAAGCGAAAGCAGGTTGAAAACCGTTTCAGTATTCGTGAGTTGCAGGGTGTCGGCAAACGAATTAAATTGAACAATTCCATCAATCTGGCTGATGAATCATGAATCCCGAGTTCGATCTGGATCTCTTGCGCAGCTTCGTGGCCGTCGCGGACGCGGGCAGTTTCACGAAGGCCGCCGTGACCGTGCATCGCTCGCAGGCGGCCGTGAGCATGCAGATCAAGCGGCTCGAACAGGTGCTCGGCACCTCGCTGTTCACGCGCGACACGCGCAATCTCGCGCTCACGCGGCCCGGCAGCACGCTGCTCGAATATGCGCGGCGCGCGCTCGATTTGCAGGAGGAGGCGTGGTCGGCGCTGGTGCGGCCCGAGGTGACGGGGCGCGTGGTGCTCGGTGCGCCCGACGATTACATGGCGGCGCTGCTCTCGCCGGTGTTGCGGCGCTTTTCGACGCTTTATCCGCATGTGGAGATCGAGATCGTCTGCGCGCAGAGCGTGGCGCTCGGGCCGATGCTGGCGGACAACAAGATCGACGTCGCCTTCGTCACGCGCGACAAGCAGATTCGCGGGGAATTCGTGCGCAGTGAAGATATGGTCTGGGTGGGTTTGCCCGACGATCCGGCGCCGCTCGCGATGACGCCGCTACCGGTCGGGCTTTACGAGCACGGCAGCGTGGCGCGCGCGCATACGGTGGCGGCGCTCGACGCGGCGCGCATCCGCTATCGCGCGGCGTTCACGAGCGCGAGTCTCACGGGATTGATGGCGACGGTGGAGGCGGGCATCGCCGTGGTGGCGCTCACGCGGTGCAGCGTGCCCGCGCGTTTCGAGGTGCTCGGCGAGGCGCACGGCCTGCCGACGATCGAGCCGCTCGATATCGTGGTCGCGCGCAGCGTGAAGTCGAACCGGGCCACCTGCGATTACTTCGTAGAACAGATGGTTCAGGATCTTTCGGTGCGTCGTCAGCGCGGATAGACGCTGACTTCGCCGCCCACCGCCACGCGCACGCGTTCGCCGGGCTGCGGAGTGCGAAAGCCCGGCACGCGCGCGCGAATCGGCGTGGACGCTTGAGCCGGATCGAGCTGGAGTTCCAGCGTGAGCGCGGCATCCTGGCCCTGGAACGTGACGTCGCGCACGCGCGCGTCGAGTGCGCCGGGGCGGATCGCATCGTGCGGCAGGACGTCGATCTGTTCGGGGCGCAGCATCACGTCGACGTCGCCATCGACGTTGCCATCGACGTTGCCGAGTGTGGCCTGTGTGCCGTCCGCGAGCGGCAACGCGCCGAGCGCGCAATGCGCGAATCCTGCGCTGACCCGCCCCGGCAGCAACACCGCTTCGCCGACGAAGGCCGCGAGTTCGCGCGTCACGGGCCGACGGTACAGCGTCTGCGGCGCGGCCGTTTGCACGACCCGGCCATGCAGCAGCACGGCGACTTCGTGACCGAGCGAGAGCGCTTCCGCCTGATCGTGCGTGACCAGCACGGCCGTCGCGCCCGCCGCCGCGAGCGCGCGCGCCACGGCGGCGCGGGTTTCCACGCGCAACGCCGCATCGAGCGACGAAAACGGTTCGTCGAGCATCACGAGACCCGGCGCGGGCGCCAGTGCGCGGGCGAGCGCCACGCGCTGCTGCTGTCCGCCCGACAGCTGCTGCGGCGCGCGATTTGCACAGGACTCCGGAAGACCGACGAGTTCGAGCAGTTCCGACACGCGATGCCGCGTGCGCCGCTGCGCGCGAGGCAGGCCGAACACGATGTTGTCCGCCACCGAGAGATGCGGAAACAGCGCGCCTTCCTGCGGAACGTAACCGATCTGGCGCTGCTCCGCGGGCAGATGCAGCGCATCGTCCGCCACACGCCGTCCGCCGATTTCGATACTGCCCGCGTCGGCACGTTCGAAGCCGCATAGCAGGCGCAGCAGCGTGGTCTTGCCGCTGCCCGAGGGGCCGAGCAGCGCGAGCAGCGAGCCGGACTTCACCGTGAGATGAACGTCGTGCAGCACGGGATGACCGTCGAAGGCCTTGGAAACACCGGCAATGCGTAGTGTGCTCATGAGCGCGAGGTATCGGATGGAGAGGGCGAGCCAGCCTGCGCCGCGAGCGCCGATTTGCCCGCGAACGCGAACAGCAGGCCCGAGGCCGCGAGCGAGAGCGCCGTGAGCAGCGCGGCATAGGGCGCGGCGGCGGCGAACGCGAGCGTCGAGGTATCGGACCAGACCTGGGTGGCGAGCGTGTGCGTGCCGATGGGCGCGAGCAGCAGTGTCGCGTTCAGTTCGGTGACGACCGAGATGAAGACCATCGACGCCGCCGCGCCGAGACCCGGTCCCGCGAGCGGCAGCACCACGCGCCGCAGCGTGGCGAACCAGCCGAGGCCGAGCGCGCGCGCCGTCTCTTCGAGACGCTGCTGCGCCTGCAACAGCGCCGCGCGCACGCTCACGAGCGCGAGCGGCAGGAAGAGAATCGCGTAGACCACGATCAGCAGCGTCGTGCTCTGATAGAGCGGTTCGAGCGCGCGCACGGCGAGCGACACGATCGCAAGCGCGATGACGAGCCCCGGCACGCCTTGCGCGATGAACGCGGTGCGTTCGAGAAAGGTCGCCGCGCGGCCCGGATAGCGCGCGAGCAGATAGGCGAGCGGCAGCGCGAGCAGCGTCGTGAACACGGCGGCCAGCAGGCCGAGCCGCAGCGAAGCGAGCGTGGTGGTGAACAGCAGTTCGGGCGACACGTCGGCGGGCGTGATCGCGGCGGCGCCCGGTTGCGTGAGCCAGTAGCCGATCATCGCGAGCGGCACGCCGAGCGTGCCCACGTTGAGCGCGACGAACGCGAGCGTAACCGGCCAGCGCCAGCGGCCCAGCGCGAGACGGGCGGCCGCGCGACGCGTGCCGCGATCGACGCGTTCGTAGCGCGCGCGTCCACGCACGCGAAACTCGAACACGAGACAGACGAGACACAGCAGGATCAGCACGCAGGCGAGCAGCGACGCACCGCCGCCGTCGAAACTCGTGCGGTATTCGGCATAGATCTCGGTCGTGAAGGTGCGAAAGCGCAGCAGCGTGAACGCGCCGAATTCGGACAGCACGCCCAGCGCGACGAGCAGCATCGAACCGAGCAAGGCAGGGCGCAATTGCGGCAGCACCACGCGCACGAAAATCGCCCAGCGGTTGCAGCCGAGTGCGCGCGCACATTCTTCGAGCGCAGGATCGAGCCCGCGCAAGGCAGCGGCCACCGGCAGATAGACGAGCGGAAAATACGCGGTCGTGATGACGATGAACGCGCCGAGAAAGTCCTGCAAATCGAGGCTCAACGACACCCACGCATAGCTCGTGACGAACGCGGGCATGGCGAGCGGCGCGGCGGCGAGCAGGGCGAATGCGCGTCGCCCAGGCAGATCGGTGCGCTCGACGAACCACGCGACAGCGGTCCCGAGCACGGCCGACGCCAGCGTTGCGCTCACGGTGATGCTGAGCGTGTTGACCAGCAGTTCGCCGACGAGCGGACGGAAGATCAGGTCCGCCGCATCGGCGAACCCGAACGACAGCGCGCGCCAGAACGTCAGCGCGAGCGGCAGCAGGACCAGCAGCGGCCCGAGCGCGGCGGCGAGAAACAGCGCGCGCGGCGCACGGCGGCGCGTGACGGCGTGCGCCGCGATGCCGGCGCGATCGATATCGGCATCGATATCCGCATCGGCATCGGCTTCATCCGGCATCGCATGCGCCGAGGTAACGGCTTCACTCACAATTGCTTAGCCATCCTTGAGAATTACAGCAGGCCGGCCTGGCGCAGCAAACGGCCTGCCTGGCTGTCGTCGCCGAGTTGCTGGATCGTCAGCGCGGGCGGATGCAGCTGATCGAACGGCTTGTTGATCGGATCGCCCTGCACGCCGGGACGCAGCGGATATTCGAAGCTGATGTGGCCTTGCGCCATCAGCTTCTGTGCGCGCTCGCTCACGAGGTAGGCGAGAAACTTCTGCGCGCCGTCCGGGTTATGGGCCGCCTTCATCGCGGCCGCGCCGGAGACGTTCACGAGCGCGCCCACGTCGCCGTCGGCGAAATGCGCGACGGCGCTGCGCGTTTTCTTGTCGCCGATTTCAGCGTGCAGACGGTCCCAGTAGTAGTTGTTGATGATGCCGGTCGCGACCCCGCCGCGGTTGACCGCCGCCACCACGCCTTCGTCGTCGTCGAAAATCTGCGCGTTGGTTTTCAGGCCCTTGAGCCAGTCGAGCGTGGCCGCTTCGCCTTTGGCGGCGAGCACGGCGTCGACGAGCGGCAGGAAGTCGGCGTCGCTCGGCGCAATGCCGATCTTGCCTTTCCACTCGGGCTTCGCGAGATCGAAGATCGACTGCGGCAGTTGCGCGGCTTGCAGCTTCGCCGTGTTGTACACCAGCACGTTTTCGCGCGCCGTCACGCCGACCCACTGCCCGGCGGGCGAGTTGTAGTGCGCGGGCACGTCGGCGAGCGTCGAAGGCTTGACCGGCGCGAGCAGGCCTTTTTCTTCGAGCAGCATCAGCTCGGGCGAGTTCTCGGTGAAGTACACGTCGGCGGGCGTCTTCTCGCCTTCGGCGACGAGCTGCGCGGCCAGCGCCGGACCTTCGCCGCTGCGGATCTTCACGTCGATGCCGGTCTGCTGCTCGAAGTCCTTCGCGAGCTGGTTCACGACCTGCTCGTGCTGCGCGTTGTAGAGCGTGATCGAGGCGGCGTGCGCGCCCAGCGGCAACATCCCCGCAACGGCGAGTGCGAGGGTGGCGGCGCGCAGCGGCGCACCGAAAAAGGTCGTCTTCATGTTGGTCGTCTGTCGTTGTTGCTTGTTGTCGAATGAATCCGTCGTGCTGCGTTGCTTCGCGTGGTGCTGCGGTCCGGCGCGCGCAGAGATGCGCGCGCCGGTTTGCGTTACGCCTCGAACAGCGGCGCGCCGATGTACGAGCCGGGTTTCGCGCCCGGCGGACATGCGAACACGGCGCTGCCGACGTGCGTGGTGAACTGGTTCATCATGTCGAACTTCGCGAGCTTCTCGTTGATCGGAATGAAGCCCGTGCGCGGGTCGGCCTGGTGCGCGATAAAGATGAGGCCCGCGTCATATTCGGTTTCCTGACGCCACGGCGGCCAGCGCTCGATATAGAAGTTCGTGCCGTCGTTGTACGAGTACGAGCGGCGCAGGATCTGCGCGCCGTTGTTCGACGCGCGATTCGACAGGCGCACGTGCGAGTTTTCAGGAATCAGCGGATTGCCGTCCTTGTCGTTCGCGGTGAGATCGACCGCGTCGAATTCCTTCGTCTGGCCGATGGGCGCGCCGCTGTACTTGTGACGGCCGAACACCTGCTCCTGGAAGCCCAGTTCCATCTGGTCCCAGTGCTCGATCGTGATGCGGATGCGGCGCACGACCGTATAGGTGCCGCCCTGCATCCACGGCGCGTCGGCGGCCGTGGCCCAGACGAATTCGTTCATCGCCGTCGGGTCCGAGGTCGGCGGATTGTTCGTGCCGTCCTTGAAGCCCATCAGATTGCGCGGCGTCTGATTGCGCGGGCCGGAGAGAAAGCCCGCCTGCCCCCAGCGCATGTGCAGCTTGCCGTAGCCCTGGCGCGCGAGCTGGCGCACCGCGTGGAAGGCCACTTGCGCATCATTCGCGCAGGCCTGCACGTAGAGATCGCCGCCGGTTTTTTCGGCCACCAGTTGATCGCCGTTGAAACGCGGCAGATCGACGAGCGCGGCGGGGCGCAGATGCGCGAGTCCGTAACGATCCTTGCCTTCGGACATGAAGAGGCCGGGACCGAAGCCGAACGTCACCGTGAGACCGGCCGGGCCGAGACCGAGCACATCGCCGGAATCGGGCGCGGGCTGATCGTCCTTGCCGTTGTCGAGCGAGGCCGCGGCCTGGCCTTGCGTCATGCGCGCGGCCGATTCGGTCCACTGACGCAGCAGCGCGATCACGTCGTCGCGCGAGGCGGTCGTGAGATCGAACGCGGCCACGTACGTATGCGCCTGCTGCGGCGTGACGACGCCGCCCTGATGCGCCGCGTAGAACGGCTCGACCGCGTTCATCGGATCGGCGGCCATGGGCGCGTGATGCTTCGCTTCGGCGGCCTGCGTCAGACCGCTCGCGCCGAGCGACGCGCCAGCGGCCAGCGCCGCGCCGCCTGCCTTGAGAAAACCGCGCCGCGCGGGACGCGGCGGCGCGTTCGGTTTATCGTCTGAGGCCATGATTATTTCGCCAGTACGAGCGTGTTCACGTCGTCTTCGACGTAGTAGAAGCCGTCGCCCGCCGGTGTGAGTGCGATGCCGAACAGGTCGCCGTTGCCGGGCGGCGTCTGCGCCTTGTCGGTATCGATCCAGCGTGCGTAGAGTTGCTTCGCCGCGACCGGGTCGATCTCGACGACCTGGCCGTTGAGCGCGTTGGTCACGAGCAGATGGCCCTGGGGCGTGGTGATCATCGCGAGCGGGCGATGCAGCAGGCCGTCGGCAGTCAGTTGACGGCCCACGCCCGCGCTCGTGTCGCGCGTGGTCGGATCTTCGATCACGTTGATGCGGTTGCCGATCGCGTCGGACACATAGAGCAGCTTGTTGTCGGCGGACAGCGCGAGGCCGGTCGGGCCGACAAGGAACACGCCGCGGTCGGCGCGCGCGCCGAAGCCGCTGGCGATCACCGTTTCGCTCTTGACCGTCGGCGCCTGACCGTTCGGAATGTCGAGTTCCATGCGCAGCACGGTGGCCTGCTTGAACACGGGCGGCTCGCCGTCCGGGCCGAGTTCCGTGCCGCCCACGCCGAAGCCCGCATTGCTCACGAACAGCGTCGCGTGATCGCCGTTGTCGATCACGGCCATGTTGCCCCACGGGTCGTTGATGTTCGGACTGCTGATGGCTTTCGCGATCTTGCCGTTGCTGTCGAGCACGATCAGGCAGCCCGCGCCCTTGGTGTTGGTCGTGCCGTCGTTGCTCGGCGTGCTGCCGACGATTACCCAGCCCGACTTCAGCATCGTCATCGCGGTCGAGAGGCCCACGCCGCCCGGACATTCCTTGAGGTCGCGCGGAATGGTGGCGAACAGCGTCATCTGCTTCGTGTCCGGGTGATAGTCGACGATGGTCGAACCGGTGCCCTGCATGTTCGCGGCGTTATTGAAGTTGTCGATCAGCACGTCGCCCTGCTTGACGGCGCCCGCGCTCACCGGCGCGATGACGAGCGCGTACGGATTCTGGTCGCCGTTATCGGGCACCGTGTTGATGAGCGTGGTCTGGTGCTTGACGATCTCCAGCATGCCGGGCTCGCCGGCATGCGCGGCGAACGGGGTGCCGAGCAGTGCGGCGGCGGCGAGCGCGAGCGCCGCGCGAGTGGCGTGAGCCGAGCACAGCAGAAGCTTGCGCGTGGCGTGATTCATTGTTTTTCTCCGTGCCTCGCGCGCGCACGGGCACGCGCTGGCGGGCGCGGCGTGGGAGCGTGAGGACTTGGTGTTGGACATGGTGCGGATGCGGTGAATCAGAACGTGATGTTGGTGCGCACGCCCAGCACGAAGGTGTTGCGCAGCGGCTGGGTCGGATCGTTCGGGTTCTGGCCCGCGCCGGCGTTGAAGGTGTATTGCGCGTCGGCCTGAATCTGCCACCACGGCGTGACCTCGTACTGATAGGTCGCTTCGAGCGTGGTTTCCTGCGTGCGCACGCCGTACGGTCCCGTGTTGAAGTTGCGGTAATCCATGTCGAGATCGTGCAGGGCGTTGCTCACCTTGATATACGTGACGGCGAGACCGACGCTGTCGTTGTCGCGGCCCTTGAACGGCGCCTTCATCACGATGCCCGCGTTGGCCGAAAAATCGACAGGATTGCGGTCGCCCGGCGCGCCCATCACGCGTGCGAACACGCCGATGCTGCGCGGTTCGTCGGGATCGGGACGCCACACCATCTGGTCGGCTACGGCGTAAATGCTGTAGTTGCCGTGATGCTGCGCGGCAATGCCCGTGCTCGCCGGATTGTTGAGCGAGAGACCGGTGTTGTCGTAATGCTGATCGTCGAACGAATTGCTGTTGTACCAGAAGCCGATCTTGTAAGTGCCTGGGAGTCCCTGGTGATCGGCGCTGACCAGCTCGCCTTCCGAAGGCTGATTGATCGCATACTGCAACTCGCCGATCACGAGCGTGCCGTTGTGCAGATTGAAGTTCGTGCCGCTGATATTGTTCGGATCGTTGCCGAGCGGATCGCCGGAGAACACGCCGATCAAGCCCGTGAGCGACGGCGCGATCTGGCCGCGCACGCGCACGCCGAGACCGGCGAGCGGATACGCGGGGCCGCCCGAAGGCATGTCGTACGAGGGCAGCGCGGGCCAGCCGAACATCGTGTTGACGAACAGCGCCGCGTACTGGCTCGTGATGAATTCCTGGTCGATGCTTTGCTGACCGACCTTGACGTCGAGCTTCTTGTCGAGGAAGGACTGCTGATACCACATCTCCCACAGACGCGTGGTCGCCTGCGCCTCGATCCCGCTCGCCGTGTTCAGCGTGCCGAGATTATCCGCGCTCAGATTCGTGCCGTGAATCTGCAACGCGCTGATATTGAACAGACCGCCCGGAATGCCGAGCGCCTTGCTCGTATCGAGCTGCAAGGTGGCGGTGGTGAGGCCGTCATAGGCGCCGCCGCGTTTGAGGCCGCCGCGCAGGTTCGCAAGATATTCGCTGGTTTCGGTCAGATCGAACGTGACGCCGTATTTGCCGAGCCACGGACGCAGCCCGCCCATGTCGCCGAGCAGGTTCTCGCGCGACCAGATGCCCGTGAAAAAGTTGGACGGTTCCGCCTTGATCGCGAGGTCGGCCTCGGGGGCGTCGGGGCTGCTCGACTGCGCCTGCGCCGTGCCGCACGCGAAGGCTGCGCACGCCGCCCACAGGGCGAGCCCGCGCAAGGCGGGCGAGCGCCGTCCGAACGAACGGTCTGTCCGGTTGAAATTCATCGTATTCCTTACTTATTTAATTCTTTCTTAGCCGAGGGATCGAGTCGCGCATGCGCTTTAGGGCGCCTTAATTCTTGTCTCCGAGACGTCGCCATCGTACTCAGCGGCCCTATAACGGTCAACACAAATGAGAATGATTCTCAACGTAATTACACTATGTAAGGGCGGGGTTTACGAATGGCTGTCGAAGCGTATTGACGCGATTAAGATTGGTTAAAAAACGGCATTCTGTCTGACGAAAGAAGTCGCTTATCATCACGCCGTAAGCGTTGGCTACCCACGTCGACCACGCCTGTCGATCGCGTGACGCCCACGCATTTCAGCCGTCTTTTCATACGCACTTTTCACTCAGGTTGTCTCCATGTCCGACCAGGATTTCAAGCTCGATCTCGACCGCTATTTCGCCCGCATCGGTTACGACGGACCGCGCGCCGCGACGCTCGACGTGCTGCGCACGCTGCATCGTCTGCATCCGTGTGCGATTCCTTTTGAAAACCTCAATCCGTTCTCGGCGCGCGGCGTGTCGATCGCGCTGCCGGACATCGTCGCGAAGCTCGTCGACTCGCGCCGCGGCGGCTATTGCTTCGAGCACAACACGCTGTTCGCACACGTGCTGATGCAACTCGGTTTCGACGTGGAACCGCTGGCGGCGCGCGTGCTGTTCGGTCAGCCGTCGGACGCGGCCACGCCGCGCACGCACATGCTGCTGCGCGTGCAGGCGGAAGGCGAAGCCTGGCTCGTCGATGTGGGCTTCGGCGGTGCGTCGCTGAGTGCGCCGCTCGCGTTCGCGCAGCGCGGCGAACAGGCCACGCCGCTCGAACCCGCGCGTCTCACGCCGAGGGATGAAACGAACGCGACGGGCGCGCGCGAATGGACGCTCGAACACTTCGACGGCGAGGCGTGGGGCGATGTCTATCGATTCGAAGACGCGCCTGCGCTATGGTGCGATTACGAAGTCGCGAACTGGTACACGTCGGCGTCGCCGCAATCGTTCTTCACGGATTGCCTGATCGCCTGCATCGCGCGCGACGGCCGCCGCGCGATCCTCTTCAACGACCGCTACACGGAACGCGACGTCGCGGGCAACGCGACGCATCGCACGCTCGCGAACGCGGGCGAACTCGACGATTGCCTGAGCACGCAGTTCGGCATCGACACGACGGGCTTCGACATGCAGGCGAGTTTCGCGCGCGTGCAGGGACGAGGCGAAAAGCGCTGACGCCCGCGAGGGCGAGGGCGCAAGGAGGGCATCATGAAGCCGCTGATCGCGCGACTCGTCACGCAGACGCTGATCTGGCTCGTGTTTCAGGGCGCGATGCTGTTCGTCTCGGCGGGCACGCTCGCGTGGCCCGCCGCGTGGCTCTGGTTGCTCGAATGGGCGGGGTGTGGTCTCTGGATCGGCCTGTGGCTCGCGCGCACCGATCCCGGCCTGCTCGCCGAGCGGCTCGCGCCGTTCGCGCAGCGCGGGCAGCAGCGCTGGGACCGCGTGTTCATGGTGTCGGTCGCGCTGGGCTGGTGCGCGTGGCTGTGCCTGATCGGCCTCGATGCCGTGCGTTATCGCTGGTCGCAGGTGCCGGTCTGGCTCGCCGTGTGCGGCGCGGTGGCGATCTTCGTCGATCTCTACGCCACGCGCGGCGTGTTCGCGGCGAACCGTTACGCGGCGCCCGTGGTGAAGATCCAGCGCGAGCGCGGCCATGTGCTGAGCGACAGCGGGCCGTATGCGTATGTGCGCCATCCCATGTACGCGTTCGCGATCCTGCTGCTGGCGGGCACGCCGCTCATGCTCGGTTCGTGGTGGGGACTGGCGTGCGTGCCGGCGATGGTCGCGGCGATCGGCTGGCGCGCGGTGCGCGAGGAGCGCACGCTGGCCGAGGAACTGCCCGGCTATCGCGCGTATCTGGAGCGGGTGAAATACCGGTTCGTGCCCGGCGTGTGGTGATGTGGATCGCTGGCGCGCCGTGCAAGACGGCGCGCGCTTCACGATCCAGGCGCTGCGAATGCAAAGCGGCGAATCAGAAATTCCGCGGCGACTGCTGCGGATCGAGTTCCTTCGCATAACGCCGATGCAGCCACGCGAGCGCCGTGGTCGTGACCAGCACGAACGCGATATTTGCCGCGCTCTGGCCGAGCGCGAGCGCGGCGAGTCCGGCGGGCGTCTCCACGCTCTCGGGCGTGATGCCCGCGAACACAAGGCCGATCATCACGACGAGCCCGCAGAGCAGCACCGGCAGCGCCGCCATGAAGGACACGCCGGCGAGGCTCCAGAAGTGTCCGCGACTGTCGCGCCAGGCCGCGCCGAACGCGAAGCGCCCGCCCATCGCGAGCGCGGGCGACAGCAGGCACAGCCGCACGGCCACGCACATCCAGAGCGTGACGACCACCAGCGAGAGAAACAGGATGCCGCCCGTGTGATGCGGGCGCAGCACGAGCCAGAATAGCGCCATGGTCAGCGCGCCGCCGAGCACCAGCACGACGCCGAAGCCGAGCAGGCGCACCAGCGGCATCGCGCCGCCGGGCAGGACCGGCGAGGCCTGCTCGCCGAGCAGCACGAAGCGGTAGATCTTGAGCGTGAACCAGAGATAGACGAGCGCGTTGAGGATCGTGGCGATATTGGCCGCGAGGATCAGCGCCGACGAGGGATCGTCGCCATCGCCCGGCACGGGCCGGCCGGCCATCGCCACCCAGCCGAGCGCGGCGTAAATGAGGAAGGTGCCGATCACGAGCCCCGGCATCTGCGTGACGGCTTCGCGCGCGCTCGCCCACGCGCGCTTGACGCATTCCATGAAGGTCATCTGTTGCATGGTTCTTATCGTAAGAGTTGACAGATGGCCTACAGTCTAACGCGACGCCGGGCGGCACGGGTCGTCGCGTTATTTCACGGCGAATAGCGTCAGGTTCATGAACACCTTGAACACGAAGCCCAGCGAGACCGCCGCGCCCACGCCGCCGCACCAGAGCAGCACGAACCAGAGCCAGCCGGGCAGCTTGCCCGCGCGGGTCGCCGCGGCGTTTTGAGGGGCTTTCTCAGTGATAGTGATGGGTGTCGCCATGGCGGAGCTTGCCTCGGAAGACCCAGTAACCCAGCGCCGTGTAAGCGAGGATGATGGGCAGGATGAACGATGCGCCGATCAGCGTGAAGGTCTGGCTTTCGCGCGGCGCGGCGGCTTGCCAGAGCGTGAGCTGCTGCGGAATCGCATAC
Organism: Paraburkholderia sp. J94; assembly: GCF_905220285.1. Classification (NCBI taxonomy): domain Bacteria; kingdom Pseudomonadati; phylum Pseudomonadota; class Betaproteobacteria; order Burkholderiales; family Burkholderiaceae; genus Paraburkholderia; species Paraburkholderia sp. J94. Next base: position 49,655 of record NZ_CAJMZH010000026.1, on the reverse strand, counting down.
GGCCACAGGCTCACGAGCAGGCCCACGTAGCCGAGCAGCACGAGCGCGAGCGCGGCGACGAACGGCGTCTTGTGATGGCGCGACTGCACGGCCCAGCGCATCCACACGGCGCAGGCCACGACCAGCAGCGGCACCGGCGCGAGTCGCCAGAACAGGCCCGAATGGAACCAGCGGTCGGCGATGGTCGGGTCCTGCATCGGCGTCCAGGCGCTCACGAGCGCGATGAAGGCGAGCAGCATCACCGTGAGCGGCCAGACCAGCTTGTGCAGGCGGCGTTGCAGATCGCCCTCGGTCTTGGCGACGAGCCAGCAGCTGCCGAGCAGCGCGTACGTCGCCACGAGGCCGAAGCCCGACAGCAGCGTGAACGGCGTGAGCCAGCCGAAGGCGTCGCCGGCGAACTGGCCGTTCGCCATCGGAATGCCTTGCAGGAAAGCGCCCAGCGCGATGCCCTGGAAGAACGCCGCGCCCGTCGAGCCGCCGATGAAGGCGAGATCCCACAGATGCTTCGTGCGGTTCGCCTTGGCGCGGATCTCGAACGAGACGCCGCGGAAAATCAGGCACGCGAGCATGAAAACGAGCGGCAGATAGAGCGCCGAGAGCACGGTCGAATAGACGATCGGGAACACGGCGAACAGACCCGCGCCGCCCAGCACGAGCCAGGTTTCGTTGCCGTCCCAGACGGGCGCGACGGTGTTCATCATGAGATCGCGTTCCTCTTCGTCGGGGAAGAACGGAAACACGATGCCGATGCCCAGATCGAAGCCGTCGAGCACGACGTAGAGCAGAAGGCCGAGCGCGATGATCGCGGCCCAGATGACGGTGACATCCATGTTTGGCTTGCCTCGTTGCGTATCGTTGCGTATGCGGATGAAAGTGCGGCCGGGTATCAGGCGTCGATCAGCTGATCGGCGGCGGACATCGGGCGGCGCGCGGTCTGGTTCGCGGCGAGCGCGGGATGCGCTTCATCGGCGCGACCGTGGACCGGTGTGTCGTGCGTGTCGTGCGTGTCATCGGAGCCCGGCAGCGCCGGACCCTTGCGCATCAGCTTGAGCAGGTAGTAGATGCCCGTGCCGAACACGAGGAAATACACGGCGACGAACGCCATCAGCGAAATGCCCACTTGCTGCGCGGTGAGCGGCGACACGGCCTGCGAGGTGCGCATCACGCCGTAGACGACCCACGGCTGGCGGCCCGCTTCGGTCGTGATCCAGCCCGCGAGCAGCGTGATGAAACCGGTCGGTCCCATCGCCAGCACGAAACGCTGGAACAGGCGCGATTCGTACAGCGTGCCGCGCTTGCGCAGCCACCAGCCCGCAACGGCCAGCACGATCATCAGGATGCCTAAGCCAACCATTACGCGGAAGGTCCAGAAGATGAGCGTCGAGTTCGGACGCTGATCGGGCGGGAACGACTTGAGACCCTTGATCTCGCCGTCCCAGCTATGCGTGAGGATCAGGCTGCCGAGGTGCGGAATCTTCACGGCGTAGCGCGTGGTTTCCGCCTGCATGTCGGGAATGCCGAACACGTTGAGCGAGGTGCCGCCTTGCTCGGTGTCCCACAGGCCTTCGATCGCCGCGATCTTCGCGGGCTGATATTCGCGCGTGTTCAGACCGTGCGCGTCGCCGACGAAAGCCTGCACCGGCGCGAGCACGAGCAGCAGGCCGAGCGCCATCGAGAACATCTTCTTCACGGCGGGGTCGCGGCGGCCCTTGAGCAGATGCCACGCGCCCGTCGCGGCCACCACCAGCGCGGCCACGATGAAGGCGGCGATCGCCATGTGCGCGAGCCGGTACGGGAACGACGGATTGAAGATGATCTTGAGCCAGTCGGTCGGGACCACGTGGCCGTCGACGATCTTGAAGCCTTGCGGCGTCTGCATCCAGCTATTCGACGCGAGAATCCAGAACGTCGAAATGAGCGTGCCGATGGCGACCATCAGCGTCGCGCCGAAGTGGGCGCGCGCGCTCACGCGGTTCCAGCCGAACAGCATGATGCCGAGGAAGCCGGCTTCGAGAAAGAACGCCGTCATGACTTCGTACATGAGCAGCGGACCGGTGATGGGACCGGCGAACGACGAGAAACCGGCCCAGTTGGTGCCGAACTCGTAGCTCATCACGACGCCCGAGACCACGCCCATGCCGAAGGCCACGGCGAAGATCTTCGACCAGAACAGGCAGAGGTCTTTGTAGAACGGTTTGCGCGTCTTGAGCCAGCACGCTTCGAGCACCGCGATGAAGCTCGCGAGACCGATGGAGAGCGCGGGAAAGACGATGTGGAATGAAACGGTGAAGGCGAACTGTAGCCGGGCGAGATCGAATGCGGATAGAGCGGGGATGGACGATTGCATATGCGTGCCTTGCGTGGCTGTATTTGCTTGCGTGACGCATGCGTTGCCGCGTGCGAATGGACGTAAGCGTAGGGGAAGCCCGCGCGTCGTGCTGCGCTGCGACATGCGCCAGCATGTCGCAGCAGTCAATCGTCAAGTGAAAACAGGGTGCGCTAAAGCGTTGATAAGGATCAATTTAGCGAGAAGATTCGCTGCGCTTTGATATGACGCAAGGCGTGTGCGCTGCGTCAATTTGCGTCAATTTGGATCGGCTTCAAGTGGCGTCGCGCGCTGTGCGTCAATTCGCCCAGGTGCGCGGCGCGTTCAGCGCGGATCGCTCCAGAGTTTGCCCGCCGTCGCCCAGTTTTCGGGCTTCACGTCCTGAAAGATGATGTCGACGGACGAGGCGTCGACGCCCAGCACCTTGCAGGTGGTTTCGGTCAGCGCGGCGGCGAGTTCGCGCTTCTGCTCGATGCTGCGTCCTTCGAACATTTCGATGTGGAATGTCGGCATGGTGAGGCTCCTTGTTGGGGGGTAGAGGGGATGGGGGAATTCATTCGCGGTACGAAGCATCGAGGCGATCGAGCTTGCGCAAGAGCGCGGGCCATTCGAGTTCGCCTTCGATCGCGCCGCCGTCGTCGAGTTGCAGGGCGGTGCGCGCGCAGACTTCGGGCGGCGGCACGACGAGCGGCACGCCGCCCGCCTGCGCCTGCAATTGAATTTCGCAGGCCTTGATGAGCGTGGCCATCAGCACGAAGGCTTCGGCGACGGTGCGGCCCGTGGTGAGCGTGCCGTGATTGCGCAGCAGCATCGCGAACTTCGCGCCGAGATTCGCGGTGAGGCGCGTGCCTTCGGCGGGCGTGAACGCGAGGCCTTCGTAGTCGTGCCACGCGAGCCGCTCGTAAAAGCGCAGCGCGTGTTGCGAAGCGGGTAGCAGACCGTCGCGTTGCAGCGAGACCGCAATGCCCGCCGTATTGTGCAGATGCATCACGCAGACGGCGTCGGGGCGCGCGAGATGCACGGCGGCGTGCAGCGCGAAGCCGGTCGCGTTCACGCGATGCGCGCTGTCGCCGACGATGTGGCCATCCGTGTCGATCTTCACGAGATTCGATGCGCACACTTCGTCGAACGCGAGGCCGAACGGGTTGATCAGAAAGCGGCCGGGCTGATCGGGAATCGCGGCGGAGACGTGCGTGTAGATCAGATCGTCCCAGCCGTATAGCGCGATCAGGCGGTACGCGGCGGCGAGATCGACGCGCAGCGTGCGTTCGGCATCGGACAGCGGCGCGGTGTCGGCGCGAATGCCGGTGGGGCGATGGGCGAAGGACATGGCGTTTCCTGTGACGAACGATTAGCGAATGTTGTGCGAGGCGGACGCGGCGCGCGTGAATCCGCACACTCGCCACGCGCCATGCACGGCCCAGCCCGCGAGCGCGAACGGCGCGGTCATGGCGGGCAGGCCCAGGCACACGGCGACGAGATGCAGCGCCGCGGCAAGCATCGTCGCACAGATTGCGGCGCGTGCGCCGAGCGTGCAGGCGGCGAGCGCCGCGAGCGCGCCGTTGAAGCCGCACAGGCCCGCGTCGAAACTCGCGCCCGGCACGCCCGCGAGCCATTCGATGCCGCTCGCGAGCGCCGCGCCGCCGAGCGCATACGCCGCCGCGCGCCGCGACGAGAGCGCGATGCCCGCGAGCAGCACGAGGCCCGGCAGCGCGCCGGTGGCGAAGGCGGTTTGCGCGAGGCCGCTCAGGGTGCCGTTCAGCGCGTGGGCGGCGAGGTTGAGCGATGGCGCTGCGTGGGCGGAGTTTTCATCGATGACGGTTGGCGGAACCGTCGTCCGCAACGCCATCCAGATCCACGTCGCGGCCAGACACGGCGACGAATACACGGCCAGCCCGATCTTGCCGAGCCGCCGCGCGAGCGGGGCGCCGAGCCAGGCGCTCGCGGCGGCGGCGAGCAGCGCCAGCGCGACGGCGGTCGCCGGATCGCCGCCGAACGTGAAGGCCGCGAGCGCGGCGAGCGCGCCGTTGAAACCCGCGAGGCCGTCGTCGATTTGCGCGAGCGCCGTGCCGCCTAGCAGCGCGCAGACGTTCGCCGCCGTCGCGCCGATCAGCGCCGCGCAGGCGAGCCGCGCGTCGCAGAGCGCGAGCGCCGCGAGCACGCCCGCGCCGGTGCCCGCGTGACGCTGCAGCACGATCTGGCCCAGGCTGCGCAGCAGCGTGCGCAGCGGCGCGGCGAGCCGGTCGGAGGCGGCATACAGGTGGGCGGGGGCGTGGGTCGGCATGGCGGTCGTGCGGCAAGGCTTGGGGATGTGGACGCGTGCAAGCGTGAAGACGCGCAAGCGTGAATGCGAAAGGGAACATGGCGCGCATCGCGAGCATAGGCGATGCGGTGCGGGTTGCGCATGCGCGCGGGTTGATAGTCGCTATTTGCGCGCCGATGCGGGCCGCGCGTGAGCGCGCTACGATAGCCGCAGCCGCGCACCCCGGCGCGGCGGGAGACGAGCGATGCGTGAAGTGCGTTGGGCTTCGGAGGAAGGCGAGGGCATCGAGCACCTGGCGTTCGATGCGAGCGGCAGCGCGATCCGCGTGGAAAGCGTGGTGGTCGGGCAGCGTTACGGCAAGGCCTATGGCCTCTGCTACACGGTGCAGTGCGACGCGCGATGGCGCGTGACCTACGCGGCGTTTCGCGTGATGGGCGGCGCGGCGTTCGCGATGCACGGCGACGGCCTCGGCCACTGGCGCGACGACGCGGGCCGCGCGCTCGACGCCATCGAAGGCTGCATCGACATCGATCTCGCGGCCACGCCGTTCACGAACACCTTGCCGATCCGCCGCCTCGGTCTCGCGCGCGGCGAACGGCGTCCGATCGACGTCGCGTATCTCGCCGCGCCCGAACTCGAACCGCGGCGCGTCGCGCAGGCCTATGTGTGCATCGAGCCTGATCGGATCTATCGCTACGAAGGCATTTTTCGCGACTTCACGGCGGATTTGCGCATCGACGAAGACGGACTCGTGATCGACTATCCGACGCTGTTCAGGCGCTTGCCCGCGCCCTGAATTTGCCCTGATTTTTCCCTGAAATCGCGTGGCGTCAGCGCGCGGGAGTGTGCGTCGCGCCTTGTGCGGAGTCTGCATCCGTTTGCGCGCCGCCCGTCTGCACGATATGCAGTTCGCGCGTGCGCACCGGCAGCGCGCAATGCGCGTCGGCGAGCGCCTGGCGCACCTGGCGCGAGAGCGCCCAGCGCATGTCCCAGAAGGTGTCGATGTTGGACCACGCGCGGATGTTGAGCACGACCGTGCTGTCGTCGAAACGCGTCACCATGACTTGCGGCGCGGGCGCGGCCAGCACGCGCGGATCGGCGGCGGCCAGCGCGCGCAGCGCCTCGATCGCGCGGTTCACGTCGTCGCGCACCGACACTTCCACTTCGAGGTCGAGACGGCGCGTGGGATTGCGGCTGAAATTGCGGATCGAATTGCTCCACAGCGCGCTGTTCGGCACGTATTCGCAGATGCCGTCGGGCTTCGTGAGACGCGTCGTGAAGAGGTTCACTTCCTCGACCGTGCCCGCGACATTGCCGCCACCGCCGTCGATATAGTCGCCCACTTTGAACGGGCGCAGCAGCAGCAACATGATGCCCGCCGCGATATTTTGCAGCGTGCCTTGCAGCGCGAGGCCGATGGCGAGACCGGCGGCGCCGAGCACCGCGACGATGCTCGCGGTCTGGATGCCCAGTTGCGACAGCGCGCCGACGATCGCGACGAGGCGCACGCCCCACAGCGCGCAATCGCGCACGATGGGACGCAGCGTGGCGTCGATGCTGCCCTGGCCCGAGAGCCATTTGCCGACGCGCCGCGAGATCCACCAGCCCGCCCACAGTATGGCGACGGCGGCGCACAGACGTAGCGCGAGAGCGGTGAGCGCGTCCCACAGGAAACTCCAGTTGGACGGGTGAACGTGCACGAGTAGCGATTGCATGGGGGCGAGGTCCTCGAAGTCGGGCGCGGCGGTGCGTGACCGGCCGCGCAAAGAGGGCCTATTTTACGGGGCGAACCGGTTTGCTTCGTGCTTCGATGGCGCTTTGATCGCGACGCGTGCGCGAGTTATTACGTTAGCGAACGTTCGCGAAAGTGCGCGTCAGCCTCGCGTCGCGACGATGAACAGACGCGGAAACGGCAGCAGCACGACGCCGTTATCGAACGCGGGATACGCGCGCGCGATGGCCTCGCGGTAGCGCGCGGTGAACGCGGCGCGTTCTTCGTCGCTGCCGAGCGCGGCGAGGAAGGGGCGCATGGCGCTGCCCTTGAACCATTCGACCACGGCGTCCGGGCCGCCCGCGAGCGGATGATGATAAGTCGTGCGCCAGACATCGACGCGCGCACACAGCGGCGCGAGCAGCGCGTAGTAGTGGCGCGCGTCGAAACGCTCGGTGCGCGCCACGCCCGCGAGGCGCTCGGCCCACGGCGCTTCGGCGGCGATCTCGCGCAGCAGCCGGTGCGCGGGCTCGTCGAGATTGTCGGGCATCTGGACCGCGAGGTGGCCGCCGGGCGCGAGGCGCTGCACGAGGCGCGGAAACAGCGTGTCGTGATCGGGCATCCATTGCAGCACGGCGTTCGCGAGTATCAGGTCGTAACGCGGCGCGTCGCTGCCGCGCGCGCTCCATTCCGCGATATCGGCGAGTTCGAAATCGAGTTGCGGCAGACGCTCGCGCGCGGCATCGAGCATGTCCGCCGACGCATCCACGCCGCTCACCTGCGCGCCCGGCGCGCGCGCCATCAGCATTTCGGTGGAATTGCCCGGACCGCAGCCGATATCGACCGCCGCGCAGATCGTCTGCTCAGGCGCGATCGGCACGGCCGCGAGCAGGTCGCGCACGGGACGCGTGCGTTCGTCCTCGAACTGCACGTATTGCTTCGCGTAACCGTCGCGCGTGGTGGTGTTGTCCGCTGCGTTGTTCAGCATGGGCGTCTCCTGGGGAATGGATGTGGGGAGCGGGATGCGCGTATTCTGGGCGCGAACGGGAAATCAGTAAAATGAAATAAGTTCGATGATTGATTCATAAAATTGATGAAAATAGATACGCTCGGCGTGCAGGCTTTCGTCGCGATCGCGGAAGGCGGCAGTTTTCGCCAGGCCGCGCAAACGCTCAATGTCACGCAGACGGCCGTTACGCAGCGCCTGCGCAAGCTCGAAGCGCATCTCGGTGTCGTGCTGGTCGAGCGCACCACGCGTCACTGCGCGCTGACCGAAATCGGCGAACGGTTTCTGCCGCAGGCGCGCCGCCTGCTGAGCGAACTTGCCGATGCGCTCACGGAAATCCGCGAAACCGGCATGAGCCAGCGCGGCGATGTGTCGATTGCGTGCGTGCCGACCGTGGGCGTGCAATATCTGCCGCGCGTGCTGCGGCGGTTCTCGGAGATTCGTCCGCATGATCGCGTGCGCATACTCGATCATGCTTCGGCATCCGTACTATCTGCGGTGTTGCGGCGCGAGGCCGAGTTCGGCATCAGCGTGGCGGGCGGGCAGCATCCCGAGTTGAGCAGCGTGCCGCTGACCACCGATCCTTATGTGCTGGTCTGCCGCGAGGATCATCCGTTGGCGAAACGGCGGCGCGTGAAGTGGTCGGCGCTGAGCGAGCACGCGCTGATTTTCGCGGGCGAGGTGAGCGCGAATCGCGGGCTGCTCGACGTCGCGCTGGAAACGAATGGCGTGAATCTGCGCGCGTTCTACGAGGTGCAGCGCAGTTCGACGGCGCTCGGGCTTGTGGCGGAAGGGCTCGGTGCGGCGGTCGTGCCGCGCCTCGCGGTGCAGAAAGCGGCGTTTCCGATGGTGCGCGTGGTCGAGCTCGTGGAGCCTTCGGTGTCGCGCACCCTGGTGCTGGTGACGCGCAAATCGGCGCATTTGTCGCCGGCCGCGCAGACGCTTTACGACCTGCTGCTCGCGCAGGGCGGCAAGGCGCGCTAGCGCGCGGCGCGCCTTATGTGGCTGAGGTGGCTGAGGTGGCTGACGTGGCTGGCGGGGTTTGCGCGCCCGCGTTGAGCGCGCGCTGCATCAGCGTCGTGTCGCGCCACTCGCCATGCTTGAAACCCACGCCGCGCAGCGTGCCGACGAGTTCGAAACCGAGGCTCGCATGCAGCGCGAGCGAGCCGCCTTTCGGGTCGGCGATCACGGCGATCATCTGCCGCCACGGGCCTTGTTCGCAGCGCGCGATCAACGCTTCGAGCAGCACGCGGCCGAGGCCGCGTCCGCGAAACGCCTCGTCGATATAGATCGAATCTTCCACGGTGTAGCGATACGCCGCGCGCGGCCGATAAGGCGTCGCGTAGCAATAACCGGCCACCTTGCCGTCGATTTCGGCGACGAGCCAGGGCAAGCCCTGTTCGCGCACGGCGGCGTGGCGGCGCAGCAGGTCGTCGAGCGAGGGCGGCGTTTCCTCGAACGAGGCTGCGCCGTGCAGCACATGATGCGCGTAGATGGCGCCGATGGCGGCAAAGTCGGCGGGCGTGGCGTCGCGCATCAGGGGCGCGGTAGGCGGTGCGTTCATGGGCGGGCGGTGCGAGTGGAGCGGGGTGGCAGGCCGCGTGGATGCGGCCAGTCTGTCCACTATGCCTTGTGCGCGCGCTGAATTGAAGCGAGTCAAAAATCGCGTAGGGGCGGCATCAACGAGGACGCCCACTGACGCACCAACGCTCGCATCGACGCCCGTTTCAACCGCGCTGCGCCTGCGCGCGGTTCTGCTGCGAATGCTTAGGCGCGGGACTGCGTCCGAATCGGCGCGCGCCGGCCACGCAGCCGATCACGACGGCCGTGACGGCAAGCATCGCGGTCGGCACCGCTTCGTGCAGCAGCAGGGCCGCGAGCAGGAAGCCGAAGAACGGCTGCAGCAACTGCAACTGGCCGACGCCCGCGATGCCGCCGAGCGCGAGTCCGCGATACCAGAACACGAAGCCGATCAGCATGCTGAACAGCGACACATAAGCGAGCCCCCACCACGAGGCCGCGCTCACCGCCGCGAACGAGGCGGGCAGGCACCACGCCGCGAGCGGCACCATCACGGGCAGCGAGATCACGAGCGCCCAGCAGATCACCTGCCAGCCGCCGAGCCGCCGCGAGAGCCGCGCGCCTTCCGCATAGCCGAGGCCGCAGACCACGATCGCGGCGAGCATCAGCGCGTCGCCGACCGGCGAGGCGTCGGCGCCATGACGCAGCGCGAACGCGACCACCGCGCCGCTGCCGAGCGCCGAGAACAGCCAGAACGCGGGCTGCGGGCGCTCGCCCGCGCGCAGCACGCCGAAGATCGCGGTCGAGAGCGGCAGCAGCCCGACGAAGACGATCGCGTGCGCCGAACTCACATGGCGCAGCGCCAGCGCCGTGAGCAGCGGAAAGCCGACCACCACACCGAGCGCGACGATCACGAGCGGCCAGACTTCGCTGCGCTGCGGCCGCGCCGCGCGAAACAGCATCAGCAGCAGCGCGCCGAGCAGGCCCGCGAGCGTGGCGCGCGCGCCGGTGAGAAAGAGCGGATCGAGGCCGAGCACGGCCACGCGCGTGGCGGGCAGCGAGCCGCTGAAGATGAGCACGCCGGCGAGGCCGCAGAGCCAGCCGTCGGTGGTGGAGTCGAGGGTTTTGCGCATGGGGGAAGAGTGGAGAGCCAGGCCAAAGCGCCTATGCCATCTGGCCGATCATGCGCGCGCGGCCCCGAACCGGTAAGCTAAGCATCAGTACAATTTCGATGAACTGTACTGAGTACGGATCAGTACAGTTGGCGACAGTGGGGGACGGCGGGTGGACAGCGGAGGACAGATGGAGGACACACGGCAGACAGCGGACGGCGCGCTCACGCGCGTCGAGCAGGTCATGCGGATCGTGCGCGAGCGGATCGCGTCGCGGGCGCTGGCGGCGGGTGCGCGCGTGCCGTCCATCCGCACGATGAGCGAGCAGTCGGGCGTGTCGAAATCGACGGTGGTCGAGGCCTACGAGCGGCTCGTGGCCGAAGGCGCGCTGGTCGCGCGGCGCGGTTCGGGGTTTTTCGTGGCGGGCGCGGGCGGTATGGCGATGCTGGGCGCGCAACCGCAGCCGCGTCTGGATCGCGAAATCGATCCGCTCTGGCTCACGCGTCAATCGCTCGAAACCGATGCGCGCGCGTTGCGCCCCGGCTGCGGCTGGCTGCCCGCTTCGTGGCTGCCGCAGGACGCGGTGCGCCGCGCGCTGCGCGCCATCGCACGCGATCCGCGCGCGCAACTGACCGACTACGCCACGCCGCTCGGCCAGCCCGAGCTGCGCCAGCATCTGTCGTGGCGGCTCGCGCAGCACGGCATCGGCGCGGAACCCGGCCAGATCGTGCTCACCGACGGCGGCAGCCAGGCGCTCGACCTGCTGTGCCGCTTTCTGCTCCAGCCTGGCGACACCGTGCTCGTCGACGACCCGTGCTATTTCAACTTTCAGGCGATGCTGCGCGTGCATGGCGCGAAGGTCGTCGGCGTGCCGTACACGCCTACCGGTCCCGATCCGGCCGCGTTCGAGCGCGTGCTCGCCGAGCATCGCCCGCGCCTCTACGTCACGAATTCGGCGATCCACAATCCCACTGGCGCGACGCTCGCGCCCGCGGTCGCGCATCGCGTGCTCAAGCTCGCCGAGGAGCACGGCCTGACCATCATCGAAGACGACATCTTCGCCGACTTCGAGACCGATCCCGCGCCGCGTCTCGCGGCCTTCGACGGGCTCGCGCGCGTGATCGCCATCGGCAGCTTTTCGAAGACGATGACGGCCGCCGCGCGCTGCGGCTATATCGCGGCGCGCGCGGACTGGATCGAACCGCTCGTCGATCTGAAGCTCGCGGTGTCGTTCGGCAACGGGGAATTGACGGCCGATCTGGTGCAGCGTCTGCTCGTCGACGGCACGTATCGGCGTTATCTGGAAGGCTTGCGCGCGCGGCTCGCCGACGCGATGGGCGACACGCTGCGCCGTCTCGCGGCGGCGGGGCTCACGGCGTGGACGCGGCCGCAGGCGGGCATGCTGTTGTGGGCGCGTTTGCCCGATGGGCTCGACGCGGCGCAGGTCGCGCGCGAGGCGCTCGCCGACGGCGTGGTGCTCGCGCCGGGCAACGTGTTCAGCGTGTCGCGCGGCGCGGGCGAGTATCTGCGTTTCAATGCTTCGCAGTGCAATCGGCCCAAGGTCTACGAGACCTTGCAGCGCGCGATGGAGCGGGCCGCATTGCAAACGTCCCCGCAATCCGCATGGGAACGCGTGGACTGAAACCAGAACGGCGCACGCGTTGCGCGTGCGCCGTTCGTTATCGCATCACAATCACGGCTCGTGACGCAGATAACCTTCCTTGCTCGGGTCGCGCATGCGCCACGAAACGAGCAGCGAAATCGCGCACAGCACGGTCACGTACCAGTAGAACGTGCTTTCGCTGCCGATCGACTTGAACCACAGCGCGACGTATTCCGCCGAGCCGCCGAAGATCGCGTTGGCGACCGCATACGAAAGGCCCACGCCCATCGCGCGCACTTCGGGCGGGAACATTTCCGCCTTGATGAGACCGCTGATCGACGTGTAGAAACTCACGATCGCCAGCGCGATCACGATCAGCGCGAACGCGGCGAACGGGTTCGTCACGTCCTTGAGCGCGTGCATCAGCGGCACCGTGCAGAGCACCGAGAACACGCCGAACAGCAGCATCGAGTTGCGGCGGCCGATCTTGTCGGAGAACGCGCCGAACACCGGCTGCAGCAGCATGTAGACGAACAGCGCGCCCGTCATCACGTTGCTGGCGGTTTTCGCGTGCATGCCCGCCGTGTTCACCAGGTACTTCTGCATATAGGTGGTGAACGTGTAGAAAATCAGCGAGCCGCCCGCGGTGAAACCGACCACCGTGAGGAACGCGCCCTTGTGCTGCCACACGCCGCGAATCGTGCCCGCGTTCTGCTTGTGGCGCGATTCGTTCGTCGAGGTTTCGTTGAGCGATTTACGCAGATAGAGCGAGATCAGCGCGGCGCACGCGCCCACCACGAACGGAACGCGCCAGCCCCACGCCTTCAGCTCTTCGGTCGAGAGCGTCTGTTGCAGGATCACGAGCACGAGCAGCGCGCACAACTGGCCGCCGATCAGCGTCACGTACTGGAACGAGGCGAAGAAACCGCGCCGGCCCTTGAGCGCCACTTCGCTCATGTAGGTCGCGCTGGTGCCGTACTCTCCGCCCACCGACAAGCCCTGGAACAGGCGCGCGATCAGCAGCAGCAACGGGGCCATCGCGCCGATCTGCGCGTAGGTCGGCAGCACGGCGATCACGAGCGAGCCGCCGCACATCATCAGCACGGAGATCATCATCGCGGTGCGGCGGCCGTGGCGGTCGGCGATGCGGCCGAACAGCCAGCCGCCGATCGGGCGCATCAGGAAGCCTGCCGCGAACACGCCGGCGGTGTTCAGCAGCTGCGTCGTGGTGTTGCCGCTCGGGAAGAACGCGGGCGCGAAGTAGAGCGCGCAGAACGAGTAGATGTAGAAGTCGAACCACTCGACGAGATTGCCCGACGAGGCGCCGACAATGGCGAACACGCGTCGCCGCGTGTCGTGCGCGTCGGGCACGGCGGTCTCGGTCTTGACGTCCATGGGAGGTCTCTTTCCTGTGTAGTGCTTTTTTGAGGCGCGGCGATCGGCGAACCGCGAATCGCCGCGTACAGATGCGCGTTGCGCCTCGGGATTTTATCTAATTGTAAATATACGATGTGCAAATGTAAGGAAAACCCCAGGGTGCGGGGCGCGCGGGCAATCGGGCGCTGAGGAAAGGGACAGAGCGAAGGCCGGACGGAAGACGCGTGCGCGGCGCGAGAACCGCGCCGCGCGAAGGGAAGCTAAAGGGAAAAATCAGGGATGCTTGCGCAACGGCACGTCGCGCAGCAGCCAGGCGAGCACGAAGGCGAACACCACCACGCAGGCCGCCGAGAGATAGACCGTGTGCAGCGCGCCCGAGAACGCGTCGAGGTATTGCGCGTGCAGCGCGGGCGGCAGATGGTGGATGACGTCGGGCGTGAGCGGCTGCGGCAGTTCCACGTCGGCGGCGAGCAGCGTCGCGAGGCGCGCGTGCAGGCCGTGCGAGAACACCGCGCCGAATGCGGCCACGCCCACCGAGCCGCCGATCGAGCGGAACAGCGTCGCGCCCGAGGTCGCCACGCCCATGTGGCGGAACTCCACGGTGTTCTGCACCGCGAGGATCAGCACCTGCATCACCATGCCGAGCCCGCAGCCAAGCAGGCCCATGTAGAGATACATGCGCGTGAGCGGCGTGTCGATTTCGAGGCGCGCGAGCAGCATCATCGCCGCGGCCACGCAGGCGGTGCCGATGATCGGGAAGATGCGGTACTTGCCGATCTTGCTGATCACGCGTCCCGTGATCACCGACATCACGAGCACGCCGCCCATCATCGGCAGCATCTGCATGCCGGCCTCGGACGGCGTCGAGCCCTTCACGACCTGCAGATACAGCGGCAGGAACGTGACCGAGCCGAACAGCGACACGCCCACGATAAAGCCGATCAGGCTCGACAGCACGAAGGTGCGCTCGCGAAACAGTTCGAGCGGCATGATCGGTTCGGCGGCGTGCTTTTCCTCGTGGATGAACCCCGCGACCGCCACCACGCCGAGCGCCAGCGTGAGCCACAACTGCGGCGAATTCCACGGCAGCAGCGAGCCGCCTTCGCTCGTGAAGAGGATCAGGCAGGTGAGCGCGGCGGCCAGCCAGCCCGCGCCCATGTAGTCGATCACGTGCTTGACCTGCGCGACGCGCGGCTTGAACACGGCGCCGATCACGGCGAGCGCCACGGCGCCCAGCGGCAGGTTGATGTAGAAAATCCAGCGCCACGACAGATGCTCGACGAGAAAGCCGCCGAGCAGCGGGCCGATCACGGTGGCGAGGCCGAACACGCCGCCGAACATGCCCTGATATTTGCCGCGTTGCGCGGGCGGGATGACGTCGCCGATCGCGGCCATCGTCACGACCATCAGGCCGCCGCCGCCGATCCCCTGCAACGCGCGCAAGGCGATCAGCTGCGGCATGTTCTGCGCCATGCCGCAGAGCGCCGACCCCGCCAGAAAGATGACGATAGCGATCTGCAAGACGAGCTTGCGGCCGAACAGGTCGCCGAATTTGCCGTACAGCGGCACGACGATCGTGGACGTCAGCAGGTAGGCCGTGACCACCCACGACAGCCGGTCGAGCCCGCCCAGTTCGCCGACGATGGTGGGCAGCGCCGTCGACACGATGGTCTGGTCGAGCGCCGCGAGCAGCATGACGAGCAGCAGCGCGGGAAACAGCAGCCGGATCGGCGGATGGCCGCCGGTCTGGTCGGCCGGCCCGGCGGCGAGGTGTTGCGCAGTGGAGTCCATGGGAGGTCTCGCGTCCTTCATCGCGGTTTTCATGATCGGGATCGATCTTGAAATTAATTAACTTGAAGATTAATATTAGGGCAATTCTGAAGCCCGGTCAAAGCCGGATTCGTAACCGCTGCGTTACCGATGGTTTCGCGTCCTGCTCTTAAGACGATCGGCGCGCTCGTGTATTGTTCGCGTGGGCCCGATTTTTCGAATCACCATGACTACTGTTGACACTGCGGTTGACACTGCGCCGGAAGCGGCGCCGCCAAAAGGCGCGAAGGAGACGAAGGGACTGACGGGCGCGAAGCGGCCGGGCCGTCCGAGCGGCGGCGCGGGCGGCGCCGGGCAGCGCGAGCGCCTGATCGTCGCGGCGCTCGCGCTGTTCGCGCGCCAGGGCATCCTCGACACCACGCTCGCCGCCATCGCGCGCGAGGCGGGCGTCACGCCCGCGATGGTGCACTACTACTTCAAGACGCGCGATCAGCTGATCGACGTGCTGATCGACGAGCGTTTCGTGCCGCTGCGCACCGCGCTCGGCGGCTCGTTCGAGCAGCATCCCGACGATCCGCTCGCCGCGCTCACCGAACTGACGCGGCGTTTCGTCGAGGTGGGGCAGGCGCATCCGTGGTTCGCGCCGCTGTGGGTGCGCGAGGTGATCAGCGAGGGCGGGCTGCTGCGCCAGCGCATGCACGAGCGCTTCGGCCACGACAACCAGCGCGCGGCGCACGCGGCGATCGAGCGCTGGCAGCGCGAGGGCAAGCTCAACGCCGATCTGGAGCCGTCGCTGCTGTTCCAGTCGCTGCTCGGGCTCACGCTGCTGCCGCTCGCCACCGCGCCGGTCTGGCGCAACGCGCCCGTGCCGCACCGCATCGGCGCCGAGGAAATCGCGCGCCACGCCGTTGCGCTCATCACCCGAGGCATACGGCCTGCTTAGTTCGCTAGCCTCGCGGCTTCGATCGCGCGCATTGCAGGTCCGGCGCGCGTTCAGCGCATGTTCAGCGCACATTTGGCCCGCTTGGCGCGCCGCCGCGCGTGGTACGCTGCGGCACCCGAGCGCCGCCTGGCCCAAACACATCGCACGCAGGTGCGCAAAGCGGCCGGACGGCGCGGCACGTCACACGTTCGAGGTCCGGTTGACCGCTAAAAAATCCACCCCCGCGCCCGTCATCGCCTGGTTTCGCGACGATCTGCGTCTCGCCGACCAGCCCGCGCTCGCCGCCGCCGCCGAGACCGGCCAGCCGCTGATCTGCCTCTATATCCACGATCCCGATGCCGCGGGCGAACGCGCGCCCGGCGGCGCGCTGCGCTGGTGGCTGCACGTGTCGCTGCACGCGCTCGACGCTTCGCTGCGCGAGCGCGGCGGGCGGCTCGTGATCCTGCAAGGCGCCGAGGCCGACACGCTCGAAGACTTCGTCGAGGCGAGCGGCGCAACGGGCGTGTTCTGGAACCGCCGCTACGGCGCCCACGAGCGCGAATCGGATGCGGCGCTCAAGGCGCGTCTGCGCGAGCGCGGCCTGATCGCCGAAAGCTTCAACGGCGCGCTGCTCGCCGAACCGTGGACGGTGCTCAATCAGTCCGGCGAACCGTTCCAGGTGTTCACGGCTTACTGGCGCGCGTGCCGCCGCATCGGCGATCCGCCGCCGCCCGCGCCCGAGCCGGATCGGCTGAATTTTCAATCGCTACCGGCACGTCTTACCCAGCGCGCATCGAAACTCGACGATCTCGCTCTCGCGCCGCGCAAGCCCGACTGGGCGGGCGGCATGCGCGAGGCGTGGCCCGCCGGCGAGGAGGCCGCGATCGAGCGTCTGAACGCGTTCCTCGGCACCGATTTCGAGGCCTACGCGGAGGAGCGCGACGCGCCGTCCCACGCGGCCACGAGCCGTTTGTCGCCGTATCTGCGCGTGGGCGCGATCTCGCCGCGCCAGGCGTTCGCAGCGCTCAAGGCCGCCGAGCATGGCGTGAAAAAGGGTTCGAAGACGGGATCGCCCGCGCGCCGCGCCGAAAGCGCCGAAAAGTTCGCGAGCGAACTGGGCTGGCGGGAGTTCTGTTACTACCAGCGCTTTCACTGGCCCGATCTCGCCGAGCGCAATCTGCGCACGCATTTCGACGCGATGCCGTGGCGCCGCGACGCCAGGGCCCTGCGCGCGTGGCAGCGCGGCCTGACCGGCTATCCGCTCGTCGATGCCGGGATGCGCGAGCTGTGGCACACGGGCTGGATGCACAATCGCGTGCGCATGGTGGTGGCGTCGTTCGTCGCCAAGCATCTGCTGCTCGACTGGCGCGAGGGCGAGCAGTGGTTCTGGGACACGCTCGTCGATGCCGATTCGGCCAGCAATCCCGCCAACTGGCAGTGGGTGGCCGGTTCGGGCATGGATGCGGCGCCGTATTTCCGCATCTTCAATCCGGTGCTGCAGGGCCAGAAGTTCGATCCGCGCGGCGCGTATGTGCGGCAGTGGGTGCCCGAACTGGCGAAGTTGCCCGACAACGCGATCCATCAGCCCTGGAAGGCCAGCGCGGCCCAGCTCGAAGCGGCGGGCGTGCGCCTGGGCACCGACTATCCGCTGCCCGTGGTCGAACATGATGTGGCGCGCGCGCGGGCGCTGGAGGCGTTCGCGAAGACCGGGAAATCGGGCGCGAAGGCTGCACCGGGCAGGGGAAAAGCCGCACAGGAATCGTCGGAATGAGGGCGCTGCGAGGGCAGAAGCGAGCGCCGATGAGCGTGCAGACGCGCGGACATGCGCCGCCTCTACGCGCGCTGGCGAGCCCGCGCAAAGCCCGCCGTAAGCGCCTGCAAGGCGGCGCGGCGCGCTTGTCATCTGCGTGACCTCGCAAGGGTCTATTGTGCGCGGCGCAGTGAACCCGCGGCATCAATATTGCTCTATATGGGCGGCCTCGGGATCTCTCCGGGGCGCAGTGCCCGCAACGCGAGGCGCGCCGGCCGCCCGCTGGCGCACTTCGCGAAACAGACAGAACGGCATTCAAGCAAAGACAATGAACGCAGTACACAAACTCGACCAGACGACCATCGTGCTGGTCGAAGACGACCCGCAAAGCCGGGACTCGCTCGCCTCGCTGCTGGAGGCCGAAGGAGCCCGCGTCGTTGCGGTGGAGGACGCCGAAACCGGTGTCGAAGCGGCGATCAGGCTGCTTCCCGACGCAGTGGTCTGCGATCTCGATTTGCCCGCGATGGACGGCTTTTACCTGATTCAGCGTCTGCGCGACCACGAGATACGCGGCGATCACGCGCCGGCCGTCGCGGTGGCGCTCACGGGCCACACCGACGAAAGCTGGCGTTTGCGCAGCATCGGCGAAGGCTTCCAGCACTTCATGACCAAGCCGGCCAAGCCGGAAGCGCTGGTCGCGTTGCTCAGCGACGCGATCGACGCGCGCCATTCGTCCTTCTGAGCGTATCGTGCGGCGGCCCGGGCCGACGAGGACCGGGCGCGCCGCTCGCACGCGACATGCCACGCGGCCCACGCGCCGCGAGCGGCCGCGTGCGCGCCAGGCGCGGCGGTTCAGCCCGCGGCGGCCCTTGCGTTCGAACCCTCTATGCGTGAATGCGCCGATGCGTGACGGCACCGGCGTGAAGCCCCGGCTCGCGCCAAGGAATGCGCTCAGGAATGCGCGGCGGTTTCCGTCGACGACGTGGACGCCTCGGCGGCCTGGCATTGCGCGCAGACGCCCTTGAGTTCGATGCCGTCGCCCGAAAGCCGGTAGCCCGCTGCCTCGATCTGCGCGACGAGTGCCTGGCGCAGCTTGGGCTCGTGCAGTTCGGTGACGTTGCCGCATTGCTGGCAGACCACGAGGATGCCGTGCTGGCATTGCGTGAGGTCGTGGCAGACGGCGAACGCGTTGATCGATTCGATGCGGTGAATCAGGCCCGCCGACAGCAGAAAGTCGAGCGCCCGATACACCGTGGGCGGCGCCGATCCCGGATGGATCTGGCGCATTTCGTCGAGCAGCGAATAGGCCTTGGTCGCGCGGCCCGAGGCGAGCAGCAGTTCGAGCACCTTGCGGCGGATCGGCGTGAGCTTTTCGCCGCGCTCGCGGCAATAGGCTTCGGCCATTTCGAGCGCGGTGTCGAGCGATGCGCCGTCCGGGGCATGACGATGAGCGTGCGCCGCGTGGGCGTGGTCATCTGCGTGGGCATGCGCGTGATCGTGCGGCGCATGGGCCTCGTGGGCCTCGTGCGTGTGAGGCGCCGCGCTTTCCGGGGACGGTTTTGCTGTCTTCATGCTGCGATTATACGGGGCGCGCCGCGCGCGCGCCCGGCCTGGCGCCGGACCCACGCGCGGCGCGGCCATCAGGTCAGCGGCAAGTCGATGTACTTGCGGAAGCCCTGACGCTGCGCGAGCCGCTGATACCAGCGTTCGAGGTTCGGCAGCGCGGGCCGCTCGATGCCTTCGAGACCGAACCAGCGCCGCGCGAACGACCCGAGCACGATGTCGGCGAGCGAGAAGCGGTCGTTCTCCAGGAAGAAGCGGCCTTGCAGATGGCGGTCGAGCAGCGTCCACTGCGCGGCCACGTTCTCCAGGTCGGCGGCGATCTGCGCGGCGTCGCGCTTCTCGGCGGGCGTGCGCACGAGCGCGAGGAACAGCGGCCGTTCGGCGGGCGCGAGCGTGCCGATCGACCAGTCGAGCCAGCGCTCGATGCCGGCGCGCACTTTCGGCTCGGTCGGGTAGAGCAGGCTCGACGGGCCGTATTCCATCGCCAGATAGCGCAGGATCGCGTTCGATTCCCACAGCACGAAATGGCCGTCGACGAGCGTCGGCACCTTGCCGTTCGGATTCATCGCCAGATAGGCGGGCTCGTCGAGACGGCCGAACTTGCCGCCCGCCTCGACGCGCTCGAACGGCAGCACGAGTTCGTCGCAGCACCACAGGACTTTCTGGACGTTCACCGAATTGGCGCGTCCCCAGATCTTGATCATCTGGATCACTCTCCTTTTGTAGCGTGAATTGCAGCGTGAAAAACGTCGCGCGCGACGCGAATCCGGCCGCGCGGCGAGCGGGCCGCGTGGCGTCGCGCATGACGTAGCGCATTACGTAGAATAGCCGCTGCACAACGTGACGAGAATCGCATATGGCCCGGATTGTCCCCGACGACTGGCAGCATCTCGAAGCCACTGGCGCCGCCGCGCGCGAACGCGAGACGCTCGCGCTTCTCGAACGCGGCCTGCCGGCGGGCTACACCGTCTATCACGGCGTGCACTGGACGCGCCTCGCCGAGGGTTTTTCGGTGTTCGGCGAAGCCGATTTCGCGATCGTCAGCCCGTCGGGGCGCGTGATGATCGTCGAGCAGAAAACCGGCTTTCTGCGCGAGACGAAAGACGGGCTCGTGAAAGCGTACATGCAGACCGAGCGCAACGTCGCGGTCGCGCTCGCGCGCACCATGGAAGGGCTGCACCGGCGCTTCACGGCGGCCTTCGGCGCGGGCACGTATCACCTCGAAGAACTCTTTTATTGCCCCGATCACGTGGTGCGCGATCCGGCGATCGCGGGCGTGAATCCCGCGCGCATCGTCGATGCCACGCGCAAGGCGCAACTCGCGGCGATCATCCGCGAGGCGCTGCCCGCCGACGAACCGCGTCTGCCGAGCGCCGCCAAGGTCCATCATTTTCTCGCCGACGAACTCGCGCTCACGCCCGACGCGAGCGCGCTCGTCGGCGCGGCGGGCACGCTCGTCACGCGGCTGGCGGGCGGGCTCGCCACCTGGGCGCGGCGGCTGGAGTTCGCGCCGTTCCGGCTGCGCGTGATCGGCACGGCGGGCTCGGGCAAGACGCAGCTCGCGCTGCAGGTGATGCAGGACGCGCTCGCGCGCGGCCAGCGCACGCTTTATGTGTGCTTCAACCGGCCGCTCGCGGATCACATTGCGAAAGTCGCGCCGCCCGAGGTGAAGGTGGCGAACTATCACCAGCTTTGCGACTGGGTCGCGCGCGACGGCGGCCACGTGCCCGATTTCGAAGGCGCGAACGTGTTCGAGGCGCTGGAGCAGCGCTTCGCGCAGACGCCGATCGACGCGCGCTGGCAGTTCGACGTCGTGATCGTCGACGAAGGGCAGGATTTTCAGCAGGCGTGGGTCGAGGCGCTCGCGCGGCTGCTGCGGCCCGGCGCGGCGTGGTGGTGGCTCGAAGATCCGCTGCAGAATCTCTACGTGCGCGAGCCGGTCGCGCTGCCGGGCTGGACGGTGCTGCGCGAGACCACGAACTATCGCAGTCCGCGCGACATCCTCGCGTTCCTGCGCGACGTGGCGGGCGCAACGGTGCCCGCGCTCGCCGGGCTCTCGGCGGCCAGTCCGTTCGGGGGATCGGAGGTGACGGTGTTCGCGTGGGACGAACAGGAGGGCGAGGGCGGCGGCGAATCGACCGTGGTCGCGGCGACGCGGCGCGCGGTCACGCAGGCGCTGGCGCTCGGCTTTCGCAAGCAGGACATCGTCGTGCTGTCGTTCCGCGGGCGCGAGCACTCGCATTTCACGGCGCTCGATCATCTGGGGCCGCATCGGCTGCGCAGCTTCACGGGCGAGTACGATCTGTTCGGCGTGCCGCAGTATCGCGACGGCGACCTGCTGCTCGATTCGATCTATCGCTTCAAGGGGCAGTCGGCGCCGTGCGTGATTCTCACCGACGTCGATTTCGACGCGCTCGACGAACGCGCGGTGCGCAAGCTGTTCGTGGGCGCGACGCGCGCGACCATGAAGCTGATCGTGGTGGCGTCGCCGCACGCGGCGCGTCTGCTCGGCCACGAGCCGGTCGCGCCCGCGCTCAGGGCGGGCAAGGAAGGCTGACCCTCGCTCAACCCCACGCCGACGCGCCGATCAGCGTGCCGCTGCGCGCCTGGGCGTTCCACCAGATCACGCGCAGCAGCGGCGCGCGCTGGGCGATGAAGATCGCCTGCACCGGATCGCTCTCGATGAAGTGCGTGACGCCGCAGCGCACGGCCGCCGCCGCCTTGTGCGTGGCCGCGCCTTGCGCCGACTCGTCGTGCTCGCCGGGCGCGCGCATCACCAGCTCCAGGTGGCCGAAGCCGTGGCGGTCGAGCCACGCCTGGGTGCGCTCGCGGTCGAGTTCCGGCCGACCCGTGATGATCGCGCGCGCGTGCTTGAGGTCGATGTCGGGAATGCGCTCGAATGGCACCAGCGCGTCGCGTTCGGCGAGCGCGCCGTCGAGATCCTCGTCGTAGCGCGCGAGCGGAATGTCGGGCAGCAGGATGCCGTCGAGATCGATCGCGTAGACCGCGTATTCGTGGTCGTCGGCCATGCGCGAGCCTTCGCTCGCGCCCTCGCGGACCCAGTCGGCGCGATAGCGGTCGGTGTAGGCCTGGCGTTCCCACGGAAACAGCGCGAAATAGCCGCTCGCGTCGATCGAATAGTCGGGGCGCAGGCGCGAGAGGTCGTCGTAGGCGCCCGTGAGCGTGCGCACCTGCAAGCCGTGCTCGCGCAGGAACGCGATGCAGTCGACGAGCGTATGGCCGCGTCCGGCGATGTCCTCGCAGACGAGCACCTTCGAGCCCGGCTCGGGCATCGGCAGCGTGGAATCCCAGCGCACTTCGCGCGTCTCGCGCGTGTAGCGCAGGAACGCGACGCCCGCGCCGGTTGCGTGCGAAACCATCAGCGCGAGCGGCGCGCCGCCGCGCAGGATGCCCACGACACAGGCGAAATTTTCCTCGACCAGAAGCGGTTGCAGCGATTCGACCCACTGGTCGAGCTGTTCGTAGGTGAGCGGAACGACGGGTTTGTTCATGTGAGCGAAGCGGCGCTTGAAGCGGCAGGTGAGGCGGCCTGTTGCGAACCGTTGCGGGCCGCTGCGGCCAGTTCGGCGACGTTGCGATCCGTTACGGGGGCGCTCGCGCGCGTAAAGCCATAAAAGCAGGCGCAAAAGCGGGCGGGCGATCCGAACAAGCCGACTATTGTCGGGTCAATGTTTGACGATATTATGCCTATGCTTGCCGGCCCATGCAGACCGGCGGCGCGCGCCAGCGCACCACACGACCAGATGACGATTCGATGCGCCAGGGGGCCCGAGCAGATGCAGTATCCCGATGACCGGCTGAAGTCCCGGCACGATGCGGTGCAAGACGAGTTGCCGAGCGACTTCGAGGACGGCCCGCAAGCCGCGCCGGAATCCGCGCGGCCCGCGAACCGCGCGCGCCGCCGCTTCGCCACCGGGCTCGCGGCCACGCTGGCGGCCGCCGCACTGCCGCTGCGGCCCGCGTTCGCCGCATCCGGCGGCGGTCTCGCGCTCGACGTGAACGGCCAGGTGCGCGTCACCAACAACGCGGCGCACACGGCCTATCACTTCAGCGAGCAGCAGTTGCTCGCGCTGCCCGTGCACGCGATCTCCACGGCCACGACCTGGACGCCGCGCTCGACCTTCACGGGCCCGCTGCTCGCCGACGTGCTCAAGACCGTCGGCGCTTACGGCAGCCAGATCGAAATCCACACCATCGACGACTACACCTGCGTCGTGCCGGTCGCCGACGCGAGCCGCTACGGCGTGGTGCTGGCCTACGCGATGAACGGCAAGCGCCTGAAAGTGAGCGACTTCGGCCCGCTGTTCCTGATCTATCCGCGCGACCAGTTCCCGCTCGAACTCGACGGCGCGGCCGGCGACGCCAAGTTCGCCTGGCAGATCGTCTCGATGACCATCAAGTCCTAAGTTCCGCCATGCAACGCCCGCTGCGCCGCCTGCTGCACGTGCTGATCTGGGTCGTCGCGCTCGCGCCGCCCGTGGCGGCGGTCGGCTATCTGCTCTACGCGAACCTGCTCAATCCGCAAGTCGTGCAGCGTCTCACCGGCAACTACGACGGCCTCTACTGGGACGCCGCGCAGATGCAGCTCGCCTTTTCGCGTTTCGAAAGCCAGTTGCTGATCTACGCCGACGGCATCGACCGCGATATCGACAAGGTGCGGCTGCGCTACGAAGTCCTGCAATCGAAGCTCAACGTGATGAAGGGCTCGACGCGCTCGCTCGCGGCCACGCCGGGGCTGATGAAGCGTCAGGAGGACGATCTCAACGCGATCGACGCGACCATCTCGACCTTCGACAGCGAAATCGCCACGCTGCCCGAGCATCCCGAGCGCGCCGTGCCGATGCTGGAGGCGCTCGACGCGCGCTGGAGCGCCGTCACCGATCTCGCGCTGAACCGCCGTTTCGCCGACGTGACCGAGCGCGAGGCGATCCGCCGCGACTTCATCGCCAAGCGCCGCGAGCTGTTCGCGGCGGGCCTCGTGCTGCTCGTGCTGTCGGCGGCGGCCGCCGCGCTGCTCGTGATGAACGGCTACCGGCGCACGCGCCTGATCCGGCAGCAGCACGCCGCGCTCGAAGCCGAGCATCAGGCGACCCGCGCCGCGCGCGAGGCGAGCATGGCGAAGGACGCGTTCCTCGGCATGATCAGCCACGAGTTGCGCACGCCGCTGCACGCGATCGTCTCGTCGATCGAACTGCTCGGCTTCAACTCGCATTCGGAGGCAGACCGCAAGGTGATCGGGCGGCTCGAAACCGCCGCGCGCCAGCTCGAAGCGCAGATGAAGGACCTCACCGACTACGCGCGGCTCGGCGCGGGCAAGCTCGAACTGCGCCCGGAAGAGTTCGATCCGCGCGACCTGCTGCAATCGATCGTCGACGAAAACGAACAGGCTGCACACGCCCGCGGGCTGAGCTTCGCGCACGCGTGGCGCGGCGCGCCGCGCGGCGTGCTGGCCGATCCGCACCGCATCCGCCAGATCGCCAACAACCTCGTCACCAACGCGATCCGCTATACCGAGCGCGGTTCGGTGAGCATCGAGTTCGCGCTCAGCGGGCCGGCGCCGGGCGTGCTGCCGCGCGCCACCACGGCGCCCGCGCAGACGCTGTCGATCATCGTCAGCGACACCGGGCCGGGCGTGGCGGCGGCGCAGATTCCGCTGATCTTCAAGGAGTTCACGCAGCTCGACACGTCGCGCTCGCGGCGCTACGAAGGCGCGGGGATGGGGCTCGCGATCGTGCGCGGGCTGGTCGAGCTGTTCGGCGGGCGTATCGATACCGACAGCCGCGTGGGCGAGGGCACGACCTTCACGGTGACGATTCCGGTCGCCGCGATCGAGCCGCCCGTGGCCGGTCCCGAGACGCAGCCGATGCAGGCGCTGTGGGCGCCGCCGCAGGTGATGGTGGTGGACGACAACCCGCTGGTGCGCGAGTCGCTCTGCGAGATGGTGGCGCACATGGGCTACGCGGCGCGCTCGGCCAGCGACACCGACAGCGCGCTTGCGCTGCTCGGCGAATCGCACTGCGACGTGGTGCTGCTCGATCTGCACATGCCGGGCCGCGACGGCTACGCGTTTCTCGCCGGTCTGGAGGCGCGCAGGAGCGTGGGGCTGACGGCGGCGCCGCGCGTGATCGCCGTGAGCGCCGACGTCGCCGCGCTGGCGAGCCTGGCCGCCGAGGGCGAAAGCCGCTTTTTCGAGGCGCTGGCCAAGCCGCTGCACTACGAAGTCCTGCGCGCGGCGCTACAGCGCGCGCTCAGCGCGCCGCGCGAGGCGCAGATCCAAAGTTAGCCGCGAAGGCGTTGAGCCGGGCCGCGCTCAGGAACGGTTCAGGCGCTTGCCGAGGTCGGCGACCAGAATCGCCATGCGCGCCGGCTTTTCGTAGCAGGCCACGTTGTAATGGCGCACCACCTGGCTGATCTCCGATTCGCTCGCCTTGCCGGTCAGCAGTTCGCCGGTCAGCACGAAGATCGGCGCTTCGGGATTTTCGGAGGCGCGCACCTGGCGGATCGCGTCGGCGGCGGTCTGACTGCCGAACAGCCAGTCGATCACTACGCCGTCGAACACGTGCTGCTCGAGCGCTTCGCCGAACGCCGCGAGGCCGTAGAGCGCGTGGGCCGTGTAGCCGCTGTGCTCCAGATAGTCGCGCAGGTTGTCGGCGGAGGCCTGATCGTCGTCGACGACGGCGATCAGCGGCTTGTCCGCCTCGGCGCGGCGCGGATAGATCTCGATCTTGTGCACTTCGCGCGCGTTCTGATACAGCGCGCCGTCGGGGCGCACCACGCGCCATTGCCCCTGCTTCTCGTAGGCGACGAAGTCCGGGCGGCCGCCCGGCTCCACGGGCGCGCCGATCCAGGCCGTGCAGGGCAATTCCGCCGCGCTCACGCACAGCAGCGCTTCCTGGGCGCTCGCGCCGACCATGCCCGGATCGAGCAGCTGGCCGCCGAACAGCTGGCCCGCCGGCTCGCCGAATGCTTCGGCCACTTTCTTGATCTGCGCGAGCGTCCACGGGCTGTTGCCGCGCAGCTTGCGGTGCCCCTGCGAAAAGCTCAGGTCAAGAATCCGGCACAGCTCGGTCGTTTGCTGACGTTTGCCGATGCCGTGACGGCTCATCAGCTCGCGTACGCGCTCCGCGACCGTGGCCGAATCGGTTGAGTGTGCAACGTTCGACATACGGCGATAAAAAAGGGGAGGATCGAAGGGGCTTGGGGCTAGTCTTGGAAGCCAGCTATTGTGCGCCCCGGGCATGGCGGCCGGAATCTCGTCGAGCCGCCACGCGGGCGCACAATATTCTAAACGCATCATTTAACAAATGGCTCATGGTTTTTGTATACAAATGTTGGCCACAGCAGGGATGACGTAAGTGCGAGGTCACATGCACGCGCGGGAGCGTCTGCGACAATGGCCGTTTTACGCGAAATCGGCGGGCGGGGCTGCGTGCGTGGCCTGGCTGCGTCCGTGTGCGCGCCCGGTCGGGCCGATCGGGGCACGACAAGCACGTTTCCGGGCCACTGGAACGCGTCACTACAACGAACCACCGCAGCGGGCCATTACAGCGGGCCACTACAGCGAGCCACTATGAACGAAAGACGTGTAAACGCCGGCGTGAATGGCGCGGCGAATGAAGGTGCGGAACGCGAAGCCCATACGGACGCGCTGCGCGACGAGCCGTCCGGCGCGAAGCTCGAAGCGCGGCGTGGCGCCGTGCTGCGCCATCATGGCGTGCCGTATTACAGCCAGTGGGGCAGCCCGGAATGGGTGGCGCGCATCGTCGAGGACGACGCCGATCCCTGCGACGACCCGGGCTGGCGCGCGAGCGGCTTCGCGCAGCCGGGCGACTACCGCTTCTGGGCCAAGCGCCTGTGCGGGCTGACCTGTTTCGAATCGGCGCTCGATTACTGGGGCATCGCCCACGCGCCGCGCGCGGCGATGCTCGACGACGCGCTGCGCCACGGCTGCTACCGCATGCGCGAGGACGGCGGCGTGGACGGCCTCATCTACCGTCCGTTCGCCGACTGGGCCGAATCGGCCTATGGCGTGCGCGTCGAGGTGATGACCGACGAGGGTATCGAGGCGAGCGCCGCGCGGCTCGGACCGGACACGCTCGCGATCGTCTCGGTGAGCCCTGAAATCCGCTATCCCGAGCGCGACAACGCCCAGCAGGGCGGCCATCTGATTCTCGTGCACGGCCGCGACGACGACGGCGTCTGGTTCCACAATCCGTCGGGCGTCGCGCCGTATCAGGCCGATGCGTGGCTGCCTTACGCCACCGTCGCGCGTTTTCAAGCCCGGCGCGGCATGGCGCTGACTCGCCTCCCTGGCAGCCGGCTTGAAGCCGCTTGAGCGGCTTCAGGCCGGCTGCAGTCCCTCCAGCAACTGCCGCACGCGCGACAGATCGCGGTTGAGCGCGCCCGCGTCCTCGAACAGCTCCGCGAGCCAGTCGACGAACACGCGCACGCGCAGCGAAAGCTGGCGCGACTTCACGAACGCAACCGAAACCGGCGTCGGCAGCGGCTTCCATTGCGGCAGCACCTCCACGAGCGTGCCGTTGTCGAGATACGGCTGCGCCGCGAGCAGCGGCGGCTGGATCAGCCCGTAGCCCTGCAAACCGCAGGTGAGATAGGCGAATTCGTCGGAAACATGCACGAAGCCGTCCACCTTCACCTTGGTCGGGCTGCCGTCGACTTCGAAATCGAACTCGTACGGACGCCCGGTCTGCGGCGACAGAAAGTTCACGACCGGATGCTGCGGGAGGTCGTCGAGCGTGGCGGGCGCGCCGCGCCGCGCGAGATAGGCCGGACTCGCGCAGGTGACATGTTCGAGCAGACCGAGGCGGCGCGCGGCGAGACTCGAATCGGGCAGTTCGCCGAGCTGGATGCTGCAATCCACGCCTTCGCCGACGAGGTCGACATTGCGCAGACTCACGCCGATCACGAGGTCGATCTGCGGATAGCGCGCGTGGAAATCGTCGAGCGCGGGCAGCACGATCGCGTTGGCGATCAGCCCCGGCATTTCCACGCGCAGGCGGCCGCCGATCGCGCCGGGCTGCTGGCGCACGCTCGCTTCGGCCTCGTCGATGTCGGCGAGGATCTGCGAGGCGCGCTCGTAGTAGGCGGCGCCTTCGGGCGTCAAGGAAAGTCGGCGCGTGGTGCGCACGAGCAATTGCGTGCCGAGCAGCGCTTCGAGGCTTTGCATCAGCGTGGTGGCGCTGGCGCGCGGCATGTCGAGCGACTGCGCGGCTTTGGTGAAGCTGTTGGTATCGACGATGCGGACGAACGTGCGCATCGCCTGGATGCGGTCGATCACGGCGAGCTCCTGATAAGTCAGTCGGGTACGGCTAGAGCGAATTCCGCGTGGCTGCTGCAAAAGGGTGAGCCGCGCGGCGCGCACGAGCGAATAAAGACGGCTCGAACGACGCTTCGCGGCGCCGGCGTCTCGCGGATCAGGCGCGCGGCGGTTGCAGGACGATCACGGTTAAATGGCGGCGCGCGACAATGTCACGAACTGCGTACGGCTGCGCCGGCTCGAATGCGGGGTACGGCGTGAGGCGCGGGGGCCTCGATGCGGAAGGGCTGGACGGGCCGTCCGAACGGACGGCCCGGCGGGGCAAGGCGTTACGTCTTTGCGCGGATGACTTACTTGCGCAGCGAATCGAGGTCGATCACGAAGCGGTACTTCACGTCGCTCTTGAGCATGCGCTCGTAGGCGTCGTTGATGTCCTGCATGTTGATCATTTCGATATCGGACGTGATGCCGTGCTGACCGCAGAAGTCCAGCATTTCCTGGGTTTCAGCGATGCCGCCGATCAGCGAGCCCGCGAGACGGCGGCGCTTGAAGATCAGGTTGAACACTTGCGGCGACGGGTGATCGTGCTCGGGCGCGCCCACCAGCGTGAGCGTGCCGTCGCGCTTGAGCAGTTCGATGAACGGATTCAGGTCGTGCGGCGCGGCGACCGTGTTCACGATCAGGTCGAAGCTGTTCAGGTGCGCCTTCATCTGCTCCGGGTCCTTCGAGATCACGACTTCGTCGGCGCCGAGGCGCTTGCCGTCTTCGATCTTCGAAGGCGACGTGGTGAACAGCACCACGTGCGCGCCCATCGCATGCGCGAGCTTCACGCCCATGTGGCCGAGACCGCCGAGGCCGACGATGCCGACCTTCTTGCCGGGACCGGCGCCCCACGTGCGCAGCGGCGAGTAGGTCGTGATGCCCGCGCACAGCAGCGGCGCGGCGGCGGCGGCGTCGAGGTTCTCCGGCACGCGCAGCACGAAGGCTTCGTCGACGACGAGCTGCGTCGAGTAGCCGCCGTAGGTGACGTCGCCGCTCACGCGGTCGTTGCCGTTATAGGTGCCGACAAAACCGTTTTCGCAATACTGTTCGAGGCCTTCGCCGCAGCTCGCGCAGGTGCGGCACGAATCGACGAGACAGCCCACGCCCACGAGCTGGCCGGTCTTGAACTTCGTGACGCCCGGACCTACTTCGGCGACGCGGCCCACGATCTCGTGGCCCGGCACCACCGGGAACATCGTGTTGCGCCATTCGTTGCGCGCCTGGTGCAGGTCGGAGTGGCACACGCCGCAGTACAGCACGTCGATGCGCACGTCGAGTTCGCGCAGGTCGCGGCGCTGGAATTCGAACGGGGCGAGCGGCGAACCGGCGTCCTGAGCGGCGTATCCGTAAGTCTTGTACATAGTGAGGTGACTCCTGAGGCTGAGTGGCTAGGCAGGCGCAAACGCCGAAACGCAACGCTCGTAGCGTCGCGTTCGGGGGTGTTGCGGCAGGGTTCCCATCGTAAGGATCGCGCCCCACCCAGGGAATACCTGAATCTATCGAAGACTTGCCTGATTCTCCTGGCGAACCACGCGCGCGCGCATTCGGTGATAGATTGGCAAGCCTGATTCTCTTTCCGTCCCGATGAATTTAGGGGCGCAACTGTCATGAAAACAGCACACATCGAGGCCGTCGACGCAGACGGCGCGGCGCTCGCGCCGCTTATTTCGACGCCGCTGGTCTCGCGCGCCAGCGCCGCGCCCGTGGTGCATGCCGACGACGCCACGCAGCGCCGCGTGGTCGAGCTGATGATGCAGCTCACGCAGCGCGACGGCGCGCATGAGACGCAGCTCGACGGCGTGCGCCTGTTTCGCGGCAGCGAGGGCCATCCGCGCAAGCCGGTCATGTACGAGCCGAGCATCTTCATCGTTTGCCAGGGCCGCAAGCGCGGCTTTCTCGGCGATCAGGTGTTCATCTACGACGCGCAGCAATATCTCGTGCTCTCGGTGCCGCTGCCGTTCGAATGCGAGACCGAGGCCTCGCCCGAGAAGCCGATTCTCGCGATCTCGGTGCGCGTCGATCTGACGCTGGTCGCCGAGCTGCTGATGGCGCTCAACGACACGCGCGGCAGCGCCGTCTCCGAGCCCTCGGGCATCTACGCCACGCCGCTCGACGCGCCGCTCTCGAACGCCGTGCTGCGCCTGCTCGAAGCGCTCGCGCAGCCCGCGGACGCGCGCATTCTCGGGCCGTCGATCGTGCGCGAGATCTGCTATCGCGTGCTCACGGGCGAGCAGGGCGATGCGATTCGCGCGGCGCTCACGCATCAGCAGCATTTCGGCCGCATCGCCAAGGCGCTGCGCCGCATTCACACCGACTATCGCGGCGACCTCGACGTGGTGACGCTCGCCGCCGAAGCGGGCATGAGCCTCGCGGTGTTTCATGCGCATTTCAAGGCGGTCACGTCCACCTCGCCGATGCAGTACGTGAAGACCACGCGCCTGCATCACGCGCGTCTGCTGATCACGCACGACGGCATGAACGTGAGCGCGGCGGCCGTGCGCGTGGGTTACGAAAGCGCCTCGCAGTTCAGCCGCGAATTCAAGCGCCTGTTCGGCTGCACGCCCGCCGACGAGATGCGCCGCGCGCGCGTGGCGGCCGAAGCGGTCGCGCCGCGTGTGGAGGTGGTGCAGCGGTATGTGTCGGCGCTTTGATAGCGCGCTTGAAGTCGCCGATTGATTCGGATATCGAATCATTTGAGTGTGTCGAACGAAAAAACGTAGCGTAACGAAACCGACGTAAAGAACCCTAAGGCCGATATGAACGCCGTCTCGAAGCCGCGCCTGCTCGTGCTGATCCCGCTCACCGACACCGACCGCGCCGCGCTCGCCGCGCACTTCGAGGTGCTGTACGCGCCCGACGCGCCGCAACGCGCGCAGGCCGTGGCGCGCGAGGGCGCGACGGTGCGTGCGGTGCTCACGAACGGCACGACCGGTCTCACGGCCGACGAGATCGACGCGATGCCCGCGCTCGAATTCGCGGCGGCGCTGGGCGCGGGTTACGAGAACCTCGCGCTCGATCACGCGCGCGCTCGGGGCATCGCGTTGAGCAATGGCGCGGGCGTGAACGCCGATTGCGTCGCCGACCACGCGATGGCGCTGCTGCTCGCCGCGCTGCGCGCGATTCCGCAATTCGATGCCGCCTGCCGCGCGGGCGTCTGGCGCGACGCGCTGCCGATGCGGCCCACGCTCACGGGACGCAAGCTCGGCATCCTCGGTTATGGGCATATCGGCGCGAAGATCGCGAAGCGCGCGGCGGGTTTCGACATGCCGGTCGGTTATCACAATCGCTCGCCGCGCGAGGGCGTGAGCGCGCGGTATTTCGAGTCGACGCTCGCGCTTGCGCAATGGAGCGACTGCCTCGTGGTCGCGACGCCGGGCGGCGCGTCGACCGAACATCTGATCGACCGCGCCGTGCTCGACGCGCTCGGTCCGCAAGGCTTTCTCGTCAACGTCTCGCGCGGCAGCGTGGTCGATACGGCGGCGCTCGCCGACGCCCTGCGCGAACGCCGTCTCGCGGGCGCGGGCCTCGACGTCTACGAAGGCGAGCCCGAGCCGCCGCAGGCGCTCGTCGCGCTCGACAACATCGTGCTCACGCCGCACACGGCCGGCACGTCGCCCGACGTGCGCGCGGCCACCGTGCGCAATTTCATCGACAACGCCACGCGCCACTTTGCGGGCGAAGCGCTTGTTACGCCGCTCTGACGGCGCGCGTCCCCGCGCGTTTTCTTCGCGCATTTCGTTCACCGGTTCAGCCACGCCGCGCATGCCGATCCATGTGTGCCGCATAAGGTCGCGTGCGCACCCAGTCCGGCTGTGGCGCGCTTGACTGAGCGCATGGTCATCCGCCAGTTCGGGCGACATACTCCGACATAGCTTCTCGCGTTTTCCGTCATACTGCCTCCGCATCGCGTCGCTAATGCATCGCGTGATGCCTGTCCACCGCAACGCCCCTGGAACGAGACATAACGATGAAAAACCGTCCGCTTGCGTTAGCCGTCCCGTCTAAAAAATGCCTGATGCGCGCCGTGCTTGCCGGCGCTTCGGCGCTTGCGCTGAGCGCCGGCGCCTTCGCACAATCGTCGCCCGGCGCCGCCACCGATGCGCACGGCTGGGCCGGCACCGGCACGCTCGCCACGCCAGCCGGTTCGTTCGATTTCGTCGGTGGCTATCCCACCGCCGACGCGGGCCGCAAGCTCGACGACACGCTCGCGCTGAACCGCGCCGTCGAGGTCTATCTCGCGCAGATGCCCGCGGTGTCGTGGTATCGCGTCTGGAAAGGCACGAACGAGGCAGGCGCCGCCACGCCGAACCAGATCGTGATCTGGGAAAGTCTGATGAACGCGCGCACGCTGCTGCTCACGGGCAATACGGAAACCGTCTATGCGCTCGCCGCAATCGACCTCAAGCGCGACGGCCCGGTGGTCGTGGAAGCGCCGCCACATCTGCTCGGCGGCGCATCCGATCTGTGGCAGAGCGAAGTGGCCGGCATCGGCCCGACCGGCGACGACAAGGGCCAAGGCGGTAAATTCCTGATCCTGCCGCCCGGCTACACGGGCAAGGTGCCGCCGGGCTATATTGTCAAGCGCTCGCGCACGTATCGCGTGGTGCTCGGGCTGCGCGGCTTCATGGTCGAAGGCAAGACCGCGCCCGCCGTGGCGCTCATGAAGCAGACGCGCGTCTATCCGCTGGCGCAGGCCGCGCATCCGCCCGCCACGACCTTCATCGACGGCTCGACGCATCCGATCGACACGCTGTTCTCCGACAACTTCCAGTATTTCGACGACCTCGCCACCCTCATCGCGAGCGAGCCGAAAGACGTCGTGCCGACTATCGACCGCTTCCAGATGGCGTCGATCGGCATCGAGCAGGGCAAGCCGTTCGCGCCCGACGCTGCGCGCCGCGCGCTGCTCGACAACGCTGGCAAGCTCGGCGGCGCGATCGCGCGTCAGAACACCTTCGCCTCGAGCGACCCGGAACGGCTCATGTATCCCGACCGCCACTGGGAATGGGCGTTCGTGGGCCGCAGCGCCACGTGGGACTCGCAGGGCTATCTGAACACCGACCGGCGTGCGGGCTTCGCGTATGAAGCGATCGGCATGTCGCCCGCGATGGTCGCGCAGGTGGTCGGCGCGGGCTCGCAATACGCGATGACGCCGCGCGACGCGAACGGCCAGTATCTCGACGGCGCGAAAAGCTATCGCCTGCATCTGCCCGCGAACATTCCGGTGAAGAACTTCTGGTCGGTGGTGGTGTACGACGCGCAGACGCGCTCGATGCTCGACAACGGCCAGCCATTCCCGACGGTCAGCCAGTACACCGGCCCGGCGAAGAACGACGACGGCTCCATCGACATCTACTTCGGCCCGGACGCGCCCAGGGGCCACGAGAAGAACTGGATCCGCACGGTGCCGGGCAAGGGCTGGTTCACGCTGCTGCGCTTCTACGGCCCGCTCAAGCCGTTCTTCGACAAGAGCTGGAAGCCGGACGACATCACGCCGCTGTCCTGAACGGCGCGCAGGCGGCGTCCGCAAACGCCGCCGCTTCGTTCATCCTGCGTTCCCGCATCGCTGCACCTCGCTTGCATAAAGTTCGGAGAGCTTATGTTTGACGACTTCCCCAACGTGTCCAGGTCGCTCGCGTCCGGCATGGGCGCGGCCCTTCTGGCCGTCCTCGCGCTCTCGGCCTGCGCGGGCACGTCCTCGCCCGCGACGTACAGGATGACCACGCCCACGCCGCCGCAGATCACCACGCCCGCGTCGGTCGACACGCGCATCGGCCGCCTCGATTATTTCGACGGCGTGCCCACGCCGCCAACCGCCGACAAGGTCTACGACAACCTGCTCTTCATGCGCGGCGTGGAGGCGTTCCTCAACGGCATTCCGGGCGCGTCGATGGCGGCGATCCGCCAGGGCCTGCGCGACGCGGGCGCGACCGGCAGCACCGTCGGCGTGTTCGAATCGCTGATGGATTCGAAGTCGATCTTTCTCACGCCCAATTCGGAGACCGTCTACTTCTGGAACTGGATGGACCTGAAGGACGGGCCGATGGTCGTGGAAACGCCGCCGAACATTCTCGGCGTCGTGGACGACTTCTGGTTCCGCTACGTGACCGACATGGGCAACGCGGGACCGGACAAGGGACGCGGCGGCAAATATCTGTTCGTGCCGCCGGGCTACACGGGCGCGCTGCCCGCGAGCGGCTATATCGTCATCAAGTCGCCGACCTTCGGCAATCTGCTGTTCGGCCGCGCGTTCATGAAGAACGGCGACCCGAAGCCGGGCGTCGCGAGCCTGAAGGCCGGGCTGCGCGTGTATCCGCTGGCGCAGGCCTCCGCGCCGCCGGCCACGCGCTTCATCGACCTGTCGGGCAAGGTG
This sequence comes from Paraburkholderia sp. J94, assembly GCF_905220285.1. NCBI lineage: Bacteria > Pseudomonadati > Pseudomonadota > Betaproteobacteria > Burkholderiales > Burkholderiaceae > Paraburkholderia > Paraburkholderia sp. J94. The sequence continues at coordinate 15,018 of NZ_CAJMZH010000026.1, read as the reverse complement.
ATGAATACGGTCCACGCGAACAATATCGCGTTCTACGACGAGATCAACCAGATCGTGCAGGAGGAGCCCGCGGGCGCGTATGGCCCCGACATGACCGGCCTGTTCGCGTCGATCGGCATGGTCAAGGGCAAGCCGTGGGCGCCCGACGCGCGCACGAAGGCGATCCTCACCGACGCCGTGGCGGTCGGCAACGCCACGGCGCGCTCGATCGACTTCGCCAACCGCAATCCCGCGGCGCTCATCTACCCGGACGGCCACTGGAATACGCCGTTCATCGGCGGCAGCTACGAATGGCTCGACCAGGGCGCGCGCAACTTCGACGCCCGCACGATGTTCTTCTACGCCGCCACGATCGACACGCCCGCAATGGCCGTGGCGATGCCGGGCATCGGCTCGCAGTACGCGGCGGCGAATCTCGATGCGAGCGGCAAGCCGTTCGACGGCGCGAAGCCGTACGTGCTGCATGTGCCCGCCAACGTGCCGGTGAAGGACTTCTGGTCGGTGGTGGTCTACGACACGCAGACGCGCTCGATGCTGCAAACCGACCAGCCGTTCCCGAGCCTGTCGAGCGAGAAGGCGTTGCAGAAGAACGCCGATGGTTCGGTCGACGTGTACTTCGGGCCGAGCGCGCCCGCAGGCCACGAATCGAACTGGGTGCAGACGATTCCGGGCAAGGCGTGGTTCACGATTTTCCGCCTGTACGGGCCGCTGCAGCCGTGGTTCGACCGTAGCTGGAAGCTGCCCGACATCGCGGCGGCGGGCTGAAGCTCGCATCGCGCAACGCACAGGAGACGGCAGGGAGCGACTCGAAGCGCCGCGCAACGGACGCGGCGCAGGACTCTGGGGGACGACAGATGAAACGCAGCACGTTACCCGAGGCGCGGCGGTGTAAGGCCGCGCTGGTTTCGACGATCGCGCTGGCGGGCGCGCTCGTCTCGATGCAGGCCGTGGCCCAAAGCCAGGCCAACTCCGCCGCCGACAACGCCAACAAGAGCAACAATCCGCTCAATCTCGCGGCGTCGTTCAACGTGCAGAACATGTTCGCGCCGTCGCTCTACGGATCGAGCGCGGTGACGAACGATCTGCTGCTGCGCGGCACGCTGCCGCTCGGGCCGAACGGACTCGTGCCGGTGCCGCAGATCCTGCGGCTGACCGCGCCCATCAGCACGCGGCCCGATCCGACTGGCGGCTACAACACCGGTCTCGGCGACCTCAACCTGTTCGACATCTTCCTCGTGAGCCAGGGCGCGACGCAGATCGGCATCGGCCCGCTCGTGACCGCGCCCACGGCCACCGATCCCTCGCTCGGCACCGGCAAGTGGCAGGCCGGGCTCGCGGCGGTGGTCGTGAACGCGTCGCGCGCGCGGCTGCTCGGCGCGCTGGTGCAGTGGCAGCATTCGTTCGCGGGGCAAAGCAGCCGGCCCACGGTGCAGTCGCTCACGGCGCAGCCTTTCGGCATTTTCAATCTGCCGGACGGCTGGTATATCCGCTCGACGGGCATCTGGACGTTCGACCTCCAGCACGGCGCGTACTACATTCCCGTGGGTCTCGGCGGCGGCAAGGCGTGGAAGGCGGGCGGCACGATCTACAACGTGTTCGTCGAGCCGCAATATTCGGTCGCGCATTCGGGCGCGGGCGTGCCGAAGTGGCAGATCTTCGCCGGGTTGAACATGACCTTCGGCAAGTAGGCGCGCGCGGGCGGGACACGGCATGGCGCGCGGCTTTTGTGCGCGCCATGGCGTGTTCGACGTTGCTCGTAGCGCCGCTTGTCAGCCGCTCGTCATGCCGGTCGTCATGCAGGCTGTGATGCCACTTCTCATGCCGCTCGCAACGCCGTAATTCACGCCCCGTCCCGCCAAACTCGCGCCACCAACCGCCACCCGCGCGGCGTCCGGGCCACGCACTATGTACGCCAGGCCACGGCCGGACGGCGATGCATGCCGTATGATTCAGCCTGGAGCGAGGGTTTTCGCTCGCCGCTTTGCGCGCCGCGCGGAGGGCCGACTTCCCGGCAGGGACCCAACAGGCAGAAGGGCGCATGCAAACTTTGATCGAGGCGTTGCGGAAATCGGCCGCCCTCGTGGTGAACCGCTTCTACGAGGAGCTGGCGCGTCTGCCCAAGTCCCGGCGCATCCTCGAAATGCTGTCGGCGGAAGAACTCGCGCACCTCAAGGACCGGCAGATCCAGAATCTGCTCGCGCTCGCCGATCCCGGCCTCAGCTCGAAGGAGCACGCCGCGATGGCGATGCGCATCGGCCGCGTTCATGCGATCGTCGGGCTCGACAAGGAGGAGCTCGTGCGCAGCCGCGGCATCCTCCAGGATCAGCTCGACAAGCTGATTGGCCGTGATGTCGGCAGCCAGGCGCTGTCGCTCTACGCGCGCCGCCTCAACAGCGACACCGCCTGGCAGCTCAAGGCCTACCAGTCCGTCGAGGACTCGCAGCAGGACGTGCTTCAGCGCATCACGCGCATCGTCTGGGAGGCGGGCAGCTACACGCATTTCATCGATCAGCTCGTGGGCGCGCTCGGCGGTCACGACGAGGTGGCCGCCTGCGCGATCGGGCGGCCCGACGAAGCGGGCATTTTCCATTTCGAAGCGGGCGCGGGCGGCAGCGGCGAGGGCGGCCTGGTCGCCGTGCTGACCGCGCACGGCCATGAGATCAGCGTGCGCGCCGATCACCCGGACGGACAGGGCGCCGTCGGGCGCGCCTGGCGCAGCGGCAAGGCCGAGCGCGTCGTCAACTACCAGACCGATACGCATGTCGAGCGCTGGCGCGACGTGGCCGCGCGCGAGGGCCTGCGTTCGTCGGTGGCGATTCCGATCGCCGCGCCGGGCCATGCGCCGATCGCCATCGTCATGCTGTTCAGCGCGTATCCGGGCGGTTTCGTCGGACCGGACCAGGTGGCCTTCATCGAACTGTTGCAGACGCTGCTCGGCTGCGTCGCCTCGCGTTTGCAGACCCAGGACGGGCTGCATGGCGGCGCGGTGCCGGTCAGCGTGCGTCAGCATTGGGCCGCGCTCGTGCGCACCGGCGCGCTCGAAATGTATTACCAGCCGCTGCTCAATCTCGCCAACGGCCAGGTGAGCAAGGTCGAAGCGCTCGCGCGCCTGCGCGACGGCGAGCGTCTGCTGACGCCCGACGAATTCCTGTTCGCCTTGTCGTCCGACGATTTGCTCGCGCTGTTCACGCGCGGTCTCGGCCAGGCACTCGACGATCGCGCGCGCTGGCTCGCGGCCGGTCAGGATCTGGAAATTTCGGTCAATCTGCCGCCTGCCGCGCTCAACGATCTGCGCTATTTCGATGCGGCCCGCGAGGCGCTGGAGACGCACGCGTGCCCCAGCGAGCGTCTCACGCTGGAAGTTCTGGAGAACGAATCGATTTCGCTGAGCCAGGGACAGCGCGCGATTCTCGCGAAGTTCCGCGCGCTCGGCGTGCTGCTCGCCCAGGACGATCTGGGCTCGGGCCATAGCGGGCTCGCGCGGCTGCGCGAATTGCCCTTCGACTGGATCAAGATCGACCGCGAAATCGCGCATATCGCGGGCGGCACGGCGCTCGACGCGCTGCGCGTGGTGTATCAGATCACGCGTCTCGGCCATTCGCTCGGCAAGCTCGTGCTGGCCGAAGGCGTCGATTCCGCCGATCTGCTCAAGGCGCTCGCGATACTCGGCGTGGATGGCGCGCAGGGCTACGAAATCGCCCGGCCGATGCCCGCCGATCCGTTGCTCGACTGGATCGAGCGCGCGGCGCGCGCACCGCTCGCGCCGGCCGGCGAAAGCGTGCTCACGCGGCTCGCGCGCTTCGTGGTCTGGGAGGAGCGCGCGTTCATTCTCGCGACGCTGCCCGAGGCCGCGCGCGGCCTGCTCGACACGGACGACGCCGCGGCCCGCACGGCGCTCGCCGACGCGCTCATCAGCTTCGGCGATATCCTCCCGGCGGGCGCGGAACGCGACACGCTCCAGCGCGACATGCTGCATGCGCTTGTGAAGGGCGGTCGGCACAGCGAGGCCTGGCAGGCCGCGCTCGCGCGTCTGATGAACGCGATTTCGGCGGTGCCGCTCGCGGTTTGAGGCCGTAGCGGCACGTGCTTCAGATGCTCACTCCGGCAGCGCGATCGCCACATCGGCGGGCGCGGCCGACGACTGCCGCCGTTGCAGCATCGCGATGCACACGAGCGACACGGCCGCGAGCGCGCTATAAAACAGCGCGAGCGGCCACCACTGGCCCGGATAGTCGTGCGCGAGCAAGGTGCCGACGAGCGGCGTGAGCCCGCCCGCGAGCGCCGCGCAGCACTGATATGAAATCGAAATGGCCGAATAGCGCGTGCGCACCGGAAACGCGTTCGTCATGAAGCCCGCCATCACCGCATACGAACTCGACATGCACATCACCGCAATCGCAATGCCGATCACGATCGCCAGCGGCTTGCCGGTGGAAACGAGCACGAACATCGGATAAGGCGAGAGCATCGCGAGCGCGGCGGCGCGTGTGAGAAAGCGCCCCGCGCCCACGCGCTGCGCGAACCACGCCGAAGCGAGCTGCGTGAAGAACTGGATGAACGCGACCACGAACAGGCAGTCGAGAATCAGCGTGCGGTCGAGGCCGAGCGTCTGCGTCGTGTAGTTGAGCATGAAGGTGTTGACGAACCACGCGCCCGCCACGCCGATCACGTTCGCGCCGAGACACAGCAGCACGCCGCGCCAGCTGTCGCGCAGCACTTCGACGATCGGCATGGCGGCAGTGCGCGCCTGCTTTTTCAGCGCCTCGAATTCAGGCGATTCGCTCACGCCCGAGCGGATCAGCAAGCCCACCACGAGCAGCACCGCGCTCGCGAGAAACGGCAGACGCCAGCCCCACGCGAACAGCGCCGCGTGATCGAGATGCGCGACGCTGCGAAACGCCAGCAGCGCGAGAATCAGGCCCGCGGGACTGCCGAGTTGCGCGAACGACGCGAGAAACGTGCGCTTGTCTTTCGGCGCATGTTCGCCCGCCATCAGCACCGCGCCGCCCCATTCGCCGCCGATGGCGATGCCTTGCGCGATGCGCAGCGCGATCAGCAAGGCAGGCGCGAGCGCGCCCGCGCTTTCATACGTCGGCAGAAAACCGATGCCCACGGTGCCGACGCCCATGATCGAGAGCGTGGCGACGAGCGCCTTCTTGCGGCCGATGCGGTCGCCCAGATGCCCGAACACGAGGCCGCCGAAGGGCCGCGCGAAAAAGCCCACGGCGAAGGTGCCGAACGAGGCGAGCGTGCTGTAGAACGGATCGTGCGCCGGGAAGAACAGCTTGCCGAAGATGAGCGCGGCGGCGGTGGCGTAGATATAAAAGTCGTACCACTCGATCGTGGTGCCGACGAAGGCGGCCAGCGAAGCGCGCGCGGGCTGCCGCGCGGGGATGCTCGTCATGTCTCTCTCCAGTTTCAATAGTCGGGGTGAGCCGGCTTGGGCCGGTCTTGATCCGTTTCGGCTTGCGCTTGATTTGAGCGCGTTATGAGCCTTTCACTACGCCCGCCTCGAACAGCTTGCGCTGCGTGTCCACGTCGATGCCGAGCGCGTCGAGCACCGCGCGCGTGTCGCCGCCGAGCGCGGGCGGCGGCGTGCGATAGGTCGCGGGCGTGCGCGAGAGCTTCACGGGCGCACCGGTGCCGCGATAGCCGGGCATTTCCACGAGCATCTGGCGATGCAGCGTATGCGGATGCGCCGCCACCGCATCGACGGTCTGCACCGGCCCGCACGGCACGCCCGCCTGAATCAGATCGCGCGCGAGCGGCGCGCAATCGTGCAGCGCGAGCCGCGCTTCGAGCGCCGCCTTCAACTCGGAGCGATGCGCGCAGCGGCTGCGGTTGTCGGCGAAACGCGGGTCGTCGGCGAGTTCGGGCAGGCCCAGATGCGCGCACAGTTTCGCGAACTGGCGGTCGTTGCCCACGGCGAGAAAAATCGGCGCGCTGGCGGTGGCGTAGCTGTCGTAAGGCGCGATGTTCGGATGCGCGTTGCCGCTGCGTTGCGGCGTGCGGCCGTTGCCGAACCAGTTCGGCAGATGCGGATGCAGCAGCGACACGCCGCAGTCGTACAGCGCGATATCGACCGACTGGCCGTGGCCGCTCTTTTCGCGTTCTGCGAGCGCGAGCAGAATGCCCGCGAGTGCGTTCAGGCCGGTGACCATGTCGACGATCGGCAGTCCGATGCGCAGCGCCGGGCCGTCGCTTTCGCCGTTCACGCTCATGAGCCCGGCCATTGCCTGGATCACGGCGTCGTAGCCGGGCAGGCCGCCGAGCGGACCGTCGGGGCCGAAGCCCGAGATCGCGCAGTGAATCAGGCGCGGAAAACGCGGCTGAAGATCGCGCGCGTAATCCATGCCCCAACGCGCGAGCGTGCCGGGCTTGAAGTTCTCGACCAGCACGTCGGCGCCTTCGAGCAGTTGCCAGAGAATCGCGCGGCCTTCGTCGCAGGACAGATCGACGGCGATGCCTTGCTTGTTGCGATTCACGCCCACGTAGTACGAGGCCGTGTCGCCGACGAAAGGCGGGCCCCAGCCGCGCGTTTCGTCGCCGTCGGGCGGTTCGAGCTTGATAACCTCGGCGCCGTGGTCGGCGAGCGCCTGGGTGCAGTACGGGCCGCCCAGCACGCGGCTCAGGTCGATCACGCGCAGACCGTGCAGTGCGCCGTTTACCTGGATTGATTCGGATACCGTATTAATTGTCATGATGATATCGCCTCACTGCGCGGGCAGCAGTTGCATGGCATCCGCGAGCGGCAGCGGCGTTTCGTCGACGAGCGCGCGCAGTTGCGTGGCGTGTGCGTCGCGGTCGTCGAGCGCGAGCGGATCGCGCGGCAGCAGCTTGTGGCGCACGATCAGATGCGCGAGCGCGAGCCGACGGTAATCTTCTGTGCCCGCGCGTGACACCTGGGCGGCTTCGCACGCCATGAACGCTGCCGTGGTCGCGTGATAGAGCGCGCTCGCGGCCTGGCGCACCGACTCGTCGCGGCCGCATTCGGCGACGCTTTCCAGCGCCGCGCTCGCGCGTTCGAAGGCCGCGCGCAGCAGCGCCGCGCTCGCATCGGGAAGTCCCGCTTCGGCGAGTTCGGCACGCAGGTAGCGGCCCAGCGCATCGAGCGCGCCTTCGCGCTTCGCCGCGCGGGCAACATCGAGCGCCACGATGTTGCTCGTGCCTTCCCAGATCGAGCCCAGATGCGCGTCGCGCACGAGACGCGCGTCGCTCCATTCCTCGATATAGCCCACGCCGCCGCGCACTTCCATCGCGTCGCCGGTCACGCGGCGCGCGTCGCGGCAGGCGCGGAACTTGATCATCGGCGTGAGGATGCGCACGCATTTCGCGGCGAGTTCGTCACCACGGTCGCCACGGTCACTACGGTCGGCGCGCGGCAGCAGCGTGGCGATGCGCATGAACAGCGTGCGCGCCTGCTCGGCGGGCAGCATCATCTTGAGTAGTTGACGCTGCATCAGCGGCATGTCGATGAGCTTGCGGCCGAACGCTTCGCGATGGCGCGCGATGTGCAGCGCCTCATTGAGCGCGCGGCGCATGAGACCGGCGGCGCGCACGCCGTTCGACAGCCGCGACATGTTGATCATGTCGGCCATCTGATGAAAGCCGCGTCCGACTTCGCCGATCAAATACGCCTGCGCGCCTTCGAGCACGATCTCGCCGCTCGCCATCGACCGGCTGCCGAGCTTGTCCTTGAGTCGCACGATGCGATACGTGTTGCGCGTGCCGTCGGGCAGCGTCTTCGGCAGCAGGAACAGCGCGAGTCCCTTGATGCCGGCCGGCGCGCCGTCGACGCGCGCGAGCACCATCGCGAGATCGGCGTCGGCGTTCGAGCAGAACCATTTGTCGCCATAGAGACGCCAGGTTTCCGTGCCGTCCGCGCCGGTTTCGCGTGCGGCGCGCGTAGCGATGCGCGCGACGTCGGAACCGGCGGCCTGCTCGGTCATGAACATCGCGCCCTGAAACAGCGTGTCGAAGTCCTGCGAGGCGAGCATCGGCAGATAGCGCGCGATCAGATCGGGCGTGCCGAACTTGCGCAGCGTGCGCGTGAGCGAATCGGTCATGCTCACGGGACAGCAGAGGCCGAACTCCGCCTGCACGAACAGATACGTGAGCGCGTATTTCACGAGCGGCGCGGGCGCGTGCTCGCGATGGCTCATCGCGGCGAGACCGAGTTCGGCATACGCGACACGTTCGAGCGCGACGTAGTCGGGGTGTTTGTCGATGTGCTGGATCGCTTCGCCGCGCCGCGTGCGATGTTGCAGCGTGGGCGGATGGTGATCGGCGGAGAGTGCGAGCGCGTCGAGTTCGTCGGAGGCGCGCTGGCCGAGCGCGACGAGCTGCGCTTCGATGTCCGTGAAGGCCGTGTCGCCGAGATACGCGCGCAGGAGCGGGGCCAGACCGGGATCGCTGCGGAAGAAGTTGATGCCGCGGCTGTCGGGAATGTTGGACGCGCCGCTGCCTTGCGCGGCGGGGGATTCGCTCATCGGTGTCTCCTGTCGTTTCTTCGGACGGGCGCTCGGGGCGCCGTAGTGCGTCCAAGAATAGGAGCGCCGACGATAACCGTCCAATACAAACGATGTCCTGTACGATAAGCGCTATCTATCGATCGACGGATCGAACAACGGACAGACAAGCGGAGGAGACACCGCGATGGAACTCAAGCAACTGCGCTATTTCGTGGCCGTGGCCGAAGAACTGCATTTCGGGCGCGCGGCGCGGCGGCTCTTTATTTCGCAGCCCGCGCTGAGCTTCGACATCCGCAAGTTCGAGGAGCAACTGGGCGTGCAGCTGCTCGAACGCAGCAACAAGGCGGTCGCGCTGACGAACGCGGGCTTCGTGCTGCTCGAAGAGGCGCGCCGCCTGCTCGAACAGGCCGACGAAGTGCGCCGCATCGCCGAGCGTTCCGCGCACGGCCTCGCGGGTCGGCTGCGCATCGGCTTCGTGAATTCGATGCTGTATCGCGGCTTGCCCGAGGCGGTCCGGCGTTTCGAGGCCGATCATCCCGGCGTCGAAGTCGTGCTGCGCGAGATGAACACCATCGAACAGGTGCACGCGTTGCAGCGTTTGCAGATCGATCTGGGTTTCGCGCACTGGGGACGTTTTCCGGCCGAGGTGCAGTCGCAGACGCTGTTTTCCGAGCCGTTTCTGTGCTGCCTGCCCGTGGGGCACCGGTTTGAGAAGCGGCGGCGGATCGAACTGGCTTCGCTTGCGCGCGAGCCGTTCATTCTGTTTCCGCGTTCGGTGTCGCCGCATTATCACGATCAGATCATCGCGACCTGCGTGGAGGCGGGCTTCAGTCCGCAGATCCGCCACGAGGCGCGGCTCTGGCAGACCGTGGTGACGATGGTCGAGTTTGGCATGGGCATCGCGCTCGTGCCCGCCGCGTTGGGGAAGATGGGCGGCGCGCGTGCGGTGTTTCGTCCATTAGCGAGTAATCCTTACGAATCGCAGGTGCTCAGGCTCGTGCGCGCGGGCGAGACGAACGCGATCGTAGAGGGGTTTGCGGGGTATCTGGGCGAGAAGGCGGGCGCGGCGTAGCGGACTACGCGGGTGCGCCTCGCATGGTGATTGCGGCCCGTAGACGATGAGCGGGAGGAGCGTCGTTTTCCATCGCCGTGCAGAGTCCTGAATCGGGCTGAATCGGCCTGAATGGGGCGATGTCCCATCGCATTCGCGGATGAAGATCGCGACTTTCTACAAAATGAATTAAATATTTAAATTTTATTGCCGTTATCTTCATGCGCAGGCTGCCAATTCGAAACGGAGGGGCGGTAGCGAGAAAAGTATCCGCGCGAATTCCTGCTTACGCGCGGACAGAATGACACCGTGATGATCGAGAAGAACTTGAGCCGCCGTAAGCGGCCTCGGGAAGCCGCGCGCCTTGCACAAGAGACGCAGGCCGTATCTGTAGTCGGGGAACGATATTGAACGCAGTCGTATTTGAAATTGAGACGTCGCAAAAAATAGCGGCGCGGACCAGCGCGTTGACTTACAGGCCCGATGTCGACGGCCTTCGAGCCATGGCGATTCTGGGCGTCGTGTTGTATCACGCATTCCCCGGTATTTTCCCCGGCGGATTTGCGGGCGTGGATGTGTTTTTCGTGATCTCCGGGTATCTGATCACCGGAATCATCTCGTCGGAATTAACGCGCGGCCAATTCAGCATCGTCAACTTTTACGCGAAGCGAATCCGCAGAATTTTCCCGGCTTTGATGACGGTGTTGTTCAGCACCTTTCTGATGGGCTGGTTTTGCCTTTACGCCGATGAGTTCAAGCAACTCGGCAAACACATCGTCGCAGGCATCGCGTTTGTGTCGAACTGGACGCTGTGGAGCGAAGCAGGCTATTTCGACCAGTCGGCGGCCACGAAACCGCTGCTGCATCTCTGGTCGCTCGGCGTGGAGGAGCAGTTCTATATCCTCTGGCCGCTCTTTCTCGCAGTCGGTTTTCGGCGCGGATGGACGCGGGCCATCGTCGTCATCTGTGCGGTGCTTTCCTTCATGGCGAACGTGTGGCTCGTGAATGCGCATCCTTCCGCAGCGTTCTTCCTGCCGTTTTCGCGCTTCTGGGAGCTGCTTTGCGGCGCGGCGCTCGCACGCTGGTCGCAGTCCGGCGAGGGCGACAACGCACTGAGCGGCCTCAGCCAGCGGATGCGAAACCTTCTCTCGATACTCGGGCTGACGACCTGTGTGGTTTCGTTCTTCGCACTCGATTCCCGACTCAATTTCCCGGGCTGGTGGGCACTCCTGCCGACGAGCGGCGCGTGTATGTGCATCGCAGCCGGCGTCGAGGCTGCGGGCAACCGGTGGATACTGTCCAATCCGGTGTCGATAGGGATTGGGAAGATCAGCTACCCGCTTTATCTCTGGCATTGGCCGCTCCTGTCGTTTGGCGTGATCGTCGCGGGCAGTGAGCTTGTTCCGGCCGCGCGAGTGGAAATACTGCTGGCCAGTGTCGCGCTCGCGTGGCTCACCCTGCAACTGGTCGAGCGGCCCTTTCAACGTGCTCGCTCGCGATGGATTTCCGTCGCGGCGCCCGCCGTTCTCCTGTTGATTGCGGGCTACCTCGGGGCGATGACCTACGCGCGCGACGGGCTTGAATTCCGCCTGAAGGGGAAGGGCTACAGCGCCTCTGCTGATCCGGCTAGTGCGACGCTCGGCGCGGGCCGTCAATATGTCGACCGCGTGTGTGGTGTCGGCGCGAAGGATCAGAAACTCTTCGACTTCTGCTCGACCGACAAACGCGCGACGCCGCGCTACGCCATGTGGGGCGACAGTAAAGCGGACGCGGCCTACTGGGGGCTCGTGCGTCATTCGCAGCCCGGCGAGAGCTGGTTACTGATCGCGCGCGCGGGCTGCGCGCCCACGGTCTCCGCCGAAGGCGTGCCGACTGCGGGCATTGGCCAGGCGCGGTGCACGGAGGCGACTGCCACAGCGCTGCGCATGCTCGTGAACAACAGCGAGATCGGGACGGTGGTGCTGACGATGGCGGCGCGGGATCTGCTGGCGCCGCCGTCGCCCGATCAGCACGCACCACGAACGGAGCCGTCCGATGCGCTTGCGGGCGTCGATAACCTGGTCAAGGTGTTGATGCGCGCGGGCAAGCGGGTCGCTTTCGTTATCGATACGCCGACGCTGGCCGAGCCTCATCAATGCATGGATCGCAGGCCCGCTGCATGGGAACCGGTCCGCAGTTTCCTGCATATCGACGATGACGTGAGCGCCAACGACCGGTGCGCGATCAGCTATCACGCGCACCTCCAGGCGACGCGGGCCTACCGCGCGCTCGTCGCGCAGTTGCAGAAGCGCAATCCGGATCTGCTCGTGTACGACCCGACGCCGCTTCTGTGCGATATCCGGCACGACACCTGTCCGATGACGGTGAATGGCAGTTTCCTTTACAGCTATTCCGATCACATATCCGACTACGCCAATGGCCTTATCGCGCCCCAGCTTTCCCATTTGCTGGGCCATTGAATCGCGCGATTGCGCTTCAAGAATGGAAACGCATCGGTAAGCGTCCGTACGGATCGCAATAAGCCGCCTCCCAACATCGCCCCTTGGGGCAATCTGGTTGCCCCAACTACCAATAGTCTCAGCCGGTCGATTGTGCGAAAAACCTCGGAGAAGTTATCGAGCAACGATGGCGGGCGCTGTGCGTCCGCCATTTCCTTGAATAACCGGAGGTGGTCATGTCGCATTCGGACGACGAAGCGAAGTCAGGCGGTCGCAGGGCATTCCTCAAGAACGTCGCGGTCACGAGCGTGGCAACCGGGCTGTCCGGTGTGGTTGGAGAAACGCTGACTCAGGTCGCGCACGCGGCGACGCCGACCACCGGCGCGGCCAAGCCCGCCACGGCCGCCACGCTCGCCGTCAACAAGCAATTCGCCGAGTTTCTGCAGTTCGGCGATGCGCAGGATTTCGAGGATGCGAAGCGCGGGCTTGTCGCAACGCTGCCCGAGCCCGTCGTGATTCCGGGACCCGGCGGCACGCATTCGTGGGATCTGCAACAGTTCGCCTTCGTGCAGGGCGGCCCGGAAAACAACGCGCCGCCCACCGTCAATCCGAGCCTCTGGCGCAACGCCAAGCTCAACATGAATCACGGCTTGTTCAAGGTCGTCGATGGCATCTGGCAGGTGCGCGGCTACGATCTCTCGGTCATGAGCATTATTCGCGGCGACCGCGGCTATATCGTCGTCGATCCGTTCATCACCACCGAGGTGGCCTCGACCGTCTGGAAGCAACTCGTCATTCCGCATCTTGGCGATCATCCGATCACGCATGTCATCTACACGCACAGTCACGTCGATCACTACGGCGGTGTGCGCGGTCTCGTCAGCGACGACGACCTGAAGTCGGGCAAGGTGCAGATCGTCGCGCCAACCGGTTTCACCGAAGCGGCGGTGGGCGAGAACATCATCGCCGGTAACGCGATGGGGCGGCGCGCGAGCTACATGTACGGCTCGCTGCTGCCGCGTAGTCCCACGGGCATCGTGGACGGCGGGCTCGGCAAGACCACGTCGGTGGGCACGATCACGCTCGCCGTGCCGACGATGTTCGCCGAAAAGACCGGCCAGAAGCTCACGCTCGACGGCGTGGAACTGGTCGTGCTGATGGCGCCCGAGTCGGAAGCGCCTTCTGAATTCATGTTCTATCTGCCGAAGTTCAAGGCGTTTTGCGCGGCAGAAGACGCCACGCACACGCTGCACAATCTCTACACGCTGCGCGGCGCGAAAGTGCGCGACGCGCTGCTCTGGTCGAAGTATCTGCAATCGTCGCTCGACATGTTCGGCGACGATATGCAGGTCGTATTCGCTTCGCACTACTGGCCGACGTGGGGCAACGATCGCGTGGTCGCGTTTCTCGGTGCGCAGCGCGACATGTATCGCTATCTGCACGATCAGGTGCTGCGCATGGCGAACCAGGGGATGACGCCGCTGGAGATCGGCGAGAAGATCCGTTTGCCCGAGAGTCTCGCGAAACACTGGTATTGCCGCGGCTATTACGGCACGGTCTATCACGATGCCGTCGCGCAGTACAACCTGCGGCTCGGTTTCTTCGACGGCGTGCCCGCGAATCTGCATCGTCTGCCGCCGACCGAAGCGGGTAAGCGCTATGTGGAATTCATGGGCGGTTCTGCCGCTGTGCTGAGCAAGGCGCACGGCTATTACAGCAAGGGCGATTACCGGTGGGTCGCGGAAGTCGTCAATCATGTGGTGTTCGCGGAGCCGCAGAACACCTCGGCGAAACAACTGCTCGCCGACGCTTACGAGCAACTGGGCTATCAGGCGGAATCGGCGTCGTGGCGCAACTTCTACCTGACGGGCGCGCAGGAGTTGCGCGGCGGCATCCAGCAGCTTCCGGCGCCGCAGCCGCAAAGCCCGGACACGATCCAGGCGATGCCGCTCGACATGTTCCTCGACTATCTGGGCATCCGTCTCAACGGCGACCGTGCAGCGGGCAAGACTGCGTCGTTCAATCTCGTGCTGACCGATACGAAAGAGAACTACGTGCTCGGCGTGGAAAACAGCGCGTTGCATTACACCGGGAACAAGAGCCTGAAGTCGGCGGATGCGACTGTCACGATGACGCGCGCCGACCTCAACGACATCATGATGGGCAAGACCAACATGCAGAAGCTCGTGATGGCCGGTAACGCGAAGATCGACGGCAACAGCCAGAAACTGGGCGAATTCGTGTCGTGGCTCGACACGTTCGACTTCTGGTTCAACATCGTGACGCCTTGAGGGGATGCCATGTGCGCGATCTGTAATTTCAAGCTCGATTTCAGCGTCGGGCATCCGCTGGCGCTGACGATCGCCGTCGCGGCCCGCCAGGCGATCGACGCCGGGCTGATCGAGCCCATCGATACCGCTGGGGGCGCGCTCTCGGCGGCCCGCATGCGCCTCTCGGCCATCGACGCGCTGAATCTGCTACAGGCGCGCGTCGAAGGCGCGCACGGCGAGGCGGCGCTGCTGGCGCTGCCGGACTTCTATGTGCTGCTGATCGAGAACGATACGTGGGGGTTCTTTCACGCCACGACCGAGGGCTTCGACCCGGATATCGTGCCGGAGATGCCCGACCTCAGCGCCACCGATGACGCGCAGCGCAGCAATATCCTGATCACATCGGAGGCGGCGTTGCGCGCGTGGCTCGAAGGGCGCTTCGATCTCGAACGTGCGCTGCGCGAGTCGCTGTTCGTGATCGACGCGCCGCGGACGCAGGCCGATTCGCTCGCGCGGATGCTCGCGCTCGCGGAATCGCAGGTGCAGGCGATGAGCTAAACGGGCCGACGGCGCGCGCGTTAGAGCAGCGGCGTCGTCGGGAGCGGAGCGCTCATTCCGCAGTGTCTTCCGATAACCGGAACGCCAGGTCGCGACCGCTTTCCCCCATCAATCCAGCACCAGTGAACCGAGCGCGAACGCGCCGAGCGCGGCCACCGCGATCGCAACCCAGTACGCGAGATTCCATTGCGGCAGCAGGCCTTCGCGGCGCAGCGCATTGACGCGGCGCC
>NZ_CAJMZH010000025.1:0-98032 GCF_905220285.1 Paraburkholderia sp. J94 | reverse complement strand
TGCGGATGCCGCCAGTCGGCGCCTTGCGTATAAGTCCACCAGTTGTAGTGATTGCGCAGATCCACGCGCTTCTCAGGCTTCGCGAACACCACCGAGGACGGCGCGAGCATCTCGGGCAGCGCGCCCGGATAGTCGTCGGGATTGGCGGGGCGCTCGGCGGACGTGATGTGGCCGGTGGCATCGACGAAGCGCTGGAAGTCGGCGTTCGTCACCGCATGACGATCGATCCAGAAGCCGCGCACGCGGACCTTGTGCGCGGGCGCTTCCTCAGGGTAGTGATGGTCGGAGCCCATCATGAAAGTACCGCCCGGCACCAACACCATGTCGGGCCACGGCGCAGTTTCAATTTTGGCAACCATATCATGGTTAATATTGCTAAACGAAATTGACATGATTGGATGGATAGGGTGCCTGACGGAATTGCAGACAGACCGCGGGCGCGAGTGCTCGCCATGGCTTCGCGGCTACGTTGGTGAAGCGTGTGAGACAACATCCACTATTGCAGCATTTCTGTGCGTTCGCTATTGGGGAAAAGGGCAACGACTTTGCCCGAATGGGCAATGCGACACTGCGCTGGTGTGACTCTCGCCAAAATATGGAATGGAGGTATTGATTATTGCGTTACCTGATCCTGCACTTAATGCAACGCGCAGGATAATTTACGGCCATCGAAATGGTTGTCTGCATTGCGCATTAATTTCAATTTACTGAACAACGATTATCCGCGTTACAGAATAATTCGATTTCCGCTCGAAGCGACACACAGTTAGCCAGTCACGCGTGCGCACCTGCTTCCTTGCACCGTCGCCATTCCACATTGTCCGGGATAGGAAACGATTCAGAATCTTTTGGGGAACTGGCGTTGCCCCTGAGGGCAATCGGGTTGCCCATAATCCCTATGGTCAGTTTCTGAAAAAATTACTAAAACTTACGTACGGTCGCTTGCCCTAGGTGCGGGGCGAGCGTTTCCCAAACTGTGACTGCGTTCGCGATTTGACAGGCGCAGCCAAACATCCGGACACTCGAATTGCATAGGTTGCGATGGCAACGCGATGTTGTCCAGTTTCCCAACGGGATATGGCGATGTCATGAATCACATTTTTGCCCTGTGCTGGAATCGATCGCTCGAGCAGTGGGTCGTCGCTTCCGAATTGACGCGTCGAAATGGGGTGCGTGGTTCGTGTCAGCGCCGTCGTGGGCGGCCGCGCCGTGCGGTATTCAATTTCGCCTGTGCGTGTCTACCATGTATTCTGAGTGCTCAGGCCACGGCCGCACCAACTGGTGGACAGATTGTCTCCGGATCGGGTGCGATCAGCCAATCCGGAGCGACGACGACCATCCAGCAAAGCAGCCCCACGCTTCAGTTGAGCTGGAAAGGCTTTGATGTCGGCGCGGGCCAGACGGTGAACTTCGTGCAGCCGGGCCGCAGCGCGCTGGCCGTCAACCGCATCGCCAGCAGCACGGCCAGCCAGATATTCGGACACCTGAATGCCAACGGCCAGGTCTGGTTGATCAACCCGAACGGCGTGCTATTCGGACCGTCGGCGCGCGTGAATGTCGGCGGCATCGTTGCGTCCACGCTCGATGTCGATTCGAACACGCTCGGCAGCAACACGCGGCGTTTCTCGGGCAGTGGCACGGGTACGGTCGTCAACCAGGGAACGATCGTCGCCGCCGACGGCGGTTATGTGGCGCTGCTCGGCAACCGGGCGTCGAACCAGGGCGTCGTGAGCGCTCGGCTCGGCACCATCGCGCTGGCCGGCGCGAGCGCCGCCACACTCACGTTCGACGGCGCGCAGCTCGTGCATATTCAGGTGGACGCCGCCACGCTCGACAATCTCGCGGAAAACCGCCAACTGCTGGTCGCGGACGGCGGCCAGGTCATCATGACGGCCGGCGCGAAGGACGCGTTGCTGGCCAGCGCCGTGAACAACACCGGCAAGATCCGCGCGCAGACGGTGGAGGATCACGAAGGCAAGATTGTGCTGCTCGGCGGCATGGCGGCTGGCACTGTGAACGTCGGCGGCACGCTCGACGCGAGCGCGCCCAATGGCGGCAACGGCGGCTCGATCGAAACGTCGGCGGCGCATTTCAGCGTCGCACCGGACTCGCACATCACGGCGGCCGCGCCGTTCGGCCGCGCGGGCACCTGGCTCGTCGATCCAACCGATCTGACCATCGACGCGACGGCGGCCACGCAGATCTCGACGACCCTGAACGGCGGCACCAACGTCGTCGAGCAGACGACGGCCTCGGGCGCGACGGGCGCCGGGCAGCAGACGCCGGGCGCGGGCGACATCAACGTGAACGCGGCGATCAGCTGGACCAACGCGGCCGCGAGCCTCACGCTGGAGGCGCTCAACGCGATCAACGTGAATGCTTCGGTGAGCGGCGCGGGCGCGGTGACCATGCAGGCGGGCACCGGCAATCTGACGATCGCGGCGGGCGCGGCGATCACCGGCGCGGCGGGCGTCGAGCTGGGCACGAATGCAAATTTCGTCAATAACGCCGGCAGCGCCGCCGTGAGCACAGGCACCTCGGCGGCCTGGCGGATTTACTCGAGCGATCCGCGGCTCGACACTACCGGCGGCCTCGCGCCGTCATTCATTCAGTATAACGCACCGTTCGGCACCGCGCCGGCTGCCTCAGGCAACGGCTTCCTGTACAAACTCGCGCCCACCATCACGCTCACCGGGCTCACGGGCACGGTGACCAAGGTCTACGACGGCACGACCACGGCCGACCTGACCAGCGCCAATCTGCAAACGACGGGCCTCGTCAACGGCGATGTGATCGCCAGCGCGACCGGCACGTACGCCACCGCGAACGCCGGCACCGGCATCACGGTGAATTCGCCGACGACTTTCGCGGGCGTTGTCGTTACCACGGCGGGCGGCGTGCCGGTTTATGGTTATCAGGCCAGAGGGCTCGCGTCGGCGGACATCGGTACGATCACGCCCGCGCCGCTCACGGTGAGCATCGTCAACGATCCGACCAAGGTCTACGACGGTACCACGTCGGCGCCGCTCACCGCGAGCAATTACAGCTTCACCGGCTTCGTCGCGGGGCAGGGCGCGAGCGTCAATCAGGCCAGTTCGGTGGCCTACGCGAGCGCGGATGCCGGCACGGGCATCGCAATCAACGCAGCGTTCACGTCGACCAATTTCGTCGCGAACAGCGGCACCAATCTCGCGAACTACACGTTGCCGACGGCGGCGACTGGAAGCGGCACGATCACGCCCGCGCCGCTGCTGATCAGCGGGCTGATCGCCAGCAACAAGGTGTACGACGGCACGCGCGCGGCCACGCTCAATTCGAACGGCGCGTCGCTGTTCGGCGTGATCAGCGCGGACAGCGGCCAGGTCTCGCTCGATACGAGTGGCGCGGCGGGCACTTTCGTCACCGCGAACGTCGGCAACCAGATTTCCGTCGTGCCCTCGGGCTTCACGCTCACGGGCGCGAAAGCGGGCAACTACGAGATATCAGTGCCGGCCTATCTCGCCGCCAACATCACGCCCAAGTCGATCACCATCACGGGCGTGACAGCTAACGACAAGGTCTACGACGCCACCACGACTGCCTCGCTCAATCTCGGCGGCGCAACGATCAGCGGTCTTGTGCCCGCTGACGCCGGCAATGTCACGCTCACGACGAACGGCGCAACCGGCGCGTTCAGTCAGTCGAACGTAGGCAACGGTCTGGCGGTTTCGGTGAACGGCCTCGTGCTCGGCGGCTCGGCGGCGGGCAACTACTCGGTGGCCGCGGTCGGCGGCCTCACGGCGAGCATCACGCCTGCGCCGCTCACGGTGACCTTCCTCGGCTCGCCGACCAAGGTCTACGACGGCAGCGCCAACGCCACGCTCAACCAGTCGAACTATTCGATTTCCGGCTTCGTCGGCGGGCAGAGCGCGACCATCGGCCAGGTGTCGGCGACCTATGCGACGCCCAATGCGGGCACGGGCATCAGCATCTCGGCCGCGCTGCGGCCTTCGGATTTCGTGCCCGCGGCAGGCACCTCGATGTCAAACTACACGTTCCCGGACATCGTCTCCTCGTTGAGCGGCATCATCACGCCCGCGCCCGTGATCGTCACCATCGTCAACAACCCGACCAAGGTGTACGACGGCAACAACACGGCCTCGCTCGGCGCCAGCAATTACGAGCTTAGCGGCGCGATTCCCGGCGAGTCGATTTCGCTGAGTCCCTATCCCGCGACGGGCGCGTATGCCACCGCCAACGTCGGCTATCAGGGCGTCAGCACGTCGCTCACGTCTGGCAATTTCCAGGCGGGGCCGAACACGCTGCTGTCCAACTACGCGCTGCCCACGAGCGCAACCGGGATGGGCACGATCGTGCAGCGGCCGATCAGCGGCGGATTGTCGGCGTCGATCACCAACAATCCGTCGAAGACCTACGACGGCAACACGATCGCCACGATACCGGCGAGCGACTTCACGTTCAGCGGCTTCGTCGGCACGGACAGCGCCACGGTCTCGCACACGATCACCGGCGCCTACGCGACGAAGAACGCGGGTTCGCAGGCGGTCAGCGCGTCGCTCGCGCAGTCGGATCTCACCGCCGGCGCTGGCACGAACCTGAACAACTATTCGTTCCCGGTCACGGCCTATGGTACGGGCACGATTTTGCCCGCGCAGCTCACGGTCACGATCATCGGCAATCCGACCAAGGTCTACAACGGCGACGCGATCGCGCGCGTGAGCGGCAGCAACTTCCAGATAAGCGGCTTCGTGAGCGGCGAGGGCGCCACCATTTCACCGAGCGCGCAGTTCAACTACGCGCAGGCAAATGCAGGCAGCCGGATCGTGAGCGGCGCGCTCGTGCCGGGCAACTATACGGCCGGCAGCGGCACGCTGCTGAGCAACTATCTGCTGCCGACCACGGCTTCCGGCCCCGGCACCATCACGCCGGCGCCGCTTTACATCCTGAACGCGTATGCCACCGACAAGGTCTACGACACGACGACCGCCGACACGCTCGACGTCAGCACCGCCCAGCTCTCGGGGGTGGTGCCGTCCGACGCGGGCAATGTCACACTCACGACGTCCACCACGGGCACGTTCGCGCAGTCGAACGTCGGCAGCCATATCGCCGTGACGGCGAGCGGTTTCAGCATCGCGGGCAGCGCGGCGGGCAACTACACGCTGCAGCCGCTCACGGGTCTCACTGCCAATATCACGCCGGCGCCGCTCACGATCAGCGGCGCGGTGGCCAACAACAAGGTCTACGACAGCACGACCACGGCCACCGTCAACAGCACGGGCGCGACGCTCGCGGGCGTGCTCGGCAGCGACAACGTCACGCTCGCCTCGGGCAGCGCCACAGGCCAGTTTGCCACCGCTAACGCCGGCACCAACATCCAGGTCACCGCGAGCGGCTTCACGCTGGGCGGCGCGCAGGCGGGCAACTACACCGTCTCGCAGCCCTCGAACCTGCTGGCCAACATCACGCCCGCGCCGCTCACGGTCACGATCACCGGCAACCCCATCAAGGCCTACGACGGCACGACCTCGGTCACGCTGGGCGCGGCGGACTTCGCGGTCACGGGCTTTGTCGGCAACCAGAGCGCCACGGTCACGCAGACCGCGTCGAGCGGCTACTTCTCGCCGAACGTCGGCATCAACATCGGCATTGGCGCGACGCTCGAACCGCCGGATTACACAGCGGCGCTCGGCACGAATCTCTCGAACTACGCGCTGCCGACCCAGGCCACGGGCACCCGCGGCCAGATCACGGCGAAGATCATCAATCTGACCGGCACGCGCGTCTACGACACCACGACGGGCGCCAACGCGAGCCTGTTCTCCAGCGCGGGAACGGTGGACGGCGTCAACGGCGAGACGCTGTCGCTGAGCGGCTCGGGCGTGCTCACCAGCAAGAACGTCGGCAAGCAGATTGCGTTCGCGAACCTCGGCACGCTCACGCTCGGCAACGGCAGCGGCGGCGGACTCGCGAGCAACTACACGCTCGCGGGCGGCACCGACTGGGTGACCATCACGCCCGCCACGCTCACGGTGCTCAACACCACGGCGCTGGACAAGGTCTACGACGGCACGACGGCCGCGACGCTGCAAAACGCGCTGCTGTCCGGCGTGCTGGGTAGCGACAGCGTGGTGCTCGGCAACGACACCGCGGGCAACTTCAACAACAAAAACGTGGGCACGGCGAAGCCCGTCAGCACGAGCATGACGATCTCCGGCACGGACGCGGCCAACTACACGCTGGTGCAGCCGACCGGCATCACGGCCAGCATCACGCCGCTGGCCGCGACGATCACCGCGACCGGCATCGACAAACAATACGACGGCACCACGGCGGCGCAGGTCAATCTGCGCAGCGCGGCGGTGGTGAGCGGCGACCAGGTGAGCTTCAGCGATCAGGCAGCCAACTTTTCGCAGTCAGATGTGGGCAGCAATCTCGCGGTGCATGTGACCGGCATAACCGCGGGCGGCGCCGATGCGGCTAACTACACGTTCTCGAACACGATCGCGGACACCACGGCGAACATCACCCCGCGCGTCCTGAGCTTGCAGGGCACGCGCGTCTACGACACCACCGCCGCCGCCGCCGCGACCTTGTTCGGAACCAGCGGCGTGCTGCAGGGCCAGAACGGCGAAACACTGACGCTCAGCGGCACGGGCACGCTGAACAACAAGAACGTCGGCGCGCAGAAGCCGTTTGCCTCCAATGGCCTCAGCGGCTACACGCTGACCGGCGACGGCTCGGCGAAAGCGAGCAACTACACGCTCACGGGCGGCAGCGACTGGGTGACGGTCACGCCGGCCACGCTCACCGTCGCCAACACGGTCGCACACGACAAGCAGTACGATGGCAACACCAACGCGCAACTGACCGGCGCGACGCTGCAGGGCGTGCTTAGCGGCGACACGGTGACGCTTGGCAACGATACCTTGGGCCAGTTCAACGACAAGAACGTCGGTACCGCCAAGCCCGTGACCACAAGCATGACGATCGCGGGCACCGACGCGGGCAACTACGTGCTGGTACAGCCCGCCGGTCTCACGGCCAGCATCACGACGCTGCCGATCGTGCTTGTGAGCGCCACGGGCAGCAACAAGGTCTACGACGGCAACACCAACGCGACGGTCGCCTTGAGCAGCGCGAGCGTCGTGCCGGGCGACAACGTGACCTTCGCCGATACATCCGCGACCTTCGCGCAGAAGGATGTGGGCAACAACATCACGATCGCCGTGGCGGGTATCAGCCTCGGCGGCGCGGATGCGGGCAACTACGTGCTCCAGAACAGCAGCACGACGACGAGCGCCAACATCACGCCGTTCGTGTTGAACCTGCAGGGCGCGCGCGTGTACGACGCCACAACGGGCGCGAACGCGAGCCTGTTCGGCAACAACGGCGTGCTCACGGGCGCGAATGGCGAAACGCTCACGCTGTCGGGCAGCGGCACGCTCGCCAGCAAGAACGTGAACGCCGCGCAGCCGTTCGCGGCGAACGGACTCGCGGGCTTCTCGCTCACCGGCATCGGCGGCTCGCTGCCCGGCAATTACACGCTCGCGGGCGACGACTGGGTCAAGATCACGCCCGCGCTGCTCTCGGTCACCGGCACGAGCGTGAACACCAAGGTCTACGACGCGACGACGGCGGCGACGCTGAGCGGCGCCGCGCTCGCAGGCGTGTTCGCGGGCGACGGCGTGACGCTCGGCAACGATACCACGGGCACGTTCGCCGACAAGAACGCCGGTAGCGGCAAGACCGTCACAGCGGCCACGATGACGATCAGCGGCGCCGACGCGGGCAATTACACGCTGACGCAGCCCACGGGCCTGACCGGCGCGATCACGCCACTCGGCATCACCGTGACGGCCAGCGCGCAGAACAAAACCTACGACGGCACGACGGCGGCCAACGCGAGCGTCGCGACGACCGGCGTGCTGGCCGGCGACAGCGTGAGCTTCGGCTTCGCGTCTGCCGACGCCAGTTTCGCCCAGTCGAACGTGGGCACTGGCATTCGCGTGACCGTGAACGGCATCACGGCCAGCGGCGCCGATGCGGGCAATTACACCTACAACGCAAGCGCCACGACCGCCGCCGACATCCTGCCGTTCGTGCTCAATCTCACCGGCACGCGCGCCTACGACGGCACGGCGGGCGCGAACGCGAGCCTGTTCGGCAATAACGGGGTGCTCACGGGCGCGAACAGCGAGACGCTGACGCTCTCCGGCACCGGCACGTTGTCGACGAAAAACGCCGGCACGCAGGTGCCGTTCGCGGCCAATGGACTCGCGGGCTTCACGCTCACGGGCAACAACGGTGCGTCGGCGGGCAACTACACGTTCGCGGGCGGCACCGACTGGGTGACAATCAATCCGCTGGCCGTGACGGTCAGCGCGAGCGCGGCGAGCCGCTACTACAACGGCACGACGGCGGCATCGGCGACGCTCGCGCCCAGCGGCATCCTCGCGGGCGACGCGGTGAGCTTCGGCTTCAACAGCGCGACCTTCGCCACGCCCAACGCGGGTGCCGGCATTCAGGTCACGGTGAACGGCATCGCGGCGAGCGGCGCGGACGCGCGCAACTACACGTTCAACACTAGCGCGACGACCACGGCCGACATCTATCCCTACGTGCTGACCTTGCAGGGTACGCGCGTCTACGACGGCACGACCAGCGCCGACGCCGCCCTGTTCGGCAGCAGCGGCGTGCTGAACGGTGTGAACGGTGAAACGCTCACGCTCTCTGGCAGCGGCACGCTCGCCAGCAAGAACGCGAATCGCCAGCAGCCGTTCACGGCGACCGGTCTCGCGGGCTTCACGCTGACGGGCAACAACGGCGCATTGTCGAGCAACTACACGCTCGGCGGCGGCGCGGGCGACTGGGTCAACATCACGCCGAAGCCGATCTCGATCACGGCGGTCGGCGACAACAAGGTCTACGACGGCACCACGGCCGCGCAACTCGCGAGCTTCACGGTGACGGGCCTCGAGGCCGGCGACAGCGCATCGGTCGGCTACACCTCGGCGACCTTCGCCACGCCGAACGTGGGCACGAGCATTCCGATCACGGTCGGGCTCTACGGCGACGGCGCCGACATCAGCAACTACACCTTCGGCAGCCGCGTGGTGGTGACGAGCGCGGACATCACCGCGCGCGCGTTGACCGTGACGGCCAGCGCACAGAATAAAACCTACGACGCCACCACGACAGCGACGCCCAACGGCTTCAGCGTGAGCGGCCTCGTAGCGGGCGACACGGCCACGTTCACGGCGGGCAGCGTGAACTTCGTTTCGGCGAACGCGGGCAACGGCATTCAGGTCGACGTCGCGGGCATCACGGGCAGCGGCAGCGCGCTGAGCAACTACACGTACAACACCTCGGCGATCGCCTTCGCCGACATCCTGCCCGCCGTGCTGAACCTGACCGGCAGCCGAGTGTACGACGGCACGAATACGGCGAGCGCGAGCCTGTTCGGCAACGGCGGCCAGCTTGCGGGCGTCGCCGGTCAAACGCTCACGCTTAGCGGCACGGGCACGCTCGGCACGCGCAACGCCGGCTCGCAGCAGCCATTCGCCGCGGGCGGCCTGAACGGCTACACGCTGAGCGGCAACGGTGCCGCACTCGCGAGCAATTACACGCTCGCGGGCGGCGCCGACTGGGTGACAATCACGCCGCTGGCCGTGACGGTCAACGCCACCGGCGCGAACAAGGTCTACGACGGCACGCGCACGGCATCAGTGGGTCTCGCCAGCAGCGGCATCCTGAGCGGCGACAGCGTGAGCTTGAGCGCGCAGTCGGCGAATTTCGTGACGCCGAATGCGGGCAGCGGCATTCCCATCGTGGTGACGGGCATCTCGGGCAGCGGCGCGGACGCCGCCAATTACACGTTCAACACGACAGCGACCACGTCGGCGTCGATCGCGCCTTATGTGCTCGATCTGACCGGCAGCCGCGTCTACGATGCGACGACCGGCGCGGCGGCGAACCTGTTCGGCACGAGCGGCGTGCTGCAAGGCGTGAACGGCGAAACGCTCACGCTCTCGGGCAGCGGCACGCTCGCAACGAAGAACGTCGGAAGCCAGAACGCGTTCGCGTCCGGCGGGCTTGGCGGCTACACGCTCAGCGGCAACGGCGCCGCGTCCGGCAGCAACTACACGCTGGTGGGCGGCGTGGACTGGGTCAGCATCACGCCAGCGACGCTCAACGTCGCCGATACGCAGACCACCAATCGCACCTACAACGGCACCGTCTACGACACGCTGCACGGCGACCGTCTCGTGGGCGTGCTTGGCGGCGACAGCGTGACGCTCGGCAACGATACCGTGGGCTATTTCAACGATCCCGCTGTGGGATTCGACAAGCCCGTGCGCACCGCGATGACGATCGGCGGCGCCGACGCCGGCAACTACGTGCTCGTGCAGCCTGAAGGCCTCACCGCCGACATCATCACGCCCGTCGCGCCAGTGCCCATCGGCGCGCTGGCAGGCGTGCAGGCGCCGCTCGGGCCGTCGGGCGTGCAGACGCCGTATGGCATGGCGGCGGACACGGCGCAGGGCCATTACACCGGCAATCAGATGCAGGAGGACCGCCCGAACCAGCGCAACGTGGCGCGCCCGGACTTCCGTCCCGGCCTCGCGCTGACGGTGCTCGACGGAGGCGTGCATTTGCCCGGTCAGTGAAACGGCGCTCAGGCGCAACGGCAGGCAGAAGTTCGCGTCAACCACCACGTCGACGCTCGCGCACGCGCGGGGCTCACGATGCACGACATCTTCGAACCGAGACCATGATCGAGAATCGCTCGAAACGCCTGCATAGAAACCGGATTGGCCTCGCCGTTGCTGTCGCCTTCGCCACCGCGGCGCCCGGCGCGCACGCCCAGGTGCGCGCGACAGCGCCCGTGAACAGCGGCAGCGGCCAGTTGCTTCAGCAAGTTCCGCAGCCGTCGGTGCAGCCGCCTGCCTCGAATCTCGACCTGACGATCCAGCCGCCTGCCAGCGCCCCCGCGGACAGCACGAAGCGCTTCCCGGTGCGCTCGATCGAGATCACCGGCAACACGGAACTGCCCGCCGAGCTGCTGCGCGCGGTGGTGGCGCCGAGCGAAGGCAAGGACCTGACGCTCGCGGACCTCAACGCATTGGCCGACCGCATCAGCGACGTCTATCACGAGCACGGCTATCCGCTTGCCACTGCCTACGTGCCCGCGCAGACCATCGACAGCGGCGTGGTGCGCATCGACGTGGCGGAAGCGCGCTATGGCGCGGTATCGATGACGAATCGCAGCAGCGTGTCGTCGCGCGTGCTCGACAACACCCTCGGCGCGTTGCAGAGCGGCCAGCCCGTCAGCGAGTTCGAACTGGAGCGCACCTTGCTGCTACTCCAGGACATTCCCGGCGCGGTGGTGAGTTCGACGATGCGGCCTGGAGAGGCGGTGGGCACGTCCGATCTGCTCGTGGACGTGACGCCGCAGCAGCGCGTGAGCGCCGACGCGGGCGTGGACAATTTCGGCGACCCGTATAGCGGACGCGTGCGCGGCAGCGGCAATCTGAACATCAATGGACTGTTCAATCAGGGCGATCTGCTGGATTTCAGCGCGCTGACCTCGGGACATGGCATGACGTATGGCCGCATGGATTATCGCTATCTGCTGAACGGTCAGGGCACGACGCTCGGCGCGACGATCTCGGGCCTCGACTATCACCTCGGCAACGATCTATCGGATCTGGAGGCGCACGGGTCCGCGTTCGTGGGCGGTGTCGTGCTCGCCCAGCCGATCATCCGCAATACGCGTGGCAATCTGTACGGCCAGGTCGAATACGATTTCCGGCGGCTGAACGACAACATCGACGTGATCGGCCTGCAAAACGATCGCCACACCAACAGCCTCACGACCACGCTCGCCGGCGACGAACTCGACGCGACGGGCGTGATCAACGCGCGCATCGCGATGACGTATGGCGTACTCGCGGCGAACAATCTGCAAACCGATATCGTCGACCAGCTCGGCGCTGATACGGCGGGGCACTACGTCAAGCTTTCCGTCTCGGTGTCGCGGCTGCAACAGCTCGCGCGTCACGATGCGCTCTATCTGGGAATTTCCGGTCAGACGGCCAGCAAGAATCTTGATACATCAGAGCAGTTTTATCTGGGCGGCCCGGACAGCGTGCGCGGCTACGATGTGGGCGTGCTGTCGGGCTCGCGGGGCTATCTCGCGACGTTCGAATACCGCCACGACGCCACGTTTCAGCAGATTCCTGGCGTCTGGCAGTTTTCGGCTTTCGTCGACACGGGCTGGGTGCAGCAGTACAAGAACGTGTTCGTGTCCGGTCCAAACACCGGCCAGTTGAGCAGCGCGGGATTCGGCGTGCAATGGAACGGGCCGTACAAGCTGCTGGTGACGGCGAGCGTCGCGTTTCCATTCGGACGCACGCCCGAAATACTGAGCGCCAACGCCAGCACGGCGGTCCACTGCTGGCTACAGATGCGTAAATCGTTCTAGTGCGACGATACGGTGAACGTTGCACAGTCATTCGCTTGAGAGCGATTGCTGAAGGCTGATCAGGTTGACAGGGGCAACGCGAATCAAACCACCTCGAGGGCTGTCGATATCTGCTATCAGGCCAAGTGAAAGCGATACGGTAAACGGCAGCACGAATAACAGAACGCGTCGCCCACTCGAGGCACGCACACCGTAACCCTGCATCAGGTTACTGAAGAACGCTATCAGAATCATCAGGGCCCACGCAGAAAGCGGAATGCGGTTGCTCCATGCCGCCTGAGTGTATCCCTGCGTGTTGAGCACGTCGTTCATTCCAGCGACCGCAAGTGCTGTTACAGGGTTCGGCTCAGCCAGAGCTCGCTCGCTGGCCTCATTCCAGAGCTGGTCCTGAATTTTTATGGTTTTGCGGTTGATTGAATCCAGCTCCGAGCGATCGCGTGTCCTGTAGCAATCAATGCGTAGCTGCAGATATTGCTTCAAGAGTATTCTGGTTGCAGCAGCAGAGGTGGGTCCAAGCAAATCTGCACGCACATACTCGGTACCAATCGCATTTGCTTCTTCTTCTTCAAAATTTTTGCGCTGATCATAGCGACTCACTGCCATCGAAAGTGTAAAGCCGATCAAAAGTGCGAGAAGGGTAAGTGTGGCGCCCTGCACGACATTAAAATTCTCGCGCGCGTCCTCCGATAGCGGTGAAAGTCTATGCAGTACGATCGCGCCAAGTGAGGCGGCGATCGAAAACAGCACGATCAGGATAAGGAACAGAACAGCAGGATGGTAAATGATCTGGGGCATGTAAATATCCAGTTGGCATGTGCACTCGATTCGTTCTAAGTAAATGCTTCAAGCGAGACTGCTGCGACTGAAGATGAACGTTATCTATCAAAATCACCAGTCAGCCAATTTCACACTTTGCGTCCCGAGTCGGATAGGCACGAATTCAATCATTCACACACCCGAAAAGCAGGCGCCTTACAATTTTGATATAAAACATGAGGTGAGTGCTGATCAGGTGCTCACGTGGCTGCCAGGGAGGCAAGTCAGAACCGTGCGTCAATAAAAAATTGAGTCCAGCAATGTACGCACGTTCAAATAGTGGAGAAACCCGTGAACGCATCTGCTGGCACGTTCGTACACGTCATTGATGACGACGCCTCCATCCGGACGGCCCTCTGTAGAGTGCTCAGTCATTCGGGTTTTGAAGTCAGGGAATACGCGTCGGCGGGTGAGTTTCTCGTGAGCGATCCCCGCGATTGGACCGGATGCCTGTTACTCGATATGGTACTTGGTGGCCCTGGCGGTCTTGAGCTGCAACAGGCTTTGTCCCGTCAGAACATGCCCGTTCCAATCATCTTCATGAGCGCGTATCGCGACATACCATTGACTGTCAAAGCCATGAAGGCCGGTGCAGTAGATTTTTTGGTCAAGCCGGTCGAACGGGAGACGCTGCTCGCGGCGCTTGAGACGGCGCTGGGACAAGTCGGACAAAGAACGTCGTCTGCGCACGATCCGGTTAAAGCGTTAGGCGAACGGGAACGGTATGTATTACGTGGCATCGCGTCTGGACAGCGCAACAAGCAGATCGCCGCGCAGCTTGGAGTTTCCGAGCGAACAATAAAAAGCTGCCGGGCAGAACTCATGCGAAAGTTCGGTGTGGAGTCCATACCGGCGCTACTGCGGTGTGCTGACAGATCGAACGTGATTGCGTAGGAACTTCCTTGTTCTAATGCGTATTGAATACACACGCGCGGCGGCGGTGACAGGTGCCAGGTGCGTGCTCGCCCGCGTGTTTCTGATAAACAGCGATGGGCGCGCGAATACAATTGGGAATGCCATGCGCGAGCGGAAAACTATAATCTCGTTCCTGAGCGCGATCATTTTTCTCTTTCTTGCCGGATCAAATCCGGCATTTCCAGTTTCGCTCCAGGACGACCCGCCCCGCGTGGTTATCCTGACCGGTGCCGACCCGAGCCAGCCGGCGGTGCTGGTCCAGATAAAGACGCTCAGGGACACGCTCGGTTTGGCCACGCCCAAAGCGGCCGAGGTATACCTCGAATCACTTGACGGGTTCCGGTTTGGCTCAGAGGATCTCACGCCAGAGTTCCTCGCACTCGTAAAAAAGAAGTACTCCGGGCAACGTGTTGATCTCGTGATCGTCGTGGGCAATCATGCCGCCGACTTCGCACTGAGGTATCACACGCAGATATGGCCCGGTGCCCCAGTATTACTTTCAAGCGTTCCGGAAGAGTGGTTTTACCGAAATCCTCTGCCAGATCACTTCGCCCGCGTTCCTTTCCGGATAGAGATAGCGAAGACACTCGCGCTTGCAGAACGTCTGCAACCCCAGGCCAGCCGACTCGTGGTGATAGGTGGCACGACGGATAGCGATTACTCGTTCATTGATCAGGTGATCAAGGCGGCCACGAAGCGCCGCAGCCAATGGACGACCGTTGAGGACTGGCAGGGAATGAGTTTAAGTGAGATTAAACTGCGGCTCTCGCGGCTAGACGATCGGGTTGCAGTTATCTATACGACCATGTACAGGGACCGTGATGGCCATCGCTATTTTCCGTATCAGATTGTGCCCGGCCTTGTTGCAGCGTCGCGCGCCCCAATCTACGCATGGTATTCAACGTATCTCGAAGGAGGAGTAACGGCCGGAGCAATGTACGACTTCGAGGAAAACGCACGTATGACCGCTGACGCTGCGCTGGCGATCATGAGAAACGGAGGTCGGGTCGACGGTCTCAAATTCAACCCTCTGCCCGCGCGGTGCATCGCAAACGTCACCCAGATGGAGCGTTATGGCCTTTCTATCGCAGCGCTACCCGCAGATTGCGAGTTGATCGACCGGCCACCTTCGATATTCCGGGAGCACCGCGACATCGTGTTGACTGCAATCACGCTCCTGGTGGTGCAACTGGTCACGATCGTAGCGTTGCTGGCGCAACGTCGCAGCCGCAGACTTGCCGAAGCTGAAGCCGTCACGCGGCGTGGCGAACTCGCGCGGGCAGCAAGATTTGCCACGGTCGGTGAACTAAGCGCCTCGATTGCCCACGAAGTCGGGCAGCCGCTGGGCGCGATCCTAAGTAACGCCGATGCCGCCGAATTGCTTGTAAGCACGCAACATTTCGATGCGTCTGAGCTTGCAGAAATCCTTTCCGACGTGAAGCGGGACGCGTTGCGGGCCAATGATGTTGTGCAGCGATTGCGCAGCTTGCTGCAGAAGCAGGAAATTGCTTTTCGGCAGCTTTCACTCGATTCGACTCTCTCCTACACGCTGACGCTGATCGCTCCGGAAGCCAGGCGACGAGATATCACTCTGGAGACTGGCCTCGATGCCCCAGACGCAGAAGTCCTGGGGGATCCCGTACAAATCCAGCAGGTTGTACTCAATCTCGCACTCAACGGGATGGACGCCATGCATGATATTGAAGTGGAAAACCGCGTGCTAACGCTCGCATCGCGACAACTGGAAGATGGCGTCGAATTCAGCGTAACGGATCGGGGAACCGGAATCGATTCCGCCGTCGCGAATCGCCTCTTTGAGCCATTCTATACAACCAAGCCGCACGGAATGGGGCTGGGCTTGTCCATTGTTCGCTCGATTGTGGAAGCGCATCGCGGGCGGGTACACGTGGCTTCGGGAAATGGCATGAGCACTTCGTTTGTCGTGTGGCTACCTCGCCGAGCCTCACGGCACGCGTGATGAGCCTGGCTGCGGCGCAGGTAGTGGCCCAAAGAACATCCGCTTTAGCGTAGTCTTTCCGATGGCCCGCGCGAGCTCCGCAATCACGCAGTAGTTGACTATCAGCGTCACAAGCAGTATCTGCACTGCCCAGAATCGTGGCCAGCTGATGTGCGTGATCAGCTCGTGGTTTGCCGCTGCGAAGTTGCCAGCTTCTTTCCAGAAGTCGTAGAGCCGCTCCAGGTAGTGAATGATCAGCGCAACAATTGCATACATGAGCGTTTTCCACGCGACGTTCCAGACGAGCGGCTTATCGGGAAAGCGGTTAATGAAGGGCAGCATGTCGGCAAGCAGCACAGATTTCCCAAGAATCAGCGACGCAATCAACACAGACACCGTAGTCTCTGGTGAGATGCCGCTCTCCCTGACCATGAGCGCACGGATCAACGCGACGATGTGAAGAATGACGAAGAAGAAGATCGTCGGCGGCAGAACTTTAATGAACTCTTCCTTGATCTTTTCCAGAATTGCGCTCATGGTGCCCTCCAGTCCGCAATCAGTACGGCGCATTAACCACAACGTACTGTGAACCTTGAGGCTGATACCAGGTGCTTCCGCATTGCTGGTAGATCATGCCCCGGTAGTTGACGGGTGCACAGTTAGGGGGCACTGAGCGCACGATCGAGCCAACGACCGCGGAAGTCACGCCAACCGCTGCAGTCACCGCGGCTGCAGTTGCGACAGGATGGTAATCGTCATCCCAACCGCCGTGATGATTGTCGTTGTGCACGTCGACATTGACGTTCCGGTTCACGTTGACATTGCGGTTGACGTTGTTCACGCTCGTATTGCGCACGTTGCGCGTGCGGTCGTCGGCTCGCGCGCTGTTGACCTGACGCCCGCCGCCACCTGATGGACGCTCCCTCGCTCCATGGCCACCGCCACCGCCCCGGCCGACTGCCTCGGCGGGCGGTAAATGCGCGATGGAGAAACCGACGATCAGGATGGCGGGCAGCAAGCGGGCGCACTGGCGCTGGAAAAGGATCTTCATGGGCCTACCCCTTGTTCGTAGCATTTGTTGCGACGGGGACAAACTCGATCTTCTTCGCGCCTGACGGTGGTTTGAAGGTAAATATCGCATCCTTGAAATCGGGACGGGTCGTCCAGTTAATGATGGAAACAGATTGCGGACGTGCGTCGTCGTCGCGGCGCGTGATCACGAGCTTACGCGGCAAAGGGTGGGCGCCTGCGGTGATCCAGATCTGCCAGTCGAGATCGTTCTGACGGAATGCGTAGTGATCGCAGAGATCATTCTCGACGTAGTCCTCGCCGGCATACATCGCGGATTCGAACTGATCCACCGGCGCTGATGGCGTGCCCCAGACAAACAGATCAGCAAGCGGGAACTCCACGCCATAGTGATCATGCAGACGGTCAATCAACGCGCCGACCGTGCCGTCGAAGGCCACCGTTGAGTAGTAGCGCTGGGCGGGCGTATAAAGTGTGACCGACTTGCCGTCGTAGACGATCTCGCGATTGCTGCGCGCGCTCGTCATGATGGCGCGAATGCGATTGGGGCGGTCTACGTCGAGATCGGCGCTCGCGGAATGCTGGAGCTTCTGACCGTCTTCAAGTACGCGCTCGCCGGTCAGTTCGGTCGATACACTAAAGCGCTTGAGCGACTGGAGATATGTGCCCATTTTTTTCAGCGCATCGACAGCCGCGGGATTGACCGCTTGCACGGCGCTGCCGCTTGCTGCCTGGGGCGGGGAGGGGGGGGCTGCAGTCTGCGCGTGGAGCGCAGGAGCCGAGAGCGTTGCAGTCATGATCGCAATGCATAAAGCCCTTCTCTTCATCGTATTCTCCTGGTGCACGAGCGAGGGGATGAAAATGCACGTTCATCTTCGAACTGCTATTTCACGAATGCGCGGCTCAGTTGTAGTGCGTAATGTAGTAGCCAGCGCGCCGAAAGGAAAGGCATTTGCCCGAATTTGCCCGAAAGGGAAACGTGATTGCCCCTAGTACCTATGGATGTATCAGCGCTTCCAGGCAACACTGCATGAATACCGAATCGTAAGGTACCGTCCCACAGACCGTAAATGCGAGCGTCAGTGATGTGTGGGAAGTAAATCTGGTAAGACGACAGGACGTAGCCTCAAGGCATCAGTGATTGGGCAGTAGTTTCATCACGCTGAGCTAACGCATCCCGGGTGCAAGATGGATGGAAACGGCGAGTTGATCGTGATTATCGAGGACGACGCGGGATTGCGACGCGCGATCGAGCGACTCTTGAGTCTGTCTGGATTCGACACGCATTCGTTTACTAGCGCCGAAGATCCGGGGGCATCCACGTGGGCATCGTCTGCTCGTTGCCTGATCGTCGATATCCAGTTGCCTGGCGCTTCGGGACTGGCGTTTTATGAAGCACTGCCGCAAATACGTCCACCTGCCATATTCGTCACGGCTTTTGATGGACCGGCGAACCGGCAGGCAGTTGCGAGGGCGGGTGGGCATATCTTGCTGGCGAAACCATTTCTCGGGCGGGATTTGCTCGATGCCGTGCGTGACGCACTTTAGTTTGTGCGGTTGTGCGTGTAGATAGCGCATTCACACACGCAAAGCCGCGTCCTGGCGCGGTCGTGATTGCCACAACCGCGATGGCGTAATGAGAGTGGCTCGCGCAACCTGTGGTCAGATGCGGAAATCCGCGGCCATGTCCTCATCGCTGCGTGCTTCCAGTTTTCCGGACCGGCAGGCGCGAATGAAAACGTCGTAATCCTTATTGTTCTGTTCTGCGTAGGAGAAAGCGTATTCGGTTAGCGCATCGGAAAAGCGCTCACCGCTGCCAAGATACGCTGCAATCTCGACCGCCTTGCCGCCCGCTTTCGCATGGGCGCGGGCCAGAGCCCAGCCGCAAATGCGCGCGTAGCCCTGTAGCAGGGTGTTACTCATGCGCTCGACTTCTGCCGAGACCTTCATGTCCCGCAATTGCCGGAAGTAGAATTCGCGGCCCGCGGGCCCGGTAGTCCATCCCAGAAACGCGTCGCTCGCGGCTTGCAGCAAACGCTGCCCGGCCACCACACGCTGCCCCTGGTGCGGAATCGGGTCGGAACGAAAGTAGCGGGCGATTACCGACTCACGCGCCTCCTTGACCTGCAGGAACAGCGGCGCGCCATGTCCGTCCACGAACAGCATCACGAGGCAGAACGTCCCCACACTGCCCACTCCAACGACCTTGAACGCGACGTCCTGAAGCTGGAATTGGCCGATCAGTGCCTGGCGGTCAGCGGGGAGTGTGCGCAGGTATTCGTCGAACGCTGCGGCCAGTTTGCCCTCCCAGGCTTTGGTGTCTGTCCATGCTTCTTCCTTGCCCAGCAGGGTATTGGGGCCGCCCGGATGGAACAGCGCGGGAGGCGCGTCCTGCAACAACCAGCGACCGTTCTCCTGGACCGCCATTTTGGAGAGCATGCTTTCGTTGGTGCGGGTGGCTGCTTTTTCCCGCGTCTTGAGTAACAGGCGTCGGCCCTCGTCGGTGGCAGCCGTGTCGATCATGCGCTCAAATGTAACGATGTCGTGCCAAAGCTCAAGCGTGCTGCGCTCAGCATACTCGTGCATGCGGTCGCGATATTCATGGGCAACAGTCGCCACAAAGTCCGCGATCGGCCCGCGGCTAACGCCCATATGCTGACCTGCAATCACGAAGCTGGCCGCGAGACGTTTGACGTCCCATTCCCAAGGGCCGGGTGCGACTTCGTCGAAATCGTTGAGATCGAAAATCAGTTGCCGCTCAGGGGTGGCGAAGCCGCCGAAGTTCGAAAGATGCGCGTCGCCG
Organism: Paraburkholderia sp. J94; assembly: GCF_905220285.1. Lineage (NCBI taxonomy): Bacteria > Pseudomonadati > Pseudomonadota > Betaproteobacteria > Burkholderiales > Burkholderiaceae > Paraburkholderia > Paraburkholderia sp. J94. The sequence continues at coordinate 78,025 of NZ_CAJMZH010000025.1, read as the reverse complement.
CAAATCGGGAATGCAATGCCGGTATTCACAGTCGCACTCAGGTCATGCGCCTGAATGATGGCACTGCCGCGATAAAACGTGAATGGCGAGACGCCCATGCGGCCATATCGAAGCGGGACGAGCGCGCTGACCCGGCCGGCGCTATTTTGCTTTAGCAGGTCGACGGGGTCACGATCCGTGTCGCCAATTTCAGCATGCTGCGAGCGGCGCGCGCGTTCGCGAGCGGCACGTCCGATCTCCTGGCGCCGGGCCAGAGTTTCGATTTCTGCCATGGTTTGCTCCACTATGTCATCCGGTACGTCGATCCGCGTTGCATCGGGGGGGAGGGGGAGCCGGTGAAGGTCACTCAGGCGTCCGGACTACGCCCATCATTGCTTGCGTTGCAATTGCCATTGGCCTCCCCCTGAGCGGCAATACCGCGGATGCAGATTCATCGATTGCCCTTTCGCATCCAGTTCGACCGCGACGAACCGGCAGGTGGCATTGCCGGACTTCGCGGTGTCGCCAGGTGTCAGGGTGGCGGCGATCGGCACGCCATTGCCTGTGCCCGCATTGGTCCAGTGCAGCGCCTCGCCGTCGCCTTTTGTGTTCAGTGCGACCACCGCGGCCTTCTTGATGGAATCAATGTCCGGCTGCTTCATGTAGCTCATTGGTGTGTCGTTCAGAAAATTTAGATTCGCGGGCCATGCCGGGTGAACCCCGAGAACGAGCGCGCCGCCCATTGCCACGTGCAGCATCTCGCGCGGAATCCAGATGATACGGGTGCGTAAATTCATCTCTGTCTTCCTTGGGCGCGAGCTTTATCGGTAGAGTGTCGTCCAGAGCGCGCGCAGAATCGATAGGTAGTTGGGGCAATTCGATTGCCCTTTGGGGCAATTCGGGGCAAGCACCTTTAAATCCTCATCACCGGTTGTTACCCTACGCAGCTGGATGGTGCCACGGCGGTCAGACTCGCCGCGCCCGCGGAACGTCAGGGCACCATCGGCGACGCGCCACCCGACCCAAGGATGAGCATGCAAAGGCTATCCGGCGATATCTTTCGGAAACGACCCGTCCGGATAGCCCCAGTGCTTGCCGGGGTTGTGCTGGTCGCGCTGGCGCAGTGCATCATGACGAGCGGGGCGCGGGCGCAAAGTACACCTGTATGGACCGGGCCTGACGTTCAGAAACGTGCAAACGGGGTGCTCGCGCTTCTGTCTTTTACCGTCACGCCGGATCTCTCCGCGAGCTCACTCGGTATCCGCAACGGCGCGACGGGTGATCCATCCCTGAACATGACGCAGGTGGGCGGCGGCTTCACCCTGAGCCCAAGCTTTCCGCTCTATCTGGAGGGCGCAATCGGCGGATCTCGCTACGATCCCACATTCGTCGTCTCGGACGGACAGGAGCAGCGCGCGCTGCCGACCCGCTGGACCAACGTTGCGGCGACAGGGGGCATCGGCTGGGACTTCCCTCTCAACGAAAAGAAGGATCTGGTGATCCGGCCGATCTTTAACTTTTCGCTAGGTGAAGTCCTGAGTGACGCTAGCGCCGCTCAGTTCCTGCTCAATCGTAAGACCGACAGCAATATCGACTTCATTCGCAACGGATCGATGAGCGCTTACGGGTTGGGTGGCTCTCTGATGATTGGCTGGTACCCTCGTCAGGAACCCTATGAATTCGATCTCGAGCTACGCTACACGGATATCTATCTGCAGAGCTTCGGTTCGTCCAGCGCGGTGCGTGGATCGGCCAACGCAGAGTCGACTAACCTCTATGCGCGCTGGCGTGCCCCGACCGGCTTGCTGGTCTTCCATCGACCGCTGCGTTACGTGCTTGAACTTTCGCACTCGACCTACCTGGGCAGTCAGGCTGACATCCTTGGTTTCAATCAATTGACGTCGCTGGGTGCCGGGGTCGAAATTGATACCGGAGCGATCACCAAACTGTTCTCGCGTTTGCGCATCGTGGCACGCTATGCCTTTGGCAAGGACATTACGGGCGCATCCCTTGGCCTGGCGCTGAGCTTCTAGTTCGGAGAGACTCCGCTTGCAATGCCACGCGTCAGTTTTCTGTGATTCCTACCTTTTCGACGCGACTTCGGGAGAAAAGCGATGCGCACGCCAGGTTTGCAGGATGTTTTTCGGGCTGCGCTGATCGTCCTCTCAATGACAGGGATGCCGGCAGCGTGGAGCCAGACAGCCCCACCGTCGTCCAGCGTGAGCGAAGCGACGCCGGCAGTGGCAGCATTCCCAAGCGATTCAGCGGCAGGCAGTCAACACTCTGCACAAGGGACGCTGCGCGTCGCGATTGCGCCTGTCGCGCCGTTTGTCATTCCGCAAACCGCGACGCCCGAAGGTTTCAGCATCGATATCTGGGATGAAATCGCACGCCGCATGCATGTCGATTTCGTGTGGCGGCCAGTGGCCACCCAACCTGAACTGCTTGCCTCGGTCCAGCGCGGCGACGCCGAAGTCGCCATCGCGGCCATCACCATGACGCCCACGCGCGAAAAGAGCGTCGACTTTTCGCTGCCTTATTTCGACTCGGGGCTGCAGATCATGGTGCGGGCGCAGAACGACAATTCCGTCATGGCGCTGCTCCAATCCGTGCCGTGGCTGGCGATCGCGCAGCTTGTGGCGATCACGGTTGGCATCGTATTCATTCTCGCCAATCTGGTGTGGCTGATGGAGCGCAAGCGCGACGCCAATTTCCAGAAGCCGTACTGGCGTTCGATCGGCGAGGGAATCTGGGTGACCATGTTGATCATCGCCACGGGCGAGCACGGCGAACGTGAAACACCCGGTATTTTCAAGCGCATTCTGGTGCCTGCGATGTGGTTGATTGGCGTGGTGCTGATTGCGCAACTCACGGCAACGGTCACGTCCTCGCAGACGGTGGCTCGTTTGCAATCGACCATACGCGGGCCGGACGATCTCCCCGGCAGGAAGATCGCCACCGTGCCAGGGACAATTGCCGCGCAATACCTGACGCAACGCGGCCTGTCTTTCTCGCGCGTGACCAATGCGAACGACGGCTTTCGTATGCTCATGGACGGCGACGTCCAGGCCATCGTCTACGACGCACCGACCTTGCAATACTGGGCCGCACGGCGCGGCAATGGCGCGCTCACCGTCGTGGGGCCCGTATTCAGGCCAGAAAAATACGGCATCGCCGTCCCAAACGGCAGCCCGCTGCGCAAGTCCATCAATGAAACCTTGCTCGCCATGTACGAGGACGGCACCTACGAACAGATTTACGGAAAGTGGTTTTCGCAGGCTAAATGAGCGCCGAGCGTGGTTGCCTGAATTGCCCGAAAGGGCAATCCGTTTTGCCCCAAATACCTATGGTGACATGAAGCAGGTCAGAAGATACTCGTTCGCAATGGTCACCCAGGATAGAACACCTGCGAAATGGGCAACGGATATTCCCGTGACGACATGTCTGGACGAAATGCGCAACCCTATCGGTTGATCGCGGGGGCGTGCCTGCTGCTTGCTGCCGCGCTTGCGTTCATCACATATCTACGCACGAGTTGGGCCGAGCTGCGATGGATCGCGCCGCTCGCGGCAACATCGCTGAATGTCCTGCTTGTGGCAACAAGTTGTTCGCGCAACTGTATTGCCTACGCTCGCCGGACTAATACGCGAGTGCCACGAGATTTTCCTTCCGGGAAATGGAAGCTGCTCAAGCGAGCAGGGTGGCAGCCGATGGCGGGACGGGTGCAGGCACGGTTGCGCGCCATCCGCTGGTGGCCATGGTGCGTGCTGGCAGTCTCGCTCGTATCGTTGCTCCTGTGTGCGGCGACATTTTTCGTCTTCGACCGACATCCTGCTGCTGCGGGCGCTCAGGTCCGAAATGTCATGGCGATTGGATGCATCGGTGCACTCGCCCTGGCCTTCGTCACACTGGTGCTCGAGCGTTTAATTGCTGCGCGGGTGCCGGTACAGCACGCCGATACCGTGCTCGCCGGGGCATTGCGCATTGCGCTCGTCGTTGCGCTGGGTTGTGCGGCCAGCGCCGGGCTGTACCTGTGGCGCGGTGTCGATAGCCGCTGGCTGGCGATGGCGATAGTGCCGCTGCCCGCGCTCGTCGCCGGTGAATACGCCTTGCGCGCCACGCTCACCTGGTTCACGCCACCGCGTGCGTCAGCGTCGCCGCTCACGCTGGTGGACAGCACCGTCGTGCACTGGCTCGTGCGCCCGCCAAGGTCGCCAGCCGAACTGGGCGAATCGCTGCGCAGCCGCTTCGGTATCGACCTGCGGCAAAGCTGGGTCGTCCATAGCACGCTGCGCATGTTGCCAGCCGCGTTTGTCGCGCTCGTGACGACGGGATGGCTGCTGAGCGGCGTCACGATACTGCAACCGGAGCAGCGCGCTGTCTACGAGCGCTTCGGCGCGGCGCACGCCGTGTGGCAACCGGGCCTGCACATTGGGCTGCCCTGGCCGTTCGGACTCGCGCGCGTCATCGACAACGGCGCGGTTCATCAGATCGTGGTGTCGGATATCGCCGATGCTGCCGGGAGCGCAAGCGTCGCCGCACCGCTGATTCCAGCCGACGCGCGCTCGCCCGAACAGCTCGACCGGCTTTGGGACGTGGCCCATCCCTGGGAAACCAGTCAGGTGATCGCGGGTGCGAATGCGCAGCAGCAGAATTTCGAAATCGTCAGCGCCGATGTGCGACTGGATTACCGCATCGGGGCGAGCGACGCCGATGCGCGCGCCGCGCTCTATCGCGCGGCGAATATCGCCGACGTCACGCGCGCGATCGCCAATCGCGAGATCGTGCGTTACCTGGCCTCGCACACGCTCGACGCGCTGGTCGAAGCGCGCCAGACCGTGATTGCCGATGCGATCCGCCACGCGACGCAGCAGCAGCTCGACCGGCTCGGCAGCGGCATCGAAGTGACGGCGGTGGTGATTGAGAGCGTGCATCCCCCGGCGGGCGCCTCGGCGGCCTGGCATGGCGTGCAGGCCGCGCAGATCCGCACGGCGGCGAGCGTCGCCGAAGCCCATGGCCTGGCCGCCACGCTCGTGGGAACCGCGCACGAACAGGCACAGGCAAGCGTCGCCGAAGCCAATGCAAGCGCTGCAGAAACGCTTTCTGCGGCCCGCATGCAGCAGACCACCTTCAGCGCGGATATCGCGGCCCAGCAGGCGGGCGGCCCCGCGTTCGCCTTCGAGTACTACCTGCGCAATCTGCAGCAGGGATTGCAGAACGCCAACCTGACGGTGATCGACGACCGCCTCGTGAGCGACAAGCGCGCGACGATCGACCTGCGCTCGTTCAATACGGGCGATGCCGCCGGGGCGAAGAAACTGTTTTGAGTGGCTGTATCCAGCGACTGTATTCCGCGACTGTACCGAGCCTGAGGAGCAGACCTTGAGCGGTTCACAACTTCACATTCATCACGGCCACGCGGGACATGCAGGGCACGCGCATCATCATCACGGCGAGCCTCACGACGGCCATGCAAGCGGCGGCGGATGGGGCTTGGGGTGGCGTGTGGCATTGGCGATCCTGTGCGTGCTGATTGCCGTGGCGACCGCGAGCGTGGTGCAGGTTCATGAAGGGGAAGCCGCTGTCGTCACGCGTTTTGGCGAACCGGTGCGCGTCGAGCTCGAGCCGGGACTGGCATGGCGGCTGCCCGCGCCGATCGAAACCGCCGTGCCGGTCGATCTGCGCCTGCACACGACGTCAAGCGGACTGCAGGACGTGGGCACGCGCGACGGCCTGCGCATCCTGGTGCAGGCCTACGTGGCGTGGCGCGTGCCCGATAACAGCGCCGATGTCGGCCACTTCGTGCGCGCCGTGCGCAACGAACCCAACGAGGCGGCGCGCCAGATCCGCTCGCTGCTCGGCTCGGCGCTGCAAACCATCACCTCGGGCTTCGATCTTTCCACGCTCGTCAATACCAATGCGAGCGACGTGAAACTCGAGCAGTACGAGGACGAACTGCGCCGCCAGATCGACTCGCAGCTTTACGCGACCTACGGCGTGCACGCGGTCCAGGTCGGACTGGAACGCCTGACGCTGCCCGCCGCAACGCTGTCAGCCACCGTCGAGCGCATGCGCGCCGAACGCGAGACGGTAGCGGCGCAACGCACCGCGCAAGGCAAGCTCGAAGCGGCCCAGGTGCGCTCCGATGCCGACCGCGACGCACGCGTCGCCGTGGCCGATGCCAACGCGCAGGCCGCCGGTATCGAAGCCCAGTCGCGTCGCGATGCCGCCGCCATCTACGGCAAGAGCTACGCGGGCAATCCGCAGCTTTATACGATGCTGCGCTCGCTCGACACGCTGTCGACTGTCGTGAACGGCAACACCAACCTGATCGTGCGCACGGACGCCGCGCCGTTCCGTGTGCTCGTGCAAGGGCCGGCGGGACTCGAATCTGTTACGGCATCGCATGATGCTCGCGCCGCCGCGAGCGCGCGCCGTCAGCCATGAGCACGGCCGCTACGTTACCTTCGCGCACGTCGCCGGGCATCCAGGCGGTGCGCGGAGCGTTCTGGTTCATCGCCGCGTTGACCGTGTTCGCCGCGCTGGCGTGGATGTTCTCGAATGTGCAGCGCGTGCCACCCGACAGTCAGGCTGTCGTGATGCGCTTCGGCAAGTTCGTGCGCGTGCAGGGTGCGGGTCTGCTAATCGCATGGCCGCGTCCGTTCGAAACGGTCGCGCTGCTGCCCGGTCCCGCACGCGTGCTTGAGCAGCGCATTGCCTCGCTGGATCGCGACCCGCGCGCCCATGCACTCGATCCCGCACCCAACGCGCCCCCCACCGATACGAACTTGCCCTTCAACGACATGTCCTCCTGGGGCTTTCATCCGGATGCCGCAATGGGCACCAACGGCTCACGGCTGTCCGATGCGCTCGCGGGCTCCGGCTACGTGTTGACCGGCGACGATGCAGTGGTGCAGCTCGGCGCGCGGCTCTATTACCGCGTGAGTTCGCCGTACGACTACGTGTTGCAGCAGGCGCTGCTCGCTCCGGCAATCGAACGCCTGACGGCTTCCGCGGTCGCTGAGGTCGGCGCGGCGCGCGATCTCGACACCATCCTCGTCGCGCGGCCCGAACTGCTGGCCTCGGACGTGCAGATGGCCGCGCGCCGCGAGCGCCTGCGCGACGATATCGCGGGCGCGATCGAGCGTCGTCTGCACGCACTGGAAGCGCAGCATGCGGGGCTGGGCATCGAGGTTTCGCGTATCGACGTGCAGGCGAGCGTGCCCGCCGCGGCGGTCGATGCGTTCAACTCGGTGCTCAGTTCCTTGCAGAGCGCCGAGCGCACGGTCGCCGACGCGCGCACTGCCGCGGAAACCACGCGCCAGGACGCCCAGCAGCACGCCGACCAGATCCTGCAAAGCGCGCAGGCGAGCGCGACAGAACGCGTGACGCGGGCCCAGACAGAAACGCAGACGATCCTGCAACTCGAAGCGCCGCTCGGCGCAAACAGCGACCTGGGGCTGCTGGCGCGCGCGTATCGCGACCGCATCCAGCAGATTCTTTCGAAGGCGGGCCACGTCACGACGATCGATCCTTACGACACGTCGAGCCTCGTACTGCCAGGGAAGGCGCCATGAATGCCCATGTGGAACCGCTAGCGCGTATCGATGCCGCAACGCAAGGGCACGGGCATGAGCACGGCCATGACCAGGCGGCCGAAGCAGGGGGAGCGGACTTCGAAGCGCTTCCCGGCGTCGCGCTGGCGCCCGAAGAGCGTGCTGCGATCTCCCGGCGCATCGTTCTCGCGCTTGCGGCGGCGGGTCTGCTGTTGCTCTCGCTGGGCTGCCGCTATTTCACGGCTCAGGGCGCGCAGGTAGCCGACGTGCTCGCGGGACTGGCATCACTGCTGGTCGCGGGGCCGGTCTTCGCCGGTGCGTGGCACAGCCTCAGGCATCCGAGCCTGCATGGCGTGACAGACCGGCTCATCGCGCTCGCCATGCTCGCGGCATGGGCGACGGGCGACATGGCCACGGCCGCGCTGCTGCCCGTCGTGATGACGTTCGGGCACGCGCTCGAAGAGCGCAGCGTGCTCGGATCGCAGGAGGCCATCCGTGCATTGACGAAGCTGGCCGCCACGCGTGCGATGCGCGTGCGGCCCGATGGCGGCGTCGAAGACGTGCCCATCGAAGCACTTGCGCGCGGCGACCTGCTGGAAGTCGCGCCCGGCGCGCGCATTCCCACCGATGGCATCGTGAGAGGCGGCCGCTCAGCCGTCGACAACAGTCCGATTACCGGCGAGTCGCTGCCGCTCGAAGTAGCGGCGGGCGATGCGCTCTACGGCGGCGCGATGAATATCGAAGGCGCGCTGCGCGTGGAAGTGACCGAAGTCGGCGAGCATTCGACGCTCGGCAAGATCGTCGAGTTGCTGGCCCACGCCGAACGCGCCAAGCCGCCCATCACGGAAGCGCTCGAACGCTACATGGGCGGTTACCTGGCGCTGGTGCTGCTGGGCGCGGCGCTCGTGTGGTTCGTTTCGGAGAACGCCTCCGCGATGCTGGCCGTCATCGTCGCGGCGTGTCCGTGCGCGCTCGTGCTCGCAGCACCGGCCACAGCCATTGCAGGCATCGCAGTGGGCGCGCGCCACGGACTCTTACTGCGCAATGCGGCGTTCCTCGACCGCGTGGCCGATCTCGATTCGCTCGTCATCGACAAGACTGGCACGCTCACGCACGGCGAACTGCGCGTGGTCGACGTGGCGCTGCAGCCGGGCGTCGATGCGGCAGGCGCGCTCACACTCGCTGCACGCCTGGCGCGCGGCAGCGCGCATCCCGTGAGCCGCGCGCTGCTTGCTTACGCGCGGGAGCGCGGCCACGCGCCGGTCGCGAACGATGCCAACGACGCGATCCGCGAGTGGCGCGGGCTGGGCGTGACGACGCAAACACCCGAAGGTCTGGCGGTGCTCGGCCGCGATGCGCTATTGCGCAAACACGTGCCCGATTTCGCGCTGCCCGAATTGCGCTACGCAGGCTCCGTGGCGGGCCTCGCGCTCGATGGCCGGCTGCTCGCCTGGTTCGTGTTCGCGGACGCGCTGCGTCCCGAAGCGTCCGACGCCATGGCGGAGTTGCGCGAACTCGGCGTCGTGCACCAGACGCTGTTGTCCGGCGACCGCGAGGCCGTCGCGCAGGCGGTTGCAGCGCAAGTCGGCATCGAGCACGTGATCGCCGACGCGCTGCCGCAAGACAAGCTCGAATTCGTGAAGCAGCAACTTGCACTGGGCCGACATCCGCTGGTGGTGGGCGACGGCGTCAACGACGTGCTGGCGATCAAGGCCGGGGCGACGAGCATCGCGATCGGCGGGCGCGGCGTGGATATCGCGGTGGCCGCCGCCGACGTTGTCCTGCTGGGCGACGACCTGCGCCGCATCCCCGCCTGCATCAAGCTCGGCCGCCGCTGCCGTCGCACGGCGGCGCTCAACGCGATGATCGGCGTGGCGTGGACGGGGGCGGTGATTGCCGTGGCCGCGCTCGGGCTGGTGTCCGCGGTATGGATCGCCGTGCTGCACAACATCGGCACATTTATCGTTCTGGCTAATGCCGGGCGTCTCCTGAGAATCGCCGAGCCAGGGCAGGAGCACACGGTTTCCTCCAGTGGCCGCACGGAGGAAAGTGCTCAGCATCCGCCGCAAGGCGCGCCGGACAAGGAGCCGAGGCCACGCAGCGCCTGAGATTCGGTTGGGAAATGGATCAAACGACGACGTTCAACACCCGATGTCATCACGTGAGGTTGCCCATGAAAGCCCGCTTTCTCCTGCCACTCGTGGCGCTTGCAGTGAGCTTCGGCGCGACGCTTGCCGCCGAAACCAACAAGGACGCGACGCCCGCGACCCAGCAGGCAAACGCCGACTTGCTGAAAACCCTGCCGATGAGCGATCGTCAGGACTACGAAGACGCGAAGCGCGGCTTTATCGCCACGTTGCCGAATATCGACGTCAAGACACCCGACGGCAAGACGGTCTGGACTCTCGACGGCTACCAGTTCCTGCAGGCCCAGAACGCACCGCCCTCGATCAACCCGAGCCTGTGGCGCAACGCCCAGCTCAACATGAACAACGGCCTGTTCAAGGTCGTGGACGGCATTTACCAGATTCGCGGCTTCGACCTGTCCGATATGACGATCGTCGAGACCAACAACGGCATCATCGTGATCGACCCGCTGATCTCCACCGAAGTGGCGAAGGCCGGTCTCGATCTCTACTACCAGCATCGGCCGAAAAAACCGGTGGTCGCGGTCATCTACACCCATAGCCACGTCGACCATTACGGCGGCGTGAAGGGCGTGGTCAACGAAGCCGACGTCAAATCCGGCAAGGTGAAGATCTACGCACCGGATGGCTTCCTGGAAGAGGCGGTGAGCGAAAACGTCTTCGCCGGCAACGCCATGAGTCGTCGCGCGATCTACATGTATGGCTCGCTGCTGCCGCGCAGCGACAAGGGGCAGATTGACGGCGGCCTGGGCAAGACCACGTCCAACGGCACGGTTACGTTGATTCCGCCGACCGACATCATCAAGAAGACGGGGGAAAAGCGCACCATCGACGGACTCGACGTCGTGTTCCAGATGGCGCCTGGCACCGAAGCGCCCGCGGAAATGCTGTTCTATTTCCCGAAATATCACGCGCTGTGCGCGGCGGAAGACGCCACGCATACGCTGCACAATCTCTACACGCTGCGTGGCGCGCAGGTGCGCGACGCGAACAAATGGTGGCAGGCGCTCGATACGACGATCGACATGTTCGGCCCACAGGTGCAGGTGGTGTTTGCCTCCCACCACTGGCCGATGTGGGAGAACGACCGCATCAACGATTACCTGTCGAAGCAGCGTGACACCTACAAATACGTGCATGACCAGTCGCTGCGTCTGCTGAACATGGGTTACACGATGGACGAAATCGGCGACATGGTGAAGCTGCCGCCGAGCCTCGACAAGGAGTGGTACAACCACGGCTATTACGGCACGGTCGTGCACGATGCCAAGGCCGTCTATCAGCGCTATATGGGCTGGTATAGCGGCAACCCGGCCGATCTGCACCCGCTGCCGCCGGTGGACACCGCGAAGCGCACGATGGAGTTCATGGGCGGTGTGCCGGCGGTGACGAAAAAGGCGCGGGACGCTTATGCAAAGGGCGATTATCGCTGGGTGGCGCAGGTCATGAACCTGGCGGTCTATGCCGAGCCTGACAATCAGGAAGCGAAAAATCTGGAAGCCGACGCCCTTGAACAATTGGGCTACCAGTCCGAAGCCGGCCCGTGGCGCGACGTCTACCTGATGGGCGCGTATGAGTTGCGCAACGGCATCCCGAAGGTGCCGGCAGTGCAGACTGCGAGCCCCGACACGATCCGCGCGATGTCGCCTGAAATGGCGTTGGAGTTCCTCTCCATGCATATCGACGGGGACAAGGCGGACGGCAAGACGATTTCAGTGAATTGGGTCTTCCCCGACATCCACAAGCAGTACGCGGTGCGGCTGGAGAATTCGGTGCTGGTGTACAGCGAAGGCAAGCAGATCCAGAACGCCGACGTGACGCTGTCGCTGCCGAAGTCGAGCCTCGACAACATCATGCTGCATCAAACGAATCTCGATAAGGAAGTGCAGGCAGGGCGCGCGAAGGTGGACGGCGATCGCGGCAAGATCACCGAACTCCTGTCGCTGACCGACAGCTTCAATCCGCTGTTCCCGATCGTGACGCCGCGCCCGAATCCGTAATCATCACGTCGAGTAACACGACGGCCTCGCGTTCAACGTGAACGCGAGGCCGTCCTGTCGATCTGATCCAGACATCGAAAAGCGCATCAACAGCGGAGGAGACCAGGCGGGTAGTAACGAGCAGGCATCCGGTGCCTGCGAACTTGGGGAGTACTTTTTCACCAGCTCAATGAAAATGCAAAAGTCACATCCCTGAATTAACTTTCAGTACACGTTCAATTCGCCGGGAGGGCGCCCATCATGGGGCACTGATACCAAATCTCCTCGCCGTGATCCAGGGTCTGCTCTCCCGTGTAGAAGACAAGCAGTTCGTTGTTCCAGACGAAATATGCGTATGCCCGGCCACGTCCCTGTGTAACCGCGAACACACAGTCCACGCCATTCAATTTACCGGTTCGCGACTGCGACCACTTGATCATGGGGCGGCTTCTCGACAGACGGTAATGCCACGCCTGAATTGACACTCCCATGTGCCGAGTGACTACGCCCCGTCGATCGCGTTCGCTCCGTGTAATTCCCCCATGGCGTTCATCCCTCTTTTTTGTTTGCATATATGCCGGTTCCGATCGATCGCAAAAACAACTTGCTGACGCCATGGCAGAGCGTCTGGTCAGCCGCAAAGAACAGCGACGACTCCTTACCGCAGCCATGATTCGTGTAATTACGGATGCTGAAATCCGACGCTTGGCCCGCCCGCTGTACCATGAAAAAAAGCCCGCGTGAAATAGCGGGCTCAATATGGCTGAGGTTCGCCGGGTGCGTGCTTTTCGTACCCGGCCAGACAATCCTAACCTTTGCAAAAAATCCCTGCACGCAGCGTGTTCGACGGGTTATGGTGTCCCCTTGATTTCCATGCAGCTCTCCGGTTAGCTCGGCCCTGGCTTGAAGGGGCTTTGCCTTCAGGTCCCTTATAATTTTCCTTTCCGATCAGAGACCTGCTGACTGCCCGTCCTGAAGTGGCGAAACCGGAGCAGAGGAGGGTGCCGATGCTGCAGCCGCAGCCCTCGATCGGCGGGACGGCAGGCATCTTTCGGGGTTGGTCGCGTCAGCAACTGCGCAGCCTGGTCATCCGACACCCGGGCCCGGCACCAGCCGGGTAGCGCCGGGAAGCCGCGGCCGCACCTCACCGCTGCCCGCCAACTACCGGTGTCGACCCGAAGCGGACATCGAGGTGCCTGGCTGCGATGTCCGCTTGTTGAGCGAGCATCTGCTGTACCGTGACGTGGCACGTTCTTCCTATCACTGCCGATTCGTGCCGCTCGGGCAACGAATTCCGGCATTGCATGCAGCAATGTCATGCACCCATGGCGATTTTTCTCGGGCTCAATCGGATGTACGCTGCTTGCGTTGCTTGGTCGGCTTTGCCCGTGACCACGGTGGCTGAGGGGAGAACTTCTCGGATATCCAGTCACTGAAAGCACGCGTCTTGGCTGGCGTGAAGCGTGCTGACGGCCGCACAAGATAAATGCCACCGCGCGAACCCAGTTCCCAGGCGGGCAACACCCGAACGAGGCTCCCCGTGTCGATATCGCGACTCATCAGCCAGTCACCTGCGCCGAGTATCCCTGCGTCGGCACGCGCCGCTTCCAACAAGGCACTGCTGTCGTTGGAGCGCAAGTTGCCCCGTGCCTGGACGCGAACGCTGCGCTTGCCATTGAAGAGTTGCCACTGTGGATAGTCGAGCAAACCGTCGAACTCGAGACAGTTGTGTTGAGCAAGATCGGAAGGGGAGCGTGGCAAGCCATGCCGCGCCAAATAGTCCGGGGAGGCTGCCAAAATTCTGCTGTGGGGGGCAAGCGGTTTTGCCACCAACCGACTGTCCGCCATGGTGCCGATGCGCACGGCCGCGTCGAATCCCTCCGCTATCAGGTCGGTATATCGCTCACTGTAATCGACTTCGACTTGCAGGGACGGATATCGCGAAAGGAATTCCGGGATCAACCGCGCGAGCCACAACCTGCCGAGGGTTCCGGGAAAGGCGAGACGCAGCCGGCCCGTGGTGACAAAGGCGTGTTGGCTGGCTTCTTGCTCAGCTTCGGCGATGAGCGCTTTGGCCTGCAGGATCTTCTCGGCAAACTGCGCTCCTGCATCGGTCAGGCGCACCTTTCGGGTACTTCGCTCGAGCAGGCGAACAGCTAAGCGCTTTTCAAGCGACGCGATGCGTTTCGATACGACCGATGCGTCTCGATTGAGAAGCGAGCCTGCAGCGACGAATGATCCTTCACTTGCCACAGCCAGGAGTGCCGACCACTCATCTGCATATAGGCCGCCGAACTCGGCCGTTGCGGCGCCGCCTCGCGGCGTATCTGACAGTAACCGAGGTACGTCTTTTTTCATCATCCTTTTCTCGCTCGAAGCAGTGAGCAACACCTATGAACCAGAACGAAGTATCACTGCGCGGGGTAGCGCTGACGATTATAGCCACGGCCGCATTTGCGCTGATCTCCCCGTATGTGAAGTGGTTGGCGCCCCTCGACGGTGTGGAGATCTTCGCGTGGCGAACACTGTGGACCTTGCCGATCGTTATCGTTCTGATGATAAGAGCCGGTTCGATTGGGAAATGGGTTTCGCTGCTCAATCGACTGCGCAAGCATCCGGGGACGCTCTCCTTGCTTCTGGCCTGCGCAGGCCTTTTGGGCTTGCAGCAATGGCTTTTCATGTGGGCGCCGCTGCACGGAAGAATGCTCGACGTATCGCTGGGATATTTTCTTTTGCCGATTGTAATGGTGCTGGTCAGCAAACTCGTGGACGCAAAACCGATACACGCACTGCAGTGGATTGCCGTTGCATGCGCCGGGGCCGGGGTTGCACACAAGTTTCTGATCGATCAAGCCTTCTCGTGGCCCACGCTTGTTGTTGCGCTCGGGTTCCCGCCGTACTTCCTGTTACGCCGAAAACTTCGGCACGACTCATTGTCCATTCTTGGCGCCGAACTGATGGCCATGGCGCCCGTCGCTGCAATCATGGCCTTGCGCGGCGATAACCTTTCTGGCGCACTCGGCAGTGCAACGCTTATGGGATGCCTGCTCCCGGGGCTGGGCATCCTTTCGGCGTTAAGCTTCTCGGCGTATTTGCGGGCCAGCCAGTTGCTTCCTATCGGCATATTCGGGCTTTTCGGTTACATCGAGCCGATACTCCTCGCGATCATTTCCGCAGCGCTATTTCATGAGCCGATAAGCGCAAACGATGTCTGGACCTACGCTCCTGTTTCCATGTCGGTATTTTTCACCGGGCTATACGTGTGGCAAGTCAGAAAGCCCTCAATCACCGAGATCTGCGAGTCGCTCGAGGGTTGACGTGTTGATCGCCATCACCGTCGACCGGGTTCCGCCACATCGCCACGCCGCTATTTTGTGCGAGTAATGCCAGCCCAGCATTCCTGTTGACAGTCGGTACGAAGCGGACATCGTTACCTGGAGGGCAGATGTCCGCTTTTGGCCGGCTACCGACCCATTAGGCGCGTACGAGCGCGCGGCGGCGGCGGCGGCGGCGGCGGATCAGCTTGATGTGTTGATTTGCACGGAATCCTGACCCACCCTGTGCAGTAATTTGCATCGAATATTGACCCACGTAGAACACTGACCTGCTCGGCAACGGGCAGGGGAACGGAGTGATCGACGTGGCTATATTGAGCATCATCCGACGCTGGCACTTTCGCGATCATGTTTCGTTGCGCGAGATTGCCAAACGGCTGGGCGTGTCCAGAAACACGGTCAGGCGGTACATACGGGCCGGCACTGTCCTGCCCGCCTATCCCGAACGTCACAGCCCCAGCAAGCTCGACGGGTTCGCGGCGAAGCTCGCAGGCTGGCTCAAGACTGAAGCTGGTCGGCCTCGCAAACAGCGAAGGACCCTCAAACAGATTCACGCGGATCTCTGCGCGCTGGGTTTCACCGGCTCTTGATCGCGTCGCGGCGTTTGCCCGACGCTGGCGACAGGAACAGCACGAGCAGGCAAAGACGACCGGGCGCGGGACGTTCGTGCCGCTCCGGTTTGCGGCGGGCGAAGCGTTCCAGTTCGACTGGAGCGAGGACTGGGCCGTCATCAACGGCGAGCGCACCAAGCTGCAGGTGGCGCAGCTCAAGCTCAGCCACAGCCGTGCCTTCTTCCTGCGCGCCTACCTGCTGCAAACCCACGAGATGCTGTTCGACGCGCATCATCACGCGTTCGTCGCCTGGGGCGGCATTCCCCGCCGCGGCATCTACGACAATATGAAGACCGCCGTCGACAGGGTGCGTCCCGGCAAGGTGCGTGAGGTCAACGCGCGTTTCAGTGCAATGGTGAGCCACTACCTGTTTGATGCCGAGTTCTGCAACGTCGCCTCGGGCTGGGAGAAGGGGCAGATCGAGAAGAACGTCCAGGACAGCCGTCACCGGCTCTGGCAGAAGGTGCCGACGTTCGGTTCACTCGCCGCACTCAACGACTGGCTGGCCGACCAGTGCGTGCTGCTGTGGCAGCAGACCCGGCATCCGGAGCAGGACATGACGATCTGGGATGCGTGGTCGGCCGAGCGGCCGCACCTGATGCCGGTGGGCCAGCCGTTCGATGGCTTCGTTGAACACACCAAACGCGTTTCACCAACCTGCCTGGTGAACTTCGAGCGCAACCGCTACAGCGTGCCGGCGTCGTTCGCCAACCGGCCCGTCAGTCTGCGCGTCTACGCAGCCAGACTCGTGTTCGTCGCCGAAGGCCAGGTGATTGCCGAGCACGAGCGCTGTATCAACCGCAGCCATGACCACGGCGAAACCATTTACGACTGGCGTCACTACCTGGCAGTCCTGCAGCGCAAACCAGGAGCGCTGCGCAATGGCGCGCCATTCGCCGAGTTTCCAGCGGGCTTCCGCAAGTTGCAGGGCGTGCTGCTGAAGCGCCCCGGCGGCGACCGGGAGATGGTGGAGATTCTGGCGCTGGTCCTGCTGCACGACGAACAGATGGTGCTCACTGCAGTCGAGCTGGCGTTCGAGGCTGGCGCACCGAACAAGCAGACGGTGCTGAACATCCTGAGCCGGCTTCTTGACAGCCCGCCTGTGCCCCCGCTGCAGACGCCACAGGCCTTCGCGTTGACCGTCGAGCCGCAGGCCAACGTCAGCCGCTATGACCGTCTAAGGGGTCGGGAGGACAACCATGCAGCCTGACGTCATGATGCAGATGCTCAAGTCGCTCAAGCTGCACGGCATGGCGCAAGCGTTGGGCGAGCTTGCCGCGCAGGACTCGCCGGCCTACAAGTCGGCTTCGCTGGTGCTCGCCGGGCTGCTCAAGGCAGAACTGGCAGAGCGCGAAGTGCGCTCGCTCGCGTACCAGATGAAGGCGGCACGCTTCCCGGCGTATCGCGATATTGGCGGCTTCGACTTCAGTTGCAGCGATGCCAACGAAGCGCTGGTGCGCCAACTGTACCAGTGCGAGTTCATCGACTCGGCGCACAACATCGTTCTGGTGGGTGGACCCGGCACGGGGAAGACCCATCTGGCAACCGCGATCGGTGTGCAGGCGCTCGAACATCACCGCCGCCGTGTGCGCTTCTTCTCCACCATCGAACTGGTCAACGGTAAGCGGTAAATTCAGCACACCGAATCGATAATCATTTGCAACTGACGGGCGAGCATAGCCGCATCGTGACGGTCGAGGTCGACCGACGATGTTCGCGATGGAGTCTCGGTAATACGCGTCGACGCGATGGTCGAAGCGCGCTCGGTGCGTCAGCTCGCGCCCGCCTCGGCTTGCCGCTTCGCGTAGTTGAACGGCAGCAAGTCGCTGATGTCCGCGTCTGCGGCGCGCTGCGGCAATTCGGTCAGCACGTGCAGCAGCCAGGCGTGAGGCTCGACGTTGCAAGCGCGACACGTAAGCATCATGCTGTAGACCATCGCGCTCGCCTTCGCTCCCGCAACCGTGTCGCTGAACAACCACGATTTTCTCGCAGTGGCAAACGGCCTGATGTCGCGCTCGATGACGTTGTTATCAAGCGGCAGACGGCCGTCGTCTACGTAACGGATCAGATACTGCCACTGTCGGCGGCAGTACCCGATCGCCTCGCCGAGCAAACTCTGCGGCAGAACCTTCGGCGCCAACTCATCGAGCCATGCCTTGAAGGCGCTCAGCAGCGGCACGCTGTGCTGCTGCCGCAGTCGATACCGGTAATCGGTCAGCATTTCGCCTTCGGGCATCGTCTGTTTCGCGAGCGCTTCGACCTGATACAGCGCCTGGAAGAACTCGAGTGCCTTCGTGATGCGGGGACTCGGCTTGTTCTTCTGGCCCTTGAGCGCGTCCGTAAACAGCCTCCTCGCGTGCGCAAGGCATCCGAGGTGCGTCGCCGTCTTGATCGTGCGCCAGGCGGGCCAGCCATCCGTCATCAGCGTGCCCGCGTAGTCGCCGAGGAAGGCACGCGGATGCTCCCCACCGCGCCCAGGTTGATACTCGAACAGCACGACGGGCTGCTCGCTGTCCGCCGCGCTCCTGTACACCCACATGTACGACGTGTCCTGCGCCTTTCGATCCTTTTCCTTGAGCACCTGGACCGTGGTCTCATCGCCGTGGATCAACCACTGACTGCGCAGAACCTGCTTGAGCGCATCGTAAATCCGTGTGTAATGAAGCTCAGCGGGGCGGATGATCCAGTTCGCCAGCGTGCCGCGGCTGACCGCGATGTTCGAGCGCGCGAGCACATCCTCCATCCGGTACAGCGGCGTGCCGTCAACGTACTTGCCTGCCGTGACGGCGGCGATCATCGAAGGACTGGCATGACTGCCCGGCAGGGGCTGTGCCGGCATCGGCGCGACGACGATTGGCGTGCGCACACCGTGGCGTTCGCAGTGTCGGCACGCATATTTGGCACGCGCGTGCTGCAGCACCGACACCTTGACCTCCATGTGCAGTTGCTCGCTGATGTCCTCGCCCATGCGATGCAGGGCCTTGCCGCAGCACGGGCAGCTCTTCTGGTCTTCGGGCAGATCGTACTCGATGCGCTCGCGCGGCAGATCCGCAGGCAGCGGCTTGCGGCCTCGCTTGCCGGGTTCGGGCTTGTCGAGTTCCGGCAACCCAGTGTCCGGCAGCGAAGGCACGTCACTGTCGTCCCCGTCGACCGGCTCGGTATCGGCCGCCTGCTCGGCCTCGTTGAACACGCGATCCTTGCGCTTCTCGCTCTTCGGCGCGTACTGCCGGGCCAGCGCGAGACGATATTGCTCTTCCAGCGCATCCAGGCGCCTGGTCAGTTCGTCGATCCTGGCATCGCGCTCGGCGAGACCGGCTTCGAGTTCGTGGATGTAGACCTTGGCGGCCTGCGGCAATCGGGCGAGATCGGCTTTCATGCGATTCACGATAGCGAAGCGCGGCGCCGCACAGGTTTACGGAGATGTGTAACAGCCGGGACGAACGTTGTTGACCAACAACGTTCGCGATACCGGGCCTCAACTCGCGAAGCAGTACTGTCGGGCGGGATGCGGACGCAGCGCGTCGAGATCGATGCCATCGAGCAGCAGATGGAGCTGGTCGACCGTGAGTTCGATCACGGCCTGTTGACGACGGGGCCAAGCGAAACGATCCACCTCGAGCCGTTTCAACATCAGCCAGAAGCCGGCCCGATCGTAGAGCAACAGCTTTACACGATCCCGTTTCCGGTTGTGGAATCCGAAGACGGCTCGTGCGAGCGGATCGAGCTGCATCGACTGTTCGACCATCGTCACCAGCGTATTCAGTCCGGCCCGGAAGTCGATCGGCTCGCGATGCAGGTAGATCCGCAGGTCGTGGTCGAAGCGGAACATCAGCTCGCTCCCAGCGCGGCAATCATCGCTGTGACCAGTGAGGTGTCTCGCCCAGAGCATTCGAGCTCGAGCACAACGCCGTTAGGCAGTGTCGCCGACAAACGCGCCAGCGGCGCCGCCCGCAGCGACGGACGGGCCGGCTCTCGTTGCAGCGACGGCTGCGGGGCTGGCAGTGCCGTTTCCGCAAGAGTCGATGCCGGTGACTCGTCGATCAAGACGACCGGCACGAAGGCTGACGGTGCTTGCGCGATAGCACCATGCAAAACGCCCGCAACTTCCCGTCGCTCTTGCAGCTGTACCCATTTGCGCAACTGGTTCGCATTGACCCCAGCCTTCAGCGCCAGACCTGCCAATGACGCGCCCGGCCGGCGGCAGGCTTCGATCAACTTACGCTTGCCCTCCGGATCGTATCGATGCTTGCCATCCGCGCACGTCCGCGTCACTCGCAGAGGGAGAAAATCAAAGTCAGTGTCGGTCATCATTTGCGTCCGCAATTCAAGTCTGCGGACGCAATCGTGGATTGATTCAGCCGCGCCGGCTAGGTGCGGAGAATTTCGCGCTTACGGTCAACGCACTCGAACAGGAGAAGCGGGTGGGAAAGCCCGGACAACTCGCCACGCGGCTTGTGTATGCCGATCTCGTGGTGCTGGACGAACTCGGCTATCTGCCGTTCAGCCAGACCGGCGGTGCGCTGCTGTTCCACCTACTCAGCAAGCTCTACGAACGAACCAGCATCATCATCACCACCAATCTGAGCTTCGCCGAGTGGGCCAGTGTGTTTGGCGATGCAAAGATGACGACGGCGCTGCTCGACCGGCTCACGCACCACTGCCACATTGTAGAAACAGGCAACGATAGCTATCGTTTCAGAAACAGCACGACACAGCCAAGGAAGGAGAGAAAGAAGACCCAGATACCCACCGAATAACCCGAAAAGCTGGTCCAACGGGTGGGTCAGAATTCAATGCAAATCGTGGGTCAGGATTCCGTGCAAATCAACACTCTCACCTTATTCTGTCTTAAAAACAGTTTTCAACCCGATTGCTCGGAGATGCATCGTCTGATACTGGCCGCACCTGCGGCAGGCGACCTGAGGAAAAGTACTATTGTTGGTGGATAAAATGACAGAGGCAAGCCTCCGGCTGATTTGATGCTGAGTGCATTGGCGCCGGGATAATGACCAGAATCGCGCCTACCGCCCAAACCCGGGTGTTAGTTCATTCGAATAATAAATTTAACATAACCAAGATTATCAATCTTTAATTCCGGAATGGTTATGTCAACGCTGGACGAGCATCGCGATGCGTCACAAACGGTATGTTATGTCAATTTTTCGGCCGATGATCAGGTACTTTTCTTAGGTGCTGCGCCTCCACGCAGGAATCCCGATTTCTACCGTGGCGCCGATGATTTTGCGCCGCTACGCTGGTGCGTTCTCGTCGTCGACGCGGAGCTGCCTCATGGATCACTGGCGACTGGCATATCTCGGGATCCGGCAGTTGCCGCGGGAGCTGAGTGAGTTCGAACTCAGCACTTTCTTTACTTTTTCAAAGCGCGAACGCGCCCAGATCGATTCGAGGCGCACCGATCTTTACCGGCTGGCCATCGCGCTGCACGTCGGCTTCCTGCGAATGACCGGTCGGCCGCTTGATTCATACCGGCAGATCCCGACCGTTCTATGGCGACACCTTGGCCAGCAGCTTGATGTCCAGACGCCGGACGTCGGGACGCTCCGGTCGATCTATGACGGTAACTTCAAAACACTCTCCGACCACCAGGGCTTCGCAAAAACCATCATAAATTTCCGGACGATCGCCGAACATCAGCGTCGGTATGTGATCCGCTGGCTCAAGGAGCAACTCACTGGGCGTCCTGAGCGCGGCCACCTAATGAGCGATCTCAAGCGCTGGTTTTACGAACATCGTATCGTGATACCGCCCGATCGTAGTCTGAGGCAGTTCGTCGTTCAGGCAGTGCACGATATCGAGAACGCGCTGCACGATACGCTTGTGCAGGCGCTCGGCGTCGACAGGCTCGATAGTTGGGCGCGTACCCTGTCCCAGCCATATGGAGAGCACACAAGTCTGCAGCGCTGGCTGTGGGCTGTGCCGCTTCGCGGCTCGACGCACCAGATGGGAGAGGTACTCGACAAGATCAAGCTGCTCACGATGTACGGGGTAGCGAACTGCTGGCCTGGCGGGTGTAACGACGCGATTGTGCGGTATTACGCGCGACGCTGTGCCAGTCGGCCACCCTCGATCAGCAAGCGGGTCGAACCGCAAGCACGAAGGCTTGAAGCAGCGTGCTTCATGCGGTACAGCCTTTGTACAGCGACCGATCAGGTCCTCACAATGTTGCGTCGCTGGGTCCTGAAAATCGTCAACGATGCGTCGCGTGACGTCGAAAGCGCACGATTGAAGGCTGCAGATCAGCTTCGAGAATTCGCACTCGCCGTGAAGTCACTCGCGATGGACGAGTCCCTCTCCCGCGAAGTTCTGGGCAAAGAGCTTTGCCTGCTGGCAGATCGGGTACTGCAACCACATCCACCCAGCCGCCGCAGCGAGATCCGGCAGTGCCTGCTTCGAAAGCGGCATTACGCGCGCAATCTGCTGATTCGTATTGTCCAGTTGCCATTCGAAGCCGACTCCGATCATCCGGTTATCGATGCGATTGTCCTGTTGCGAGGTCTCTACCGGCGTCATGCCTACCTGCTGCCTGACGGCGTGAACATCCGGTTTGGGCGCGCCTGGCGCGAATCAATTGACGGTTACGACCGTCTGAAGGCAATGGTGGCTTTCGAATGGGCCACGCTTTTTGCGATGCGTATTGCTCTTCGCAACGGCACGATCTTTGTCGAGCACAGCTTTTCCTTCCGGAGTCAGGCTCACATGCTGATCTCCGCCGAAGATTGGCGAACAAAGCGAAACAACCTGTATGGACACCTCGGGCTACCGCAGGACCCTCAGGAGTTCCTTGGACCGGTTCTGGCTCATCTCGCCCAGCGCCTTGAACTGCTGAATCGTGCAGCGGATGAAGGCGCGGTGTGGATTGATACGGCGGTGCATCTCGATCCATTGGAAGCCCAGCCAGAAGACGCAGCATCCGATCGCCTGCGAAGAGCGATTTTTGAAGCCCATCCGCCCGGCCAGTTGCCGGAGATCATTCTCGAAATTGACAGCGCAACGCGCTTCAGCTGGATCCTGCTCGGGCGTGAACCTCGATCGCGAGTCGAATTACTCATGATGTATTCGGCCGTACTGGCGCACGGAACGTCGCTCTCCGCAGCGGAGATATCCCGAATGGTCCCGGAGATCTCGCCGGTCGCAATCCGTCAGATGATGAGGCGACTTGAGGATGAGAGAGTGCTTCGGCTCGCTGCCGATGCTGTGCTCGAATTCATGCATGAGCATCCCGTCGCCGCTCATTGGGGCCGCGCCGATCTGGCATCCTCCGACATGATGTCGCTTGAGACGACTCGTACAGTCTGGCAGGCGCGTGCCGATCCGCGGCGGCGCACGGCATCCATCGGGATGTACACCCACGTGCTCGATCGGTGGGGCATCTTTTACGACCAGCCCATCGTGTTGAACGATCGCCAGGCCGGCGCCGCGATCGAAGGTGTTGTCCGCCAGAGTGCGGCCGGGGACATAGCGCAGCTCGCCGTTGACACCCATGGCTACACCGATTTCGCAATGGGCCTGGCACGGGCACTAGGATTCGATCTATGCCCTCGCCTGTCACACCTTCGTGACCGGCGGCTTCATGTCCCTCGAAACCATGCAGTACCACAACAACTCGCTGCGGTCACTGATCGCGATGTGAGGCTCGAACTCATCGTGGACGTATGGGACGAGTTAGTCAGGATCGCTGCGTCCATCCGTTCTGGAAAATGTACGGCAGTCGAAGCTCTGGCTCGCTTCGGCTCAGCAGCGCGTGGGCAGGCCGTTTATGAAGGAGGCGTTCACGTTGGTCGCCTGTTCAGAAGTATCTTTCTGATCGACTATTTCACCAATGCCCCGTTCAGGGCAGAAATGCAACATGTCCTGAACCGCGGAGAAGCGGTGCACAACGTTCAACGCGCGATCCATATTGGCAAGATACCCGTCGAACTTGCACGCCGTCAGCAATCGCTCTCGGCAGTCTCGTCCGCGCTGACACTTCTCTCGAATATCCTGATGGCGTGGAACACCACCCATATGCAACGCGCTCTTGAGGAAATTCAGGCGGCCACGGGCGTGCCACTGGACCCTGGGCAGTTGAGAAGAATCGCACCGACGTATTTGGAGGGAATCAACCTGCGCGGCACGTTCAATTTTCCGGTGGCTCGGTACGCACATCGGATCCTTCCAAGTCTCGCGACCGATCCTCATGCTTCTACCGCCAGTCTTCGCGCCTGAGGCAAGGATCCAAAGGGGGGGAGTCAGCAGGTGTTTGATTCGAAACGATATTTATACGGGGACACAAGGCAAAGGCGCGCCAGGCGTGGATGTTCCTAACCGGAGAATTGCACGAAAATCAAATGGATACCGGTTCGCGAAGCTGATCGCGGCTCGTGTGACAATCGCCCCGACCGTCAGATGCTCAACTGCGCGAACCAGCGCGACGATGGCCGCAGGATCTCCCGAAACGCCGTGTTTCCTGGCAAGTTTCTGAATATCTGTGCTGTCGAGCATGATTCTCTCCGTTAGCGGTTGATCCTTCCACCCAACTCCGGCCGGCCAGTCGACTCGTGCGATAGAACGTGTAGCCGTTCGTTAAAGCGGTGATCTGATTTTACCGACCGACCAGTGGTCGCCCATCAAAGTTAGATCGGCGATAACCGCTTGATGCTTCTCAGAACCAGCGAGCACATCACGGACGTACGGAATCGCATCACGGACATCGGCACTGTCTGCCCAAGGCGGCACGTCCTGAACGGAATAGGTGAACGAAACGGCTGACGTTGCCGCATCCATGCCCGGCACTTTCTCCACCGGCGTCCATCCGACGACCTTATCTAGCGAAACCTTGCCGAAGCATATCTGCCCGTCCTGAAAGTGGGACTTCCCGAGAGATGTCAGAGAATACTGATGCATCGTTGCGGTCGAGCCATATTGCTTTGTCGTCGCAGCGGCGAGAACACCAACGCTCGCCAAAGCCCGAAGCTCCTTCGCGAGAGGATCGGGGTCGTTGTCAGAAATTACGGTGCCGACGTTAAGGTAGGAAAAACAGACGGCTGGCGTGCGCTTCTGGATGAAGGAGTCGATAGCCGTTGAGAAATTCTTCTCGTTGGCATCGTGTTGCGACGAACAGGCTGCAAGCGTCGTAACTGCCGCGCAGAGTGGAATAAGTAGTTTTTTCATAACGCAATCATAAGATGAAAGCCACTCGACGCGAATAAGGGACGCTTTGCATAAGAGGTTGTGCCGACTATACTACTGTATAAATATACAGTGATGAGGACGCTATGGGAGCGATGCCGCTACTGCGGGTGGAGGATCTGCATCCGAACGTGTGGAGAGCGTCTCAGTTGGGCTCTGCGGGGCATCGCACCCTGTCCAGCGGTCACGTAGACCTGGACCTTGAACTACCAGGCGGCGGCTGGCCAACGGGATCGCTGACTGAACTGATGCAGCCGCAGCCCGGCTGCGGCGAGCTTCGGCTTCTTCGGCCAGCGCTCTCGCGCATCTCCCAGCGACCTGTCTTCGTCGTCCAGCCTCCACACCGTTTGCAGCAGTCCGCCCTGGCGTGGTGGGGACTCGATACGACGAACCTGTGTCTACTCAAGCCGGGAACGACGGCAGACGCCCTTTGGGCGGTTGAGCAGATCCTTCGTGGTGGCACTGCAGGTGGCCTGCTTTTCTGGTCGTCGCACGTTAGAGCCGAGGCGCTCCGACGTCTGCATCTGGCGGCGCAGCGCGCGGACACGCTTTTCTTTCTGTTCCGGCCGATGGCCGCGGCGAGTGCGACTTCGCCCGCGCCGCTACGGCTCGGGCTGGGCCCGTCAGAGGGAGGCGTGAACGTCTCGT
Source organism: Paraburkholderia sp. J94 (assembly GCF_905220285.1). NCBI lineage: Bacteria > Pseudomonadati > Pseudomonadota > Betaproteobacteria > Burkholderiales > Burkholderiaceae > Paraburkholderia > Paraburkholderia sp. J94. The sequence goes on along the minus strand of NZ_CAJMZH010000025.1, from coordinate 52,581 downwards.
TCATTAAACGCCGCGGCCCGCATCGCGATGCGCCCGTATTTGTGTCCCTGTCGCCCTCACCCATTCTCCTGAATCGAAATGCACCTCTGGATCGGCGTCAGTCTGCCGCGCCTCCCCATCGAGAGTTTCTGCCCGACCTGGCACACGCCAGCGTCTGACGGCGGGGTCGTTGTGCTGGAAAAAGATCGGGTGCTCGACGCTGACATTTCGGCGCGCGCGAGAGGGGTCGTCGGCGGCATGCGCCGGGGCGGCGTGCTCACGCTCGCGCCGGACGCGACGCTCCATGAGCGGGATGCTGCGCGTGAGAGTGAAACCGTTCATGGCGTGGCGGCAGCCCTGCTCCAGTTCACGCCGCTCGTTGTTATCGCGGAAGAAAACGTGGTTCTGGCCGACGTAACTGCTAGCCTGCGACTTTTCGGTGGCCTCCGGGCTTTACGGCGGTCCGTCCGCCGCGTGGTCGCGGATTTCGGCGTGACAAGCTCGATGGCGGTCGCAGCGACCGCACAGGCAGCGTGGCTGTTCGCGCGAACGTGTGCGGGCGTCGCGCTGAGCGATCGAGGGCAACGCCGCGCGCTCGCACGCGTGCCGGTGGTGGCCCTGCCGGCCGCGCGTCGATACGCGGACTGGTTCGACGGACTGGGATGCACAACGATGGCGGACGTGATGCGGCTGCCGCGCGCGGGCCTGAAGAAACGCTGTGGTACGGCGCTGCTTGATGCGCTCGACCGCGCGATCGGCGCCGCGCCAGAGGTGCACGAATGGCTGGTCATGCCCCCCACTTTCGACGCTCGGGTCGAATTGCCTGACCGGATCGAACACGTCGAGGCGTGCCTTTTTGCCGCGCGTCGTTTGACGTTGCAGATGACCGGATGGCTCGCGGCGAGGCAACTGGCGATCGCGCGCTTCGTCATTTCCCTCGAGCACGAGCGCGGCCGAGATGCGATCGCGCCAACGGAAATTGAAGTGGCGCTCGGCGAACCGACCTGGCATGAAGAGCATCTGGTTCGACTGCTTAAAGAGCGGCTGGCGCGCATTGAGCTCGCCGCCCCGGTTATCGCGCTCAGGCTCGCGGCAAAGGACGTCCGCGCGGCCGAAGCGCCCAGCGATTCGCTGTTCCCGGAGCCTGGCGGCTCGCCACAGGACCACGCCCGGCTGATGGAGTTGCTTGTCGCGCGACTTGGCGCGGAAAACGTGCTGCGCCCTTCCCCGGTCGCCGACTATCGACCAGAGGTCGCCGCGCGCTGGGTCCCGACGACGAGTGATACGCAGCGTTCACGACACGATCTTCCCCGTGACCTGCCCCGCCCTTCGTGGCTGCTGGATACGCCGATCCAACTGATTATGCGCGGACATCGACCGTTCTATGGCACGGCGCTGCGCGTTGTTTCGCCGGCGGAGCGCATCGAGTGCGGCTGGCAGGACGGCAGTATCGTGACACGCGACTACTTCGTGGCAGAGGCTGAAAACAATCTGCACTACTGGATATATCGCGAGCGCGTTGGTAGTCGTGATGAGCGCGATCCTCGCTGGTTTCTCCATGGGTTGTTCGGATAGCGATGTCGACTCTCGTGGGTTTTGGTGCGCTCCCCGACTACGCGGAGCTGCAATGCTTCTCGAACTTCTCATTCCTGCGCGGTGCTTCGCACGCGGACGATATCGCGGCGCGTGCCGCGCAGCTCGGCTATAGCGCGATCGCAATTACCGATGAGTGTTCGCTGGCCGGTGTCGTGCGCGCACATGTCGAAGCGAAAAAGGCCGGCATACCGTACGTCGTGGGCTCGGGTTTCACATTGACGAACGCCGACGGTACGCCAGCGCTGTGTTTTACCGCCCTGGCGATGAATCGCAACGGATACGGCAACCTTAGCGAGCTGATCACGATGGCGCGCATGCGCGCAGACAAAGGCAGCTACAGGCTGGCCGCGCGCGACCTCGATCGCCCCGACCCTGCGCAGGCGCATCTCAGAGCCCTGCCCGACTGCATCGCAATTCTCAGCCCGGACTATCCGGCAGATGAGGGCCGCCTCGACGCACAGGTGGCGTGGTTCGCGGAGACATTCGGCGATCGCGCCTGGGTTGCGCTGACGCTCCACGCGCGGGCAATGGACGATATCCATCGCGGTGTTGTCGAGCAGGTCGCTGCGCGCCACGGTGTACCGGTCGTGGCCACCGGTGCGCCGGTGATGCATGTGCGTTCGCGCAAGCCGCTGCAGGACGTGCTCACAGCCATCCGGTTGGGACGCCCAGTTTCCGAGTGCGGCTACGATCTCGCCCCGAACGCCGAACAGCATTTGCGCTCGCGCCTCAGGCTCGCGAACGTGTACCCGGCGCGCGCCCTCGCGGAGACCGTCGCCATCGCGCGTCGCTGTACCTTCTCGCTCGACGAGCTGCGCTACGAGTACCCGGACGAGCTTGTACCCGACGGTTTCACGCCCGAGGCCTATCTGCGGCAGGAAACCTACGTTGGCGCCCACCGCCGCTGGCCTGCGGGCGTGCCCCACAAGGCCCAGACGCAGATCGAACACGAACTGGCGCTGATCGCCGACCTGAAGTACGAGCCATACTTTCTGACGGTCTACGACATCGTGCGCTTCGCGCGCAATGAAGGAATTCTGTGCCAGGGGCGTGGCTCCGCCGCGAACTCGGCGGTTTGCTATGCGTTGGGCGTGACCGAGGTCGATCCAGCACGCTCGTCGATGCTGTTCGAGCGGTTCATCAGCAAGGAGCGCGGGGAGCCGCCGGACATCGACGTGGACTTCGAGCATCAGCGGCGCGAAGAGGTTGTGCAGTACATCTACAGGAAGTACGGTCGCGAGCGCGCCGCGTTGACGGCCGCGGTCACGACGTACCGGCCGCGCAGCGCGTTGCGCGAGGCCGGAAAGGCGCTGGGCGTCGATCCCGCGATCGTGGACAGGGTGGCGAAGGCACACCACTGGTTCGATTCAAGTCGAGATCTGCTGGGGCGGTTCGCAGAAGCGGGCCTCGATCCCGAGACGCCGCTGATCGTGCAGTGGGCAAATTTTGCCGCGCTGCTGCTCGGTTTCCCGCGCCACCTCTCTCAGCACAGTGGTGGCTTCGTGATCAGTCGCGGCAAGCTTTCGCGGCTGGTCCCGATCGAGAATGCCGCGATGGTCGACCGCTCAATCATCCAGTGGGACAAGGACAACCGCGAATTGCAGGCCGTGGACGCGCAACTCGTTTGTGTCATCCCATGGACATCGAACAACAGAAAAATAAGCCACGAACGAAGAAGTCTTCCGCGTCCGGCTTTCTCCGGTTGAGCCCACACTGATGATCTGCTATGGCGCTTCTTGAGTACATCAGATTCACGCCTATGCGTGAATGCATCGAAAACGGCGTCGTGAATTGGGAGATCGACCGGATTGGCCGAGTCATTGAGCGTCTGCCGCAGATCTTCTGGTCGACTGGCGATAGCTGGTCTGAGGTAAATCTCTGGGCGGCCGATCGCACCATAAGCGTAAGCGGCTCCGATATGAAAACCATATCGGCACTCATGAAACATCTGTGTGCCTACGCAGACTGGCTTGAAGCCGAAGGCATCGACTGGCGTCACTTCCCCAAACGCATGGCCGACAGGTGTCTGGTTCGCTACCGTGGAAACCTGATCCGTCAACGGGATTCAGGTTTGTTGAAGCCCAGCACGACGACTGCGAGAATGCGCGCCGTCATCCAGTTCTATCGCTTCTCGCTGGTGCAAGGCTTTGTGAGCCGAAATGCTCCCGTCTGGAAAGATCGTATGGCCGTGATTCGATACTTTGATGTAACGGGGTTCGAGCGCACGCTGATGCGCGTCTCCTCTGATCTCGCTATCCCAAATCGAGCACGTCCAGGCCTTGCACTTGAGGACGGACTGACTTCCATTGGCGCTGAGCACGTAAAAAACCTGTTGGAGTTCACTGCTGCGGAACAGCTTGATGCAATCCATCTGATGCTGTCGCTTGGCTTTTTCACAGGCGCACGCATCGGCACAATTGCTACGCTACGCGTCGGCAGTGTCGAAGATGCCATGCCAGATCCGTCAATGACTGGCCTATACCGAATTCCGGTTGGCCCGGGCACAGGCGTGCAAACCAAGTTTAGCGTTTCAGGCGACCTGCTGGTACCTCGGTTTTTGATCGACGCGCTCCGGCGATACACGTACTCCATACCACGACTGGCCAGGCAGGCGAAGGCCACTGCCGAGTGCCGGCATCTGCTGTTTTTGACCTCTCGCGGCAACCCTTACCGCCCGGAATCATTCAATCGTCTCATGACCGATCTTCGCCGTCGGGCCGTTCGGCAAGGGCTGCACTTCATGTCGGCGTTCAGGTTTCACCAGACCCGGTGCACTTACGGTACGTGGCTGATGGAAATTGCATTGCGCGTTGCCGGTGAAGCGGCCGCGATTGCTTTCGTGCGTGACGCAATGTTTCACAAGGACGAAGCGGTAACGCTGCGCTATGTGAGATTCCTTCAGCAAGCCCCGATCAAGGCTACTATTGCGAACGAATTTACGGTGGCTTTCTCGGGAGTCAGAAACCGCAACTGGAACAGCTTTGATGCCTGATAACCTGGCTTCGAGTCGTTTGACCATTCCGGAGATAGCGCTTGGATCGCGTGAAACCATCTGGGACCTGTCTCGCTGGCTATACAGAGGCGCTGCTGGAGCGCACCACAGGACAGTCTACGCGGAAATAAGGGCCGGACGCTGGGGTGAAATGGACGTCTGTCGCGTTGAGCTCGTCCGTGCAATTCACACCGCCATCACATCAAAGATCGTCCGTGGCGGCGCAAGAGCGACAGCGCGAAATGAAGTTATTGCGATGAACAGTTTTGTCAGGTGGGTTGACGGAAACGACCACCTGTTCGAGTCAAGAGGCGTAATCGATGCCTATATGCATTGGACCGATTCGCTCGTCCACGATGTTCAGGTAAGAAAGATCTTTAGCAACAAGACCGCCTACTCGCGGGCACGCGCAGTCGGCGTTATCCTCGACCTCGCACTCGAACGGCGATCCGCGATCATAAGGTCGACACGACTCAAGCAGCCAGGAGCTGCCCGCAAGGTCCAGGGGGCAAGGTCTGAAAATCAGAACCTGGAAGAGACGTTCGCATTCGGACGTCTGCTTCAGGATATCTGCGACGCCATCACGCTCGACGCACTGTGGGGCCCTTCCCCTCTTCGTATCCCGCTCTCGGGCGGAGGCGAACTACTCCATTACTCGGGCAGACCAGCTCCTCCTGTTGCGCCGTCAACGTGTGAGAGTCACATCAGGAGATTCGAGAAGAGAAAGGAGCGGTTCGACAACGACAAAACCCTCCGCACCCGCTACCCTATAGCGAACATGCGTATTCTGGCCGAATTGCTAACATTTATCGCGCAGACCGGGATGAATCTTGCGCAGGCCCATCAGTTGACGTTGTGCCAGTTCAGTTACGCCAGCGATGTCGATGGTTACAAGGTCCGCGACTACAAGGCACGTCGCAGAGGCGAGGTCCTCTTCGTAATTTACAGGGAATATCGTAGCCATTTCGAGCGCTATCTCGCCTGGCGTCGTTCCGTATTCCCGGCCGACAGTCGTCTGTTTCCGGTGTTCAGGTTCACGACGTTCGTATCGACCCCTCCATGCTTCATACAGATCCAGCAGGCGTGCAGACAGGTTGGCGTCCGCTGGATTACTCCGAGGGTTCTGCGAAGCACGAGGATCAACTGGCTCCTGCGACGCAGCGGTGACCCGGATTTGACCGCAGACATGGCCCAGCATCACCGGCAATCACTTATCGAGAACTACGCGCGTCCGTCACTGCAACGCACAATGGGAGAAGTCGCGCGATTCTGGCGACAAACAGACCCACACCTCGCCTTGAGCTCACACGTCAAATCCATTGCTCCAGGCGAGTGTGACGGCGCACCCTGCACAGTACCCGACAGGCCCCGGAACGCACCCTTACCCGACTGCACCCGTGCCTCAGGTTGTCTCTGGTGCGAGCATCATCGCGATATTGATTCGCAAGACTATGTATGGGCGTTGAGCTGCTTCAGACACCTCAAGATTCTGGAGATGGCGCGATACCGCCCTGCCCTAGGCGACAGGGTAACGCATCCTGCTGAGCACGCAATTGATCGAATCAGCAGAAAGCTGACATGGTTTCAGCGTTCGAACGCAACGCGCCGGTCATGGGTAGAAGAATCCCTGACACGCGTCGAAGAAGGCGATTACCACCCCGAGTGGAAGCGGCTGATCGTCGCTATGGAAGGTGGAGAAGGATGAAGAACAGTTCATTGAGCGAATTCGGGCTGGCAATGAAACCCGACTGGATGACGTCAGACGCATCCTGCTTTCGCCCTCCAAGCTGGCCACCACCACGCAACTGGCCCGTGAGCATTGATCGTAATGGGCGGGTATTGTCGTTGTGGGGAGATCCCGTCTGGGATCTAACGCCGATGGCAGGTAGGACATTGACGCTGAATTTCGGCGACGGCGAGTCTTGCAGAACCGATCCCATAGACCCCACAAACGCCGACCTGTTACGACAACTCTTGACATGGCGCATGTGGGGGCACCGGGCAGCGCGCAAGGTGAGCACGCTGAAGTCTGAATTCACCCGTATGCGCGCCGTTGTCGCATTGTGCAGCAAGAATGGCATTCGGGCTGATCGTCTCATGCGCTTTCCTCTGATCGTAGAACAGATCCCTAACGTGACGACGCCAGGCATGGGTGGCCACCTGCTCGCCGAATTTCATCGATTTTATGATGCGCGGGAACAGATCGGCTTCTTCATTCTGGATACGGAGTGGCTGAAACGCCTGGCGGCCGCCGGAATAGAACACATCGCGGTCCAAACGCCGTACATACCACCACGAATCTGGGTATATCAACTCAATCGCCTCCGCGCGTGCCTGGACGATTTCCTCAACCACCGCGATCAGCTTGAGGCGTGTTACATGTTCTGTCTGAATGCCTATAAAGAGAATTACGGCTCTTTGCAGGAAGCGCTCGACCCCAACAGGGATCGTCGCAAGGCACCGTTCAGGACATATCAAAACACTCGAATATCACATGGGTCATTCGCTGGGACTGCTGATCGGTTTGGTATAGCCAGTCTGCTTCAGCGATGGTTGGAAGTTCGACCCGATCGATTTCTGATAACTTCCCTGTCAGCATACCTAACGCTGGTGAGCGTTGCTGGCCTCGCATACGTTACGAATTTCACACTTCAACGTCGGGAAGAAGCCGCGTCGCTCAGGGTCGGTTGTCTCGTTTGGGAGGACGATGAAAAACTTGGGCGGGTTCCACTGATTTGCGGAGAGACGACCAAAACGCAACCGGATTCCGACGCACGATGGGTTGCAAGTCCCAGCGTCAGCATTGCCATCGAAGCCATGACCGTCGTTGCGCGGCTTCGAATGCACTGTGAGGAAGCAAACCCGGCACGCGCAACGACGGAAGCGGACACGCGCCACCCGTTTCTGTTCAGTGCACCATACGAACCTTGGGTTGTCAGTAATCGCAAGACCTATGACATTCGCGCCGAGACGTGCAGCCTCCGGCAGTATCTGGACATCTATCCAAAGTTGATGGACTCCGATCAATTGCGTGTCACGAGTGAAGATTTGAGGATCGCGCGCCGGCTGACGCCAAATTTGCCAGAGGATGAATTTGATGTCGGGAAGGTGTGGCCACTAGCCTGGCATCAGTATCGACGAACAGGCGCCGTCAACATGTTCGCCTCAGGTCTCATATCGGACACTTCGATGCAACAGCATATGAAGCATGCCTCCCGATTGATGCCGCTCTATTACGGTCGAGGGTACACGCGTTTGCGCCTTAACGAGCACGTCGAGACGGCGGTCATTACGGCGATGTACGAATCCATGGTGGCCCAACTCGAGTCGATGATGAGCGAGCGGTTTGTTTCTCCCCACTCGCACGCAAGAAAGGAGGCGGTTCTTGTTAATCTGCTCAGCGGAAAAGACACCAAAACTCTTGTCGCCTGCGCACGCAGCGGAAAGGTGACGTTCCGGGAGCACCGCCTCGGCGGCTGCATGAAGGCCGGTGCGTGCGAATACGGTGGCGTTGAGTCAATTGCGCGATGCGCGGGTGGCTATGATGGACGCCCTTGCACCGACGTTCTCTTCGATAAAGCCAAGGAAGGTCGGATCCGTCAGGACCTCGCGACCGCGCGGGCGGAAATGTCCCGATTGCCCTTGGGCAGTCCGCGCCATAACGCGCTCCTGTCAGAATGCCGAAGCATGGAGAACTATCTGCATGTTGTCGAAAAAAGTTGACGGCGTGAATGCCGAAATGCGCTTCCGCGATGCCTTTCACCGACTCCGGAATGGTGAGCCGACAACCATGCCACACGGGACGGCCGTTACCCAAAACAATATCGCACGCGAAGCTGGCTGCGATCCGTCCGCGCTAAGGAAATCGCGGTTTCCAGCGCTGGTTCGAGAAATACAGGCGTACGTCGAACTACACAATTCAGATCGTCCGTCGAGACATCTGATCAACGCTGAACGTCGTGGTCACAGGCGAACGCTTGAGGAACGACTCGCCGATGCGTTGCTACAGCGAGACTTTGCTCAGTCAATGGTAGTGAGCGCGAACAGGCGAATTATCGAGTTGACGGAGCAAGTGCACTCGTTACAGCGTCAGATCGAGGGTAAGCACCCGGGGAAGGCATCTTGACGGGGGCAATCGCTCAAACGATCAAGCAGCGGTCGGCGTCCAGCGATGAGGAGGCAGTTGCGCAATGTCGGCGGCACGGCGTGTCGGCAAGCGCGTCAACACGTCCGTCAGGTAAGCCAGCGGATCGTGTCCGTTCAGTTATGCAGAGCAGATCAATGTCATGATCGCGGCCGCGCGTTTTCCGGCACGCAGAGATCCTGCGAACAACCAATTCGACCTCCCCAGGGCCCACGACCGCATTTGATTCTCGACCCAGTTGTTATCGGCTGGCACATGCCCGTCGTCCAGATAGCGCGTAAGCGACTCCCAACGTTTGAGGCTGTAGTCGAGTGCCGCGGCGATCCCGGATCCGTCCGGCACACGCTGCCGTTGCGTGAGCAGCCATGCATGAAGTTCGTCGGCGATGGGGCGAGCCCGCTCCTGGCGCACAAGACGTCTTCCATCGGGCTCGAGTTGTGCGGCGTTGCGTTCTACCTCGTACAACGCACCGAAGTATCGCAGCGCGGGCTCGGCCAGCTCGCTCTGGTGCTTGACGAGTAAATCGAAGAATTTACGGCGCGCGGTAAGCGAGTCCAGCATACCGTCTCGACGGTCTGACCAGAAGTTGCCAGAGTAGTCCCCACCACAATCGAGTAGTGGGGACTATTTTGACAACAGAAGCACCGAAGAAGTCGGGCCGCAAAGGCATACCGAATCATCCGCTCGAATTCCGGCGCGAGATCGCCAGGCTGGCGAGCGAGCCCGGGGTTTCGGTTGCACGCCTGGCGATGGAACACGGGCTCAACACGAACCTGGTGTTCAAATGGCGCCGGGCGCTGCACGCGGGTGAATACGATCCCGTTGATCTGCTTCCCGTAAGGATCGATGCAGCGCTGACCGAGGTAGCGCCGCCGGCATCGATTCCAGCGCCGGTCACTGCACCGTCAGGGGCGATCGAAATCAGTGTCGGCAACTCCCGGGTGCGTATTGAAGGCGCACCTGACGAAAGTACCTTGATGCTGGTGCTGCGCATGCTGCGCGGTATGCCGGGAGCAGCAACATGATCGGTCTGCCCAGCCACACGCGCGTCTGGCTGGCTGCTGGCGTGACCGACATGCGCTCAGGCTTCAACAGCCTCGCCGCCAAGGTGCAGACCGTACTGGAACGCGATCCCTTCTGCGGGCACGTGTTCGTGTTTCGTGGCAAACGCGGCGACCTGCTCAAGGTGCTGTGGTGCAGCGGCGATGGCATGTGCCTGCTGATGAAGCGCCTCGAGAAGGGGCGCTTCGTCTGGCCTCAAGCCGACGGCGGCGTCATCTGCCTGAGCCCGGCGCAACTCTCGATGCTGCTGGAAGGTATCGACTGCCGGCAACCGACGAGAACGGCGCGACCGACCTCAGCGTTGTAAACGTCGCCGGCGGCGCGTAAACTGCCCTGCATGACGCGCGCGAACCCACTTCCCGACGATGTCGAAACGCTGAAGGCCATGCTGCTCAGCCAGGAGGCCGCACTGCGCGAACGCGACGCGCAAGTGCTCAAGTTGCAGGAAACGGTCGACTCGCAACAAGCTGCATTGGCTTCGCGCGCCGCCGAAGTCGAACACCTGAAGCTGCTCATTGCCAAGCTGCGTCGTATGCAGTTCGGTCGCAAGTCGGAGAAACTGGACAGCCAGATCGAGCAACTCGAACGACGTCTAGAAGAGCTTGAGGCCGACGAAGGCGCGATGCCAGTCGAAATCCCGAAAACGCCGTGCAAGGCAGTGGAGCAGCCACCGCGCAGGCCATTGCCGGAACATCTGCCGCGCGAGATCCAGACGCACCTGCCCGAATCCGCTGGGAAGTGCACGCAGTGCGGTGGCCTGATGAAGTCGCTGGGCGAAGACGTCGCAGAACAACTGGAGTACGTGCCGGCCAGCTTCCGGGTCATCCGTCATGTGCGCCCGAAGTTTGCGTGCGTGTGTTGCGACCACATCGCCCAGGCGCCTGCGCCGAGCCGCCCCGTCGAACGCGGTCTCGCCGGCCCAGGGTTGCTGGCCCATGTACTGGTCTCCAAGTTCGCAGACCACGTGCCGCTCTACCGGCAGTCGGTCATGTACGCACGAGAAGGCGTCGAGCTTGATCGCTCGCTGCTTGCGAAGTGGGTCGGTCACGCGGCGACGCTGATGCAGCCGCTCGTTGAAACACTGCGTGCTCACGTAATGTCAGCGACGAAACTGCACGCCGACGACACGCCGGTTCCAGTGCTTGCACCGGGTAACGGCAAGACGAAAACCGGTCGCCTGTGGGTGTACGTGCGCGACGATCGTGCATCGGCCGACATGACGCCGCCGGCGGTGTGGTTCGCCTATACACCGGATCGCAAGGGCATCCATCCACAGCAGCACCTCGATTCGTTCAACGGCACGCTTCAAGCCGATGCATACGGTGGCTACCAGGCCATCTACGAAACCGGGCGCGTGACGGAGGCAGCTTGCTGGGCGCACGCCCGACGACAGTTCTACGAATTGCACGCGGCGCGCCCCAATGCGTTGAACACTGAGGCGCTCGAGCGTATCGGCGCGCTCTACAGGATCGAGGAAACCATCAGGGGCAAACCGCCCGACGAGCGCCGCGCCCATCGCCAGGAGCACGCGCGGCCGCTACTCGACCGGTTCCATGCGTGGCTCAAGGCGACGCTGGAAACGCTCTCGCGCAAATCGGACACGAGTCGGGCGATCCTCTATGCGTTGAACCGGTGGGACGCGCTCACACGCTATTGCGATGACGGGCAGCTCGAAATCGACAACCTGCCTGTCGAGCGCGCGCTACGCGGGGTAGCGATTGGCCGCCGCAACTATCTGTTCGCCGGCGCAGACTCCGGTGGCGAACGTGCTGCTGCGATCTACAGCCTCGTTGGCACCGCGAAACTCAACGGCATCGATCCTGAAGCGTATCTGCGCTACGTGCTCGCGCGCATCGCAGACCATGCCATCAACCGCATCGACGAACTCACACCGTGGGTCGTCGCAGCTCAGCTCCGCACGGCAGTCTGAGGATCACGATCTCCAGTCAAGACGTCGCTGGTGCCACGCTTACGGCGCGCGTGGGCTAGGCACCCGATCTCCGTGACCCCGCTCCTGAAGCTGGATTTGTAGCCCCCCGCAATCGTCGCACGCCAGCTTGCCACGCCACTCTCCCAGGAATGCGCGTGCATGTTCGCCGGCGCGGCTATCGGCGAAGTCATAGATCACCGCCTTCAGATCGGCGAACTGCGTGGTGCTGTACGCCCACAGATAGGCTCGATGGGTCTTGCCCTTTCCCGGCGCAAGCATCTGTACCGGCGTCTCGTCGGCATGCAGTACCGCGTGCTGCAATACCTCTTCGCGAAGTGCATCGACCAGCGGCTGCAGGCGCACGCCACACGCGCCAACCCAGGCACCGAGCGTCGATTGCGCGATCGCCAAACCCGCCCGCGCAAAGATGCGCTCCTGTCGATACAACGGCAGGTGATCGCTGTACTTGGCGACCAGCACTTGAACCAGCAGACCGGTGGTCGGGATGCCCTTGTCGATCACGTGCGGCAGCATCGCAGCCTGCACTAGCGTCTCGCATGCCTTGCAGGCCCATTTACCCCGGATGTGCCGCTCAACCGTGAACACGCCGGGCGTGTAATCCAGCTTCTCGCTGATGTCCTCGCCGATGCGAACGCGCTCGCAGCCGCACGTGCAGATCGTACTGTCCGGCTCGTGAGGAATGTCGGTACGTGGCAGTTCGGGAGGAAGCGGTTCACTCTTTGGCTGTTGCCGTGGTGTCCCTGCCTGCTCGCCGGACTTCAGCCCCTGCAGCTCGAGCCCGATTGCCGACAGATCCGCGTCGAACGCTTCCTCGAGCAGGCTCAGTTGCTCCTCGTCGAGCTGCTCACTGCGCCTGCCGAACTGCGGCCGCTTGATGACCGAGAGTTCGTGCGTAAGCTGGTCGATACGTGTTTGCCGGTACTGCAACTCTCTTTCTTTCCCGGCGATCTCGGCCATCAGCTTCGCGTTCAGTTCGGTACTGAGGGCATCGAGATTGGCGGGTATGTCCATGGCGACCAGTCTGCCAGAGCGGCGCGCGATGCAGCAAGGGAAACAGTTTACGTACTTACGGGGCTAAAACCACCGTGATCGCGTAATCCGGCGCGAGAGTGCGCCACGACAGTCCCATCACCAGGGGCTTGAAGCTGTTCAGAGCTCAGCCCCACGCTCACCGCCTGCTCGCCGTTCGTCCAGACGAAGCGCCCCTTGTTCTGCCGCCGTGCGGCAAGCCATATACCCAAGCCATCGTAGACCAACACCTTCATTCGAGTCGAGTGCCGATTGGCAAACAGATAGGCATGATGGGGCCTTGCCGCGCCGAACACCTTGACCACGCGTGCGAGCAGCGTATCGACACCGGCGCGCATGTCGACCGGCTCCGTGGCGAGCCAGACGGCATCGATGCGAATCAACGCAACCACCCCTGCAGCCACGTTGCGCAGTCGCCCGCGGCCGCCAGTGGCCAGCGCACCGTGATCGCCGTCGTGCCCCTGCGTACCTCGATCTCGATGTGCGTCGCCGCTGAAACACCATTCTGCATCTGCAGCGGCACAAATTCCGGCGACGAGACATTCAATTCCTGCCGGGCTGCTTCAGCCGCATCGCGTTCCTCCCGCGCGGCAACCCAGCTACGCAGCAGATTGGCGTTCAACAGGTAATGCAGTGCCACGGCCGCAATCGACACGTTCGGCTGCATTGCCGCCCGAATGACCGTCTCCTTGAATTCCTTGCTATGCCGCCGGCGCCGTGTCGGCTGAACGACATCCGGTACAACCTCGACTTCGTCCATCGTGGACACCTGTCCATTTAAATTTGAATGGACATGATCGTCAGGTGGCACGACTTACCGATCAAGATGACTTCACCGGGTGCTTACCCATGACAATTCCAGGTCGCATCTGAACAACCCGGAACGCAATTTAACCACTTCTAATAGTGAATGTATTTATGCTGCATTGATCAGTCGGCACAGTTGACATTGTGCGAGCGGTCAAGTCCACCTATGCCCTAAGTCGAAACCAGGCCGCGCTTCGTGGTGTAGATAGAAGAACTACGGCCACGACTTCGGCAACGTTTCCAAAATTATTGGGCAGACTCAACGACTCGTTCTCCGGGTGCATCGAGTGCGTCCAGAAGATCACTATGAACATTAAGAGCACTATCGCGGACAACACATTTTTTGCCCAACGTCGCCGGAAAAGGAGCTTTACAATCAGAAACCCTTTCATCAGTGCCCACATTGCCAGCACCGCAACGGTAAAGCGCTCGACACTCCTTATCGAGCCAGCCGATGTTTTGAGATAGTCAGGTACATGCCCCACATAAAACAAGTATTCGCCATGGATCAAGATGACCAACGAATGCAAGGTCATGGAATAGGAAATTAGAAAAATCAGGGCGGCAAATTTTATAGTGGCCGGAGTGTCACTATTGAGGATCGGTGCACTATCGCGAAGATTAAAGTTCATTGTTGGATTTTTCTTCGTGCTTTCGAAAGTTGAGAAGATATGCCCATTTCGCCATATAGACGGGTACTCGCCCTACACTGATCGCGACAACGAAGTCATTGTTCACGATCTTCGCTACAGCGCAAATTGTCCGTTTATGGAGGACGGTCGACCCATGAGACGCGTACTAACGCGCAGCAGCGGCGGAACGGTTCGGCGCGAGCCTAGGAGCTCCGCTACAGATGGACAGAGTAGGGCTCCAAAGTCCTGCAGAGGAAGTAGCGCTCATGTTCACCGCTGAAGCCGGAAAGCCGACCGAATTTAGAATAGCCGCGCCTCTTGTAGAACTCAAGGGCTTTAGAGCCTAGCGTGTCAAGGAATGCGTTCTTACAGCCACGCTTCGGTGCTACCCTCTCTGCCGATATCATCAACTCCGAAGCCGCCACGCCGTAGGAGCGGTGCTGCTCATCGACCCAAAGAAATTGGGCCTTCAAATATTCCGAGTGCGTCTTGGCAGTCAAGTCACCACGAATTCTTCCTTCCTCTTCGTGAATGAAAAAGTATAACGGCCGAGGCCGTGTAAAAACGCGAAATTCCTCGGTTTTCGGGTGTTGCTTTACCCCTCCCGAGTCGTCATCAAGCCAACAGAGCGCGATCTGAGAGGTCGTGTTTTCTGCTGGGGTTGCCTGCTAGCGTTTCTACACGGCCTCGGCCTTTGGCAGACGGTCCGACCGCTCGATATCAGACATTAGAAATGTCCTCGACGGATTAGCGCCGATTCGATACATTTTCTCGGGGATATTTTCACATCCCACGAGAGCGAAACCAATCCCGACTTTCACGGGTGAAGAGTAGCGCCGAGACAGCGCCAAGCACCAAGAAGATAGCGGTGCCCACGTCGATGTGAAGTTTGATACCGTATATGAAGCGGAGAGCTGAAAGTGCGACAAATGCTAAGAACACGACGAGACGACCGATAGCGCGTTTGCGCCCAATGAGCGCGATGACGTACAGGTCGAAAACGAGTTGGGCTACTAACGTTGCTTCTATGATTAGACCGGTAATGAACGGATGTCTCCACGACGGAGCAGGAATTGTTCTTTGAATACCCACTAAAAACAGAGCGTGAATAGCCAAGAACGTTGAAAGAAGGAAAATCGCAGCTTTAATGGATGTCGGCGAATGTGTCCACCAAGCTGCAGCTTTACTCTTTGCACGATTCCATTTTTTCAATGCAACCCCCAAGCCTATGTTAGTTATGACAATGCATCTACGTATCGGAAATCGCGCTAATGAAACCTAGCGCCGCAAACTGAAGAACCGCCTCCAAACGACAGGCCCTATTCGCAAGTACGCCGCTCTCCAGTCGGACGCCGACGTAATACTCAACTACGCATAAGTACTTCGCATGATTGCAGTTTGTATCGTCCACGCCCTTCTCCTTGCCAAAACCCCGAGATCGAGTAAAGAACGCGGGCGAGACGATCGCATTGACGACGCGCAAATTCCACAATCCGTCAAGGCCGCAGAAACTGCCGCGAGACACAGGCCAGGCATGCTTAGTCAATCTAGCGGCAGCTCATCGTAGGTCTGCACACGAGACTATTCCCAGTCCCGAAGTCGGCCGAGCTTAGCAGCGAGTTGAAGTGTCGCCGTTGCGTAATCCGTCAAGGAGCTAACCAATCCCTTCTGAGCCCGCGCCAGCGCTGACTGGGCGTTCAAAACCTCTAGTATTGAGCCGGCGCCAAGCCTATAGCGGCGATTCGCAGCGTCAAATGAGCTGTTTGCGATGTCCAGCAATCGCTCAGATGATTCGACATTTTGCTCACTTAAGGTCACTGCCTCATAGTTCGTCCAGATACCCGTCGCAACCTGCTTTCGTGCATCACGCACAGCTTCCAGTTTTGCTTCAACCGTAGCCTCCGCCTCACGGATTTGATACGACCGAGAAAACCCATCGAAAACAGGGATACGTACTACGACACCGAAATACCAGTCGTGCCCAGTTGCGGGGAATTCCGCTACCCCGAGGCCGAGACTAGCGGGTTGATTGTTCAAAGTGTACTTCGTGGTGAGAGATATCGTAGGCATCCCATCGGCCTTCGCCTTGTCGACGCTTGCTCGGGCCGCATCGAGTTGCGCGAGTGCGGCCGCTATAGACGGATCGCCTATATCAGCCTCCTCCAACAGTTCATGCACCGATGATCCATTCACACTACCAACCCGAATGGCCGATTGCATGTCAGGAAGCGCATAAACTGTTGTTGGCGCCTGCCCCATGTCGATTGAGAGAATTCCTTTTGCCGCGCGCGCATCACTACCTGCCTTCTGTGCGGCATATACAGCTTCCTGCAAAGACGTTTCCGCCTGAAGCTTATCTGAAATCGGAGCAACGCCGTGTTCGACACGAGCGATAGCCGCAGTGAATGTCTGTTGGGCCACGGCGAGCGTTTTTTGTGCGGCACTAACCTGCCCCTCCGCCCCGATTGCGGAAAAGTAATCTTTAGACACATTGGCTATCGCTGTCTGCAACGTCGCCCGATATGTCGCCGTTGCAGCCAAAACCAGCTCTCTTGCCGCGCGCGCCGCTGATGAGCGAGCACCAAAGTCCCATATGACAAGCGTTGCTGTCGCGTCGACAGTCTGGATGAACGACTGGTTTGCTGCACTGAGCCTGGGATATCCGTGTACGTCCGTAGCAGAATCGTCGCGCAGGCCTTGGTAGTTCGCGGACACGGTTGGGAGATACGCAGCGTCAGCCTGACCTAACTGTGCAGCTTTCACCTTTATATCTACCCAGGCAGCACGAAGCTTTGGATCGTTGCATAGTGAACGATCCAGTGCCTCGCGCAACGTGACAGGTTCACGACTCGACGAGTCAGCGCAGCTTGCGGAGTTACTGAGCGCCCCTTCCGCATACGAAGGCACTGCGCGTGCGGTGCGGAAGACATCTATGTTTAGAACATCCGCTACAGCATGCGACGCGAACAAATATGCCCCAAAAATAACGCTGGCGTAAGCCGCGCACTTCCTAGCGCTCACGCAATCCCTCCTGAGCACTTTCCATGAGTGGAGTGAGAAAGTAAGCCGCAACGGAGCGCTTCCCTGTAAGGATGTCCGTTGTGACTTGCATTCCAGGCGTAATGGAAATCGACTTACCGCCTACAAACACAGAATTTCCCGGCAACCTGATACGCGCCTTGAAAACGAGCCCCAATCTCTTGTCGGGGACAGCGTCATTCGAAACAGAAACGACTTGCCCTTTGAAGATTCCATATTCAGTATAAGGAAACGCGTCGATCTTGACGTTAGCCTCCTGGCCCGGCTTCACAAATCCTATATCCTTGTTTTCGATATTGGCCTCGACTTCAAGTGCATCATCTGGAACGATCACCATAAGCTGCTGGGCAGTCGTAACAACGCCGCCTAACGTATGCACAGAAAGCTGCTGAACTGTGCCAGAGACAGGCGCAGTCAACGAAAGCAACCCCTCGCGTGTCGTTGCCTTCGTCTCCTCGTCGGAGCTGTGTTGTAGCTCCTGCTCCGCTTTCGTCAGTTTATCTAGTTGCTCCTTTCGGAACGTTGCAACTGTCGTGGCAATATCCGCACGCTGTTCTGCAATAGCCGCAGCAAGCTCATTAGAGTGGCTACGTTGAGCGACCAGATCGTGCTCGGAAACTAATGCCTTTTGCTCCTTGTCGAGATAGTCGTGCTCGGATACGTACTTCTCGCTTGCAAGATTTCTGTAGTCGTCCGCCTCACGGCGCGCAAGCGGAGTCGTCGCAGCTAATTTTTGGACCTCGGCATCGGCCGTAGCCCTTTCAGCAATGCGCTTCTGATATTCTGCAGTTGCGCTGCTTACCTTTGCCTGCACCTCCTTGACGATGCTATCTGCCAATGCTTGGGCCTGCCGCTGATCATCAGCGCTCGCACCCGTAACTGCGGCAACGATCGGAACTCCGCCAACAGCTTGAGCGTGAAGCGTTGCTTGCGCGCTCGCGATTGCAAGTTCAGCGTTGATGCGATCTTTGCGCGCCCGATCCGAATCGGCAGCAGCTTGAGTCGTATCGAGTTCAATAAGTCTCTCTCCAGCCATAACGCGCTGGCCATCATGGACCAGAATGCTGCGTGCGACGCCCGTGATCGCCGGCTGGATGACCTTTACACGTTGACTAGGAAGCACCTTCCCTTTCGCAGTCGCGACAATATCGAGCCTGCCGAATGCGCAAGCGAGCACGATCGCTGCCGAAAGGGCGCACAGCATGCGTAGCGCCCAGCGTGGCGCTGGATGAGGAGGTCGTTCAACCAGCTCGAGCTGCGACGGAAGGAAATCAATTTCGTCGACGCTGCGGTGTCCGCCGTCAAGCGTTTCTCGCATCGACCAGGCAGTGCGGAATGCCTCGCCGTATCGGCAAAGCAAATCCGTCAGAGCTCGAAAATATATCGTCATGACGGACTACCCATTTTGTAGCGCTAGCAGATGTGAATAGTAGCCACCATTCGTCGCCAGCGTCTCATGAGTTCCAGCCTCGATAATCCTGCCTTTATCCATAGCAACGATGAAATCTGCGGTTCGTACCGCAGTCAACCTGTGCGCTATGATCAGCACGGTACGGCCCTTGCAGATTCCTCGCATATTGTTTTGAATGATGCGCTCGGTTTCGAAATCTAATGCGCTTGTCGCTTCGTCAAAGATCAGGATGCGAGGGTTAGTTACGAGCGCCCTCGCAATTGCAATTCGCTGACGTTGGCCACCAGACAAAGAGCAGCCATGCTCGCCAACGAGCGTATCGTATGCTTCCGGAAGCTCAAGAATGAAATCGTGTGCACCCGCTAACGTGGCAGCTCGTATGACAGCATCTATCGGAAGCCCGGGTTCGGCTACCGCTATATTTTCACGAATTGAGCGGTTGAATAGGAGGCTATCTTGCAGCACCACTCCAATCTGCCGACGTAGCCACGCGGGGTCAGCGAGCCCGAGATCGATTCCATCAATGGACACCTTGCCATGTTCCGGTACATAAAGACGTTGAAGAAGTTTCGTCAAGGTGCTTTTACCGGAACCCGATCGCCCAACGATACCGATCGTCTCGCCCGCTTTGATCTTGAGTGAAACGCCGTTAAGGACATACTGCCCATCTTGTCGATACCGGAACTGAATATTCTCGAACGACACATCCCCGCGCATAGGGGGCAGTGTCTGTCTCGATGCAGGAAGTTCCGTTCGAGCGTTCAGGATATCGCCAAGCCGATGCATGGAGATACCGATCTGCTGGAAGTCTTGCCAAAGCTGCGCGAGACGCAAAACAGGACCTGAAACGCGCTGAGACATCATATTAAATGCAACAAATTGACCGAGACTAAGTCTGCCGTCTATAACAAGCCTTGCGCCAAAAAACAGAAGAAGAAACGTAACAATTTTTCCAACGTACTGGATCAATTGCTGCCCGACATTTCCTAATGAGCTAACGGAAAATCCAGCAGTAACATACGATGCCAATTGGCTTTCCCAGCGGCGGACAAATTGTGGCTCCACGGCCATCGATTTAACAGTATGGATGCCTGATATCGCTTCAACAAGGAATGACTGATTGTCGGAACCTCTGGAGAATTTCTCTCCGAGTCGAAACCTAAAAGCAGGATTTAGTGCAAACGATATCGCCGCATACAACACAAGAGATATAACGACAATAATTGTTAGGCGAGCACTGTAAAAAAACATCACTGCCAAGAAAACGATTGAAAAAAACAGATCGAGTATCGCCGTTAGTGCCTGGCCTGTGAGAAAATTTCGAATATTTTCGAGCTCACGAACACGTGATACAGTGTCGCCAACACGGCGAACTTCAAAATACCCTATGGGCAATACCATAAGATGTCTGAAGAGGCGTGCACCGAGTTCTACGTCAATTCTGTTTGTGGTGTGAACTAAGACGTAGTTACGCAATCCGGTCAACAATATCTCAAAAGTCGACGCGATACAAAGTGCGATGACAACTATGTTAAGCGTACTGTACGCGTGGTTAGTGATCACTTTGTCCATCGCCACTTGCGACATTAGCGGCGAGACAAGTCCAAATATCTGCAGCAGGAACGAGACGGCCAGTACCTCGAGAAGCAGCCTTCGATATTTTACAATAGCTGGTATGAACCACGAAAAATCGAAGCGTGCCAGTTCCCCGGAGACAGAAGCACGAGAAGCAAACAGGAGAACACGCCCGTTGCAGGCATCGATGACATCCTCCAGCGCGCGAGCTACTGGCGCACGTTCTCCAGGCAACAGAGTGAGGGCTTTTGTCCCATCACAAGCGGCGATCATGAAGTGTGCACCGTTATGCGCCATCGCCAGAGCGGGAAAGGGGGTCGTCTTAAGGCGTGCGGCTGTTATCGTTACTGCTCGGACTTTGAGTCCTATAGCTCGCGCAGACAACAATAGCTGTCGTTCACTGAAGACCTCCTTACCACAACCCGCTGCATGCCGGATCTGTTGTGCATCAATCGCCATCCCATGGTAGCGTGCGATCATGACGAGACCATTCAGTCCGAAGTCCGCTGCGTGGAACTCTTTATCTTGTTCCATCTGTATAAGCGCTAAGTGAATAATGTTATTAACCGATTGATGCCAACTTCACGTCGCAATAAATAAATCATAGGCATACGATTCCTGTCAGGAATGACCTGCGACATCGCTCAAAGGACGAGTTACATCTGAGCTGGACCATCGGTGCGTATCGTCCGGATGTACGGAAAATGTAGCCATCGATTGAATAAGCAGTCTAACTCCCTCATCCGCGAAAGTTGCACCGCTTTTGTCCTGTGCGTGTCCACGCACGCGATCGGACAAGACTGCTTCCGCCAACGGACTTCCCACCACGTCAAGAGATGCAGCTGAGGTCGAGGTACTTGGTACGAGTGACGCCACACTAGCTGTTGAAGTCGCATCAGTAATCCCATATAAACTCGGGTCAAATGCCGCAGCGGTAAGCTGATCAGAATATTCTGACAACGCTGTTGCCTGCGCTGGAACCGACGAGCCGGTGAAACTGATGACGTCACCCGTAAGTGGGTCGAAAGTTGTGCTGCTAAGCAGTTGCCACGTTTTCGCGTCGTATGAATCAATTTCCGAAAAAAATGAGCCCCCACTGCTTGACAGGGTCTCAACATTGGCGGCATTTCCGTATTCGTCGAAATTACTATATAGGACCGCACTAGTTACCTGCCCGGTGCTAGTGTCGAATGAAACAGACTGCGTCTTCGCATAGTAACCTGACGAGAGAACAATAGTAGAGCTTTCTGAGCTTGCGTAAGCGCTACCGTCGTCCTGATAGTTCCATTGGTCAATGTTTCCTGTCGCCAGGTCAGTTGAGTAAGTACCCCACTCGCTCCCGTCGGGATAATAGAGGGTTTGCTGCAATATATTACCGGCTCGAGTCTCGATCTCCGTATTTAACAGCGATGATGATGACCATGTCATTTGCACAAATCCGCCCGATATACCCCATAATTGCGAATAAACGCTACCGTCAGGATTGTACGATTTCCCACTTATGACAGAGCCATCAGTCGCATTTATTGTTTGGGTCTGAAGTAAGGTTCCGTTTGCGTCTGACCATGACGAAGTGATCTCGTTTCCGTCGTAAACGTAACTAGTAGACGAATTGAGGATACCGCCAAAATATATTTCCGAGTCCGTTATTTCTCCGCTGGCGTTAAAATTGGCTACTTCTTCGCCAGCTGAACCGACCATCGTTACCGTCATGGTTCCGTCCGAATTGGCTGTGAAAGTATCGCTCTCACTTCCATCGCCATTTCCGATCATGACAAGGCCAGCTCCGCTAACCATTAAAATCTGATCACTGAGATTCGCACCGTCGATACCGGTTCTGAATGCGATGCTCTGCCCCGTCTTCATGTTGGTAATAACATCGCCACTACCTGCGCTCACCGTCACTGATGCGCCGTCGTCAAGAACAATGTTGTTACCGGTTCCTGTCAAAGTAAATTCACCGCTGCCAACCTCGAAATTTAGCCCGTCACCGCTAACCGCAGCGTTTGTGCCCATGTAACCTGTGACAGTGCTCCCGATTCCCTGTTCTATCAGGTTGATATTGCTGTCCACGTCGTAGAGGTCAAGATGACCATTCGCGTCGCCGAGTACTATGCTGGCCCCTGTCGCGTCGTTTATATACGCACTGTTTGAGCCGCCGCTGGCCATAAGGGTAATTACATTTCCGGAGGCGGCCCCGTCAATGAATATATTGTTTTGCTGACCGAACAGAGTTACAGAATTTGAGGTTTCGCTAGCAATCGAAATACTATTTCCGCGCCCATCGATACGCAAATCATCCGTTTGATCGATAGAGAGGTTCGCGTTGCTAATGTCTAAAGTGACGCCTGTACCGCTGACCTGTGTCACACCCGACGCATCAGATGCGATAGTTACACTGCCAGGGAGACTGCCTGACTCTGAATACGCCAGCGATCCACCCGACAAGGTATCGCCGATTTGACCTGACATCGCGATCACCGCGGTGCCCCCGGGGCCATCCATGCTAGTGAGGATACCCTCGTCCTGAATAGTTGTGCCAGTACCTAGAAATTTCTTCAGACCCGGCAAGTAGGTGTTGTTGTACCACTCACCAACATCTTCGCCAACCTGTAGCAATGTGAACAGCGCGCCAATACCACTGGCATCTCGCGCTACATTTTCCATTATCGATACGAGCCCGACCGCGCCGACACTCGCCGCCACCCCTTCAACAACGGTTGCGACGGCTCCGGTCATGGTCGCCACATCGTTCACTACCGAAGCAAAAGCGGTGGTCTGATCCTTTACAGATTGCGCCTCCAAATACGCATTTACATCTGATTTTATCGCTCCTTGGGCCGTAACAAATCCGGCTGTTTGCGAAAGGATAGTGAATCCTGGAGTCGACTCTAAAGCAGTCGCCGCAGCTAGCAGAGACTGCGAACTGTTGACCAGTGCCAACTGATTGTCAGCATTCGGCGTCGCCGCAAGAGCATTGCTCTTATTAAGATAATCGATCCACGCTGCGACATAGTTTGCAACGTTCGTAACTGTTTGAACGACAGTTAATCCACTCATTGCCATTCCCCTCTGTGCATACGTGATGTTGCAAGAAGAAATTCCACCGAGATATCTAGATATCCAATTTTCTATGCAATTCTAATCAAATAACAATCTTTAATCAGAACATCAATCTCCATCGGATCGGGATTGATGCTTTACAGGCAGGACTGAAAAGCGCAGTGAAAACTGGTGGAACCGGGCATCCTAGAGTCGGGCAATTTTCCACCCATTGGCTAACCGTTCCCAGGACTTCGAAAAATCCCTCTCGGCAGGTTCATGATTTTATTTTTAGCATCGGAATGTAATGGTAAAGAAATAGCCTGTCCGTAAATTATCCAATTCTTGGTTAAAAATACAGCCTCGAAAAAATCCACTCCTTGTCTTTAAACCTTCTCGGAAACTGGTTTCCCATCGCGACCAATGCGGCATGGATCTTATGCGGAACTGACGAAACCTTTCCGTTTCTTACGAAGAATGATCTTAGATAACCGTTGGCCTTTGTCAAGCTCTCCGTAACGCTAGGCGATAGACTCTGACAATTCATTTTGCATACTTGAATCGCACCTCGGCAGCGAGACCAGAGCCCGTTCAACCAGCCGGACGTCATTCGCGCGCTGTTTGCAGCATCGCATGCACTGGTCATTATGGCCGGTACCGGAGACGCTCCGTTGAAGCCCGTGAAAAAGGCGGAGAACGGTAAGCGCCTCGGCTGGGCCGTTCGTCCATGCGCTTGCGCGTAAAGCATGATGTTGAACTGGAACTGCCAGTCAGGTAGAAGTGTCTGGCGGACTGCCTGGGTTGTGCAGTTTATCTGCCACACACCAAAGCAAGATATCGCCGATGCGATTGATTTTGTGACCGGCGATATGGGTTAGCACGTAGTCGAGGTAGGCACGCGGATCAATCTCATTCAGTCTGCAAGTGCCAATCAATGCGTACATCGCGGCTGCCCGTTCGCCACCGCTGTCTGAGCCAGCGAATAAAAAATTTTTCCGCCCCAGGCTTACACAACGCAGCGCGTACTCCGCGATGTTGTTGTCGATCTCGAGCGTACCGTCTTCGCAATACAACGTCAGGGCGCTCCACTGGTTCAGCGTGTAGTTGATCGCCTTGGCCGTATCGGACTTCGACGACAGTCTTTCGAGCTTTGCCCTTAGCCATGCTTCGTAGATCTGAAGCAGCGGTCTGGCTTTCTCCTGCTGTATTGTTGGTTGCTCCCCGAGAGACGGCCTCCTCATCAAAGAGCTGTGGACATTGGTAGTGCGAGTTCGCTCCTTCTCTGACAAGCCTTTGACGTGTGTCCATGGGTGTCCAATTCGCGGTTGCAAGGACGACATCGAAGCGCTTGGGCTGCTGAAAATCGACGTGCTTGCGCTGGGGATGCTCTCGGCGGTGCGCCGCGCGCTCGACCTGATATCGGACAAGCGGGGCGAGATTTTCGAGTTGCAGGACATACCTGCGGAAGATTCTGCCACATACGAAATGATCTGCCGCGCGGACACGGTAGGGGTGTTCCAGATCGAGTCGCGCGCGCAGATGAGCATGTTGCCGCGATTGCGCCCACGCCAGTTCTACGACCTGGTGATCGAGGTGGCCATCGTGCGCCCGGGTCCGGTCCAGGGCGGCATGGTGCACCCTTACCTTCGAAGGCGGCAGGGACTGGAACCGGTGACGTTTCCGAGCCCGGAGGTTGAGCAGGCCCTCGCGCGCACGCTGGGCGTGCCGATCTTTCAGGAGCAGGTCATGCAGGTGGCCATGCTCGCGGCCGGGTTCACGGCGGGCGAAGCCGACCAGCGGCGACGCGCGATGGCGGCGTGGCGTCGCAAAGGCGGACTGGGCGTGTACTACGACCGTATTGTGAACGGCATGCTGGAGCGCGGATACAGTCGCGACTTTGCCGAACAGATCTTCGCGCAGATTCAGGGCTTCGGCGAGTACGGCTTCCCCGAGAGCCACGCAGCGAGTTTCGCACTGATGGTCTACGCGAGCGCCTGGCTGAAATGCCACGAACCGACGGTGTTCGCGTGTGCGCTGCTCAACAGCCAGCCGATGGGCTTCTACTCCCCCTCCCAACTCGTTCAGGACGCGAAGCGCCACGGCGTCCGCGTCCTGCCTGTCGATGTGACGATCAGTAACTGGGACAGCAGCATCGAGGGGGCAACGACACATGACCCGTTGCGTCTGGGCATGTCGCTCGTGCGCGGGTTGAAAGCAGAGTCAGCGGCGCGCATCGAAATGGCACGGGCGGTGCGCCCTTTCCGCGACGTGTCGGATCTCGCGCGCCGCGCGCGGCTCGATCGCCGCGACCTCGAAATGCTCGCGGCCGCCAACGCGCTTCAGTCGCTCGCCGGCGAGCGCCGCGCTGCGCTCTGGCAGGCAGTGGCCGCCGTCCCCGATCGCGATCTGCTGCGTGAAGCTTCGGACGACGACGAGACTCCGGCGCTCGCGCCAATGACGGAAGGCGAGGAGATCGTTGGCGACTATCGCGCGACCGGACTCACGCTAGGCCGGCACCCGCTTGCCCTGCTTCGGCCGAAGCTCGCGGAGATGCGTCTCGTCGCCTCGGGTGAGCTGATGCAGTATCGTAACGGTCAGCTCGCACGCGCCTGCGGAATCGTCACGGTGCGCCAGCGGCCGGGCACGGCAAATGGGGTGATGTTCATGACGCTAGAAGACGAGAGCGGCAGCGTCAATATCATCGTGTGGGAGTCGGTGCTGGAAAAATTCAGGCGCGAAGCGCTCGGCTCGTCGTTGCTCGCCGTGTACGGCGTATGGCAACGCCAGGGCGAGGTGCGCCATCTCGTTGCGAACCGGCTCGTGGATGTGAGTCAGCTGCTTGGCGAGCTTCAGACGGTCAGTCGAGACTTCTGCTGAAGGAGGTGCGAATGGATATCCGCGTAGGCACGGCGTCATGGACTGACCCCACCCTCATCAAGAGCAAGCGTTTTTATCCGCCAGGATGCAACAGCGCGGAAGCGCGCCTGCGGTTCTACTCCAGCCAGTTTCCGCTCGTTGAAGTTGACTCCAGTTATTACTCGATGCCGAGTGGAAGCAATTCTGTCCTGTGGGTCGAGAGGACCCCGCCCGGCTTCACGTTCAACATCAAGGCGTTTCGCCTCTTCACGGGCCACCAGACGCCCCGCGACATGTTTCCCAAGGACATGCAGCCCGCACTCCCGCAAAACGGGAAAAAGAATCTCTACTACAAGGACATGCCGGAGGAGATCCGGGCCGAGTTGTGGCGCCGTTATTTTGAGGCGATCGCCCCACTCGCCGGCGCTGGAAAGCTGGGCGCGGTCCACTTCCAGTTCGCACCGTGGGTCACGTCTGGTCCTGACGGGCGCGCTCACGTCGAGCATTGCGCCGACGTTATGGCTGATCGATTCTTGATGGCTGTGGAGTTCAGAAATCGAAGCTGGTTCGACAACGCGCATGCAGATTCGACACTCGCTTTCGAGCGTGACCGCAAGCTCGTCAACGTGATCGTCGACGAGCCGCAAGGCAGCGCCAACAGCATTCCAGCCGTGTGGGAGGTGACCAATCCCGCACTGGCGCTCGTGAGGTTGCACGGCCGAAATCATGAGACGTGGAACATCAAGGGCGCGACGGCGGCGAGCGATCGTTTCAACTATGACTATCAGAATGATGAGTTATCCAAACTTTCGGTTCGGATACGTGAAATCGCGGGCATCGTTGCTCAGACACACGTGGTGTTCAACAACAACATGGAAGATCAAGGGCAGCGCAACGCGAGGACGCTCATCGAAATCCTCGATCAGCAAAGCGGTGGAGTAACGCGAACGTAGCTCGCTACCTGGCGTGTTGCCGGGACGGAGGTCGAAATGAAAACGACGCAGGAGCAATTTGTCAGTGATCTGGCGATGTTGTTGCGCGATCAGCCACGCGGTACCGCGGCACGACTGGACGAATACGTCATCGCCTGGTTAGACGCTCGGCATCTGGTCTTTGCATATCTGCGGGACGACGATCGACGCTTCGTCGAGGAAGAGTTTGACCTCGATGACGTTGTGTGGGACGAGTGGGAGGCAGGGTTCGTGGCGTGGTCGCGTGACCCCGCGTTCGAGTATCGGGAAGAGATCTCGCTCTGGCTGGGCGACACCCCTCTCCGATGACCCGCGCAGCGCCGGTAGAGTGTTCGAGGAGGGGCTCGAACGCGCGAGGACCGCTCGCCAGCCGAAAAGGCAGCGTCTGCCCCATCTTTCGACGCTGCCAGAAGGCGTTCAGACCGAGTCCGATGTAGTTGCAGGTAACGTGTGACTGATTCACAGCTTTCAACCGGCATGCTTGGCCCTTTCGGGCCGCGAATTAAATCTGTTGGTGCAAGCCTCCAGGCAAACCACGTGCGTCTGTAGTCGGGCCAAACGTCAGGCGCTGTCCGGCCATGAACGGTCGGTCAACATATTTGCGTGAATTGCTGACAATCTCGATCTGAAGCGTCGCCAGCGGTGAATCACGGCGTCTACGTCGCCCACTAATGAATCGCTAGCCTGTGGAAGAGTGCATCTAAACAGCGGGAAAAATGTTGAGGTAGCATCATCGGCTCGACAGGGGAAGACGGTGTTCCTGAAAATAAAAGCTCGCATAAACGCACTCGGCGTGCCTCTTGCCAGTCTGCTTCTCAGCGATCTGCTGAGAATCTTGGCAGAAATGGTTGGCTATATCACGCTCCCTTGGTGGATCGTTCATCGGGGCGGCGCGCACGACCTGGCGATCTACAGCGTAAGCATTGCGATCGCCACGATCTTTGCAATGCCACTGCTTTCTCCACTTGGGGATCGCTACGCAAAGCGACCCCAGATTGCATGGGGTTTATGCACCCTGATGGTTGTCGCTTTTACCCTCGCTATGCTCGCCTCCCTGTCCAGCTACCGACTCATGCCGATCATTGCCATAGGCACAGTGACCGTTATAGCGAAAGCTTTCGTCGGGCCGGCCAGCTCTACCATATCGGCTGAACTTGTTCCGGCGGATCGTTTGGCGAAGGTGCTTCGTCTCCGTAAATCGACGCAGGCGGCTGGCCGTGCCTTAGGACCAGCATTGGCCGGCACTACATTGGCGTTGAGCGGTATCGCTGCAACATTTTGGATGAACGGCATTTTGCTCGGTGTCGCTGCTTACGTGACTTGGCAGCTTCCTTCTCAATCTCAGCATCACGAACGCCATCGCAGTCTTGCCTGTTGGTGGGACGACCTGCGCGCCGGACTGCATGCTAAATGGATCGTCCCGTTGGAGCGCGGCTGGACACTTGTCAATTTCTTCGTTTGGATATTCCAAGGCCCCGCAGTCGGTATGCTGATTCCACTCAAGGTTCAATCACTCGGGCTCTCGGGTCTCTGGCTAGGTGGTAGCGAAGCGGCCTTATCTATAGGTTTACTTCTCGGCAGCTTTCGTGGCTCTGACGCACTAGTCAGTCGGTTCGGTCGTTTCAATGTCCGAGTCGGGGCCGCTATGTGCGAAGGGCTGGCGCTTGCCGTTTCGGGTTGGGCTCACTCACCCATCGTTCTCGTATTGGCGTTTGCATGTGTAGGTTTCGCCAATGCATCGATGGGGCTCGTCGGCGCGACTCACCGCTCACTGGCTATTCCGCAAAATTTCCGCGTGCGCATTCTTGCTGCCAGCAATATGACCACGCAGATTGCGGGCATTCTTGGACCGATGATCGCAGGCGTCGCGCTCACGCATTGGGCCGTGGTGAAGGTCTACACATGCTTCGGTCTCGCCACATGTTTGCTCGCTTTTGGTTTTGTCCTGATACCGCGATCGCGCGAATTCTTTGCCCTCAACCACGATCAGGTGAAAGATTGGTTTCGTCACGAATATCCCCATGCATTCAAAGCGGCTGAAGTGCCAGAATCGAGACAGACTACATAGATCGCAACGTGGCGAGGGTCACGAAATGCCGCGCGTACGTGCGAATTGCTCTTACCGGAGACACGATCGAATGACCGCTTTGTAGAGATTTAATCGACCGCTCAGGGTCGCACTGGGCCGGCCCATCATCGCAACGCCCTCCTCCACGACGCATGGGTCGGTAGCCGGCCAATTTGAGACATTCGACGTAGCCGCCTACTTCGTCGACAATCGGGACCGAGCGCCGAACTATTTGCGAGGCGGCCGACGGTCAACGAGTGGAGCATCTATGCGACGTATTCTTGCCATAGGCGGTGGCGGCTTCATGATGGAAGACGGGCCATCGCCCATCGACAAACACATCGTCAGCCTGACAGGAAAGGCACGACCAAACATTTGCTATCTCGCGACGCCCAGCGGTGACCTTCCGGCGCATTTGGACAAATTCCACGCCGCCTTCGGCGACTTAGGCAGCGACACTTCCCACCTCGCATTCTTTCGCCAGCCCG
This sequence comes from Paraburkholderia sp. J94, assembly GCF_905220285.1. NCBI lineage: Bacteria > Pseudomonadati > Pseudomonadota > Betaproteobacteria > Burkholderiales > Burkholderiaceae > Paraburkholderia > Paraburkholderia sp. J94. Next base: position 22,939 of record NZ_CAJMZH010000025.1, on the reverse strand, counting down.
TGGCCAAGTCTATTCCTGTCGCCGATTTTCCTGCACGACTTCTAGATCAGGACGCGATATTCGTTGGTGGCGGCAATACCCGGTCTGCGCTCGCTGTGTGGCGCGAGTGGGGAGTCGACACGGCGGTGCGGAAGGCTTGGGAAAACGGCGTTCTGATTGCGGGCATGAGCGCAGGTGCCATGTGCTGGTTCGAGGCCGGTCTCACTGACTCATTCTGGGGGCCGACGTACCGCCCGCTCGACTGTTTGGGCTTACTACCAGGCGGCTGCGCTGTTCACTACAGCAGCGATCCGAAGAGACGTACGTCGCTACACGCCGCCCTCCAGGCTAGTGCGATTCCCGCTTCGATTGCCATTGACGATTTTTCGGCGGTTTTGTATGAGGGCACCTCTATCGACCGCGTGTTCTCATGGCGACCGGGATCGACAGCGCATCAGGTCTACCGCGAAGCCAATTCGGTAATCGAGACCGCACTGCCGACCGTTTGCATCGGCTGACGTGGCCGAGAGAGCTGCCGACACGCTCGCTGCATTGAGTCATGAGACGCAATGCGGCCACGAACGGACACCCGGCTTCGACCACGAATCGTCAACGAGCGCCCAGCGACAAAACACATGCGGGTCGATTGACCCGTCCCATTGTCGTCCGTGGGTCGAGCCTATGCGATAACCGGCTTGACTCTCCATGCTGACGCGCCGCGCGCAAGAGTTTTGATTCACGCTGGCGTGTAGATCGCGAGTTTCAACGCGGGGTCGTCGTTCGCCTGAAACGTCGCGTAGTCGTAGCGTTGCGCGCCGTGCTCTGGATGGATCAGGACCTTCTGCCCGGCCATGCCGGCACGAATATCGTGCGCGTTCCACCATTTTGCGAATTCGGCGCTGTGCGCGCGCAAGCGCTCGACCAGTTCGACAAACGCCGGATCGTCGGCATACAGATCGTGCGTTGCGCGAAACAAGGCAATCATGCGGCGCGCCTCACTGGTCCAGTTCCCGCCGAATAGCGGTCGCGAATCCGGTTCGATGAACATGAACGCCAGAATGTTGCGATCCGCTTCCGCAAGACGCTCGAAGCCAAGAAGATCGGCCGCCGCCGCATTCCAGGCCAGCAAATCCCAGCGCCTGCCGGTGACATACGCGGGAAGCGCAAGTGTCGCGATCAGATTCGCGATGGGTTCCGGCACGCTCTCGCGAGTGAAGGGCTGCCGATCGCCGCCGCGTGCCAGTGCGCGCAGATGCGCCGCCTCGACTTTGCCGAGCCGCAGCGCGCGAGCCAGCGCCTCGAGCGTGGTATCGGACGGACTCACCGTGCGGCCCTGCTCGAGCCGCACATACCAGTCCACGCCGATGCCCGCGAGTTCTGCAACTTCCTCGCGACGCAAACCGGGGGTGCGACGCCGCCGCCCGTTGTTAAGTCCTACCGATTCGGGGCTTAGCTTCTCGCGCCGTGAGCGCAGAAAGTCGCCAAATTCGCTTCGGCTCGCTGTTGTCATGACCGCCCCTCCTCCACAAGCAGGTACGCAGCAATCCCAGGATAGTACCAGGCCTTGTTGCCGATTCTACGCCTGCCAGAATGGCCTCTTCCGATCATCATCAAAGGAAACTCAAATGAAAGCAGCGATTTTGAAGACACTCGGCGAGCCACTTGCGATTGAAGATGTAGCAGATCCTTCGTTGGGCACCGGCGAAGTGATCGTCGACGTCGTTGCCGCGCCAGTACTGTCGTATGCGCGGGAAGTGTTCACAGGCGAGCGCCGCTACGCGATCGAATTGCCGATCGTGCCGGGCTGCGGGGCAATCGGGCGCGTGCGTGCGTTCGGCCCCGACGCCACACATCTCAAAACAGGCGACTGGGTTTTCTGCGATCCGACCGTCCGTTCACGCGATGACGCGCTCACGCCCGACATTACATTGCAGGGCTGGAGTGCAGGCGGCGAAGGAGGCCTGCGGCTCGCGCGCCATTTCCGCCACGGCCCATTCGCCGCCCAAATGCGCGTGCCAACAGAGAACGCCATTCGCATCGGTGAAATCGGTCCCGCCGATGCCTCGAAATGGTGCGCACTCAACACAATGCTGGTTCCGTACGGCGGGCTGCTTGCGTCGAATCTGCAGGCTGGCGAGACATTGCTTGTGAGCGGCGCAACCGGCAACTTCGGCAGCGCGTGCATAGCCGTAGCCCTCGCAATGGGTGTGCGCTGCGTGGTCGCGCCAGGCCGCAATGAACTCGTGCTCGCCGATCTGCAAAGGCGCTTCGGCGAACGCATCCGTACCGTGAAGCTAACCGGCAACGAGGACGACGATAGGGAACGGATGCGTGCAGCTGCCGGAGCCCCTATCGACTGCGTAATGGATCTGCTGCCGCCATCTGCGACTACGAGGACGGTGCGCGCGGCGATGATGGCCGTGCGGCCCTATGGACGTATTGTGTTAATGGGCGGTGTCGGCATGCTCGGCGGCGACGGACTCGATTTGCCTTATCCGTGGATCATGCGCAACGATATCACCGTGCGGGGCAAATGGATGTATCCGCCTGAAGCGGTCACGCTTATGACCGGCCTAATCCGCGGCGGTCTGCTCGATCTCGCACTCTTCGACGTGACGTCCTTTAAACTCGACGACGTTAACGCGGCCATCAGTCATGCCGCGGCGAATGGCGGTCCATTCAGGATGACGGTCGTCCAGCCATAAACGCCGTTTTCTAGCGCTTCGCTCAGGCGATGCCAGCGCGCCGGCTCCTTTCAGACAATGCCACGTCCGATCACGCCTGAACGATCTGACCGGAATAGGCTTCACGAGATCTTGCTGTGCAAATTTTTGATGCAAAAGCCTAAGGCAGAGCGGGAATGGAGGGCGGCTACCGACAATGGCCACGTGCAAAGTTGTGTGGAACGGCCGCTTTTAAGAAAGTCGGCCGACCGCTTCGGGTCGCCTTATGCCTTTTGCATGACAGGGTGCGCCTGCGGCGACCGCCGCGCTTGGTTGTCGGGCGGTACGCGGCCAGAAGCGGTCAGTCGAAGGCGTCGTCTAGATCGCTAACAATCGGCGCAACCGAGTTCCTGTCAACGGTGAAAGATGAGCGGCAAGCCAGAAGGACAGCGACGCACTGAAACTAATGTATGCGACCATCTTGGGGATCATGCACCGGGAGTTCTTCGCGCAAATCGGTTGAGGCCACCGCATGTTGATCTGCGCGGCTTGGAAACCGCTGGTAAATCCCCCCATGTGACTTACGGACGAGCCTACATATCTGGTTTTACCGCCTTTCGGTAGAACATCGGTAGTTCTTTCGCGGAACTATAGCGATAGCTCCCGGGCTTTTGAGATCGTCATTGGAATACGGTAAAGTACCTGCGACTGAATCCCGTAATATCTCAGATATTCGCCACGCAGACCAATGAGCACGAACGCATATTCATACGGCATACACCGAGGTATCAGCGCTGGTGAACTGTTTTTTTACATCGCGGTCGATAAAACTCGTGAGGAATTGGGCCTGGACGATCTAGCCGCGGCGGCGGCAATCCTCTTGGGTCAAAATGATGTGCCTGTTGGCGGCAAACTCGCTGGGGCGGTTGCCGGTACATCGGTTGTCTCAATGGCCGCACGCAAATTCCTGCCGTTCCGTGTGGCCGTTCGGTTGCCGACCATCGTAAAGGCTGGTGCGGGCGGACTTCGCATCGCCATGACTCGCAGCCTTGGTGCATTCGTTGGTCGCACCATTCCGGTTGTCGGAACAGTAATGCTTGGCGCTGATGCGTTTTTGATCATGCGTAACACGCTCTTCACGTACAACCGAATGGTGAAGCCAGAGGATCGGATTCTTTGAAATGACGGATCAGACTTGGGAAGATCTTGAGGCTTTCGCCCGCGAAGAACTGGGCCGCCCGCTTTTTGGCCGCCTTGAGCTAACGCCAGAATCGCGCATCGAAGAAGACCTACGGCTTACCGGCGTGGACGCTGTTGAGTTTATCGATGCATGGGCGGAAAAATTCAAGATTGAGGCTCCGGGGGGCTTCCCGTACGCCAGGTATTTCGGCCCGGACTCGCTGGATGTCGTGCGGGCAGTCGCTGGATTGTTCTCCAAGAAATTCCGCGATGCCCCGCTAGTGCCGATCACGCTGGGCATGCTGGCTGAGGCAATGCGGCGCGGGCGATGGGATACCGAGGAAATCGAAGCGACCAACCCGCGCAATTGACTGCACGCACAACCGCGATATGCCGCTGCTAGATTCCCTTCGCGGCATTGCCTAAACCCCCTGAAACCGGTGTTTTTATGGGGTTTCGCAAGAAAGCATGGTTCTGCCGTGGAACCGCTACGCAGCTTTGAGTTTCTTTCGTGCTTTCATCGCGGCTTTCTGCGCTTGCAGATCAACAGGCGGGGCGTAGATCAGTCAGAAAATTAACGTCGGCTTTCCGACTTCGCGAAGGTCTGCTCGGGCGGCGTGTGCTGCCTGCCAAAGGCGTCTGCGCACGAGGCAGGCGATTTGCGATTTGCATCGGACGGCACCCGGCCAGAATCAGACTGTCGACCAAGCCGCTCGAATCGGTGACAATCCCCTCGACAACTTGAGAATCCCGCCAACGCGAATGACCATGGATATCAGAGATAGTGACGCCGAACCTGTCTGGATGCCGGTAGCGATTGCAGAATGTGGTGTCAGACGTTTTCCGGTTGGCGAAACCAATCCCCGGATAGTCGAATACAACAACCAAACAAATCTGATTGGCTACGACGACAAGATCTCCTGGTGTTCCTCATTTATTAACTGGTGCCTGGCAGGTGCCGGGGTTCGCGGGACGCGATCAGCCTTGGCTCGGTCATGGCTCGATTGGGGCGTCGCTCTGGAGAACCCGATCTACGGTTGCGTTACTGTGCTAACGCGCGACGATCCGACAAGTTGGAAGGGACACGTAGGCTTCTACCTTCGCCACGACGAAAAGTTTGTTTATCTCCTCGGCGGAAACCAGTTGGATGAAGTTCGCGAGCTAGCTTATCCGGTCGAATCGGTCCTCGGCTACAGGTGGCCAGAGCCGTCCTGACGGTTCCAGCGACGTTGATGAAGACCCGGTTTTGGGCGGCCGCCTTGCCCCTTTTGGGGCGACCTTTGCCGACCGGATACGGCACGGGTCGGCCAGAAGCGGCCGTTCGACAATGAGATCTGAATCGCCGACAATGCAGCCCAAACCACGGCCACGCCGCGTCAAATCAGACTGATGGCGCCGGCTTTCCTAAACTGACATGGTGTTGCTGCAATGAGGATCAGCAAGTGGGTAGCGCACGCACGGAAGCATGCTAAGAGCGGCAAGGCATCCAACACGGTGACCTTGGAGGCAGCGCATCGTGTGCTGTCTGCGGTGGTCAATGCGGCTTTGAACGGGCGCGGAATCGACGAGTAGATGCGTATGAAGCTCAAAAGACGTTGGCTCTTCGTTGCCATCCCCATGGCGCTCTTTTTCCTGATGTGGGAACACGCGGGGCCTTGGGTCTTCCCCCGGCACCTTACCCTAAGGGTAGTCGCGGGAGAGGGTCACCCTCTCTCTGGGGCAGATGTCACGGTCTACCAGACGACATGGCAGACGCCGTGCATCCCGTTATTCGGATGGTCTGGGGCCGCCTGCAATCAGTATCATTCGACTGCCTTCGATGGCACCCTCGATCGACATGGAGAAGCGCGCATCTGGGTGACCACGGCTGTGGGGTTCGTGGCTGAGCCCTATATCGCGTGCATAGAAGGCAAAGAGTACGAAGCAGATTACGCGTTCGCGAAATGGCCAACCGACCCCGCCGTTTCGGTCGTTACGTTGGACTACAAGGGCATGCGACTTCTTCGCGAGCAGTGCTCGCCTTATACCAAGAAGCTCCCCACGCCTGGGTGGTGGAGCGACTAGGCTCGGCGCTATAGCAGCCCGGCGACACCTTAGCCGCCGTGGCCGTGTGCGTTTCCAACAACGATTACCTCCCCCTTGGCACCTCGACCCTCTGCTATTGCGGAACGCTCCAACTGAAAACCTGCGGATTCGCCTTGCGCGAGGCTTCGTCCGGCGGCGTCAACATCGTAATCGTCGCATGCCCGGGGTCGCGCAGATTCACAAGTGCATTCGTCTTGCCATCGCCATAGCCGATCATGGTAGCAAGGGCAATCTGCACAAACGTCGAGCTGACGCCAGTGTCGGCGCCGATGCGATGTTGCATGTCGAACGCGTCGGCCGGATCGTCTAGATCAATATTCTGCTTGTTGTCATGCAATGACTGCACAAGCAAAGCAAGGTTTGCCGTCGAAGCTCCTGTGTCGTAGAACATCCGCTCCGGTTGCGTGCCTTGCGGCAACGTTGCCAGGGCCTGCTCCCAGCCAGTGCGCAGCTTCTCGATCTTGTCGGCCTTTTTCGCCGGAGCGCCGTGCCCGTCCGAGAGGTCTACCGTCACAGGGCGGTGCAGATAGCCGAGTACTGGCCACTGATCGAATTCCTTGAGCTGCCACGTCGTCCAGGGGATTGGCACCCATGGATTGGGTTTGAATCCCTTTGGCAAATTGAGGGATTCAGTCTTATAAAAATCAGGCAACTTCGACTGCCAATATTCATTGGTTGGGTCGTAGACGCCACTTGAGGGACTCGGGTAGGCACGCTGCTCCCGCCAGTAAAAATTGGACAGCTTTACAACGTCATACCGCGTTTTGCTTTTATCGATGGTGCCTGATGTCTCGGTCGCATATGGCCGGATCTTCTGATCAATACGGTCCTTGCGTGTGACTATCAGACCAACGATGGCGTCAGGCTGGGTGGGCACGAAGTTTCCGTCCTTATTGAACTCGGGCAACGGGCTACCGGGAGTTTTGGCAAATCCGCGTGTGCTTGAACCATCCAATGCCATGACAAACACCGCCGGGAGATCGGGATGCTCGTCAAACAGCTTGAACAGCTTCCCGACAACTTCAGAGCCGTCAGCCGTGTTGAGATCACTTACCCGAATGTAGAAGCTGTTCCCCACACCGGACCCGTTGTCGGCGTCACCAAGGAATGCGCCCAACTGTACCGCGTTTGATCTGGACAAATCGCTTGGCGGTCCAACAAGTACCGTCGGAATAGGCCAATATTGAACCCAGTCAAGGATCGTATAACTCACGATGTTATTGGTACGGGTGGTGAACTGGTCCCACCGTGTGCTGTGAGACCACTCGTACTCCTTGGGGTCCGCCAAGAGCACGGCGCCCTTGGGGCCAACCTCGTCGAGTCGCATGAGCAAAGCCCGTTGCCGGAAGCGGTCTACCGTCACTCCTACCCGGCGAATTTCAAGACTGAACTGAGGGTTTGCGTCTGACTGAGGCGCATCGGCAGATAAAGCAACGCCAGCGGCGATAACTCCACTACCTGCATTTTTCTCCGCGGCGTTACTTGACCGTGCGAAGACAGCGAAGCCAGCGAAGGCGAGCGTGCCTGCTGCTACCAACACGACCTGAACAAAGAACGGGAGCAAACGTTGGAGCATGGGAGAGCGGTCTAGTTCAAAAAGGTTCTTGGTTGCCATCACCTATATGATCAACAGCCAGAGCCAGTCAACCCCGACTTCGAAGCGGAGCGTCTCGTACGCGCGTTCTGCGATGCTTGGGGCAACTGCTCGGTGCCGATTAACCATCAGTGAGTCGAGTACCGCGTTTTTCGCACCCTCGAGCATGGGGCGCTCGCGTTAAAAGTTGCCGCCGCGGCGCCGCCCTCGTACGAGACACTGGATCTCGACGTGCGCGGTGAATTCCAGAAGATTCTATACGGGCCGACGACGTACGTCCTCGACGGGATGAGCTACCTGCTGTGGGCGACAAACTGCCCGGGTCGTCAGTGTGCGAAAAGGTACCTCAGCAAACGCGCATTTCATGCAAATAGCATCGACATGCGTTCGGCCAAAATTGGCAATCGGGAAACAATCGCTGCGCAAACAAACGATGGCTTTTCCGCAGTAGGCGGACATTCCCATGAACGATCTGCAGGACCGCTATGGGTCGATCTATGCCGATTGCATAGACGACCGCGCCCGAGACAGTTGTCGTGCTTGCCCGGGGGCGCTGCTCGGCCAGGAGCCGTCATTCGCCATTTCCATCACACGACCATTCCACTGGCCGCTCCACATCAATCAGCGGCCCTTTGAATGCGGATCATGCTCTCGTGTAACTGCCGAGCCAATTCAGGCTATTGCACTTCGCGGCGGGAACTGACGTTCGAAGATCGACTCAGCTCGTTTGTCAGAATCGTCGAACGTCTCGCTGATTTGGGTCAGTCAGCTTGCTCAAGGTAGTGCTCGCGCACCCGCTGCACGTCGATGCCCAGCACCTCGCTCAGGAATTGCGCGGTGCTGCCCCATTCCTGCTCGATAGTCCGTAGTGACGTTTGAAGATAACCTGAGCGGACCTCCAGTAATGGCATTGCCACGTCGGGCGAAATACCGAGGGATTCGACGCGTCCCAGCAGCCCCTGGACGAGTCGCCGGTTCCAGTGGTTCGACTCCAGGTAGTTGGCCAGAATCGCCTCGGCATCCACGTCAAGTGCTGACAGCAGCAGGAAAGTGGCAAAACCGGCCCTGTCTTTGCCAGTGCTGCAGTGGTAGAGCAACGTGCGGCCCGCTTCCGCCTCTTTCATGAAACTGCCAAAAGCAGACTGGTGCTTGATTGGGAAATCGCGATACAGCTGCAGCACGAAGTCGTCCATTTCCTGCCGTGTCGCGCTTCGCAGCCGCGGCACCAGTTCGTTCATGTTCATGCTGCCTTCCAGCACCGGCAGTGCCATCCACTTGAATGCTTCGGCGAATCCGCTTTCCTCAGGAGACTTTTCTTCTGGCGAACGAAAATCGATCACAGCGTCGAGGCCAAGCGTTCTCAGCCGCGCGATGTCGGCGGCGCTTGCCATACCCGGATTGCCGCTGCGGAAGAGCCGACCCGAGCGCACGCGTCTGCCGTCGCGGCTACGCAGGCCACCTAGGTCGCGCAGATTGTGAATGTTCTCGAACGGCAGTCGTGGGCTGGTGTTTGCGGTTTCGAATCCCTGACCTGACTGAAAGACCTCTGCAGAGGCGGCGCCAGACAGAAGCGAAGAGATCTCGCTGGACATATGTTGTTTCCGGTTTCGTTTGTCGTCACCCGCACTCGTGCGGTTCTGCGACAGGAAGAAGAGAGGGCGAATCCAATGCATACCTGAGCTCGCGCGATTGACGTGCGAAGCGGGATGGCCCGTGGAAACTGCACAATAAAGCAAGCCCGCGATATGCTTTTCTGAATGGACGCCATTGTTTTGTGATTCTGCGCCATCGGACGTTTAATACCGATGCTAGCTGAGCCGGGCATCCGATAGGCGGGCGTCTCATGAGCGTCCTGACGCACAAGAGGAGTCGGCAGACTATAACGCGCGGAGTAGCCCTGCGGGACGCGCCTGCGAATTCGGACGATCTGACTCGTGGCTGGCTCGGTCTCGAAATGGCCCATCGCCGCCGATTGCGAACGATCACCGAGTGCCCCGAATCCGACATTCGGAGATCTCTACGGTGGGCGTCTGGAAAGGGTCGCACTGAGCCGGTCCGCCGCCGCGGCGCGTTCCTGCGCTACGCATGAGTCGGTAGCCGGCCATGAGCTGCCATCTGGACTGCCGATTCGAAAGGCCGTGTTTCACGACAAAGCGGCCTTTCGTCCAAGTCAAAACAAATGACTCGATTCATCTCAAACGCGTCTGCGACAGTCTCAGTATCTAGCGCAGTAGCGTTTTCTCGACAGTCCGCGCCGCGAGCCGCGTGGAGTAGACCTACCGATAGATGTAGCCAATGAACCGCGCTTGCGTTTTGACTCCGGATTCAGCGACGACTTCAGATCTGCGGGAAACCGCGCTGCACAACAACGCCCACGCGCGCGTGTCGAAGAACTGCCACAGACATGACGGCAAGTCACGCCTCCCCGATGCTCGGCTCACCGGACCTAGCTGCGGATCGCTGGCGGCTCGAGCCGAGACCTGTCCATCTCGCGCTAGTCGATGGGTCGCAATTCGCAGCAAAGCGCAACTGACGTTCACGGCGCGCTATGACACGGAGTACTTATGCCGAGCTTTGGCGATAAAACCAAGAAGCCGAGTAGAGAAATCAGGTGTTGCCCACCCATGCAGTTCTTCGAATAAAATCATCCTGCTGCCAACACCTGTCCGCGGGATTTCTGTTACTGAGTTAGGGCAGGAAAAGTAACTCTTTGAACAGAGTCGTTACGATTTTGATCGGCATTCCGATTTTCGCCAAAAGCAAGTAGATCGTTAGCCATTTATTCTGCAACCTCAGACGGCTCATCGCTTCGGGCATCCCGCCTCAATGACTGCGGGGATACTCCAAACCCACGAACAAAAACTTCCCGCAAATGGCGCCTGTCGCGAAACCCCGTCTCACGGGCAATGGTCTCGAGCGGATGCCGACCTCGCTCAATCATGTTCCGCGCTGCCTCCAGGCGAAGGCGCTCGATGGCTTTAGCCGGCGACTCACCAGTCTCAGCGAGGAAAATACGTCCAAACTGGCGAGGACTCAAGTGCGCGGCCTTTGCGAGATCATCGACACGCAAAGGCTTTGACAGATTCACCCGCGCATACTCAAGGGCTAACTGAATCCTGTCCGATTTTGGTGCAAGCGCCAGCATTTCGGAATGCTGCGACTGGCCACCGGATCGACGATGGTGCATGACAAGCGCACGTGCGACCGAATTGGCAAAATCGGGCCCCTGGTCCTTCTCCACCATCCCTAGAGCAAGATCCATCGCCGCGGTCAGCCCAGCTGAGGTCCATATCGGGCCATCGACGATGAAGATCCGGTCTGCCTCCACTTCCGCCTTTGGCCAGCGCTCCTGCATCGCCGCCGCAAACGCCCAATGCGTCGTCGCGCGCCGCCCGTCGAGAAGACCAGCTTCTCCAAGGACAAATCCACCGGTGCAAAGTCCCGCCGTGCGCCGCGACCGCTCAGACGCTTCGATGACGAATCGGAGCTCCTCAGGAGCAGTGGTTCGCCCTATCGGATTGACGATTCCACTGACCATCCACGTGTCCGCCACCGCAGTAGAGTCAACTGGCTGGGTATTCACGGATACACCAAGTGATGCCTTGGTTTCCCCACCTGCAAGTGAATAATTTGTGACGCTATAAATCTGTTCTCGCGCCACTACGTTGGCAATTTCGAAAACAGTTTGTGTTCCGATGGCCATAACCTGGAATCCATCAGTCAAAAAATAACCAATTCGATGCATCACTGTCACCGCGGGCCATGACCGAAAACCTGATTATAAATGTCGTTGGAGAAATGTGTGATTCCCCTGGATCATAGGCTCCTAGCGTCGATAGGTCTTCCAACGAGGAAATAAGAATGACGACTTCACGCGGAACTGCAGTGGTAAGCGGCGCATTGTCTGTTATTGGTGCAGCCTATGCGGATTACCTTGCAGCCAACGGGCACGATCTCATTCTGATCGATCGCGATCGCGCGAGTCTGAACGCACTCGCGGAAGAGTTGACCACGCAGACCCGACGCGCAGTTGAGGTCGTAGCCGCAGATCGACGCTCTCCCTCCGATGTCGCGTCGATCGTCGAAAAGATCGATCAGGACGCCAGCGTCGTTCTGGTCGTCAGTGTCACAGACGAAGGCGTAGAGAACGCATTTTCTGCTGCGCAGGCCGACTCGTTGATCCAGTCCGCGGAACTTGAGTGCGAAGTGTCCTGCGCAGCAGTAAGGAAATTCGCGTCGAGTGGTAGCTCGGCCAACCTCTACCGTTCAGCCGTCGTTGTGACCAGCACCGGTGGAATGAATGGCGGCCCCTTCCCGTTTTAGCTCCGCAGAATCGATTGACTAACCAGGTGAATACGGATGAGCACAACTCCTGATGTTGATTCCCCTTCTCTCAGCGCGGTAACTCGCTTCGCCGACCTACCGAACCGACGCCTCGCGTATCGACGTTTTGGTAGCGGTAAGCCCATCGTACTGTGCGTCCGCTTCAGGGGCACGATGGATTCCTGGGATCCTCTGTTCCTCGACAGTCTCGCCGCAAAGGGGTTCGAAGTCGTCACTTTTGACTACAGTGGACTCGGACAGTCCACCGGCGAGCGCACCTACAGCCCCGCCGCACTGGCGCGAGACGCCATCGAATTGATCGGTGCACTGGAGCTTGGTCGCGTAGTCATCGGTGGCTGGTCTATCGGTGGCATGGCTGCACAAATTGTGTTGGCGCAAGCTCCGCAAATTGTGAGTGACGCGGTGCTTATCGCGACTACACCACCCGGACCGCTGGTGAAAACAGGTGAGCCCCTGTTCTACACGCTGGCAAAGCGCGAGAACGATTTCGAAGATTTCGTCAGCCTTTTCTTCGAACCTACTTCAGCGGAGAGCCGCGCAGCTGCAGAGAGGGCTTCACGACGTCTCAGCTCCCGCACGTCCGACGTCAGTCCTGAAGTGCCCTATAGCTGGGCCGCGGATCAACTCGGTGAAGGCCCGCGAAATCCTGCTTTCCCTGCACCACCGGTCCTGCAAGCGCTGCGCGCCACTTCGATTCCAATTCTGCACGTTGGCGGAGATCACGACATCGTATTTCCAATTGAGAACTGGTATACCTTGAACGGCCAGTTACCCAGTCTTCACCTTGTCACATTTCCACAGTCGGGACACGGACCTCAACTCCAGTTTCCTCAGGCATGTGCAGCCCATATCGCGGCATTTTTAGCTTAGTCGCCAACGCCCTCCGCCGACGCGGCGTACGGTTTAGACAGCCCCCATGGGACGATATCTGAATAGTGACAAAAAACCCTTCGGATATCAAATATGGATTACTAATGGATAATCTCATCGATAAAGCTATCGAGGCTGCAGGCGGTCTTGAGCGATTTCGTAGCTTTCGCCGCGTGTCTGCGAAGCTTCATCACACCGGCGCGCTCTGGAAACTCAAACAGTGCGACAACGTGTTGACGCACTCACGTGTCACCGTCGATCTTCACGAACAACGAGTGTCACACGAGCCGTTCGCGCCATCCTCAGATCATTCGATCTATACCCCGTCGCTGGTCGAGATTCGCCGAGCTGACGACTCGATCGTGGAGACCCTCAATCATCCGCGGGCGTCATTCGAAGGATACGAGATGGAAACGCCCTGGTCTAATGCGCAGCTCGCGTATTTCGCGGGTTACACCATGTGGACCTATCTGACGTCTCCATTCCTATTGCGACACCCAGGCGTGGCAGCGCAGGAGATTGATCCCTGGCTTGTCGATGGCCTGCCGTGGCGACGCCTCCGGGTCGAATTCGCACCGAGCATCGCAACGCACAGCGCCGTCCAGACGCTTTACTTCGATGCAGATGGGCTTCTCCGCCGCCACGACTACGAAGTCGATATCCAGGGGCGCAATGCCGCCGCGCGTTATCTGAGCGATTACGTCACGGTCCAAGGCATCCGGATGCCGACGCGTCTGCGCATTTACCCTCGCACCCCGGACAACGTCACCCTGCCGGAGCCGTTGATCGTCGGTGTTGATCTTTCTGACTTCCGTTTCGAGTGCGAACCCAAATGATCCAACCAGTCACTTACCGTGCGGCCATCGCAGTGGGTTCGGGAAAACTCGAATTCGTGGAGCGCCCCGTTCCTGAACCTCGCTACGGACAAGTCCGCATTCGTATCGAGGCCTGCGGGGTATGCCACTCCGACAGCGCCACAATTGAACGTGAACGAGCCGAAAGCGACAGCGCACTCGTACCCGGCCATGAGGTCGTAGGACGCATCGAAGCACTCGGCGAAGGTGTTGAGGGTTGGGCGCTCGGCCAACGAGTCGGAGTCGGCTTCCTTGCCGGCGAAGATCGGACGTGTCCATCGTGCCGACAAGGCGACATCGTAAATTGCGAGAAGCCGGTCATCACCGGTATGACCGTCGACGGCGGCTACGCTGAAATCATGATCGCCGAGGCGCGCGGACTCGTTCGCGTGCCTGACGACCTGGACGCCGCAGAAGCCGCACCGCTGCTCTGCGCAGGTCTGACTACCTTCAACGCGCTTCGAAACGCAGGCGCGCGACCAGGAGACGTCGTTGCTGTCCATGGCCTTGGTGGCCTCGGCCATCTTGCGGTTCAGTTTGCCAACAGTATGGGCTTCTACACCGTCGCGATTGCGCGTGGTGCTGACAAGGCACCGCTGGCGCGCGACCTTGGCGCACATCGGTACATTGACGCCAAGGCCGAAAACGTCGCTGAGGTTCTGCGTAGCCTCGGCGGCGCAAAGGTCGTCCTCGCTACCGCGCCGACTGGTCCCGGCATGTCGGAGATGGTGCCTGGGCTCTCGCCTCGCGGGAAGCTCGTCGTCGTTGCGATCGCCAGCGAACCCATTACGGTGAACGCCATAGATCTCGTGTTCGGTGGCCGCTCGGTAGTTGGCGCACTGACCGGCACCGTCGCAGATAACGAGCAAACGCTTGCGTTCGCGCAACAGCGGAACATCCGTCCGATGATCGAGACATTTCCGCTGGACCAGGCGCAATCAGCCTATGACCGCATGATGCGCGGTGATGTTCGCTTCCGCGCGGTCCTTGTAATGAACCCCACACACTGAGGAGCCTCGCATGAATTCTCTCACGCAAACAATCATCGATGCCCATGGCGGACTCACGCAATGGCGCAAATTCACGAAAATCCGTGCCGACCTCACGCAAGGCGGTGCGTTGTGGGGACTAAAAGGTCAAGGTGGAATACTCGATCAGACGACAGTCACCGTAGCGACCGATCGCCAGTGGGCATCGCACGCGCCGTTCGGCACGCTCGCGGCACGCACGGAATTCACGGGCGATACGATTTCGCTGCTCGACGAATCGCAGAACGTCGTCGAAACAACCGACAAGCCACGCTCGTCCTTTGCCGGCCACACGCTTGAGACCCCCTGGAATTCACTGCAGCTCGCATTTTTTGCGGGATGCGCTATGTGGACGTATCTGAACACGCCATTCGTCCTTGCATGGCCCGGCGTCGAATGTGAAGACGCTGGAGAGTGGAAGGAGCGGGATGAAGTCTGGCGCAAGGTGGTCGTGCGCTACCCCGATTCGCTAGAGGTATTCAGCAAAGTCCAGACAATCTATGTTAACGCTGACCACCTTGTTCGACGTCTCGACTATGACGTGGAAATTGCAGGGAACACTCCCGGCGCGCACTACGTAAGCGACTACATCACGATTTCTGGAATTCGCATCCCGACCAAGCGGCGCATCTTCCCTAGGCTGCCGGACGGCTCCTCGCTCCCAGAGCCACTGGTTGTATCGATCGACCTGAGCAATATCAGCCTCACCTAAAAAATTGACGGGGCGCAGCGTGTGCCCCGGAGGAATACCCGTGAATACCAATCGCTCATCCGGCGTCGAAACTCAATTCGTCGAAGTGTCTGGTGTCCGTTACGCCATGCGCCGTTTCGGCAACAGCAACGGCGGCCTGCCGCTGCTCTGTCTGCAACACTTCACCGGCACGCTTGACAACTGGGATCCAGAAATCGTCGACGCGCTTGCCGAGGATCGAGAAATCATCCTCTTCGAAAACGCAGGGGTTGGCCGTTCTACTGGAACTGTCCCAGCAACGATTGCCGAAATGGCCGCACACGCAATGAAGTTCATTGATGCGATAGGGGTGTCCAAGCTCCACATCCTCGGCTTCTCGCTAGGTGGCTTCCTGGCGCAGGAGATCGCAATCGAGATGCCGGGCCGCGTGTCGCGCATCATTCTTTCGGGGACCGCCCCCCAAGGCGGCGAGGGGGCAGGCATGGATCGGCCAGAACTTGTCGCGATCTACACCGACAGCGAAATGCCGATGAGTGAGAAGCTCAAGCGTCTGTTTTTCCCCTCTACGGCAGACGGTAAGGCGGCGGCGTCCGCCTTTGTCAGTCGCCTTGGCACCCGCAGCGCAGAGCGCGACGTACCGGCAGGCCCAGAAGTAGCGGGAACACAACTACAGGCCATGATCGCGTGGGCAAACTGGAAGGGCGATGTCAGTGGGAAGCTGGCGAAGATCGGCCATCCGGTACTTGTCACCAATGGCGACAACGACATCATGATCCCAACGCAAAACAGCTTTGTTCTCGTAAGAGATTTGCCGAACGCAACGCTCATTGTGTATCCCAACGCAGGCCACGGCGCCCTGTTCCAATACGCATCGACCTATACCGCGCACGTACGTGAATTCCTGCGCGGCGAATAAAGCTTGTTTGTCCCACCTCAATCATCAAGGAATGCTATATGAAAGCCGTCGTCTACACGCAGGCAGGCCTGCCTATCGATGATCCGCAGGCGCTGTACGAAGTGGATTTGCCAAAGCCGGAACCGGGTCCCCGCGACCTTCTCGTAAAGATCGAAGCAATCTCCGTAAACCCGGTCGACAGCAAACTGCGCCAGGGTGTTCAGCCACCCGGCGCGCGCATTCTCGGATGGGATGCAGCGGGGACCGTCGAATCGGTCGGGGCTGAGGTCAAAGGTTTCAAACCTGGCGATGCGGTCTGGTATGCCGGCGACATCACACGTCCGGGAAGCTATGCAGAATTTGGGCTCGTGGATGAACGCATCGCTGCGCGTCGCCCCACCAGCATTTCTGCTGCGCAAGCAGCTGCGTTGCCCCTGACAGCCATTACGGCTTGGGAATTGCTGTTCGAGCGCATCAAGGTTGCAGAGCGCGGCGGACAGGGTGAAAGCCTGCTCGTCATCGGCGCAGGTGGCGGCGTAGGCTCGATCCTCGTGCAGCTGGCGAGCAAGTTGACCAAAGTCACTGTGATTGGTACGGCATCGAGAGCAGCCTCACAGGCCTGGGTACGTGAACTCGGAGCCAAGCATGTCATCGATCACACGAAGCCACTGCGTGCGCAGCTGGAAGAGTTCGGGATCAAGCAAGTCGATCACGTCATCAGCCTGACGCATACGGACACATATTACGAGCAGATAGTGGATCTGCTTAAGCCGCAGGGCCAACTCGCGCTGATCGATGATCCCTCTACGCTTGATGCGATGCCGCTCAAGCGCAAGTCGATCTCGCTTCACTGGGAGTTCATGTTCACCAGGTCGATGTACCGGACCGCTGACATGGACAAGCAGCATCTCCTGCTTGATCGCGTTGCCGCTCTAATTGACGAAGGAACGCTTAAGTCGACGCTCGGGGAACATATCGGAATCATCAACGCGACCAATCTTCGAAAGGCGCACGCGCAGATAGAGAGCAACAAGGCGGTCGGCAAGATCGTTCTGGAAGGCTTTTGACGGAACGGAAATAAATTCCTTCGTCCAGCCCGGTTCCGATCACGTCGCTGTTTCGCACCAGTTCTAAATGCGGATCGCGGCTCGCGAGTGGTACCGAACCATCACCACATGCCAGCCGCGGCTTCCGTGTCGACTAACCAACGATTTCCTCTACGAGTCAGGATTATCAATGCAACCACCGAGCGATTTCGATGATCGTTCCGGCGAACTGCCCGCTCCAGCGACACAACGCTCCGTCAGTTCGTCACGTCGAGAGCAGATGTATCCGAAGCTCTCCGACGACGAAGTGTCCCGCATCGCGCGGTTCGGGGAAGTCCGGGTATGGCCAGACGGCTCGCTCATGTTCAAGATTGGCGATCCGGGATTCGGCATGTACGTCGTACTCACCGGCGAGATTCGGGTGACGCGCCGGGATGCCTTCGATCGCGCGATTGTCATCAACGAACAGGGGCCCGGCAATTTCGTCGGTGAAGCCGGACAGCTTTCCGGGAGTCGGTGTCTCGTGGATGGTCACGCAATCGGAGAGGTTAGCGCCGTACACCTGCGGCCCGCGGAGCTACGCTCGCTACTCATTGCCGAGGCGGAACTCGGCGAACGTATCATGCGCGCTCTGATCCTAAGACGCGTAGGCCTCATCGAAAGTGGCAGCGGTATCGTTCTTTTAACTGATGCACCGACGCAGAAACTAAACGCGCTGCAGGGCTTTCTCTCTCGCAATAACATTCCCCACACGGTAGTCAATTCCGACGTGGATGGGGATGTATCGCAGTTCCTTCAGAAGTGCTCGCATCATCGCGCGGAATACCCAATCGTTCTCAGCCCGGATGGCGTCATTCTCCACGCCCCAACAGAAGCACAACTTGCGGAAGCCCTGGGTTGGCTGCCCGAGTTCGGAACAGATGAAGTTTTCGACGTCGCTATAGTCGGCGCCGGGCCCGCTGGACTGGCAACCGCCGTTTATGCCGCATCCGAAGGACTTCGGGTAGTTGTGCTTGACCCACAAGCGCCCGGCGGACAGGCCGGCGCAAGCGCGCGCATCGAAAACTTCTTCGGATTTCCGACAGGCATTTCGGGGCACGCACTTACGGCACGAGCTTTCGTTCAGGCCCAAAAATTCGGTGCCCGCTTCGCGATCCCTTTAGCGGTTACATCGCTCGATTGCGCTTCGTCGCCGTTTCAGTTGCAGCTCGCAAACAAGACAGCCATCAGAACGCGCAGCGTGGTCATCGCATCTGGCGCTGCTTATCGCAAACCGGATATCGATGGGCTCGCACGCTTCGAAGGGCGAGGCGCATATTATTGGGTGTCTCCAGTTGAGGCAAAGATGTGTACTGGACAGGACGTCATCCTCGTCGGCGGAGGTAATTCGGCCGGTCAAGCAGCTGTCTATCTTGCCTCACATGCGCGGCGCGTAGTCATGCTTGTTCGCGGGCGAAACCTGAATGCCAGCATGTCCCAGTATCTGATTGAACGCATCGCTACGCTCAAAAACATTGAGGTTCACTACAACGCCACCATCACTGCCCTTCACGGGTCCGCAAATCTCGAAACTGTGGAAATTCTCGATGAATCCGGGCGGACGACGCGTGAGATAGGACATGTGTTTCTTTTCATCGGCGCCCACCCAAACACCGAATGGCTCAGTGGATGCGGTGTAGCTGTCGACCCTGGTGGTTTCGTTTTGACGGGGACATCGGCCTCCACCGGTTCCTCTGAGCACGAAACCAGCGTTAGCGGCATATTTTGCGCAGGCGACGCGCGTCGTGGTTCCGCGAAGCGCGTAGCAGCGGCCGTTGGCGATGGGGCTTCCGTGGTCGCGCAGATTCATCAATATCTCGAACGTCAGACCCCATCGCTCTGACAAGCACACTGCTACTCTCTGCAGCGTCGAAACGAGGATTATTTGGCGCCAGACTTGTTCGTGACTGCCGACGCGTTTTCGACCCGCAAACGTCGCGAGAGCGATGAAACTAGTCAACGGCCCGATGAGCCTACTTTCATGTCTTATCGGGCTCGCGGCATATTTAATCCACAGCTCTCCAACAAAGCGCACACGGCAGTCACACCATCGCAGACAGTCTCTACTATGGGAACACGCCGTGCCCCCTCAACTTCAAGCATGAGGCAGACGAAGGCGATAAAGCTCGATAGGCATATTCATTGTGGACTTTCCGTGGTTAAAGGCCGGTGCACCATCGATTTGCGGGACAGGGAGGAATATGTTGCCGTGCCCGTCAATAAAAGGCGCGTCGACCCAGCGCAACCGATTATCCCGGATCACCGTTGAAACTGTTCCGTCGGGTGCTCTGCGCATTAGTGAATTGTCGGCAAGCGGCGTGTAATAGAGACTGCCGTCTGCGTCCATTGCAGTGCCGCCGACCGGTGGCATATCGGCGAACCATGACGTCACGTGTTCCGCGAGTGTCCCTTCACTCAGGGACTCATCATCGAGATATCTGGTCTCGATCTGGGACATCGGCCCCGAAAGTGGTCCAAAGTACAGCACTCTGCCATCGGGACTTAGTTCTAGTGGATCAGCGTTAACCTTCAATGGCTTTCCATCTGCACCTGCAAGCACCTTGCCGTTGACAACGATCTTGTCATCCGGTCTGGCATGGGTGAACGCCGCGCTGTCGAAGTGCCGGCGTACCGCTCCGTCTTCGAGGTTCAGCACAAGCAACGCCCCCTCACCGGCATCCGTGAGATAAGCATGCGTACCATTGATCCGGATATCGTCAACGTAGGTGTGTGGGCGGAGCGCACCTTTAGGCAGTATGTAGACTCGTATGATCGCGTCTGTGCGTGGATCGATTCGTACGATCTTGGCGCCGTTCTCGATCGGACTCCCACCAAAATCCGGCGAACCGGTATCGACGATCCACAAGTCGCCACTTGTGTCGGCGTGGATCGCATTGACGCTGACGAAACGTCTGGATGCATCCGAGCCCGGATTCCAGTCGTTCCATGACGCATCCGGAAACGGCGTCAATTCGCCGTGTTCTCCTGCAATGGCAACTGCCGGCCCCACGCTTCCCGTCCAGCGGGGTGAGCTCACGATGACCCGACTCCGTGAGTCGACAACCACTGCATTCCACGGCATTTTCTCACTGGAACGAATGCTGAAAAGCTGCACCGCTGAAGCTTCCTTGTGGGCCCCCGTCGATTCATCTTCCGCAATTGCTACTCGTGCAGCAAATCCGGCTATCGCCGCGACGACCGCAAGCGCCAGTCGTTTTCTATTCCACATTTGACTCTCCTTTTTCCCCGTTCAATAGGCTGTATACGCAATCAAGCCAAAGCACCGGTTAAAGAACTCTGCTGTACCGGGTGATCAACGAAAAATCATCCACGACGGTATTCAGAATCAAAGAAACCTTGAAAATCCCTCAACGTCAACGTACTCCAGAGAGCGCTCGATACCCACGTGTTTGAGAAGAAGACACACGACACCAGTCTCAACACACTCTCGGCTCAGATGTACAACCCGACAGCACGTCAGTCCTTGGGATATTCGCTCCGACGAACTCAGTCAAGCGTCGCGAAGAGTAGATTTAGCCCTTCCGCAAGCAGAGGGTGCGCGATAATCGCGTCACGTATTGCGGTGTATGGCAGATCTCCGAGCATGGCCATCTGGACCACCGACGTGACTTCACCTGCCCCCGAGCCAACCATCGTAAAGCCAAGGATGCGTCCAGAGTCGGGGGCCACGAGTGCCTTCATGAATCCACGTGTCGTGCCATTGGTGCGCGCACGTGGCACCGCCATCATCGGCAATCGCGCCACCCGTGCAGCGATTCCGCGCGCTTTGGCTTCGGATTCGTTGATGCCCACACGGCCGAGTTCCGGCTCCGTGAAAAGAGCATAAGGCACGACACGTGACGCCGTGCTAGACGAGCCCCCTTCAATCCCGGCCTTAAGTACGCGAAAGTCATCAAATGAAGCGTGAGTGAACATGGGCGATCCAGCCACCTCGCCAATCGCCCACGTGTTCTCGGCGGTCGTCGCAAGCTTATCGTCGACCTTAATGTAGCCGCGCTCGTCCAGATCTACGCCAGCGAGATCCAGCCCGAGGTCGGTGGTTACCGGTTGTCGACCGGCCGCGACGAGGAGATGGCTACCTTCGATTGAACTGCCATCTTTGAACTCGACAGTGACCCTCTTGCCGGAAATCCCGTCGACGCGGGTAATTGTCGTGGCCAGCAACAGGCGGATCCCCTCCGCCTCGAATGCGCTCTGAATCTCGAGGCTAACGTCCTCGTCCTCACGCATTGCGACGCGCGGCATATTGTGAACTAGCGAAACCTGGCTGCCGAGACGACGAAATGCCTGAGCCATTTCCAGCCCGATATAGCCGCCACCGAGCACGATGAGATGCTCCGGCAGACTTTCGAGGTTGAGTGCCTCGACATGGGTCATTGGCCGGGAGTCGCGCAATCCCGGAATGTCCGGAATCATCGCGACGGTTCCCGTGTTGATATATACCTCGTCGCCAGAGAAAAGTTGTTCGGTGCCGTCATTCAGGCGAACGAGAATTCGTCGCGGTGCGACGAACCGGCCTGTTCCGAGTACAAGCTCGAGCCCTGACTGTTCAAACGCGCGACGATTGATGCCGACCATGCCGTCCACAACAGTGCGGATGCTCGCATGCACATGCGTCATGTCCGCACGCAGTTCCGGATCGGCCGACATTGAGCGCCAGACCTGCATATTCCGTGCGTTCTGGATCAGCGTCTTACTCGGAATGCACGCGACGTTGATGCATGACCCTCCGATCATTCCCCGTTCAATGAGCGCGACGCGCTTGCCTTTACGAGCCAGGTCCATCGCCAGCGACTTGCCACCCTTGCCGCCGCCGAGAAATAAGTATTCGAAATGTTTGATATCAGGCATCTACAGTTCCTCAATGAAGAGCGTGAGCAATGCGCCGCTGATAGGACGCTCGTGCTATCTACCTGGAATGGGCCGAGTGTCAGTCGCCCGTCAGCGCGCTCCGTACACCGGCGCCATAAGCCGGATCAATCTGGTCAAACAGCTTCACCACTCGATCAACGATGTCTTGTGGAACACCGCTCATCGCACGCGCAATATTGCCGAAGAGACGCTCGCGCTGACCAGCGTCGAACAGGCGGAACAACGCGCCCGGCTGGCTGTAGTAATCGCCATCCTCGCGATGATCGTAGTGATCGACCTCACCGGCCGCGAGCGGCGGCTCGCCTGCGCCCGGACGCTGCGCGAAGTCGCCGAAACGGTTCGGCTCGTAATTCACGTTGCCGCCGAGGTTGCCGTCGGTGCGCATCGCGCCGTCACGGTGATACGCGTGGAACGGGCAACGCGGCGCGTTCACGGGAATCTGGTGATGGTTCACGCCGAGACGGTAACGCTGCGTGTCGCCGTACGAGAACAGGCGGCCCTGCAACAGACGGTCGGGCGAGAAGCTGATGCCCGGCACCACGTTCGCCGGCGTGAACGCGGCCTGCTCCACGTCGGCGAAATAGTTCTCGGGATTGCGGTTCAGCTCGATCGTGCCCACGTCGATCAGCGGGTAATCCTTGTGCGGCCACACCTTCGTGATGTCGAACGGGTTGTACGGCACCTTCGCGGCATCGGCTTCCGGCATCACCTGAACGCGGAAATGCCACTTCGGGAAATTGCCCTTCTCGATCTCGTTGTACAGATCGCGCTGCGCCGAT
>NZ_CAJMZH010000024.1:0-104374 GCF_905220285.1 Paraburkholderia sp. J94 | reverse complement strand
TGGCGAAGGCGGCATTCTGCGTAATTCGAACGGCGAGCGTTTCATGGAACGTTACGCGCCGACGCTGAAGGATCTCGCGCCGCGTGACTTTGTTTCGCGTTCGATGGACCAGGAAATCAAGGAAGGCCGCGGTGTTGGCGCGCACAAGGATCACGTGCTGCTCGACCTGTCGCACATCGGCGCCGAGACCATCATGAAGCGTCTGCCGTCGATCCGCGAAATCGCGCTGAAGTTCGCGAACGTCGACTGCATCAAGGAACCGATCCCGGTCGTTCCGACGATTCACTACCAGATGGGCGGTATCCCCACGAACATCAACGGTCAGGTCGTTGGCACGCCGAAGGGCCACGAAGAAGTCGTCAACGGCTTCTACGCCGTGGGCGAATGCTCGTGCGTCTCGGTGCACGGCGCGAACCGCCTGGGCACGAACTCGCTGCTCGACCTCGTGGTGTTCGGCCGTGCGGCCGGCAACCACATCGTCAAGCACGTGAAGGAGCTGAAAGAGCACAAGCCGCTGCCGGCCGACGCCGCCGACTTCGCGCTCTCGCGCCTCGCCAAGCTCGACAACTCGACCTCGGGCGAATACGCCCAGAGCGTCGCGAACGAAATCCGCGGCTCGATGCAGAAGCACGCTGGCGTGTTCCGTACCTCGGCGCTGCTGGCCGAAGGCGTCAAGGACATCGCGCAAGTCGTGGAACAGGCGAAGCACATTCACCTGAAGGACAAGTCGAAGGTGTTCAACACCGCGCGCGTCGAAGCGCTCGAAGTGGCGAACCTCGTGGAAGTTGCGCAGGCAACGATGGTCTCGGCTGAAGCCCGTAAGGAAAGCCGTGGCGCGCACGCACACAGCGACTACGAACACCGCGACGACGAAAACTGGCTGCGCCATACGCTGTGGTTCAGCGAAGGCAACCGTCTTGATTACAAGCCGGTTCACATGAAGCCGCTGACCGTCGAGTCCGTGCCGCCGAAGGCGCGTACGTTCTAAGGCACACGCCAGTCAAAAGGAATTGGGAAATGGCCAAACGTATTTTTGAAGTCTACCGCTACGATCCGGACAAGGACTCGGCGCCGCGCATGCAGACGTACGAGCTGGACCTCACGCACGAGCGCATGCTGCTCGACGCGCTGGTGAAGCTCAAGGAAGTGGACGAAACGCTGTCGTTCCGCCGCTCGTGCCGTGAAGGCGTGTGCGGTTCGGACGCCATGAACATCAACGGCAAGAACGGTCTCGCGTGTCTCACGAACCTGAACGACCTGCCGGCGAAGATCGTGCTGCGCCCGCTGCCGGGCCTGCCCGTCGTGCGCGACCTGATCGTCGACATGACGCACTTCTTCAACCAGTACCACTCGATCAAGCCGTACCTGATCAACGACACGCCGCCGCCCGAGAAAGAGCGTCTGCAGTCGCCCGAGCAGCGTGACGAACTCGACGGTGTGTACGAGTGTATTCTGTGCGCGAGCTGCTCGACGTCGTGCCCGAGCTTCTGGTGGAACCCGGACAAGTTCGTCGGCCCGGCCGGCCTGCTCCAGGCTTACCGTTTCATCGCGGACAGCCGCGACGAAGCCACCGGCGAGCGTCTGGATAACCTCGAAGATCCGTACCGTCTGTTCCGTTGCCATACGATCATGAACTGCGTCGACGTCTGCCCGAAGGGGCTGAACCCGACGAAGGCGATCGGCAAGATCAAGGAACTGATGGTCCGCCGCGCGGTTTGACCACGGCGAGATTGAATGGACTCGCACCAGTCTGACCCTCATCGCCGCGCGCGCCTTCGTTGGCGCGCGCGGCGCGGTATGCTCGAAAACGACATTATTTTCGAGCGTTTTTTCGACCGCTATGAGCATGACCTCAGCGACGCCGACGTGGGCGCACTTACGCGCCTGCTCGAGCTGAGCGATAACGACCTGATGGACTTGCTGCTCGCACGCAAGGAACCAGAAGGCAACCTTGCCGACCCGGACGTGAAGCGGGTGCTGGAGCTGCTTCGCAACGTCTGAGACGCGGTGACGCCAGGAGGCGCCGCGCCGGACGTGCAAACTATCGAATCCTGTGTTTATCTTCGATTGAGGATGTGCTATGACCCCGTCTGATGTAAAAGCCACGCTATCGTTCAGCGACAATTCGCCGAGCGTCGAACTGCCGATCTACAAGGGCACCCAAGGCCCGGATGTAATCGACATCCGCAAACTGTACGGTCAGACCGGCAAGTTCACGTATGACCCGGGCTTCATGTCGACGGCATCGTGCAACTCGGCGATCACGTATATCGACGGGGACAAGGGCGAGCTGCTGTATCGCGGTTACCCGATCGACAACCTCGCGCAGAACGCCGACTTCCTCGAATCCTGCTATCTGCTGCTCAAGGGCGAGCTGCCGAACCAGGTGCAGAAGGACGAGTTCGTGAAGACCGTCACGCAGCACACGATGGTTCACGAGCAGATGCAGTTCTTCTTCCGTGGCTTCCGTCGCGACGCGCACCCGATGGCCATTCTGGTCGCGGCTGTCGGCGCACTGTCGGCGTTCTATCACGACTCGCTCGACATCAATAACGCGAAGCATCGCGAAGTTTCGGCAATCCGCATGATCGCGAAGCTGCCGACGCTCGTCGCCATGGCGTACAAGTACTCGATCGGCCAGCCGTTCGTGTACCCGCAGAACAATCTGTCGTACAGCGCGAACTTCATGCGCATGATGTTCTCGAACCCGTGCGAAGAGTACAAGGTCAACGACGTGCTCGTGCGCGCCCTCGACCGTATCCTGATCCTGCACGCAGACCACGAACAGAACGCCTCGACCTCGACGGTCCGTCTGGCGGGCTCGTCGGGCGCGAACCCGTTCGCGTGTATCGCGGCCGGTATCGCCTGTCTGTGGGGCCCGGCGCACGGTGGTGCGAACGAAGCCGCACTGAACATGCTCGAGGAAATCGGTTCGGTGGACAACATCCCCGAATTCATCAAGCAGGTGAAGGACAAGAACTCGGGCGTGAAGCTGATGGGCTTCGGTCACCGCGTGTACAAGAACTACGATCCGCGTGCGAAGCTGATGCGCGAAACGTGCCACGAAGTGCTCAACGAACTGGGCCTGCACGACGATCCGCTGTTCAAGCTCGCGATGGCGCTCGAAAAGATCGCGCTGGAAGACGAATACTTCGTGTCGCGCAAGCTGTACCCGAACGTCGACTTCTACTCGGGCATCGTGCAACGCGCGCTGGGCATCCCGACGTCGATGTTCACGTGTATCTTCGCGATGGCACGTACGGTGGGCTGGATCGCCCAGTGGAACGAAATGATCGCCGACCCCGAGCAAAAGATCGGCCGTCCGCGTCAGCTGTTCATCGGCAACACGCCGCGCGAAGCGAAGCCGATTTCGCAACGCTAAGCATCGCCGCCCGTTCGTGCGGCGCGCCGTTCACGGTGCGTCGCGCGGCGAGCGCACAACGCCCCGCCGGGTTCGTCCCGCCGGGGCGTTTTCTTTTTTGCGGCCTTGAATCCGCCGCTCAGATCCAGCCGTCGATCTTCAGTCCGCTCGCCTGTTCGGCTTCTTCGCGCGACACCTGACGTAGCGTCTCGCCGAAACTCCATACGTGGCCTTCCGGGTCGCAGGCCGCGTAGACGCGGTCGCCGTAGAACTGATCGTCGGGCTCGCGCACGATCGTCGCGCCCGCGGCGCGCGCGTGTTCGCAATGCGCGTCGAGGCCGCTTTTGAGTTGCACGTGTACCGACTGCGTGTTCTTGCCGCCGACGGCGGCGGGGCTCGTCGAGGGCATGCCGGGCCACTCGCCGCAGACCATGATGTAGCCGTCCTGGAAGCGCATTTCGGAGTGGCAGACCTTGCCGTCGGGCGTCGTGACGACGAACTGCGTCTTGAAGCCGAACGCCTTTTCCAGCCAGTCGAGCGCGGCGCGCGGGTCGCGGTAGTAGACGGCGCTGCCGAAGGCCGGGCGTTGCGAGGTATCGCTCATGATCGTCTCCTGTCGTGCCTCGAATGGAACGCCGCGGCGCGCTGCAGCGGCGAACCGCGTGCGACGAATCTAGCACCGGCGCGCGGCGCTCGCGCGCACCGTGCCTGTCTGCGCGCGGCCCACCGCACGGCCCGCTCCCACGAATCCTTTATGATGGACGCGTCCCCTTTTTCTGCCGCGATCGCCCGCATCGCGCAGATCGCCGAGCCGCTCCATGTTCTTCGCCGCGCATTCCCTGCATCGCCGTTTGAGCATCGCCATCGGCACGCTCGCGATCGTCGTGGGCCTGCTCGGCGCGCTCGGCACTTTCCTCGTGGTGCGCAGCCTCGCGAGCGAGTTCAGCGCGAGCCTGCGCGACGCGGCCGCGCACGTGCAGGCGGGCGCGCCGCCGCAGATCCACCACGCGGCCACGGCGAACGGCGCGCGCCGTCCCTCCGACGATTTCGTGGTGCAGATCTGGTCGGCGGGCGACGCCGCCGCGCCGAGCCGCACGAGCGACGCCGATATCGCCTTGCCGCGCGCGCAAGCGGGCTTTTCGTCGATCGACTACGACGGCGAGACGTGGGACGTCTTCGCGCTCGCGGCCGGCGACGAGCACATCCAGGTCGCCGAATCGCGCAGCATGCGCAACCGCAACGCGCTGCGCGTGGCGTTCTGGAGCCTGTTGCCTGTGCTCGCGCTGCTGCCGCTGCTGGCGTTCACGATCGCCGTGACGGTGCGCGTGTCGCTGCGGCCGCTTGAACGCGTCGGGCGCCGCGCGGCGCAGGTCGATCTGCACGATCTGCGCGAACTGAAGCCGCTCGACGTGGCGAAGGCGCCCGTCGAACTGCGGCCCTTCATCGAGTCGATCAACCGCATGATCGAGCGCCTCGCGCTGCTCGTGAACACCGAGCGCAAATTTATCGCCGACGCCGCGCACGAACTGCGCTCGCCCATTTCCGCGATGCAGTTGCAGATCGACAATCTGCACGACGCGCCGCCCGATCAATACCGCGAGCGCTTCGAGGAACTGCGGCGCGGCGTGGCGCGCACGGGCGCGCTCGTTTCGCAGCTGCTCGGGCTCGCGCGCGCGGAGATTGGCGGCGCGCAGCGTGCGCTCGCCGATATCGCGCTCGCGCCACTCGTGACCGAGGTGCTGGCCGATCTGCTGCCGCTCGCCGACGCGCGCAGCGTGGATCTCGGCGTCGAGCGTCTCGACGAGGCGAGCGTGCACGCGACCGAAGCCGATCTGCGCGTGCTGGTGCGCAATCTGATCGACAACGCGATCCGCTATGTGCACGCGGGCGGGCGCGTCGATGTGTCGGTGCGGCGTGAGGCGCGCAGCGTGACGATCGAGGTGATCGACGACGGTCCCGGCATCGCCGAAACCGACTTGCCGCGCATTTTCGACCGCTTTTTCCGCGCAGGCGCGAACGACACCGAAGGCAGCGGCCTCGGGCTCGCGATCGCGCAGGCGCTCGCGCACGGCTATCGCGGACGCGTCACGCTGGAGAATCGCGCCGACGGCCAGACCGGCATCGTCGCGCGCATCGTGTTGCCGGGTGTGTGAGGTGCGCCGTGACTCGTGATATCGACAGGAATGCTGAATAAAAGTGAGGGAAGCTGAGCGATGCGCATTCTGCTGATCGAAGACGATCTGCTGATCGGGCCCGCGCTGCTGCGCGCGCTCAAGGACGCGACCTATAGCGTCGATTGGGTGCGCACGGGCGAAAGCGGCCGCGCGGCGATCCGCGACGGCTCGTACACGGCGATCCTGCTCGATCTCGGCCTGGGCGACATGAGCGGCCTCGACGTGCTGCGCGGCCTGCGCGAGTCGAACGACACGACGCCGGTCATCGTCATCACCGCGCGCGACGATGTGGACACGCGCGTCGAAGGCCTCGATCTGGGTGCCGACGATTATCTCGTGAAGCCGTTCGAGAGCAAGGAACTGCTCGCGCGCATCCGCGCGGTGGTGCGGCGCAAGTCGGGTTTCGCTTCATCGACGATGGGCAGCGGGCGCGTGACGCTCGACATGAACGCGCGCCGACTCACGTTCGACGGTCAGAGCGACGATCTCTCCGCGCGCGAATACGCGCTGATGCTCGCGCTGCTCGAACGGCCCGGCGCGATCCTGTCGCGTCAGCAGATCGAGGAGCGGCTTTACGGCTGGGGCGAGGAAGTGGAGAGCAATGCCGTCGACGCCGTGATTTACAGCGTGCGCCGCAAGTTCGGGCATGCGGTGATCCGCAACGTGCGCGGGCTCGGTTGGGCGGTGTGCGTTTGAAGCGTGTTTGAAGAAAAACGCGGCGAGCGGGGGCTCGCCGCGAGGCGCGCGACGCGGGGGGAAGGGCCGCGCCGTCCGCGCCAGATAAACGGGTAACCTGCAAGCGCGCTTACGAAGCCAGCAGACGCTGCCACGGATGCGCCTGCCACGCCCGCGAGAGCGCCGCGAGCAGCGCGGCTTCGCTATCGGCGACGTGACGGTCGGCGTAGACCGCGACGTGGCACAGATTGAGTACCTCGGCGCGCAGCCCCGGATCCTGCAACTCACGCATGACGTGCTGCATGACGTCGGAGTCGAGCTTGCACGCGTCGCTCCAGTTCAGGTGCGCGCTCACGAGCAGATCCTCGCAGAGCCCTTGCATGATCGATCCGAACTCGCCGGGTTCGAGGCCGAGGCGGTCGGCGATGCGCGCCTGATGCACGGCGCTGAGTTCGCTGCTGCTGAGGTGGCCATCGGCGAGCAGGGCGATGGCGACGATCCGGCCCGCGGCCTGCGGGCTGTTGCTGGAGTAGGTTCGCATGGTCAGATGTCCTTGAGGTTGGTCGGTGTCGCGTTGCCAGGCCGCGCCGTTAGTCGAACAGGTCGCCGAGCCACGACTTGCGGCGGCGCTGCGCGTGCTCGTCGCGATGCGCGCGGTGATGCGAGCCTTGCTGCGCGCTGTAACCGTCGTCGAGCCGGCGCGATTGCGTCGCCTGCGCGCTTGCCGTGCGGTCGAGCAGCTTGTCGAGTTCCCCGCGGTCGAGCCAGACGCCGCGGCACTGCGGGCAGTAGTCGAGTTCGACACCTTGACGCTCCGAGATCGCAAGCGTGACGTCAGGGCAGTTCGGGCATTTCATGTTGCGCTCCGTGATGAATGGACAGGCCATCGGGCGCCGCCTGGGCCTCGCCGTCGCCGCCGTCGTTGGCGGGCTGGCGGGTTGTGCGGTGCCGATGGAATTCATCCTCGCAGACGAAAATGAGCGAAAAATGAGGAGCGTGTTTTCGGGCTGGAACGCGCGTCCGAGATGGGCCCGAAGTGCGCCCGAAACGCGCTATCGCGCCGCGTCCACGCCGCCGCCGCGCGTCTTCATCAGCGACAGCAGCACGCCGCCCGCGAGCAGCGCCGCCGTCACGCCGAGGCTCAGCAGCGCCGGCATCTTGCCGACGAAATGCACCAGCAAGATCTTCGCGCCGATAAACACCAGCACAAGCGCGAGCGCATGCTTGAGGTAGTAAAAACGGTGCGCCATCGCCGCGAGCGCGAAGAATAGCGCGCGCAGGCCGAGCACGGCGAAGATGTTGCTCGTATAGACGATGAACGGATCGGTCGTGATCGAGAAGATCGCGGGAATCGAATCGACTGCGAAGATCAGGTCGGCGAATTCGATCATCAGCAGCGCGACCAGCAGCGGCGTGGCGTAGCGCTTGAGCTTGCCGGTGGCGGGATCCGCCTGCCGCACTACGAACGCGCCGCCTTCGATGCGCGGCGCGACCGGCAGCACGCGGCGGATCGCGCGCAGGATGCGGCTGTCCTCCACGCGCGCCTCCTCTTTCGAGCCGAACAGCATCTTCACGCCCGTGATCGCGAGAAAGACGCCGAACACGAGCAGCATCCACTCGAAGCGCGCGATCAGCGCGGCGCCGAGTCCGACCATCAGCGCGCGCAGCACCAGCACGCCGACGATGCCCCAGAACAGCACGCGATGCTGGTACACGCGCGGCACCGCGAGCGCGCCGAAGATCGACGCGATCACGAAGACGTTGTCGAGCGAGAGCGACTTCTCGATCAGATAGCCGGTGAGGTACTCGGTGGCGGGCTCGGCGCCGATCTGCCACCAGACGAAGCCGCCGAACAGCACGCCCACGGCGATATAGCCGAGCGAGAGCCAGAGGCTTTCGCGGATGCCGATCTCGTGATCGTCGCGATGGAGCACGCCGAGGTCGAGCACGAGCAGTGCGATCACCACGGCGATGAAGGCGACCCAGAGCCACGCGGGCTGGCCGAGAAAGCTGGCGGAAACGATCGGCGTGAGCATGGCGGGCAGGTCCTTGGGCCTCGAAAGTGGGGAGGAGGGCGAGCGCGAGGGGCTCAACAGCCCAGCTTAGTCCCGAGGAATGAGCGCGGAATGAGGCGCGTCCTGGTGTGGGCGGGTCGGCGTCGAAAGTGACGCCGGATTGACGGACATCCAGGCGCGGCGCTTCCATCCCCGACGCGGCATTTATGCGAAACCGTGCGGTGCTAGATTCATCGATCCTTACAACAACGAAAGGACATGAGAATGACACGCATCAAAGCTGGCCTCGCTTGCGGGCTCGTCATCGCGCTGAGCGGCTGTTCGGCGCTGCAGAGCATGGACCCCAATGCGGCGGTGTCCGCGGGCACGACGCTTTTCAAGGCCGCTACGCTGTCGGACAGCGACATCGTCACGCTCTCGAACGACGCCTGCAAGGCGAGCGACGCGCAGTCGAAGGTGGCTGCGTCGAACAGCGCCTACGGCAAGCGTCTCACGAAGGTGATGGGCGGCTTCGGCGACATGACGCTGAACGGCCAGAAGATCAACTACAAGGTCTACGAGACGAGCGACGTCAACGCGTGGGCGATGGGCAACGGCTGCGTGCGCGTCTATAGCGGCCTGATGGACAAGATGAGCGACGACGAACTGCGCGGGGTGATCGGCCACGAGATGGGCCACGTCGCGCTCGGCCACTCGAAGAAGGCCATGCAGGCGGCCTATACCGTGAGCGCGGCGCGCACGGCAGCGGGCGCGAGCGGCAATTCGGTTGCGTCGGCGTTGAGCACGTCGCAGCTCGGCGACCTGACCGAGAAGTTCATCAACGCGCAGTTCTCGCAGTCGCAGGAAAGCGCCGCCGACGACTATTCGTTCGATCTGCTGACGAAGAAGGGCATGAATCGCGAAGGTCTCGTCACCGCGTTCCAGAAGCTCGCGGCAATGGACGGCGGACAGAGTTCGATGCTGAGCTCGCATCCGTCGTCGCCGAGCCGGGCGCAGCACATCCAGAATCGGATCAAGAAGGAAGGGTGATAGGGCGTTAGCCGAGGCGGTCAGCGGCAGGGTAGCGCGCGCTGGCCGCGGTTCGACGTTACAGCTCGTAGGAGGGCGTGGTTGCGGCGACGAGCAGGAAGACCACGAACATCATGGCAATCAACCCCGCCACTGCGACGCCGAAGGACTTCCACCCGGACTCCAGTTCGCCGCCTGCCTGCGTGTGTGCAGTGATGGCGGGCGTCTGCGTCTTGCCTGTGTAAAACGCGACGATGAACACGCCAATGAGCGCGCTGACATGCCCAAAAGCTTTGGCCAGCGCATTGGAGTCGTCGGTCGTCGCGGCGAACAGCAGCATGCCCAGCGTTCCGAGCGCGGTCACGGCTAGTTCGTTCCACGCGCGCGACGTGTTGCCCAGTCTTGAAGAGTTGCGCCACAGAAGATAGCCGCCCGCGAGTGGCGAACCCACAAACGTCGCCAAGACGATGCTGCGCGCGCTGAACAGTTTGAAGCGCGGCGTTGATGCGCGAAGGACTTCGGACGAAGGCGAAGGCGGGGCGTTCAGAAGGTCGGTCATGCTGTCCCAAGTGTGGTGAGAGGGTGAAAGCATGCGGAACTTACTGGAACGCGTCCGTGGCTTCTTTAGGCCATTTCTGATTTCTACGTCGTCTTTGCCTCAGAACTGATAGTTGATCGACACGTCGCACACGCCTTCGGTCTTGGTCTGGACGATCGGGCTGTGCGCGGCGCTGCCGAGCAGCCGCTTGATCGCGCCGTCGGCGCTCACGAACCAGTGCTTGTTGACGAAGTACACCATCGTGATGCCGAAGCCCGCCGATTTCAGGCCCGGACTCGCGTCGTACTGTCGATAGCCCGATGCGGCGGCCTGCTGCGGCGTCACGCCGAACCAGCTCTGCATGTAGTTCGAATCCGCGAACGTGACCGAAGGTCCGGCGAACCAGTAGAACGTCTGACTGCTGCCCGGCAGCGGCATGTAGGCGCCGAAGTCGGCGGTCCAGCCGTTCGAGCCGCCGAAGCTGCGCGTGAACGCGCCGCGGAACACCAGCGGGAAGTCCTTCGAAATCACGTATTCGCCCGCGATCTTCATCAGCGGCGCGGGATTGATGTTGCCCATGCCGTTCAGGCGCGACGGATCGTCGTGGCCGCGCCGGCCCAGATCGTAGGCGGCGGCGATGCTCAGACGCCAGTTCTGCCCCTGCAGGAAGTTCACGCCGAAGCCTTCGCCCGTCGAGCCGAACAGGATGTCCTTGTAGCGCAGGTCGATGCTCGGTCCGGCCATCATGTGATAGCGGTCCGAGCCGTCGTAGCGCGGCTCGAAGGTCGCGCCCACGCCGAGGCGCGCCTCGAAGTCGGGCCGGTCGGGCTGATAGAGCTTTTCGAGCGGGATGCCCGCGGAGTACTGCCATTCGCCGAGCGGCGAGGGCGTCTGCGCCTGCGCGCGCGGCGCGATCGCGAACACGCAGACGGTGGCCGCCACGGCGAGCGACGCATGGCGCACGCCGCGCCGCCGGGCGTCCGGGTTGGCCTGCGGTTGCCGCCGCGGGATCAGGCTTGTTCTGCTTGTTTTCTTGTACGCGGTACGGGTTGCAAATGGCATGAGGCCTCCGTGATTGCCTGTGCGGGCCGCGACATGTCCGTGGGTTCAGTGTGATGGAACCATGGAAACGGGGATCGTGCGGCGGCGCACATCACGCAAACGACGTGCCTGATGTGGCACCCACGGTGGCGCTACCACCGTATCGCATGGCCTCCGCGCGTGCGCTGAATCACAAGAAATCAATCGGAAAAACAAGGGCTTCCGCTGCGATGCTCACAAACGGCGCACGCAAAACACGTCGAAGCCGGGGCGAAGCCGCGACGAAAACGCCGCGCGCGCCACGCCGGGTAACACCGATACAGGTATCGACACTACCACCCAACTCACTGTTTTTTATCGCTTTTTTTGGATCGAGGCGATGCGGGAGGCGGCTTTCGCGTGGCATAATCGATTCACAAAGTATTGCCCCCCGCAGTCACTAACTCCCCGCATATCATGGCAAAGACGCTCTACGACAAGTTGTGGGACTCGCATGTGGTCCACACGGAAGACGACGGCACGACGCTCCTTTATATCGACCGTCATCTGCTGCACGAAGTCACCAGCCCGCAGGCTTTCGAAGGCCTGAAGCTGCATGAGCGCCCGGTGTGGCGCATCAGCGCGAACCTGGCGGTTTCCGATCACAACGTGCCCACCACGGACCGCAGCCACGGCATCGCCGACCCGGTGTCGAAGCTCCAGGTCGACACGCTCGATTCGAACTGCGACGCCTTCGGCATCACGCAGTTCAAGATGACTGACCAGCGTCAGGGCATCGTGCACATCGTCGGCCCGGAACAGGGCGCGACGCTGCCGGGCATGACGATCGTCTGCGGCGACTCGCATACGTCCACGCACGGCGCGTTCGGCGCGCTCGCGCACGGCATCGGCACCTCGGAAGTCGAGCACGTGCTGGCCACGCAAACGCTCTTGCAGAAGAAAAGCAAGAACATGCTCGTGAAGGTCGAAGGCACGCTGCCGCGCGGCTGCACCGCGAAGGACATCGTGCTCGCCATCATCGGCAAGATCGGCACGGCGGGCGGCACGGGCTACGCCATGGAGTTCGGCGGCTCGATGATCCGCGGCCTCACGATGGAAGGCCGCATGACCGTCTGCAACATGGCGATCGAAGGCGGCGCGCGCGCCGGCATGGTCGCCGTGGACGACACCACGGTCGAATACCTGAAGAACCGTCCGTTCTCGCCGCAAGCCGCGGAGTGGGACCAGGCCGTCGAGTACTGGAAGACCTTCCGCACCGACGAAGGCGCGCACTTCGACCGCGTGGTCGAACTGTCGGCCGCCGACATCGTCCCGCAGGTCACGTGGGGCACGTCGCCGGAAATGGTCACGTCGGTCGACGGCCGCGTGCCCGATCCCGAGCGCGAGAAGGACCCGGTCAAGCGCGACGCGATGGAGCGCGCGCTGCAATACATGGCGCTCGAACCGAACATGCCGATCGAGTCGATCCAGCCGGACAAGATCTTTATCGGTTCGTGCACGAACGCGCGCATCGAAGATCTGCGCTCGGCCGCTTATGTCGTGAAGAAGCTCGGTCGCCGCGTGGCGCCGAACATCCGTCTCGCGATGGTGGTGCCGGGTTCGGGTCTCGTGAAGGCGCAAGCCGAGCGCGAAGGTCTCGACAAGGTGTTCACGGAAGCGGGCTTCGAATGGCGCGAGCCGGGCTGCTCGATGTGCCTCGCGATGAACGCCGACCGTCTGGAACCGGGCGAGCGTTGCGCGTCCACCTCGAACCGCAACTTCGAAGGCCGTCAGGGCGCGGGCGGACGCACGCACCTCGTGAGCCCGGCGATGGCCGCGGCTGCTGCCATCGAAGGTCATTTCGTCGACATTCGCAAGCTCGGTTAAGGCAACACGATCATGGAAAAATTCACCGTACACACCGGCGTCGTGGCGCCGCTCGATCGCGAGAACGTCGACACGGACGCGATCATTCCGAAGCAGTTTCTCAAGTCGATCAAGCGCACGGGCTTCGGTCCGAACGCGTTCGACGAGTGGCGTTATCTGGACCATGGCGAGCCGGGTCAGGACAACTCGAAGCGTCCGCTGAATCCCGATTTCGTGCTGAATCAGCCGCGTTATCAGGGCGCTTCGGTGCTGCTGACGCGCAAGAATTTCGGCTGCGGCAGCTCGCGCGAGCATGCGCCCTGGGCGCTCGATCAGTACGGATTCCGCGCGATCATTGCGCCGAGCTTTGCTGATATTTTCTATAACAACTGCTTCAAGAACGGGCTGCTGCCGATCGTTCTGAGCGAAGCGGATGTCGATCATCTGTTCAACGAAACGTATGCGTTCAACGGTTTCCAGTTGACGATCGATCTGGATAAGCAGGTCGTGCGCACGACGGATGGGTCGAAGGAATATCCGTTCGAGGTGGCTGCGTTCCGTCGTTATTGTCTGCTGAACGGTTTCGACGATATCGGGCTTACGCTGCGTCACGCCGACAAGATTCGCCAGTACGAAGCCGAGCGGCTCGTGCGTCAGCCCTGGCTCAAGAATCGCGTTATTTAAGCGGTTTTTTACGCGGATGTTGTGGGGGAGGCGTGCTGGCGTTTTGCGCGTTTCCTTGGTTTCGTGTCGGTTTGCACAGGGGCAACGCATGCAGACCGACGCGGAAACAAGGAAACGCGCAAGAGCAGGCACACCACCAAAAGCCCACGCCACCGCGTAACCCAAACCCAACACGAAACACATCGAGGAATCAAAAAATGAAGATTGCAGTGCTGCCGGGCGACGGCATCGGTCCCGAGATCGTCAAGGAAGCCGTCAAGGTCCTCAACGCGCTCGGCGAAAAGTTCGAGCTGGAAGAAGCTCCGGTTGGCGGCGCGGGCTACGAAGCAAGCGGCCATCCGCTGCCTGAAGCCACGCTCGCGCTGGCCAAGGCCGCTGACGCGATCCTGTTCGGCGCCGTCGGCGACTGGAAATACGACTCGCTCGAACGCGCACTGCGCCCCGAACAAGCGATTCTCGGCCTGCGCAAGCACCTCGAACTGTTCGCGAATTTCCGCCCGGCCATCTGCTATCCGCAACTCACGGGCGCGTCGTCGCTGAAGCCGGAAATCGTCTCGGGCCTCGACATCCTGATCGTGCGCGAGCTGAACGGTGACATCTACTTCGGTCAGCCGCGCGGTCTGCGCGAGTCGCCGGACGGTCTCTTCAAGGGCGCGCGCGAAGGCTTCGACACGATGCGTTATTCGGAACCCGAAGTGCGCCGCATCGCGCACGTCGCGTTCCAGGCCGCGCAAAAGCGCCAGAAGAAGCTGACGTCGGTCGACAAGGCCAACGTGCTCGAAACCTCGCAGTTCTGGAAGGACATCATGATCGATGTCTCGAAGGAATACCCGGAAGTCGAGCTTTCGCACATGTACGTCGACAACGCGGCCATGCAGCTCGTGAAGGCGCCGAAGGCCTTCGACGTGGTGGTCACGGGCAACATGTTCGGCGACATCCTCTCGGACGAAGCGGCCATGCTCACGGGTTCGATCGGCATGCTGCCCTCGGCCTCGCTCGACAAGAACAACAAGGGTCTGTACGAGCCGTCGCACGGTTCGGCGCCGGACATCGCGGGCAAGGGCATCGCGAATCCGCTCGCCACGATCCTCTCTGCCGCGATGATGCTGCGTTACTCGCTCGGCCGCGAAGAACAGGCGGACCGCATCGAAAACGCGGTCAAGAAGGTGCTGGAGCAAGGCTATCGCACCGCCGACATCGTCACGCCGGATTGCAAGAAGGTCGGCACGGCGGAGATGGGCGACGCGGTCCTCGCCGCGCTGTAAAGCAGAACGAAAGGGCATGCCGTCGCTGGCGTGCCCTTTTTTGTTTGATCGCTTCGTGGCGCGCATTTGAAACGTGCGCGCTACATAGCGGAAAGTGCGGTTTTTGCCGCGCAAATTAACTGTTTCGTGTATATTGTCCCGATGGCGACGATCTCCCCGATCACGACTGTTACGAACATCCACGGCGATAAAACTGCCCGTGCGATTTCGCTCGCCATCACCACGAAAACGATTACGAAAACGATCATCACGCGTTGATCGCTCGTCGTGCCCGCTCATCTTCCCCGCGCGGCCACGCCGGGCGAGCGAAGCGGGGAAGTGTCCAAATCAAGGGTTAGTCATGAACGTAGGTCTCGTAGGTTGGCGCGGCATGGTCGGCAGCGTGCTGATGCAGCGCATGCAGGAAGAACGCGATTTCGACCTGATCGAACCGGTGTTTTTCAGCACCAGCAACGCAGGCGGCGCGGCTCCGTCGTTCGCCAAAAACGAGACAAAGCTCAAGGATGCGAACAGCATCGACGAGCTGAAGAAGTGTGACGCCATCATCACCTGCCAGGGCGGCGACTACACGAACGACGTGTATCCGAAGCTGCGCGCGGCGGGCTGGACCGGTTACTGGATCGACGCGGCTTCGTCGCTGCGCATGAAGGACGACGCGGTCATCATCCTCGACCCGGTCAACCTGAACGTCATCAAGGACGCGCTCGTCAAGGGCCAGAAGGACTTCGTCGGCGGCAACTGCACGGTCAGCCTGATGCTGATGGCGCTCGGCGGCCTGTTCCGCGAGAACCTCGTCGACTGGATGACGGCCATGACCTACCAGGCCGCTTCGGGCGCGGGCGCGCAGAACATGCGCGAACTGCTCTCGCAGATGGGCGCGCTGAACGCGGCCGTCGCGACCGATCTGGCGAACCCGTCGTCGGCGATTCTCGACATCGACCGCAAGGTGCTCGCCACCATGAACAGCGACGCCATGCCCACCAGCCAGTTCGGCGTGCCGCTCGCAGGCTCGCTGATTCCGTGGATCGACAAGGATCTCGGCAACGGCATGTCGAAGGAAGAGTGGAAGGGCGGCGCGGAAACCAACAAGATTCTCGGCAAGCCCGCCATGGGCCAGCCGGGGTCGATCCCCGTCGACGGTCTGTGCGTGCGTATCGGCGCGATGCGCTGCCACTCGCAGGCGCTCACGATCAAGCTGAAGAAGGACGTGCCGCTCGACGAGATCAACGGCATCCTCGCCTCGGCCAACGACTGGGTGAAGGTCGTGCCGAACGAGCGCGAAGCGTCGATGCAGGATCTGTCGCCCGCGAAGGTCACGGGCACGCTGTCCGTGCCGGTCGGCCGCCTGCGCAAGCTGGCGATGGGCGGCGAGTATCTGTCGGCGTTCACGGTCGGCGATCAGCTCCTCTGGGGCGCCGCCGAGCCGCTGCGCCGCATGCTGCGCATTCTGCTCGACAAGTGAATCATTTAAACTACGCGGCTAATGACGCGTAGAGGGTGGAAAAAGCGCCGCGCCAGTCGCGGCGCTTTTTTATTTTCGCGGATCGGCGCTTGCGCGACGATTGCGAGCACCCGCAACACAATCCCGTTTCATCGACAGCCGCGCGAGCGGTGTGCCAGGGCAACTGATGACCGTTCGACTCGACTCTGTTTCCACTCAATTTCCGCAAGGGCGCCTGACGCTGCGCGCCGCGATCGCGGCGACGGCGTTCGCGCTGGCTGCGGCAACCGGCGCGGCGTATGCGCAAGGCGGCACGGCGACGGCTGCGGCTGGCGCTTCGGCGGCGGCGTCGGCAACGGCGGCGTCGGGCGCCTCGGCTGCTCAGGCGGCGCTGCCCGTGGTCGGCCAGTACACGGTTCATCCGGGCCAGTCGCTGCATGACGTCGCCGTGGATCTCACGCAGTCGCACGACAAGACGGTGCTCGCGCGCGCGAGTTCGGCGCTGTTCGACGCGAATCCCAACGCGTTCATGAAGCATGACCCGAGCCGCCTCAAGGTGGGCGCGGTGCTCAATGTGCCGGGTACGCCCGATATGGCGTCGGCAGGTGCGGCGTCGGGCGTGACGGCGGCTTCCGCGCCAGCGGCTGCTCCTGCTCAGGCCGCGACGGCCAGCGCACCGGCTGCCGTGACCGCGCCCGCGAGCGCGGCGGCTTCGGCTTCTGCGCCGAACACGGCGGCTGCGACCGGCGCGACCGCCGCGGCGGCCTCCGCCGTGGCGGCGGCGAACGCGGGCGCGAGTGCGGCCACCGCAGCCACCGCAGCCACCGCAGGTAATGCGGCATCGAGCGCGGCGACCGTCGCGAGTGAAGCAGCAGGCGCTTCGGCGCCCGAGACGGCTTCGGCCGCGACGGCGGCATCGGCGTCGGGCGCCTCGGCGGCGCTCGCTTCGGGCGCTTCGGCCGTCGATCAGCATTCGTTCAGCGGATCGGTTCAGGCCGCATCGGCGGCTTCGGCTGCGTCGGCGCCGGTGTCGGTATCGAGTCTCCAGCAACTGCTCGCGCTCAAGAATCGCGTGCTGATGGCCTTGCAGCACGGCATCGGCAAGCCGGCGCAGGTGGCGGGCGGTGCGAACGGCGCATCGGGCGCGCACGCGCCGGCAGGCGGCGCACAGGCCGCGCAGCAGCCCGAGGTGTCGCCGATGACGCTCGGCATCGTGGCGGCGATCGTGCTCGCTTTTGTCGCGCTGCTCGTGCGCCTGCTGATGCGCAAGCGCCGCAAGCCCGCAGCGGCCGACAAAGCCCAGGCAACGACGGAAACGCCGGTCGCTCCGGCCGCACCGCTCGCAGCCACGCCCGCGCAAGCCGAAGTCGACGACATGCCCGTGCTGGACGAGCCGCTGACGCCCGTGCCCGCCGCGACGGCCACTGTGGCCGCTGCCGCCGCAGGCGCGGCTGCCTACGCGCAAACCCATACCGAAGCCGAAGCGGCCCAGCCCGCCCCGACGCTCGATCACGCCACCGACGCCGCGAGCCTGTCCGCCGCGGCGGAACTCGGCGGCGACGCCTTGCCGCCGACGCTGCACGACAAGCTGCACACCGAAGCCAACGGCCCCGACGCCCTGCACGAAGACCGCGCGGAGCACGGCACGCATGCGCAAGGCGTGACGCCGGGCGAACCGGAAACGCTCGCCGACGCCACCGACGCCGCGAGCTTCGCCGCGGCCTCGGAACTGGGCGCATCGGCGCTGCCGCCGGAAGGGCTGGCCGCAAGCACGGTTGGCGAAACGGAGGAGCACGCGCGCCGCGCCGAGGCCGAGCTTCACGCAGCGACCGAATCCAGCGAAGCCAACGAAGCCGACGAATCCGAACCCGCACCGTTCGCGCCGCACGCGCGCGAACCGCAGCCGCTTGAACTGCGCATGCCCGGCGATCCGCAGCCCGAGCCGGTCGCGCCCGCAGAACCCGTAGCTCCCGCAGTCTCTGCAGAAGAATCAATGCCCTACCAAGAAGTCCCGCAAGAGTTTCCGAAAACCGCTGTCGATGCGCTCGGCAGCATCGAAATGTCGTTGCCGCCGCGCGTCGAAGTGCCGGACGCGCCGGCCATGCCCGATTTCCCGTTCTCGACCGAACCGTCCGCCACGCCTGGCGCGACCCTCGGCCAGGCGCTGCCGTTCGGCCAGCCGCCCGCGCCGCTCGCGGGCCAGGCCATCGAAGCCGGCACGGCGGGCATCGGCTCGATCGCCGGTCTGGGCGCGCCGCGTTTCGGCACGCTCTCGCTCGATTTCG
The DNA here is from genome assembly GCF_905220285.1 of Paraburkholderia sp. J94. Classification (NCBI taxonomy): domain Bacteria; kingdom Pseudomonadati; phylum Pseudomonadota; class Betaproteobacteria; order Burkholderiales; family Burkholderiaceae; genus Paraburkholderia; species Paraburkholderia sp. J94. Next base: position 86,042 of record NZ_CAJMZH010000024.1, on the reverse strand, counting down.
ACCTGAACCTGCCGCCCGATTCCGCCGAGCCGCTGCCGGTCTTTTCGCCCGACCAGCTCGCGCGCATCGCGCGTAACAAGCTCGATCTCGCGCACGAATACATCGCGCTGGGCGACCTGTCGGGCGCGCGCGCGCTGATCAACGAAGTGATCGCGTCGAGCGACGCCGCCACGCGCGCCGATGCGCAGGCGCTGCTGTCGACGCTTTCGCCGCTGTCCTGACGCCTGCCGCATGCGTATCGCCTTAGGTATCCAGTACGACGGCGCCGCGTTCTGCGGCTGGCAATCGCAGCCGCACGGCAAGACCGTGCAGGACGCGCTCGAACGCGCGCTGCGCGAGTTCGCCACGGTGCCGCTGTCGACGGTGGTCGCGGGCCGCACCGACACGGGCGTGCACGGGCTCGGCCAGGTCGTGCACTTCGACACCGAGCTCGATCGCACCGATTTTTCGTGGGTGCGCGGCACCAACGCGTTCTTGCCGTCGACGGTCGCGGTGCAGTGGGCCAAGCCCATGTCCGACGACTTTCACGCGCGTTTCGCGGCCTTCGAGCGCACGTATTACTACGTGCTCTACGTGCATCCGGTGCGCTCGCCGATGCTGGCGGGCCGCTCCGGCTGGATCCACACGCCGCTCGACGTCGATGCGATGCGCGAGGCGGCCCAATGCCTGATCGGCGAGCATGACTTTTCGGCGTTCCGTTCGTCGGAATGCCAGTCGAAGACGCCGGTCAAGCACCTGTACCAGATCGACATTCGGCCGCAGGGCGATTTCATCCACTTTCGCTTCCGCGCCAACGCCTTTCTGCATCACATGGTGCGCAACCTGATGGGTTGCCTCGTGGCGGTGGGGCGCGGGCGCTATCCGGCGTCGTGGATGGCCGAGGTGCTGGCGGGGCTCGACCGTGGCAAGGCCGCGCCGACTTTCATGCCCGACGGCCTCTATCTCGCCCAGGTAGGCTATCCTGACGAGTTCGCGGTACCCGCGCCGCATACGGCGAGCGTGCCGTGGAGCGCGATCTGGGACGATCCGGCCTGACGCGTTTCGACGCTGCAGAATCGCATCATGACGCGCAAGATCGCTCAAATCCGCGCAAGTTGCTTTCAACCACCGAGATAACCACGAGTCTCAATTCATGACGCAAGCCGATCCCGTCGCTCAAGCCGACCTCGCCGCGCACCGCACGCGCATCAAGCTGTGCGGGCTTTCGACGCCCGATGCGGTCGAGCGCGCGATCGATCTGGGCGCGGACGCGATCGGCCTCGTGTTCTATCCGCCGAGCGCGCGTTCGGTGAGCATCGCGCAGGCCGTCGAACTGACGCGCGACATTCCGCCGTTCGTTTCGGTGGTGGGCCTGTTCGTGAACCCCACGCCGCAATGGCTCAGCGAAGTGGCGAGCAACGTCTCGCTCACGCTGCTGCAATTCCACGGCGACGAAACGCCCGCGCAGTGCGAGTCGCTGGCGGCCGTTGCCGGTTTGCCCTGGTTGCGGGCGCTGCGGGTGGCGGCGGATACTCGGCAGACCGATTTGGTAGAATCGGCGAATAGTTATTCATCAGCCAGCGGCCTACTGTTCGACACGCACGTCGACGGCTACGGCGGCGGCGGGAAGGTCTTCGATTGGTCACTTATCCCCGCAGGGCTCGCGCGTCGGGCCGTTTTGAGTGGTGGCTTGAACGCGCAAAACGTCGGTGATGCGATTCGCCAGGTGCGTCCGTACGCCGTCGATGTCTCCAGTGGCATCGAGGTACCGGGCGCGAAGGGCGTGAAGGATCACGCCCGTATGGCGGCGTTCGTGCGCGCAGTGCGCGAAGCGGACGCGGGATAATTTCCTGGGCCGGCAAGCCCTTGCGCAAGGCAAGGCGCCCATCCGGCCAGAGCGAGTGACTTATGTACAATTTGCCCGATGAACGAGGCCATTTCGGCCAATATGGTGGCGTGTTCGCTGCCGAGACCCTCATGCAGGCGATCGACGAACTGCGCGACGCCTACGCGAAATACAAAGACGATCCCGACTTCCGCGCCGAATATGAGCGCGAGTTGAAGCATTTTGTCGGCCGTCCGTCGCCGATCTATCACGCGCAGCGTTGGAGCGAGCTGGTCGGCGGCGCGCAGATCTATCTGAAGCGCGAAGACCTCAACCACACCGGCGCCCACAAGGTGAACAACGTGATCGGCCAGGCGCTGCTCGCCCGCCGCATGGGCAAGCCGCGCGTGATCGCCGAAACCGGCGCGGGCCAGCACGGCGTGGCCACGGCCACGATCGCGGCGCGCTTCGGCATGGAGTGCGTGGTCTACATGGGCGCGGAAGACGTGCGCCGCCAGGCCGCCAACGTCTACCGCATGAAGCTGCTGGGCGCGACGGTCGTGCCGGTCGAGTCGGGCTCGCGCACGCTCAAGGACGCGCTCAACGAAGCCATGCGCGACTGGGTCACCAACGTCGAAAACACCTTCTACATCATCGGCACCGTGGCGGGCCCGCACCCGTACCCGATGATGGTGCGCGACTTCCAGCGCGTGATCGGCGACGAATGCCGCGTGCAGATGCCCGAAATGACCGGTCGCCAGCCGGACGCCGTGATTGCGTGCGTTGGCGGCGGATCGAACGCGATGGGTATCTTTTACCCATATATCGAGGATAGTTCGGTGCAGTTGATCGGCGTCGAGCCGGCCGGCGACGGCATGGAAACGGGCCGTCACGCGGCCTCGCTCGCGGCCGGCACGCCGGGCGTGCTGCACGGCAACCGCACCTATCTGCTGCAGGACGAGAACGGTCAGATCATCGAGACGCATTCGGTGTCGGCGGGCCTCGACTATCCGGGCGTCGGTCCCGAGCACGCGTGGCTCAAGGACAGCGGCCGCGCGCAGTACGTGACGATCGACGACGAGGAAGCGCTCAAGGCGTTCCACGACTGCTGCCGCATCGAAGGCATCATTCCGGCGCTCGAGTCGAGCCACGCGCTCGCGTACGCCGCGAAGCTCGCGCCCACGCTGCCCAAGGACAAGGTTCTGCTGGTGAATCTGTCGGGCCGCGGCGACAAGGACATGCACACGGTCGCCGAGCGATCGGGCATCCAGTTCTAAGCGCCGGGAGCGACATCAGCGATGCGTGACGAGTTCGACGAGCCGACCTTGCCGGCGGCCGCAGGCGAGGCGGGCGAAATGAGCAGCCAGACGGCGGAGCAGGAAGCCGCCGCGGCGCTGGCTCATGCCGCCGCTTTGCCGGCGGTGCCGGTGGTGCCCGACGGCATCCGGCTCCTGAACCGCGATTTTCTGACCGATGCGGCGAACTTGCCCGATGCCTCGATCGACCTGATCGTCGCCGACCCGCCTTATGGGCTCGGCAAGGACTACGGCAACGACTCCGACATGCGTTCGGGCGAGGATTTTCTCGCCTGGACCTACGGGTGGCTCGATCTGGCGATTCCCAAGCTGAAAGCCAGCGGCTCGCTCTATGTGTTTTGCACGTGGCAGTACGCGCCCGAGATCTTCGTTTATCTGAAGTCGAAAATGACGATGATTAACGAGATCGTCTGGGATCGTCGCGTACCCAGCATGGGCGGCACGACCCGCCGCTTTACCTCCGTGCACGACAACATCGGTTTCTTCGCGGTCTCGAAGGATTACTACTTCGATCTCGATCCCGTCCGCATCCCGTACGATGCCGCCACGAAGAAGGCGCGTTCGCGCAAGTTGTTCGAAGGCAGCAAGTGGCTGGAGCTTGGCTACAACCCCAAGGACGTCTGGTCCGTCTCGCGGCTGCATCGTCAGCACGCGGAACGTGTCGATCATCCGACCCAGAAGCCCCTGGAAATCGTCGAGCGCATGGTGCTCGCGAGCTGCCCGCCGGGCGGCCGCGTGCTGGACCCGTTCATGGGCAGCGGCACCACGGCAGTCGCTTGCGCGCGTCAAAAGCGCGAATTCGTCGGCTATGAAATCAACGAAAGTTACTGCGCGATCGCGCGCGAACGCGTGAGCGCGGCAGCCGCCGCGCCCGCGTCCGCTGCCCGCGCCACGGCTGTCGCGGCCGGCGCCTGAGGCGCCGCCGCCGCCGTCGGCCTGCGACGCGCGGTCTCCATTGAGATTGAGGACCCTGAAATGTCCCGCATCAAAACCACGTTCGAGGCGCTCGCCGCCGCCAGCAAGAAAGGCCTGATCCCGTTCATGACGGCAGGCGACCCCGATCCGGCCCGCACGGTCGAATTCATGCACGCGCTCGCCGCCGGCGGCGCCGACGTGATCGAACTCGGCGTGCCGTTCTCGGACCCGATGGCCGACGGCCCGGTGATCCAGCAGGCGTCGGAGCGCGCGCTCGCGAAGGGCGTCACGCTCAAGAGCGTGCTGGCCGACGTCAAGCGTTTCCGCGAAACCGACAACACCACACCCGTCGTGCTGATGGGTTACGCCAACCCGATCGAGCGCATGGGCGCCGACGCCTTCGCGGCCGCCGCGAAGGACGCGGGCGTGGACGGCGTGCTGGTGGTCGACTATCCGCCCGAGGAATCGGTGGAATTCGCCGCGAAGATGAAGGCGGCCGACATCGATCCGATCTTCCTGCTCGCGCCCACGTCCACCGACGAGCGCATCGCCGAAGTGGGCCGCGCGGCCAGCGGCTACGTCTATTACGTCTCGCTCAAGGGCGTGACGGGCGCGGCCAATCTGGACGTCGCGAGCATCGCGAGTAAAATCCCGGCGATCAAGGCGCGCGTGCCGCTGCCGGTCGGCGTGGGCTTCGGTATTCGCGACGCGCAAACCGCCGCCGCGGTGGCCGAAGTGTCCGACGCCGTGGTGATCGGCAGCCGCATCGTCACGCTGCTCGAACAGGCGCCCGCCGACACTGCGGCCGAGGCGCTCACGCAGTTCATCGCGGGTATTCGCGCGGCGCTCGACGCGCTGTCGGACAACGCGAAATGAGAGTGCTGTAAAATCCACTTTTCGCCATGCGCGGTCGGGGTCGGAACCCGGTCGGTTTTACCTGTCGGGTCAGCTCGATCCGCCGCGCCCGCGCATCACGAAGGTCAAGGAAGAAAATATGAGCTGGCTCGATAAACTGCTGCCGCCCAAGATCAAGCAAACCGATCCGAAAAGCCGCAAGAGCATTCCGGAAGGTCTGTGGATCAAGTGCCCGAAGTGCGAAGCGGTCCTGTACCGCAACGACGTCGAGGCGAACCTCCACGTCTGCCCGAAGTGCGACCACCACATGCGCATCAACGCGCGCGAGCGCCTGGACGGCCTGCTCGATCCCGAAGGCCGCTATGAAATCGGCCAGGAAATCGTTCCGGTCGACGCGCTGAAGTTCAAGGACAGCCGCAAGTACCCCGATCGCATCAAGGAAGCGATGGACGATACGGGTGAAACCGACGCCATGGTCGTCATGGGCGGCGCGATCCACACGCTGCCGTGCGTGGTCGCCTGCTTCGAGTTCGCGTTCATGGGCGGCTCGATGGGTTCGGTGGTCGGCGAGCGTTTCGCACGCGGCGCGCAGACCGCGCTCGAGCAGCAAGTGCCGTTCATCTGCTTCACCGCTTCGGGCGGCGCGCGCATGCAGGAAAGCCTGCTGTCGCTGATGCAGATGGCCAAGACCACGGCCATGCTGACCAAGCTGTCGGAAGCCAAGCTGCCGTTCATCTCGGTGCTGACCGACCCGACCATGGGTGGCGTCTCGGCGAGCTTCGCGTTCCTCGGCGACGTGGTGATCGCCGAACCGAAGGCGCTGATCGGCTTCGCCGGCCCGCGCGTGATCGAGCAGACGGTGCGTGAAAAGCTGCCGGAAGGCTTCCAGCGCGCGGAATTCCTGCTGACGAAGGGCGCCATCGACATGATCGTCGACCGCCGCAAGCTGCGTGAGGAAATCGCCCAGCTCATGGCGCTGTTGCAGCGCCAGCCGGCCGACGCCGTGGCGTAAAAACCGCCGTCATCCGCACTCAAGCCAACGCGCCGCGAGCGAAAGCAAGCGGCGCGTTGTCATTTCCGCGATAATGCCGTTCTTTCGTGGCGGATCGTTCGCGCGAGATCGCGGTCGAATGGGGCATGTTCGATTGCGGCGCGCGCGGGCAGGCCGCCGCGGCGCACGTCCGCTGTCGTTCGCGCGGTTTTTGCGCACTGTTGTTCCGCACAGCTTTCCGGCTTCCATTCGAATCGTTTCACATCGCGTATTCATGAGCACTTTTCCCACCCTCGACGCGTGGCTCACGCATCTCGAAACCGCGCACCCGGTCGGCATCGACATGGGTCTTGCCCGCATCACCCAGGTCAAGGAAGCGCTGAACCTCCAGTTCGAGTGCCCGATCTTCACCGTCGGCGGCACGAACGGAAAGGGCTCGACCTGCGCGATCCTCGAAACGATTCTGCTCAAGGCCGGTTATCACGTGGGCTGCCACACGTCGCCGCATCTGCTCGCGTTCAACGAGCGCGCGCGCATCGACGGCGAGCAGGCCAGCGACGCTGAACTGCTGCCGCACTTCGAGGCCGTGGAAGCCGCGCGCAACGCGCTGCCCACGCCGGTCTCGCTCACGTACTTCGAGTTCACGACGCTCGCGATCATGCATCTGTTCGCCTCGCGCGGGCTCGATGCGGTGATCTTCGAAGTGGGTCTCGGCGGGCGTCTCGACGCCGTCAACGTGCTCGACGCCGACTGCGCGATCGTCACGAGCATCGACCTCGACCACACCGAATATCTCGGCGATACGCGCGAGAAGATCGGCTTCGAAAAGGCCGGCATCTTCCGCGCGGGCAAGCCCGCGATCTGCTCGGACCCGCTGCCACCGCAAACGCTGGTCGACCATGCTGAGTCGATCGGCGCCGATCTGTGGCTCTTTGGCCGCGATTTCCGCTTCGAAGGCTCGCCGGGCAGCGAGCGCCAGCAATGGAGCTATGTGGGCCGCGCGCAACGCCGCTCGGCGCTTGCGTATCCGGCGCTGCGCGGCGCGAATCAGCTGATCAATACCTCGGCGGCGCTCGCCGCGCTCGAAGCCATGCGCGACCGCGTGCCGGTTTCGGCGCAGGACATCCGCCTCGGCCTCGCGAACGTCGAACTGCCGGGCCGCTTCCAGGTGCTGCCGGGCAAGCCCGCGATCATTTTCGACGTCGGCCACAATCCGCACGCCGCCGCCGTGCTCGGGCAAAATCTCGGCAGCATGGGCTATTTTCCGTACACTTACGCGGTATTTGGCGCCATGCGCGACAAGGACATCGCCGGCGTGATCGGCCACCTGAAGGGCGAAATCGACCACTGGTGCGTCACCGATCTGCCGCTGCCGCGCGCGGCGTCCGCGCAACAGCTCGAAGACGCGCTGCGCGAGGCCGGTGTGGAAGACAGCGCCGACAGCAGCATCACGCATTACGAATCGCCCGCCGCAGCATTTCAAGATGCGCTAAAACGAGCGACTGAAAATGATAGAATTATCGTCTTCGGGAGTTTCTTGACCGTCGCCGGCGTCATGGCCTGGCGAAAGTCACAGCAGCACTGAACGCGCGGCGAACCTACGCCACCACGGCAAGCACCACGCAGACAGGCAAAAGCAGCCATACATGGGAATTTTCTCGTTCGGCAAGAAAGACGAGGCGCCCCGCCGACGCGGCGCCGATGCCGGCTCCAGCCGACGGAGCAGCCAGAACACGCGCGTTGAGCGGCGCAGCCGCCGCACGGACCGGTCCGCCGACGCCGAAGCCATGCTCCTCGATCCCACCCTGCCGGAGAAGCAGCGCGCGCGCCGCCGCCTGGTCGGTGCGATCGCGCTGGTGCTGGCCGCCATCGTGATCCTGCCGATGGTGCTCGACTCCCATCCGAAGCCCGTCACCGACGACATCGCGATCGACATTCCGAGCCATCCCGCGTCCAGGGGGCCCGCGGCCTCCGCGCGCGATGACGACGACACGCAAGCCGGCGTCGCGCCCGACAATCCGCCCGCGCCGGGCGCGTCGGGTCTCGCCGCGGCGTCCGCGCCCGCAGCCGCGCCCGCTGTGAAGGCGCCGGCCACGCAGACCGCACAAAGCGCGCCGGCCAAGGCCGCGCCCGCGCCGACGCAAGCTCCGCAAGCCCAACAGCAAACCGCACAAGCCGCACAAGCCGCACAAGCCGCACAGGCCCAGCCGAAACCGGCGGCCAAGCCCGCGCAACCGGCCGCGAACGACGCGAAAACCGCCGCCAACAGCGACGAATCCGGCGCGCCCGCCGCGCCGCCTGGCGCGCGTTTCGCGGTGCAGCTCGGCGCGTTCAGCAGCGAAGCGGCCGCGAATAAATGGGTCACGAAGTTGAAAGCCGCGGGCGTACCCGCATATACCGAACAACGTAAGGATGCCGACGGCACGACGCGCACATTGCTGCGCGCCGGCCCGTTCGCCGACCGCGCGGCCGCCACGGAGGCGATCGCGAAAGTGCGCGGCGCGGGCCTGACGGCCGGTTCGAACGCGAACGCGGAATAAGCCGCCGATGTTCACGGCATTCGACTACGCTGTAATGGCGGTGATCGGTTTGTCCGCGCTGCGCGGTGCGTGGCGCGGATTCATCGGCGAAATTTTTGGCCTGATCGGCTGGATCGCGGCGTTTATCGTGGCGTGCCGCTACGTGGACCGCGTGGTGCCCTGGATTCCGGCGAACCTGCCGGGCCATGCGCTGACCCAGTGGCTGATCGCCTTCGCGCTGATCGTGATCGGCGTGGTGCTCGTGGCCGGCGTGGCGAATGCGCTGCTCGGCCGGTTGGTGCAGGTGAGCGGATTGTCCGGCGTGGACCGTTCGCTCGGGTTGTTGTTCGGCCTCGCGCGAGGCGTCGTGCTGGTGCTGATTCTCGTCGTCCTTGCCGGACTGACCGAGCTGCCCCAGCAGGACTTCTGGCGCAACGCGCTGCTGCGGCCGTATGCCGTGCAGGGCGTGCACGAACTGAAACCCATGTTGCCCGATACGCTCGCGGCCTACGTTCACGTCTGATCATCTGCTGATCGGTGTGTGACAGGGCCCGGGTTGTCAGGCGGCGCTGCTTCGCGGCGTACCGGCCGGATTCGTTCGGCCGCCGCGATCCGACTGTTCGCGAGCTGTTACCGATTTCGCTTTTTTGAAGGACCTGCCATGTGCGGCATCGTAGGCGTAGTTTCCCGCTCTCCCGTCAACCAGCTCCTCTATGACGCGCTGCTGCTCCTGCAGCATCGCGGTCAGGACGCGGCCGGCATTGCCACCGCGAACGGCAGCACGTTCCACCTGCATAAGGCCAACGGCATGGTGCGCGACGTGTTCCGCACGCGCAACATGCGTAGCCTGCCCGGCACCTGCGGCATCGGCCAGGTGCGTTACCCGACGGCCGGCTCGGCATCGAGCGAAGAAGAAGCCCAGCCGTTCTACGTGAACGCGCCGTTCGGCCTCATCCTCGCCCACAACGGCAATCTCACCAACTGGCAACAGTTGAAGGAAGAGATGTTCCGCGTGGACCGCCGCCACGTGAACACGAACTCCGACACGGAAGTGATGCTCAACGTGCTCGCGCACGAAGTGCAGCTCGCGACCACCGGTCTGCAACTCGATCCGGCCGCGCTGTTCAAGGCGGTCTCGGGCGTGCACCGCCGCGTGCGCGGCTCGTACGCGATCGTTTCGCTGATCGCGGGCTACGGCCTGCTGGCGTTCCGCGACCCGTTCGGCATCCGTCCGCTGTGCATCGGCAAGATCGAAACGCCGGAAGGCACGGAATGGATGGTGGCGTCGGAGTCGGTGGCGCTCGAAGGCATCGGTTTCGAATTCGTGCGCGACGTGGAGCCGGGCGAAGCGGTGTTCATCGACTTCGACGGCAACCTGCATTCGCAGCAGTGCGCCGAGAAGCCGAAGCTCAACCCCTGCATCTTCGAACTCGTGTACCTCGCGCGTCCTGACTCGGTGCTCGACGGCGTGCCGGTCTACAACGCGCGTCTGCGCATGGGCGACTATCTCGCGGAGAAGATCCAGCGCGAACTGCCCGACGTGAAGATCGACGTCGTGATGCCGATTCCCGATTCGTCGCGCCCCGCCGCGATGCAGGTGGCGAACAAGCTCGGCGTGGAATACCGCGAAGGCTTCTTCAAGAACCGCTACGTGGGCCGCACCTTCATCATGCCGGGCCAGGCGATGCGCAAGAAGTCGGTGCGCCAGAAGCTCAACGCGATGGGCATCGAGTTCAAGGGCAAGAATGTCCTGATCATCGACGACTCGATCGTGCGCGGCACCACCTCGCAGGAAATCGTGCAGATGGCGCGCGATGCGGGCGCGACCAAGGTGATCTTCGCCTCGGCGGCGCCGCCGGTGAAATTCCCGAACGTCTACGGCATCGACATGCCCACGCGCGGCGAACTCGTCGCGCATGGCCGCACGGACGAAGAAGTCGCGCGCATCATCGGCGCCGATTACCTCGTGTATCAGGACGTGGAAGCGCTCAAGCAGGCGGTGCGCGACATCAATCCGGCGATCGAGGAATTCGAGGCATCGTGCTTCGACGGCGAGTACATCACCGGCGACATCACGAGCACCTATCTCGACAAGATCGAAACGGCGCGCCTCGCGCCGCAGGCCCAATCCGACCGCGACGCCGCCAGCGACGCGCAGGACGGCGGCTCGCGCTCGCAGCTGCATCTGCAACTGTCGGTCGAGTGAGATGTGCGACGGGAAACGCCTGCGCGTTTCCCGTGTTAGCATGTGGGCTTGCGTCGATTTGATCTCAGCTTGCGGACGCGGGGCAACCCAAAACAGCTAAAGCGAACGGTGCAGCATTGGCCGCCGCTCATTTGCTACAGCGCCCCCGAATTCCCGAAAAGCCCGCTTCTGCCGACGCAAAGCGGGCTTTTTTGCGCCTGCGCGCGCCGCGCGCGGGCCTGAAACACGGTTCTGGCTACGGAAAACACGAACATGGACGACAACCTCAACTTCGACACGCTGGCAGTTCGCTCGGGCACGCTGCGCAGCGAGTTCAACGAACATTCGGAAGCGCTCTATCTGACGTCGAGCTTCTGTTTCGGCAGCGCCGCCGAAGCCGCCGATCGCTTCAAGAACTCGGAAACGGGCTACACCTACGCACGCTTCACGAACCCGACCGTCACCATGTTCCAGGACCGCCTGGCTGCGCTCGAAGGCGGCGAGGCGTGCATGGCCACGGCATCGGGCATGGCCGCGATCATGTCGGTGGTGATGTCCGCGTTGCAGCAGGGCGATCACATCGTCAGCTCGCAGAGCATCTTCGGCTCGACGCTCGGCATGTTCTCGCAGATCTTCAGCAAGTTCGGCATCACGACCACCTTCGTCGATCCCACCGATCTCGACGCATGGAAGAACGCCGTGCGTCCCGAAACGAAGATGTTCTTCCTCGAAACGCCGTCGAATCCGCTGACCGAAGTCGCCGACATCGCGGCCGTCAGCAAGATCGCGAAGGAAGCGGGCGCGCTGTTCGTCGTCGACAACTGCTTCTGTAGCCCGGCGCTGCAGCAGCCGCTCAAGCTCGGCGCCGACGTGGTGATGCACTCGGCCACCAAGTTCCTCGACGGCCAGGGCCGCGTGCTCGGCGGCGCGCTGGTGGGCTCGAAGCAGTTCATCATGGAGAAGGTGTTCCCGTTCGTGCGCAGCGCAGGCCCGACGCTCTCCGCGTTCAACGCGTGGGTGCTGCTCAAGGGCATGGAAACGCTGTCGCTGCGCGTGGAAAAGCAGTCGGCCAACGCGCTCGAAATCGCGCGCTGGCTGGAGGCGCATCCGTCGGTCAAGCGCGTCTACTATCCGGGTCTCGCGTCGCATCCGCAGCACGAACTGGCGATGCGCCAGCAGAAGGCGGGCGGCGCGATCGTGTCGTTCGAAGTGAAGGGCGAGACGCCCGAGGAACAGCGCGCGAACGCATGGCGCGTGATCGACAGCACCAAGGTGTGCTCGATCACCGGCAATCTCGGCGACACGCGCACGACGATCACGCACCCGGCCACCACGACGCACGGCCGCATCACGCCGGAAGCGCGCGCGGCGGCGGGCATCACCGAAGGGCTGATCCGCCTGGCCGTGGGCCTCGAAGATCCGCAGGACGTGCGCAGCGATCTCGCGCGCGGCCTCGGTCAGTGAGCGCGTCATGACCGTCATCCGCGGATTGTTCGTCTATCCCGTGAAGTCGTGCGGCGCGATCGCGCTCGATCGCGCGCAGCTCGACACGAAGGGCCTGGAGTGGGATCGCCACTGGATGGTGATCGACGCGAACGGCCGCTTCGTTTCGCAGCGCGAATACGCGGCGATGGCGCGCATCGTGCCGGCGTTCGCGCAAGACGGCGTGCGCCTCACGATGGATGGCGTGGCGGGCGATCTGCTGCTGCCGTTCGCGCCGCGCGGCGGCGAGGCGCGTGTGCAGGCCACGGTCTGGGGCGATACCTTCGAAGCGCTCGACGAAGGCGACGAAGCGGCGCACTGGTTCTCGCAGGCGCTCGGCGTGCCGGTGCGGCTCGTGCGTTTCGCGCACGACGTCACGCGTCTCGCGAGCAGGAAGTGGACGAACGACGAAGCGGTGCCCACGCAGTTCGCCGACGGCTTCCCGATTCTCGTGACGAGCGAGTCGTCGCTGGCGGACCTCAACGCGCGTCTCGCGGCGAAGGGCGCGCCTGCGGTGCCGATGAGCCGCTTTCGTCCGAATATCGTGGTCGACGGCGGCGAGGCGTTCGACGAGGACTTCATCGACACGCTGTCGATCGAAGGCGAGAGCGGGGCGGAAGAAGTCGTGCTGCGTTTCGTGAAGCCGTGCGCGCGCTGCCCGATCACGACGATCGATCAGCTCAGCGGCGAGCGCGACGCGCAGTGGCCCGCCGAGCCGCTCGACACCTTGCAGACCTTCCGCGTGGATGCGCGCGTGGACGGCGGCCTCACGTTCGGCCAGAACGCGATGGTCGTGGCGGGCGCGGGCACGCGTCTCGCGGTGGGCGCGCAGGCGCAGTGGGAATATCGCTTCGAGTGAAGCCGATGTGATTGAAGCGGTAAGCGAGGCAGTAAGCGAGGCAGTAAGCGAAGCGCGCGCCGCTCAATGCGGCAGCGCACGCCACTGTCCGGGCGCGAGCCCGAAGCGCCGCGTGAACGCGTGCGTGAAGGCGCTTTGATCGCCGAAACCGACTTCGAGCGCGATGTCGGTGAGCGTATGGCGCGGATCGGCGAGCAGCGTGACGGCTGTATCCAGACGCAGCCGTTGCAGATAGCGATGCGGCGTTTCGCCGAACGCTTCGATAAATAACTGATGAAAGCGCCGCATGCCGAAGCCGCAATGCGCAGCCAGATCGGCGATACGCAGCGGCTGCGCAAGATGCGCGCGCAGCCAGCGGTCGATGCGCGCGAAGTCGAGACCTGCGGCGGCGTCGAAGGCGTCATTGCCGGCGATGCCGGTTTGCGAGAGCATCGCGGCGCACAGGCGCGCCGAGGCGTCCCAGTGAAAGCGCCGCGCGCGCATCTCGTCGTTTTGCGGCAGCGAGGCGGGCGACGAAGCGGACGAAGCTGACGAAGCCGATGAAACCGACGTAGCCGCACCCGCAAGCACAGCGCGCTGCGCGATCTGGCGCACGAGCGCCGCGAACGCGGGATCGATGCGCACGGCGCGCGCCGCGTTGAACAGCCGCTCGGGCACCGCGAGCGAGGCCGCGGGCAAATCGAGCACGAGCTGGCGGTTTTCGCCGATGCCCGCATAGTCGTGCCGCGCGCCGGCCGGAATCAGCCACGCGGAGCACTGGTCGATGCGCTCGCCCACGCCGCCCACCGTCATCTCCATCGAACCGTCGAGACCGAGCACGATCTGGTGAAAGTCGTGCAGATCGGTTTCCTCGATGGCCCCGTACTGGCGCAGCTCGACGCCGGGCGCGGTAACGGGCGAATGATGATGCGGATTCATCGTGGCGGAGGCGTGGGCGCGCGATGCCGACGCGCTTAGACGTCGAGCAGTTCCACTTCGAACACGAGCGTGGCGTTCGGCGGAATCACGCCGCCCGCGCCGCGCACGCCGTAGCCGAGTTGCGGCGGGATCGTGAGCTTGCGCACGCCGCCGACCTTCATGCCCTGCACGCCTTCGTCCCAACCCTTGATGACCATGCCGCCGCCCAGCACGAAGGCGAACGGGTCGTTACGGTCCTTGCTCGAATCGAACTTCTGGCCGTCCGTCAGCCAGCCGGTGTAATGCACGCTGACGGTCTGGCCGGCGGTGGCTTCTGCGCCGGTGCCTTCGGTCAGGTCCTCGTACTTGAGGCCGGATGCGGTGGTCACGATAGACATGAAAGACTCCTGAATCGGAAAGGGTAAAAACGGTATTGTAGGCGGTTTGCAGGTTGCGCAGAGGGCCCAGGCAAGCGGAACGCAAACCTGCCCGCAAGCGCGGCGGTGGCGGGCATGGCGCATGCGCGCCGTCCGGCGCGCCGCTGCCTGCCTATAATGGGCCTGGCCGGACCGGCAGAACACGGCCCCCCGCAGCGGGCGAAAGAAGAGGAATCCGATGGCGTCGACTTCACACTCCCCTACCGAACGCACGGCGCGCCTGTGCGCCGAAGCCGCGCGCTTCATGCGCGATCACGTGCTGTCGCGCGTATCGCACGATTTGCGCAGCCCACTGAACGCGATCCATAGCTGGGCCTACGTGCTCGAACGCAAGATCGACAGCGCCGATGCCGCTGCGCAGCGCGCGCTGGCGGGCATCCGCACGGGTGTCGAGCAACAGGTTCATCTGCTTGAAACGCTCGTCGATACGACCCGCGCCGAAACCCGCAAGCTCGCGATCGAGCGCGCGCCGTTCGCGTTCGGCCCGCTCGTCGACGAAGCCCTGAACGACGCACGCACCGCGCTCGGCGACGCGCGCGGCGTGAGCTACACGGTGCAAGGCGTGCCCGCCGATGCGGCGGCGGGCTTCGAAGCCGACCGCGAGCGCCTCGCTCAGTCGCTCTGGCTGATGCTGGTGTTCGCGGCGGAAACCAGCGCCCAGGGCGCGCAGATCGCGCTGAACGTGAGCGCGACGGCCACGGCGGCCCAGTTCGAGGTGCAGTGGACCGCAAGCCCGCAGACGCTGACCGACGACGCGCTGCCGCACGCGCTCGAAGCATTCGCGCGCGCCCAGGCGGCCGAGCCGCAGGAGGCGGGGCGCGCCGCGTGGGTGCTCTCGCTGTGCCAGCGCGTGGCGGAGGCGCATGGCGGCCGTTTCGAGGCGCAGCCGCTCGTGGCGGGCGAGGCGGCGACGCTCACGCTCAGCGTATCGGCCAACGGCGGCTGAACCCCACACTCCCTCAACCGCAGGGTCGCCGCGCGCGGCCCGCTTCGCGTCATACGTAACGGCATCGGAGCTGCATCAAGATCGCCGGCGCGCGGGACGGCCGAATCGCCCGCCATCGCCTTACAGGCCGCTTGCACCCCTTATACTGATCGCTTCGTTTTCTGGAGCCTTATCTCTTGATGCAGGTTATCGCCCTGATCGGCGCGCTGTTCCTCGTTGCCCTCAACGGTTTCTTCGTCGCGGCCGAATTCGGTCTGGTCAAGCTGCGCGCCACGCGCGTGCAAAGTCTCGCCGAGCAATACGGCATGCGCGGGCGGCTGCTCGCCAAGGTCCACGGCCAGCTCGACGCCTATCTGTCCGCGTGCCAGCTCGGCATCACGCTCGCCTCGCTCGGCCTTGGCTGGATCGGCGAGCCCGCGTTCGCGCAGCTGCTCGAACCGGTGTTCGACATCGTCGGCATCCGCTCGCCCGAGCTGATTCACGGCATCTCGCTCGTGTTCGCGTTCACGGTCATCTCGTTCCTGCACATCGTGGTGGGCGAGCTTGCGCCGAAGTCGCTCGCGATCCGCCAGGCGGAAAAGATCTCGCTGTGGTGCGCCGCGCCGCTCTACGGCTTCTACTGGACGATGTATCCGGCGATCTGGGCGCTCAATTCGAGCGCGAACGCCGTGCTGCGGCTCGCGGGCCTGTCGTCGGAGCACGGCACCGAAGCCCATTATTCGACCGACGAACTCAAGCTGATCCTGCGCAGCCGCCGCGCCGCCGCGCAAGCGGAGGCCGACGCGCACGCGAATGGTCACGCGCAAGGCCACGCGCAAGGCCAGAGCGCTCCGGCAAGCGGTCACCCGAATGCCCACGCGCAGGCGCGATCGCCGCGCCGTTCGCAGGCGTCGCTCGCGCAGACCGCGAACAACTGGAGCGCCGACGAGTGGAACGCGCTCGCGCATTCGCTCGACTTCTCGCGCCTCACGGTCTCCGACCTCATGCGTCCCACGCACGAAATGGTGGGCCTGCGCCGCGACGTGCCGCTCAAGGACAACATGCAGATCGTGGCGCGCCATCGCTTCAGCCGCTATCCGCTGTTCGAGGATGGGACCGGCGAGGAGGTCGTCGGCCTGATTCACCTGAAGGATCTGCTGCTCGCGCGCGAAGCCGGTCACGCGCTCGACGACCTCGGCAAGTTCGTGCGTCCGGTGCAGTACGTGAAGCCCGAAACGCCCGCGCTCGCGCTGTTCCGGCGCTTTCGCAAGGGCGCGCCGCATTTCGCGCTGGTGGGCCGCAAGGGCCAGCGGCCGAACGGTTTTCTCACGCTCGATAATCTGCTCGGCGCGCTGGTCGGCCAGATTCACGACGAATTCCATCAGGCCGATACCGACTGGACCCGCATGGACGACGGCACGCTGATGGGCCGCGGCAGCCTGCCGGTGGTGTCGCTCGAACAGGCGCTCGGCATCGATATCGACGAAGGCCGCGCCGAATCGGTCGGCGGCCTCGTGATTCATGCGCTCAACGATCTGCCGACCGAAGGTCAGCGCGTGTCGTTCGACCGCTTCGATATCGTCGTGAAGAAGATGAAGGGGCCGCGCATCGTGCTCGTGCGCGTGTATCCGAAGGATCTCGAAGACGAGGGCGGTTAAGCGTCGTCGTCAAGCGTCTTCGCGCGCGAGATTCGACAACACGGCCACGGGCAGCGCGGCGAGCGCGTCGCGCAGATACAGCACGGGTTCCTGAGCGTCGCGCGCAGCCGTGTGCGACGCATCGCTGAGCCAGTCGTGGAGCGCCGTGTCCGCGCACGCTTTCGGCAGCACCACGGCGGTGTCGTCCCAGCGGTCGGGCGCGACGAGCGGCGTGTCGCCGTCGAGCAGCGCCGCCGCGTGGCGCGTGCCGATCACGATGGCCCACGCCTCGCCGTGGCGGCGCGCGAACGCAATCGCCTGTGCGGCCCGCGTGCCGCGCACTTCCAGCGGCACATAATCCCCTTCCCGCAGCAGCCCAGGCGCGCGAGCGCGTAGCGCGAGCACGCGCTGGATCGTCGCCTGCTTCACGCGCGCGTCGCGCCACTGCGCGAGCTTCGCGGCGGGCGCGTCGTCGTCGAGCGCGGCCGAACGCTGCGCGTAATCGACGGGCCGCCGGTTGTCGGGATCGACGAGACTCCAATCCCAGAACTCGGTGCCCTGATACAGATCGGGCACGCCCGGCGAGGTCAGACGCAGCACGGTCTGCAACAGCGTATTGACGGCCCCGGCGGGCGCGACGCGCGCAACGAATGCCGCGAGCGAGTGCAGAAACCCTTCGCGGCGCTGCGGCGCGAGAATGTCGAACAGAAATGCCTGGCAGTCCGACTCATAGGCTTCGTCGGGCACGAGCCAGTTAGTGCGCAGCTTCGCTTCGCGCAGCGCCTTCAACTGCCATTGCGCGACGCGTTCGGCGAGCGCGCACACACCCGCTTCGTCGCCGGGATCGAGATCGGGCGGCCAGCAGCCCACCAGCGTCTGATAAAGCATCGCCTCCGCCGTGGGGCCGGGCGACCATTGCGCGGGCGGCGCGGCGTCGTTGCGCCGCTGCGGCTGATTGAGCGTCGACCACGCGCGCAAGGTCGAGCTCCACTCCGGCGCGATCTCGCTGAGCACGGCGAGGCGCGCGCGCACGTCTTCGCCGCGCTTGTGATCGTGCGTGGCGGTCGTGAGCAGCGCGTAGGGCACGTGGCGCTGGCGCAGGTGGTTGGCCGCGTGGAAGTCGGCGGCGCTCAGCGAGAAGTCGTCGGGATCGGCGCCCACTTCGTTGCGCGAAAGCAGCCGTCCGTAGCGATACAACGCGGTGTCCTCCGTGGCCTTGGCCGCGAGCGGCGCGGTCAGTTGCGAGAACAGCGCGAGCGCGGTGCGCTGTGCGATCAGCGCATGACTGAGCGGCACAGGCGCGCTGCTTTGCGCGGTGTTTTTCTGCGGGCCTCGGGCGGCGTTCTTCGCATGTTGAGCGTGCTGGGCGTTCTGCGTGTTCTGGGCAGAGCCGCCGTTGGCGGCTTCAGGGCGCGGGCTCTTGTTGCCATTGCCGCTCGCCGCATCGGGCGCGCGCGCGCCGAGCCACGCATCGACCTGATCGAGCGCGAGGCGGCTCGCGCTCGGCAAGGCCTCGCGCGCCGCTTCCAGCGCGACGCCGAAGTAGCGGTTGTCGGTCGCGCCGCGCAAGCCGTTGACCGGATAGATGCGGTAGACGGGAAAGTGCATCGCGAGTTGCGCCGCGACGCGATGCACGGCCGCGTAAGTGAAGTCGCGCGTGCCCGGCTGTTCGCGCGCAATCCGATGCAGCGCGCGCGCCGCGTGATCGAGTTCGGCGGCCAGATACGCGGCCAGCATCTCGCGCCGCGCGTCGAGCGCCACGCGCGCGAACGGCGCGTCGTCGCCCGAGATCGCGGCCCAGGTTTCGGCGAGCGGCGCGGCGCCCGCGGGATCGTGCAGCAGCGCGCCCACGTCGTTCATGAAGTCGTAGCCGGTCGTGCCCTGCACGGGCCAGTCGTCGCGCAGCGCCTCGCCGCGCGCGAGAATCTTCTCGACGACGATATACGGCACCGTGGCGCGCAGCGAAGCGAGCCGCTGGCGCAGCCGGTCGCAATACTCGCGTGGATCGGCGAGCCCGTCGATATGGTCGATGCGCAGGCCGTCGATCACGCCATCGGCGTACAGGCGAAACACGAGCTTGTGCACGGCTTCGAACACGTCGTGCCGCTCGACGCGCACGCCCGCGAGCGCGGTCACGTCGAAGAAGCGCCGCCAGTTCACTTCGTCGGTGGCGGTGCGCCACCACGCGAGCCGAAAGTGCTGGCGCTCCAGCAGCCGATGCAGCTTGTCGCGCGGCACCGGATCGAGACTTGCATAGGATTCCAGAGCAAATTCGATCGCATCGGTGCCTTCGCGTTCGACGAAGGCGCGCAGCGCGTCGCGCGCGGCGCTCGCGCGGGTCTGATCGTCGGGCTGCGTGGTGATGCCCTGGAACGCGTTGGCGAGCGTGCTGAGATCGGCGCGGTCGGCCGATTGCAGGATCGCGGCGTAATCGGTCGGGCAGATCGGGCAGACGTGCGGGCCGTACTGCACGTAGAAGCGCGCGTCGGCGGCGTCGAATTTCAATTCGATGCGGCCCGCCGCGAGTTCGTCGCCGTATTGCGCGCCGAGGAAGGGCATCAGCACCTTGCCGCGCAGCGCGGGGTCGGGCGAGTGCCAGTCCACATCGAAATAGCGCGCGTAGGCGCTATGACGTCCCCATTCGAGGATGTCGCGCCACCAGGCGTTGTGCGCGCCGCCCACGCCCATATGGTTCGGCACCAGATCGACGATCAGGCCCATGCCGCGCGTGTGCGCCGCGTCCGCGAGACGCCGCAGCGCCGCTTCGCCGCCCAGTTCCGCGCTCACGGTCTGATAGTCGACCGTGTCGTAGCCGTGCATCGAACCGGGCTGCGCGGTCGTGATCGGCGAGAGATAGAGATGGCTCACGCCGAGCGCGGCGAAGTAGTCGAGCTGCGCGAGCGCGTCGTCGAGAGTGAAGCCGTGGTGGAGCTGCAGGCGCAGCGTCGCGCGGGGTAGTGTCATGGCGTGGGCGGACCGGAGAGCGTGGCGTCGGTGGGGGCGTCGTTGGCGCTTTCGTTGGCGATCTTGTCGGCGATTTCAGCCGATACCGGCGCCGTTTCGCGTGCGTGCGCGATCGTGCTCACGCGTTGCGCGACGGCGGCGTCGGTGTAAAGCGCATCGACGGGCAAGGGCAGGCGCTGACGCCAGTTCGGATGCTCGTCGATCGAGCCCGGCAGATTCGGCTGATCGACGAGACCGAGCAGATCTTCGAGCGGGCAGGTCACAAGCGGGCTCGCGCTCGCCGCCACGTAGCCGAGCGCGCCCGCGATCGGCAGTGCGTCGAGCGGTGCATCGGACGGCGGCGTGGCGGCGTCGCGCGGCGTGAAGCCCGTGTCTTGCAGCGCGCGCCAGAGCGCGTCGCGGTCGGCGGCGCGTTGTGCGTGTTCGAGCGCGACGGGATCGCGTCCGTCCGCGCGCGGCAAGGTCTGGCCGATGCGGTTGCGCCAGTCGATATCGGCGCCGCGCCACCAGCCCGCCACGGTCGGCAGATCGTGCGTGGTAGTGGTCGCCACGCCGTGCGGATCGTAGCGCGCGGGCGCGAGAAAGCCGCCGCCCTCGCGCTCGAACCACAGCACGCGAATGCCGTAGAGCGCGTGCGACGCGAGCCGTTCGCGCAGCCCCGGCGGCACGGTGCCGAGATCCTCGCCGATCACGATCGCCCGATGCCGCCACGATTCGAGCGCGATCAGACGCACGAGGTCGTCGAACGGATAACGCAGATACGCGCCGTGTTTCGCGCTTTCGCCTTCGGGCACGAGCCACAGGCGGCGCAAGCCGAGAATGTGGTCGATGCGCACGCCGCCCGCGTGGGCGAACGCGGCGCGCAGCATGTCGATGAAGGCGCGAAAGCCGGTGTTGTGCATCGCGCGCGGCGAGAACGTCGTGAGGCCCCAGCTTTGTCCGGCCTGATTGAAGATGTCGGGCGGCGCGCCCACCGATACGCGTTGCAGCATGTCCTGCGGCAGCGACCACGCATGCGAGCCCGCGCCGTCGCAACCCACCGCGAGATCGGCGACGAGGCCGATCGACATGCCCGCTTCGCGCGCCTCGCGTTGCGCGCGCGAAAGCCCTTCGGCGGCGAGCCATTGCAGGAAGCAATGAAAGTCCACTTCGCGGCGATGCTCGGTCGCGAAGGTCGCGACGGCCGGGCTGCGCGGATCGCGCAGCGCCTCGGGCCAGTCGCGCCAGTGGCGCAGGCCTTCGGGGCCGCTGAGCATCGCGGCCTGAAGCGCCTCGAAGCGCGCGTGATCGTCGAGCGCCTGGCCGCCGCGCGCGCAGAACGCGTCGAAGGCGGCGGCGCGCGGCGAGCCGCTGCTGCGTTCGTCGGCGTCGAAGCGGTCGAACAGCACGCGCAGGATCTTGAGCTTGAGCGGCTGCGCGCCTAGCCAGTCGATCTGCGGCAGCGCTTCGAGTTCGCGCCAGGCGTCCTGCGCTTGCGCGGCGACGATGGCGTCGTGGGCGGCCTGCGCGCCGAACACGGCCGCCGGATCGATATGCGCGACGTTGAGCCAGAGCCGCGACGACGGCGCATACGGGCTGAAATGCCCCGCCTGGGCGCTGAACATTGCGTGCGTGGGACTGACCGCGACCGCCTGCGCGCCGCGTTGCGCGCTCTGCGTCGCGAGCGTGGCCAGCGCGCTATAGTCGCCGATGCCGCCGTCGCCATTACGTCGGAGTCCGTACAATTGGGCGGCGACGCCCCAGAGCGGCGGCACGCGCGAATCCGCGCCGCGATGCGCGCGCCACGCGTCGCCGACGCGCCAGCAATGCGGCGGCGCGACCGCAATCGTCAGACGATGATCGTTGACCGTGAGCGTGTGATAGCCGGGCTCGGAGAGCGGCGCGAGCAGCGCGGGCTCGCCCTTCGGCATCGTGAAGCGGCCTTCGATATGCGCGCCGTTTTCCAGATCGATGCGATAGTGGCTGCCCGAGCGCACCGCCGACGGCGGCAATTCGATCGCGCTTTCGTATTCGGCGGTGATGAGCGGCGGCAGACGCCGCGTCGATTGTTCGGCGTTCAGTTGCGAGGCGCTGTGGCGCAGCTGCGTGGCGTTCGCGCAGGGCAGGCCCGCGCATTCGAGCAGCGCGGCGAGCGTGCTGTCGGGCACGCGCTGCATGACGCCGTGCGCGTCGGACCATTCGACCTCGAAGCCCGCACGGCGCGCGAGCGCTTCGAGCGTTTCGCTGCGGCGCGCGGTGCTCATGCCTGCGGCTCCTCGCGGCGGACTGCGCGCGCGTCGTGATGCAGCGCGTACTCGGGCACGTCGCCGGTCAGCCAGGCGAGGCAGGCGTTCTCGGGCAGCACGCCGTTATCGGCGAGATCGCGCGCGCGCGGCGGCGTTTCGAACACGACCATGCCCTCGGGCGCACGATCGAGACGCACGCATTCCTGGCCGAGATTCAGCGCGATCGTGTAGATCTCGCCGTCGTCGAGACGCCAGCGTGCGATCAGCGCCTCGCGGCCCGTCGTGGCGCCGTCGCCGCGTTCGTCGGCGAGCACGGTCGCGCCGAGCGCGCGCGCATGGCGCAGGCGCGGCATCAGCAGACGCGCGCGCACCGCGAGCGCCGACTTGTAGAAGTGCATCCAGTCGAGCCGGTCGCCTTCGAGCGGCGCATCGGCGGGCGGCGAGGAGTTTTCAAACGTGCGCGCGTCGTTCGGATCGGGAATCTGCTCGCGCCGCGCTTCGTCGGTGAAGGCGCTGAAGGCCTTGAATTCGCGGCGGCGGCCTTCGCGGACCGCATCGGCGAGATCGCCTTCGAACGCCGTGAAAAACTGGAACGGCTGCGTCGAGCCGTATTCCTCCTCCATGAACAGCAGCGGAATCTGCGGCGACAGCAGCAGCAAGGCCGTGGCCGCGCGCAGCGCGTCGTCGGTGCCGGCGAGCGTGCGCAGACGGTCGCCGAATGCGCGGTTGCCGATCTGATCGTGGTTCTGCAGGAACATCACGAACGAGGTGGGCGACAGATGCGCGCTCGGTTCGCCGCGTGGCTGGCCGTCGTGTACCGGCGACGGGTCGCCCTGATACGCGAAGCCTTCGCCGAGCACGCGCGCGAGCTGCGCGATGGGATGATCGGCGAACGCGCGGTAATAGCCTTCCGATTCGCCGGTCAGCATCACGTGCAGCGTGTGATGCGCGTCGTCGTTCCATTGCGCGGTGAAATGCGTCTCCAGCAGATTCGCTTCGTTGTGCTCGTTTTCGAGCACGAGATGGACGTGACGGCCCGGCTCCACGCGCGCGCGCACGTGGTCGGCGAGTTCGCGCAGCCAGTCGGGATTCTCGATCGCGTGCACGGCGTCCAGACGCAGTCCGTCGAAGCGATATTCGTTGAGCCAGTAGAGCGCGTTGTCGCTGTAGAAGTCGCGCACTTCGGGGCGCTCGAAGTCGAGCGCGTCGCCCCACGGCGTGCGTTTTCCGGCCTTGAAAAAGGGCTTCGCGTAGTGGCCGAGCCAGTTGCCGTCCGGGCCGAAGTGGTTGTAGACCACGTCGAGCAGCACTTGCAGGCCGTGGCCGTGCGCGGCGTCGATCAGCGCCTTGAGTTCGTCGGGCGTGCCGTAGGCCGCGTGCGGCGCGTAGGGCAGCACGACGTCGTAGCCCCAGCCGCGTTCGCCGGGGAAATCGTTCAGCGGCATCAGTTCGATCGCGGTGACGCCGAGTTCCGCGAGCGCGGGCAGGCGGTTCATCACGCCCGCGTAGCCGCCGAGCGCGCCCACGTGCAGTTCGTAGAGCACGGTTTCTTCCCACGGGCGGCCTTGCCAGTACGCGTGCCGCCAGGCGAACGCGCGCGCGTCGACGATTTCGCTCGGGCCGTGCACGCCTTGCGGCTGAAAACGCGAAGCGGGGTCGGGCACGAGTTGTTGTCCATCGATGCGATAACGATAGAGCGTGCCGGG
The DNA here is from genome assembly GCF_905220285.1 of Paraburkholderia sp. J94. Taxonomy (NCBI): domain Bacteria; kingdom Pseudomonadati; phylum Pseudomonadota; class Betaproteobacteria; order Burkholderiales; family Burkholderiaceae; genus Paraburkholderia; species Paraburkholderia sp. J94. The sequence continues at coordinate 62,325 of NZ_CAJMZH010000024.1, read as the reverse complement.
CGCGCACGGCGCCTGCGCCTCGAACCAGCCGTTATGCGAGGGCGTCATGTCGAGCGGCGCGCTGGCCGCGCTGCCGTCGGCGTTTTCGAACACGATCTGCACCGAGCCGCACGACGGCGCCCAGAAGCGAAACCGCGTATGCGGATTGCCGGGCGCGGCGCCGGTCAACTGCGCGCCGAACGGCAGGCAGTGCGAGTAGTGGCGGATGAGCGAATCCTGCGAAAGCGGGGACATGGCCGATTCCTGTAGCAGATTCCTGCGCTATCCAGCTGAGTCTTCCTGCGCCGCGTGCGGCTGGCGCGGGTCGGGCGGCGGCGTCCTCGCGGACGCAGCGTCGTCTTGCGCGGCCGCGTGCGTGCCTGTGTGCGTGGCGCCCGCACCTTGCGCCGCGTGGCGCGCGGGCCGCGCGCACAGCACCGCAAGCGCGTGCGCGCCGACCTCGAAACCGGCGTCGTACAGCGTGTGCGGCGCGTCCTCGGGATGCGCGGTGTCGAGCAGCACGCTCCACGCGAGTCGCGGCGCGGGCGCGCGGAACGTCACGGCCTGCGAGGACGCGTTCAGCATCATCAACAATACTTCGATTTCGCCGTCGAGTCCCGGGCCCGCGCGCCGCACCGCGAATGCGCGCGCCTCGGGGTCTTGCCATGCCGCGGGCGTGAGCCGCTCGCCGTGCTCGTCGAACCAGTCGATGTCGTGCACGTCGGGCAGCACCTCGCGGTCGCCGAACAGGAAGCGGGTTTCTCTCAGCAAGGGATGATCCCGCCGCAGCGCGATCGCGCGCGCGCAGAACGCCGTCATCGCCTCGCCTTGCGGCGTCGCGGCGAGCGCCCAGTCGACCCACGAAATCTCGTTGTCCTGGCAATACGCGTTGTTGTTGCCTTGCTGCGTGCGGCAGGTTTCGTCGCCGGCCAGCATCATCGGCGTGCCGAGCGCGATGCAGAGCGTCGCAAACATCGAGCGCGCGACGCGGGCGCGCGTGTCGAGAATCGCCGGATCGTCGGTCGGGCCTTCGACGCCCCAGTTCGCGCTCCAGTTTTCGTTGTGGCCGTCGCGGTTCTCTTCGCCGTTCGCTTCATTGTGCTTGCGCTCGTAGGCGACGAGATCGGCGAGCGTGAAGCCGTCGTGCGAAGTCACGAAATTCAGCGAGGCCCACGGGTGGCGCTTGCGCTTGTCGAACAGATCGGCGGAACCGGTGAGACGCGCGGCGAGATCGGCGCGCTGCGCGGGCGCGCCGCGCCAGTAGCGGCGCACGCTGTCGCGATAGCGGTCGTTCCATTCGGCGAAACCGGGCGGATGATTGCCGAGCTGATAGCCGCCGGGACCGACGTCCCACGGCTCGGAAATCAGCTTCACCTGCGAGAGCACGGGGTCCTGGCGCAGCACATCGAAGAAGCCGCTGCCGGGATCGAAACCTTGCGGCTCGCGTCCGAGCGTGACGCCGAGATCGAAACGAAAGCCGTCGATGCGATACGAGGTGGTCCAGTAGCGCAGCGAGTCGGCAACCATCTGCAGGACGCGCGGATGCGAAAGATTGAGCGTGTTTCCGCAGCCGGTGTCGTTGATCAGATGGCGTTCGTCGCCGGGCACGCAGCGGTAATAGCTTGCGTTGTCGAGGCCGCGCCACGAGATCGTCGGGCCCATTTCGCCGCCTTCGCAGGTGTGGTTGTAGACCACGTCGAGAATCACTTCGATACCGGCCGCATGCAACTGGCGAATCGCGATGCGCATTTCGTCGGTGTCGTTGCCCGCGAGATACGAGGGCTCGGGCGCGAAATACGCCGCCGAGTTATAGCCCCAGTAATTGCGCAGGCCGCGCTCGACGAGAAAGCGCTCGGGAAGAAAGGCGTGCACGGGCAGCAGCTCCACGGCGGTCACGCCCAGCTTCTGCAGATGGTCGATGAAATGCGGCGAGCCGAGCGCGGCGAAGGTGCCGCGCTGGTGATGGCGCAGATCGCGGCGCAGCATCGAGATGCCACGCACATGCGTTTCGTAGATGACGGTCTCGCTCCACGGCGTGTTGGGCCGATGGTCCTGCGACCAGTCGAAGGTGTCGTGCGTGACCACGCCCTTGGCCATCGCGGGCGCGGAGTCGCGCCGTTCGAGCGAGAGGTCGGCGCGGTTCGAATGCACGCGATAGCCGTACAGCGTGTCGGACCAGCGGAACTGGCCGACGAGGCGGCGCGCGTACGGATCGAGCAGCAGCTTGTGCGGATTGAAGCGATGGCCTTCGTGCGGCTGATACGGGCCGTGCGCGCGAAAGCCGTAGACGGTGCCGGGATGCGCGTCGGGCAGATAGCCGTGCCAGATTTCATCGGTGCATTCGGGCAGCTTGTAGCGCATGCGTTCCTTGCGGCCGGTCGGGTCGAAGAGGCACAGCTCGATGCGCCACGCGTGCGCCGAGAACACCGCGAAGTTGGTGCCCAGCCCGTCCCACGTCGCGCCGAGCGGGTAGGGCGCGCCGGGCAGCAGCCGGTCGGGCATGCCGTTAGCCATATCGATGCTCCTTCTGCTGATTCTTGTATTGCATCGGATTCCTGATGAAACGCGCGTGCTGCCATATCAACGTCGCAATCGCAGTATCAGCGTGCCGAGCGGCGGCAGCACGAGCGCCGCCGATTGCGGGCGGCCGTGGCTCGGCACCGGCTCGGTCGAGACGAGGCCGCCGTTGCCCATGTTCGAGCCGCCGTAGACTTCGGCGTCGCTGTTGAGCGCTTCTTCCCACTGCCCCGGCTGCGGCATGCCGATGCGGTAGCCGTGGCGCGGCACCGGCGTGAAGTTGCAGACCGCGACGATCTCGTTGCCCGAACCGTCGACGCGCCGCCACGCGAGCACGCTGTTGTCGCTGTCGTCGGCGACGAGCCATTCGAAGCCGCCCGGCTCCGTGTCGAGCACGTGCAGCGCGGTTTCGTCGGCATAGAGGTGGTTGAGGTCGCGCACGAGCGCCTGCACGCCGCGATGCAACGGATCGTCTAGCAGATTCCAGTGCGGCGTGCCGTCGTGATCGAACTCCGCCATCTGCCCGAACTCGCCGCCCATGAACAGCAGCTTCTTGCCCGGATGCGCCCACATGAAGCCGAAATACGCGCGCAGGTTCGCGAACTTCTGCCAGCGGTCGCCGGGCATCTTGCCGAGCAGCGAGCCCTTGCCGTGCACCACTTCGTCATGCGAGAGCGGCAGCACGAAACGCTCGGACCACGCGTAGACCATCGCGAACGTCATCTCGTGATGGTGATAGCGGCGATGCACGGGGTCTTCGTGCATGAAGTGCAGCGTGTCGTGCATCCAGCCCATGTTCCATTTGAACTGGAAGCCGAGTCCGCCGTCCTCGGGGCGCGCGGTCACGCCGGGCCATGCGGTCGATTCCTCGGCGATGGTGATCACGCCGGGCCGCTGCGGCACGTATTGCGTTTCGTGATTGAGGCGCTTGAGAAACGCGATCGATTCGAGATTCTCGCGCCCGCCGTAGATGTTCGGCACCCATTCGCCCTGCGCGCGCGAATAGTCGCGATAGAGCATCGACGCGACGGCGTCCACGCGCAGCCCGTCGATGTGATAACGCATCAGCCACGCGAGCCCCGATGCGATCAGGAACGCACTCACCTCGCGGCGGCCGAGGTTGTAGATCATCGTGTTCCAGTCGGGGTGGTAGCCCTCGCGCGGATCGGCGTGTTCGTAGAGCGCGGTGCCGTCGAATTCGATCAGGCCGTGCGCGTCGTTCGGAAAATGCGCGGGCACCCAGTCGAGAATCACGCCGAGACCGGCCTCGTGCGCGCGATCGACGAAGGCCGCGAAGTCGAGCGGCGAACCGAGACGCGCGGTCGGCGCGAACTGCGAAAGCGGCTGATAGCCCCACGACCCGCCGAACGGATGCTCGGCCACCGGCAGCAATTCCAGATGCGTGAAGCCCATGCCCTGCGCGTAGGGAATCAGGCGGTCGGCGAGCGCGCGCCAGTCGGGCGCGGGCGCGTCGGCGCCTTGCGTCGGCAGCCAGGACGATGCGTGCACTTCGTACACTGACATCGGCGCGCGCGCGTTCTGGCGTTCGGCGCGCGTTTGCAGCCAGTCGTGGTCGTGCCACGCGAAATGTTCGAGCGCTTCCACCGGCGCGACCACCGACGCCGTGGCGGGCGGCGGCTCGGTCTGGAACGCGCAGGGATCGGCCTTCAGCGGCAGCACTTCGCCGCGCGCGCCGAGGATCTCGAACTTGTAGCGCGCGCCCGCGGCCACGCGCGGAATGAACAGCTCCCACACGCCCGCTTCGTGGCGCAGCCGCATCGGATGACGCCGCCCGTCCCACGCGTTGAAGTCGCCGACCACGGAGACGCGTTGCGCGTTCGGCGCCCACAGCGCGAAGCGCACGCCCGGCACGCCGTCATAGACGAGCGGCCGCGCGCCGAGGCATTCGAGCACGGCATATGGATCGCCGTCGGCGAGACGATGCAGCGCTTCCTGCGGCAACTGCGCGCCGAAAGAATAGGGGTCCTCCACTTCCTGCGCCACGCCATGCCAGTCGATTTCGAGCCGATACGCCGTGCCTTCCGCGAGCGGTCCGGCGAACAGCCCGGCGGGATGCACGCGCGTGAGTTCGGCGAGCGTGTGCGCGCGATCGCGCGCGAGCACGCGCACGTGCGTGGCGTTCGGCAGCCAGGCGCGCACGTAAGGCGCGCCGTCGACCCAATGCAGCCCGAGCACGGCGAACGGATCGCGATGACGCGCATGCACGAGCGCGTCGATGTCGTGATGATGCAGGCCGGCGTCCGGGGCGCGCTCAGGCATGTCCGCCTCCGTGGGTCGGCGTGGGGCCGAGCAGGCGGCTCGCAAGCGCCGCGAGGCCACGTACCGGCAGGGCGAGCCACGAGGGCCGGTTGGCGGCTTCGTAGCGGATCTCGTAGGCCGCCTTCTCGATCAGGAACAGGTCGAGCAGCGCCTGTTCGTGCGACGCGCTGACGAGCGTGAGCGGCGCGTTGACGACCGCCGCGCGGTACTGGCTCAGGAAGGTTTCGGCGGCGTGGCCGCGGAAGCGCTCGAACAGTGCGCGCTTGCGGTCTGCGATCTGCTGCGGCGCGCTTTCGGTGGTCGATTGCGCGGCGGCGTTCGCATACGAGAGCGAGCGCAGCAGGCCCGCGACGTCGCGCAGCGAACATTGTTTCGCGCGCCGGTAATCGAGCGAACGCGCGGGCTCGCCTTCGAAGTCGATCAGATACGCGTCGCCTTGCGCGAGCAGCACCTGGCCCAGATGGAAGTCGCCATGAATGCGGATGCGCCACGCGGCGGCGTCGAGCGGCACGAGGTCGTCCACGGCGGCCAGCAGCGCGTCGCGCCGCTCGATCAGACTGCGCGCGAGTTCCTTCGCGTCGTCGTCGAGCGTGTGGTTGTCGTCGCCGATACGCTGCGCCACGATGTCGAGCGCTTCCACGAGCATCTTGCGCGCGTCGCTGACCCACTGGCGCACATCGTCGGGCGTTGCGGCCTCGGGCGTGAAGGCGTCGCCCTCGTCGTCGTCCTCGCCGGGCTGCGCGAGCGCGGCGTGCAATTCGCCGAGCCGCTTGCCGATCGCGCCGATCACGGCGGCGTAGTTCTGCATCACCTCTTCTTCGTGAGCCTGATCCTGCTCGCCGGTTTCGCCGTCGTCGGCGGCGAGCGCGAGGTCGTCGATCGTGCGGCGCAGATAATCGAGCGCCCATTCCCACGCGTCGCCCTGATTGTCGATGAAGCCTTGCAGGATCGCGAGCGTATGCGGCACGCCCTGCGGATCGACGCGCACGACTTCGCCATAGAGCGGCGCCGTGTTTGCGTAGCCGAGCTTCGTCAGATGGCGGCTCATTTCCGCTTCGGGATGCACGCCCGCCATCAGGCGGCGCACGAGCTTGAGCACCAGCGTTTCGGCGATGATCAGCGAGCTGTTGCTCTGTTCGGCGGCGAGCCAGCGGATTTCGGGTTCTTCGCCGAGATCGATTTCATCGATGCGCGTGGTCGGTTCGAAGCGGATCGTGCTGCCTTGCACGGTCGGCACCTGCGCGCGTTCACGCAGCTTGCGCAGCACGCCATAAGCGAACCACGGCAGCGCGAACGCATCGGTCAGATAGCCGATCGTGCGGCCGCGCCGCACGCGTGAGAGCGCGAGCTGAATGTGCAGCGGCGTGGTGGTGTCCGCGCCCCAGGTGATCGCGATCGGCAACACGTAGCGCTCGGTCGCGCCATCCGCGAGTTCGGCTTCGATCTCGGTGAACGCGAAGCCCGCGCCCGTGATCGTCGTGAGTGCGGCGAGCCGCACGGCGCGCAGCGGCTTGTCCTTCGAGGCGAACCAGCGCCGCCGCGAGAGCCACGACGGCAGCACTTCCGATTCGAGCAGGCGCACGTTTTCGGGCGTCGCGCCGGTTTGTCCTTCGCGGATCACGACGGTCACGAATTCGGGCAACTGCTCGGACGCGGGCTGGCTCCACGAAGGACGCTCGTTGCCCGGACATAGCAGGAACCACAGAAAACCGTAGGGCGGGAAGGTCAGCAGATACGGCAACTGGCCGATCGGCGGAAACACCGAATCGGCGGTCATCTCCACGGGTGCGGTGCCCGCGAATTCGGAGAGATCGAGTTCGACGGCCTGCGGCGCGCGCGAGAGATTCGCGACGCAAAGAATCGACGGCTCGCCCGGCATCTCGCGCAGATACGCGAGGATCTTGCGATTCGCGGGCCGCAGAAAGCGGATCGTGCCGCGCCCGAACGCCTGCTTCGCGCGGCGCGTGGCGAGCATGCGCCGCGTCCAGTTGAGCAGCGAATGCGGGTCGCGGCTTTGCGCTTCCACGTTGATCGCGTCGTAGCCGTAGAGCGAACCCATCAGCGGCGGCAATACGAGTTGTTCGGGATCGGCGCGCGAAAATCCGCCGTTGCGATCCGACGACCATTGCATCGGCGTGCGCACGCCGTCGCGGTCGCCGAGGTGAATGTTGTCGCCCATGCCGAGTTCGTCGCCGTAATAAATCACCGGCGTGCCGGGCATCGAGAGCAAGATCGAATTGATCAGTTCGATGCGGCGTCGGTCGCGCTCCATGAGCGGCGCGAGACGGCGGCGAATGCCGAGATTCAGACGCGCGCGCCGGTCGCTCGCATAGGTGTTCCAGAGATAATCGCGCTCGGAATCGGTGACCATTTCGAGCGTCAGTTCATCGTGATTGCGCAGGAAAACCGCCCATTGGCAACTGGGCAGCAGATCCGGCGTCTGCTTCATGATGTCGATGATCGGAAAGCGGTCCTCGCTCGCAATCGCCATATACAGACGCGGCATCAGCGGAAAGTGGAACGCCATATGGCATTCGTCTTCGTTGCCGAAATATTCCTGCACGTCCTCGGGCCACTGATTCGCTTCGGCGAGCAGCATGCGATTGGGATAATGCTCGTCGATGGTCGCGCGAATCTTCTTCAGGATCGCGTGCGTTTCGGGCAGGTTCTCGTTATTCGTGCCTTCGCGTTCGACGAGGTAAGGCACGGCGTCCAGCCGCAATCCGTCGATCCCCATGTCGAGCCAGAAGCGCATCACCTGCAACACTTCGCGCAGCACGGCGGGATTATCGAAATTCAGATCGGGCTGATGCGAATAAAAACGGTGCCAGTAATACGCGCCCGCGACGGGATCGTGCGTCCAGTTCGATGGCTCGGTGTCGATGAAGATGATGCGCGTGCCCTGATAACGCTGATCGGTATCGGACCACACGTAGTAATTGCGATGATTCGAGCCGGGCTTCGCGCGCCGCGCGCGCTGAAACCACGGATGCTGATCCGAGGTGTGATTGATGACCAGTTCGGTGATCACGCGCATGCCGCGCGCGTGCGCTTCCTGAATGAAGCGGCGCACGTCGGCGAGCTGGCCGTAGTCGGGATGCACGTTGCGATAGTCGGCGATATCGTAGCCGTCGTCGCGGCGCGGCGACGGATAGAACGGCAGCAGCCAGATCGCGGTCACGCCGAGCGAGGCGATGTAATCGAGCTTGGAGAGCAGGCCCGCGAAATCGCCCACGCCGTCGTTGTTCGCGTCGAAGAACGACTTCACGTGCACCTGATAAATCACCGCGTCCTTGTACCAGAGCGGGTCGTCGGAGAGCAGCGAGGGCTTGCCACGTTTTTGCGTGCCGCGCGCCGTGTGATGCTCGTCGTCGGTCTGCTGCGCGGTCGGGTCGGTGACCGGCGCGGCGTCGGGGTGCGGCGGCGCTTCGTGCGAAGCGGGATCGCGTTTCATGTGGCTCCTCCGGGAGGGAAGTCCGCGTCGAATTCGGGGTGGCCTTCGACCGGTTCGTCCGGTACGTCAGGCGGCGTTTCGCGTGGCAGGCCGTCGATGGGCGCGAGCCGCCAGATCGCGAACGGCCGCGTGTGCGGATCGAGCCGCACGTGCTGCCAGCGGCTTTGCCATTCGAAGTGCTCGCCGCTCATTTCGTCGACGACGGCGAGCCGCGCGTGATCGTCGATCTGCCAGGCCTGGAAGGTGGCCCACGACAGTTCGATATCGGCGCCTTGCTCGTTCCACGGGTCGAGGTTGATCGCCACGACAATCACGTTGTCGCGCGCGGGCGTGGCCTTTTCAAAGCACAGCACGTTGTCGTTGTGCGCGCCGAGGAAGGTGATGCCCAGATGCGATTGCAGCGCGGGATTCGCGCGGCGCGCGCGATTGAGCGCCGTAATTTCGGCCACGATATTGCCGGGTCGGTTCCAGTCCCACGCGCGTAGCTGATACTTTTCGGAGTCCAGATATTCTTCGCTGTTGGGCAGCGGCCGCGCCTCGCACAATTCGAAGCCGCTATACACGCCCCACAATCCCGAAAGCAGCGCGGCGAGCGCGGCGCGTATCAGGTGGATCGAGCGCGCGCCGCTTTGCAGATAACGCGGATTGATATCGGGCGTATTGACGAAGAAATTGGGCCGATAAAAATCGCGCACTTCGCTCTGCGTGAGTTCGGTCAGATAGTCGATGAACTCGCGCTTCGTTTCGCGCCACGTGAAATACGTGTACGACTGCGAGAAGCCGATCTTCGCGAGCCGGTACATGAGGCGCGGGCGCGTGAAGGCTTCCGAGAGGAAGATCACATCGGGATGACGCGCGCGCACGTCGGCGATCATCCACTCCCAGAACGGCAGCGGTTTCGTATGCGGATTATCGACGCGGAAAATGCGCACGCCCGCATCGACCCAGAACAGGATCACGTCGCGCAATGCGAGCCAGAGTTCGGGCTTCGCATCGTGCGCGTAGAACTCGGGGTTCACGATGTCCTGATACTTCTTCGGCGGATTCTCGGCATAACGCAGCGTGCCGTCGGGCCGCCACGCGAACCAGCCCGGATGCGCCTTGAGCCACGGATGGTCGGGCGAGCATTGAATCGCGAAGTCGAGCGCGATTTCGAGGCCGTGCGCGTGCGCCGCGTTTAGCATGCGGCAGAAGTCTTCGAGCGTGCCCAGTTCGGGATGCACGGCGGTGTGGCCGCCTTCGGCCGCGCCGATCGCGTAAGGGCTGCCGACATCGCCGGGCTGCGCGGTCAGCGAGTTGTTGCGGCCTTTGCGGTTTGCGAGTCCGATCGGATGGATCGGCGGGAAATACAGCACGTCGAAACCCATGTCGCGGATGCGCGGCATCTTCGCGATCACGTCGTCGAAGGTGCCGTGACGCGATTCGTCGTCGCTCATCGAACGCGGGAAGATTTCGTACCAGCTCGCGAAGCGCGCGGCGGCGCGTTCGGCGTCCACGCGCTGCACCGTGGCGTCGCGCGAGAGGAACGGCCGGTGGTTCGCGGCGCGCACGGCGGCCGCCGTGGCGGGCGCGGCGAGCAGCGCGCAGCGCGTGTCGGTGTCGGCGGCCACGAAGCGTTTGACGAGCGCGTCGAGCGCCGCGCGCTCGCGCAGGTGTTGCTCGCTGTGGTCGTCGGACGTGTCGGCGGTCGCGAGCACGAGCGCGAGCAGGCGGCTCGCTTCCTCCAGTTCGAGATGGACGGGCTGGTTGGCGTCGCGCTTCTTTTGCAGATGCCCGGCGAGCGAGGCGAAGTCGTCGCGCCACGCGATCACCACGAATTCGTGGCGGCCCACGCGTTCGAGCGGGAAGGTGCCGCTCCAGAGATCGGTGCCGGCGGGCGGCAGCGGTTTCATCGGCGACTCGTGCCAGGCGGTTTCGTCGGCGGCGCGCCAGAGGATCGCGGCGTCGATGCGGTCGTGGCCTTCCGCGAAGATCGCGGCGCGCACTTCGCACTGCTCGCCCACGACGCGCTTGGCGACGAAGCGGCCGTGATCGACGGACGGCCACACGCTTTCGATGGCGATGCGCGGCGCGGCGATTGCGTCGATCACGCTCTTGTGGCCGCTCGTGGGCGACTTCGCGAGATCCTCGGGCGGCGCGAGCGCGACGAGCGGCGTGGCGAGCGCGCGGAACATCCAGCACGCGCCCGCGGGCAGCGTAAACGTTTCCGGGATCGCGCCCGCATCGCGCGGCGAGCGTTCGCGCACGCCGCGCAGCGATTGCGCGTCGAGCGGCTCGAAGCGCGTGAAGCCGCCGGGCGCGCCGTCGAGCAGATGCGCCATGTTCACGCGCACCGGCGCGGCCAGCGCGGGATTGACGAGTGTGAGCAGCGCTTCGCCCGCATCGCGCAGATCGGCGCGGTCGCCGCGCAGCAGCGCGGCCACGGGCGCGGCGGGACCGCTGAGCGCGCGCAGCTCGCCATTCGTCTGGAGGATGAAGGTCTCGCGCTGCAAGGCGTTCGCGTGCGCGATGTCGGCGGAGAGATCGAAGGGCGCGCGCGCTTTCGCTTCGGCCCACGTGGGCGCCCGTTCGTGGGCGCCGCCGTTTGCGCCACCGTTTGCACCTCGATCGTGCGCGTGCGGGCCGCCGTGGCCGCTTGCTTCGTCGACGCCGTATTCGAAACCCATCGGCACCAGCCAGCCGGTGCCGGTGGCCGCCGCCGCGCGCAGCATGCGGCGATAGGCGCGCTCGACCGCGCGCGCGTCGGCGGCGCCGTCCAGATCGCGGATGAAGCGCGTGCCGTAGGGCGCTTCGGGAAACGCGACCGGCGAGCCCACGCGGCGCACCACGTCGTGCTCCTCGACCATCCAGCTCGACGAGAAGTCCCACCAGCGCAGCGAGGTGAACGCGGCGTCGAAGCCCGCGTGTTCGAGTTGCGCGATCTCGGCGCGCGCGAGGCCCGGCGTGGCCGCGAGCCAGCGCGTTTGCGGACGGCTCGCGCGCACGCCGTCGAAGATCGCGCGCAGCACGGCGGCCGGCACGCGATGCGGCGAGTCGATGCGAAAGCCGCCGAGGCCCGCGTCGGCGAGCCGCGTGGCGAACTGCGTCCACCAGACCGCGAGCGGCGCGCCCGCGCGTTCGAAGTCGGCATAGGCCACGTTCGCGTCGCGATGGCCGTGACGCGGATCGAGCCGCGCGTCCTCGGGCTCGAACGGATGAAACCATTCGGGATGCGCGGCGTAGAGCGCGCCGTCGGCGGCCGCGCGGTCGAGCGTGAGATCGGCGAGCAGCGTCAGGCCGCGTTCGCGCGCGGCGGTCGCGAGCAGGCGCACGGCGTCCGCCACCGGCTCTGGCGAACCGAACGCGGGATGCAAATGTTGATGATCGGCGACGATGCGGTCGTCGCCCGAGCGGCCTGGTGCGAACAGGGCGCCGATCAGGACATGATCGAAGCCCAGCGACGCTGCGTGCGCGCAATGCGCGGGCCACGCGTCGAGCGGCCCGGCGAGGACGGAATGGACGAAGTAGATCCGCGGCGCATAGGCGTGAGGAGGTTCCATCGGTCGTATTCCAGATACGTCGGGCAGCGTGGATGCAGGGCCGAGGTACCACCGGATGCGATCACGTTGCCCGTGGGCTGCCGGAGCGGGCCGCACGGGGCCGGGCGTTGGCGCGTGTCCTGTTCAATGTAGTGCAAGAGCAGGCCGGAACCAAAGCGTCGGCGACGTACGGCGACTTGATGCGGAAGTCAGCAAGGCATGTGCCCAATCCGCGCGATCGCCGCGCCGCTGCGCCGGCTCGCGGCCACGCGGGTTCATGCGTGACGCGTGCCTGGCTGCGTGCCGCGCTGTGTGCCGCACAGCGTGCGCGCGGCGCGTGCATCGATTGCAATCGATGCCGGTCTAGTTCCCCACCATGCTCGCCGCGATGTTCACGCACAGGCCGAGCACGGAAACGTTGAAATAGAACGACAGGACGGATTGCGCGAGCACGCTGCGCCGCGCGCTGCGTCCGCGCAGGCCGACATCGGCGGTTTGCGAGGCGCAGGCGATCGTGAAAGAAAAATACAGGAAGTCCCAATAATCCGGCTGGAGTTTGGCGTCGGGGAACGCGAGCGCCGGCGAATGGGGATCGGAGCCGTAATACACGCGCGCGTAATGGAGCGTGAAGATCGTGGGAATCAGAAACCACGCGCCGATCAGCGTGAGGCCCGTGAGCAGCGAATGCAGCACCTTCGAGGCCGTATTGAGATCCTTGGTGGTGCCGAGTTCGAGCACGATCGCGACGATGCTCGCGACGGTCGCCGCGCAGACCAGAAACAGCACCGTGCCCGCGTTCTGGTCCTCGCGCTGCGCGTGGCGGCGCACACTGGTTTCGTCGGTGCGGATCATGTGAATCCAGATCAGCACGAGGTAGGTCCAGATCGCGATGTCCCAGCCGACCAGCACGCGCGCCACGGGCCGGATCGAGCCCGGCACGAGCGCCGCGAGCACCACGCCGAGGACCATGCCGATCATCATGTGCGGACGATTGCGCAGGACTTGCGGATAGACCTTCATGGCATCGACGCTCTCGACGGGTGAAGACACGCGGGGACCGCGCAGGCGCGCGCGGATTGCAGCGATTTTACCCACGGCGGTGGCGCGGCGCGCCACGCGGGACGCACGTCAGGCGATTTGAAAGCGCGCGTAAAAAAGCGCCATGAAACGATAATTGGCGCGCATACAGAGTGCCCGGCGGGCGCTATCATGAAACGATGACACCCACTCTCGCCCCTGAAGTTCAGCATCACGCCAGCAACGAGGCCGGCCGCGACTTTGTCGTGGGCGACCTGCACGGCTGTGTGGATGCTTTGCGCTTCCTGCTGCGCGAGGTGAGCTTCGACGCTGCGGCCGACCGGCTGTTCTCGGTCGGCGACCTGATCGATCGCGGCGAGCAGTGCGAGGAAGCGCTTACGCTGCTCGACAAGCCGTGGTTCCACGCCGTGCTCGGCAATCACGAAGACGCGCTGTGCGCAGTCGTCGAAGGGCGGCTGCCGCGGCATCAGTGGTACGGTATCGGCGGCGGCTGGGCGCAGTACGTGCCGGAACGCGCGCTCGCGCAGTACGCGAAACGCCTGCGCCAGTTGCCGCTGGTGCGCACGGTCGGGCAGGGCGGCGCGCGCTTCAACGTGCTGCACGCGGAATTTTTCGGCGACGACACCGAACTCGATGCCGGCCAGTTCAACGATCACGTGCGCGAGCGCATGCTGTGGGGCCGCGAACTCGCCTTCAACGCGGGCACGCCCGCGAGCCACGCGCTCTCGCTGACCTACTGCGGCCACACGCCGATGCGCGAGCCGCGCCAGATCGGCTCGCAGATGTTCATCGACACGGGCGCCTATATCGCCGAAGGACGTCTCACGATGGTCGAGGCGCTGTCGCTGCGCAACTGGTCGGTTTCGACCCAGGCGGCGCGCGAACAAGGCGCGGCGGCGTTCGCGCTGCCCTGACTCTCTCCCTTTGATGGCGCGCGCTCAGCCCGCGCCGAGACTCGACGTCAGCAATTGCAGCGTCGCGGCCGAGCGCGGCTCGCGCACGCGCGAAAGCAGAGACACGCGCGAGACCGGCAGCGGCGGCAAGCCGAACTTCGCGCCCACATCGACGAGCGTGCGCGGCGCCACCCGCCGCGCCAGCGCCGACACCGCCAGGCCCGCCTCCAGCGCTGCGCCGACGGCGGCCACGCCGCCGCCCACGAAGACCTCGTTCCACGCGACATCCGCCGCATCGAGGGCCGCGATCGCGGCCGCGCGCACGGCGCAGGGACCGGCGAGCAGCGCGAGCGGCAGCGGCGTGCCGGGTGGCCACTGGAACTCCGGCGCGGCGAGCCAGACGAGCGGCTCGTCGAACAGCGTGCGCGCGTCGCCGCGCGGCGCTTCGTCGGCTTCCTGACGCACGATCGCAGCGTCGAGCCGCCGCTCGTCGAACTGCGTCAGCAACTGCGCGCTCAGACCGAGGTGCAGCGCGATCACGAGCCCCGGATCGTGCGCGCGCAGCAACGCGAGCTGGCGCGCGAGCTGCGCGTCGGCGACATGCTCGCTCAGGCCGAGCGTCAGCCGCCGCGCATCGCCGCCGAGCGTGCCGAGCGCGCGTTCGTGCGCGCCCAGCAGATCGCGCGCGGGGCCGAGGAACGCGAGCCCGTCCGGCGCGAGCCGCACGACGCGCGGCGTGCGATCGAGCAGCTGGCGGCCCAGATGGCTTTCGAGGCGCTTGAGCTTGAGGCTGACGGCGGATTGCGTGGTGTCGAGCGCGTCGGCGGCGCGCGTGAAGCTGCGCAATTCGGCGACCAGAACGAAGGCGCGCACGGCGTCGAGATCGAGCGGTTTCATTTCAATCGTAAATGGATGAAATATGCAGTGATATCTGTTTATTATGATAGACGGCGACTAAGCTGATGTCATGTCGAACCTGCTGCTGCGCTTTGTCGGCGCCGAAGCCGGTTCATTCCCGAAGACCTCGAAGGAGACTGACATGCCGTTCACCCGAATCGCCGTGCGCGCAGGCAAGCCCGCAACCTATCGCAAGGCCCTCATGCAGGGCGTGCATCTCGCGCTGATGGAAGTGTTCAAGGCGCCCGAGGACGACCAGTTCATGATCGTCACCGAGCACGACGCCGATAACTTCGTGTTCGGCCGCCATTACCTCGGCATCGAGCGCAGCGACGACCTCGTGATGATCCAGATCGCCGTGAGCAATACGCGCGGGCAGGATCAGAAGAAGGCGCTATTCGCGCAGATCGCGGAAAACCTCGCGCGCGATCCGGGCGTGCGGCGCGAGGATGTGTTCGTCAATCTCGTGGATGTCGCGCGCGAGAACTGGTCGTTTGGGAACGGGGTGGCGCAGTATGCGACGTGAGTGAGCGTGTCGGGTATGAGTGCTTATATGTTCACTACACGCGCACTACGCATTCAGATAACGCTCAAGCGCAATGACAGGCGTCGGCCTGGCAAAGAAAAAGCCTTGTAGCTCGTGACAGCGCTCGTCGAGCAAAGCTTGCCGTTGATCTCCCGTTTCGACGCCTTCGGCGGTAATCGGGAGATCGAGACTTCGGCATAGTTCGGTGATCGCGTGGATAATCGCCGCCGATTTCGGATTGTTCCCCAGTCCATTGACAAAGCCGCGATCGATTTTCACCCGCGTGAAGGGCACGCTCTGCAGCAAACCCAATGACGAGTAGCCCTTGCCGAAATCGTCCATTGCGACGCCCACGCCCATCGCGCGAATTTCGTTCAGGATGCGCGAGGACGTGCCGGACGATTCCAGCAGCACCGTTTCGGTGATTTCCACTTCCAGGCGATGCGCCGGAAGCGCCGCGTTCCTGAGTGCTTTCGCCAGGATGTGCGTAAAGTCCGCGTGTATCAGTTGAGCCGGCGAAACATTGACGCTCAGGCGAATATGCGCCGGCCAGAGCGCGGCGTCCCGACACGCCTTCTCCAGCACCCACGCGCCGAGTTCCGGCATCAGGCCTCGCTCCTCCGCAATCGGGATGAATTCGGCAGGGGACACGGGACCGCGCTTGGGGTGACGCCAACGCAGCAGCGCCTCGCATGCGGTGGTGATTCCGCTATGCGCCTCGACGATCGGCTGATAATGCAATTCCAGCTGATTCGCGCGCAGGGCGCGCCGCAGATCGTCTTCGAGTTCGTTGCGCAGTCGGATCGGGTTGTTCATGCCGCTGTCGTACAGGCGAAAGCAGTTGCGGCCGTCGCGTTTGGCCGCGTACAGCGCAAGGTCGGCTCGCTGGAGCACCGTCCCCGCGTCGATGCCCGCGCGCGCGTGAATGACGATACCGACACTTGCGCCGACGCTAATTTCATTGCTCGCGATTTCGAACGGCGCGGAGAGATTCTCGATGCATCGTTGCGCGAGTTCCGCGGCGTCATCCACGCTTCGAAACGGCACTTGCAGAATCGCGAACTCATCGCCGCTCAAGCGAGCCAACTGGTCGCTCGCGCGCACGGTGCGAGCGAGTCGGCGCGCCACGGCCTTGAGCAGTTCGTCGCCGACATGATGACCCAGCGTGTCGTTGACCGACTTGAATCGATCCAGATCGAGAAAAAGCAGGGCAAACGGCCGCTCGGCGGATGCGTTTTCCGCCAGCCCGGACAAGCGTTGCTGGAAGCTGAGACGATTGGGCAGGTCGGTCAGGTGATCGTGGTGAGCGAGATGCGTGATACGGTTTTCCGCAATGCGCCGCTCGGTCATGTCTTCGATCGTGGACACCCAGCCGCCATGCGAAAGCATGCGCGTCACGACCGAGATGCTGCGGCCCAGACGGGCGACTTCCATCGTCGCCTGTTGCTGATTCGCTTCAGATCGGTGAACGAGCTGCGTGCGTACCTTTCTGGCCCACGCCGACGTTTGATCTGGCGGCATGCCGCCGTGCTCGCCGATGCGCCGTAGCATCGTGTTCAGCCGCATCCCTGCGAACAGGGCGCCGTCAGGGAGCGACAGGATGCGGGAGAACTGGTCGTTGGACAGCACGAGGCGTCCATGGCGATTGAACAGACACAATCCATGGGACATGTTGTCCAGCGCGAGATCCAGATTGTGTGTGGTCTCTTCGAGCGCAAGCGAGATCTCGCGCTGTTCGGTGCAGTCGCGAGTGATTTTTGCGAAGCCGAACAGGATGCCGGCGTCGTCGTAGATCGGCTGAATGACCACGTGTGCCCAGAACCGGCTTCCATCCTTGCGAACGCGCCAGCCTTCAGTCTCGAATTTTCCGCTTTGACGCGCCGTGTCGAGTCCGTCTTGCGGCAAGCCGCGCTCGCGATCCGCGGGCTCGTAAAAGCACGAGAAATGCTGGCCGACGATCTCGGCCGCCTGATAGCCCTTCGCCCGTTGCGCTCCGGCGTTCCAGTTCGCGACGATGCCATTCGGGTCGAGCATGTAGATCGCGTAGTCGGTGACGCCTTCGACCAGCAACCTGAAACTCTGCTCCTGGTCGCGCGTCGGGCTGTCCGGCGAGCACGCTTCGATGCGGTCACGCATCAAGTCAATGAAGTCGCCAATATGCCGGGCAGCGTCCCGGTCAACCAGATTGCTCGATGCTTCGGTCTGAGAGGTCGGCCCGGATAGGCTGGATTCGGAATTCGTTACCCCGATTTGCTCAGTTGTCATTTTTTTCGAGTATCTGGTCGGCTTCGCGAGATGCCCGCTCAGAATATATGCGGCATAGCCGGTCGCGCAATGGCAAAAGCGCCGTTGTTGGCACGCAAACGTTTCACTTCGACGATACGGAACCGGGGCCGCGTTGTCTGCCGGCTCGAAAGCGGATGGAAAGCCGAGCGACCGTGTACCGGCTACCTCGCGTCGTGGTCGTTGATTCGCTGGCGATGGCGTTCGATCCCGGATCGTTGCGCCGGTCCGGGATGTGGTGTGTGCGCGTGCGAGTCCGCGACACGCGCAAACGCATGACGCAAAAAACCGCGCCGCAGTTTCCTGCGGCGCGGTTTTTAATCACCTTTTTAAACGCCACCAGTGCGTTACAAAATCTGCGACACCCTCAAAGCGCGCGACTCACCAGCAGCGGATCGACCGTGCCAATCGCCTCGGTCTCGCGGCTCGCATACGGCAGTTTGTGCAGCACGTAGCGCATGGCGTTCAGACGCGCGCGCTTCTTGCAATCGGAGCGCACGACGGTCCACGGCGCGTCGGCCGTATCGGTCTGCGAGAACATCGCTTCCTTGGCTTGCGTGTATTCGTCCCACTTGTCGAGCGAGGCGAGATCGACGGGGCTCAGCTTCCACTGCTTGAGCGGATGCACGCGGCGCTCCTTGAAGCGGCGGCGCTGCTCGGACTGGCTCACCGAGAACCAGAACTTGATCAGGTGAATGCCGCTGCGGATCAATTGCCGCTCGAATTCCGGCGCTTGCTGCATGAAGTCGGCGTATTCGGCGGGCGAGCAAAAGCCCATCACGCGCTCGACGCCGGCGCGGTTGTACCAGGAGCGGTCGAACAGGACGATTTCGCCCGCCGACGGCAGATGCTGCACGTAGCGCTGAAAGTACCATTGGCCGCGTTCGACCTCGGTGGGTTTTTCGAGCGCGACGACGCGCGCGCCGCGCGGGTTCAGATGCTCCATGAAGCGCTTGATGGCGCCGCCCTTGCCGGCGGCGTCGCGGCCCTCGAACAGGATCACGACGCGCTGGCCGGTCTCGCGCACCCACGCCTGCAGTTTCAGCAGTTCGACCTGCAGCCGGTACTTTTGGCGTTCGTAAGCGCGCCGCGACATGAGGTTGCGATACGGATAGTCGCCGTCGCGCCAGCCGGACGCGAGTTCCTCGTCGGGATGGCGCGCGCGCGGCTGGCGCCATTCGGCCGGCTGGCCCTGGAGGATGAGGCTGCGCAGCTGCACGGCTTCGTCGGGCGACAGGCCTTTCATCAGCGCGGCGATGGAGTCGAGCAGCGGCGGAGGCGCGTTGGGGCGGACACCGTTGGCATCGGCGGCATCGGTTGCATCGACTGCGCCGACGCGTGCTTCATCATTGGCCGGCCCGGATTCCGGCGCGACGCAGTTGCCTGAGACGAGATCCTGCATCGCGCCTGCGATGACCTGGGCGGCGGCTTCCACGGCGTCGTCGACGGTGCGGCGTTCCGCGCCGAGCGGGGTGAGTTCGGGCTGGCGCGCGGCGGGGCCATCGTCATTGCGCGCGCTGCGGTTGCGCGTGCCTGCGGAGGCGGGTGTCAGCGAAGAAACGTTGGGAACGATTTTGGGCATAAGTCAGGTTCTCTCGACGAAAGCGTTGAGCCGGTACCAATCCGACTGCATTGAACATGGGCGACAGCTGGAAACTGCGGGTGGAAACTGCACGCGATTGGCCATGTGTGGCGGCGTGCGCGAATTCGGCGTGCGGGCCGCGACGGGACGAAACTGAAAAGCGCGAGGGACGGGTGACAGACGGTGCGGCAGACGAATACAAAACGGAGACGAAGCGAATCCGAAGGATGCGAGACGGCCGCTCGCGAATCTCCAACCGGCCGCGTGGCAGATCGCGGCCGATGGCGTGATCGTGATAGCGGCGCAGGCCGCGAGGAGACGGACTTTGCGCCGCGACACGCGACCTGACACTGCGATTTACGCGTCCGATGCCTTGCGCAAAATCAGATAAAGCGAGTCTTTGAGTTGCAGCTTTTCTTTCTTGAGCTGCTCGATGGCCATGCCGTTCGCGGGCACGATGCCCGCTTCCATGTTCTTGATTTGCTGGTCCAGATCGTTGTGGCGATTGAAGAGGCGGGCGAAATGATCGTCCTGGATCTTGAGGTGGGAGATCAGCTCTCGGAATTCGGGGAACACTCAATACTCCTTAAGGAACAACGAACGTCGACAAGTTATGTAAGTATTGTTTCACCGTCGCGTTTTTACGATTTTGACCGTCATCAAGCGGTGCAAGCCGTGAGCGCCGATTCGGGTCGCTGCCAAGCGCAGAGCGGGGTGAGCGCGTGTAATATCGGGACAGGAGCGTCGCAGCCGTAGGACTAATCTGAACCGTCCGACGTCGCCCTTGTTGTTTGTCGCCGCATCTGCCGCCCCACCGACAACCCGGAGCGTCAATGATCCGCGTCCTCGAAATCGTGCTCGATGTCGTGCGCGCCGTGCCGCTGGCCGCTCAGGCCGATCCTTGCGCCGCCTCCGCCGCGTCGCCCATTCCGGCGGCGGCTTCCCTCACGATCGCCCGCGCGTTCGCCGATTCCGTCAGTGCTGCGTTGCCGCAACTTGCCGCGCAGGGCGAAGACCATGCGCCCACGCCGATCCGCTGCGTCGTTTTCGATCGCAGCGGCGCGCTCGCGCGGGCGGGCTGGCGGCTCGCCGTCGAAACGCGCGGCGCGGCGCACGGCGTGGCCGTGTCGAGCCGCCGCACGCTCACGCCGGGCGTTCAGATCGTCGAGGCGATTTTTGAGGCGCCGCTGGAAGCCGAGGACATCGACGGCGCGCTGTTCGATGCCGCGCCCGAGCCGTTTCGCAAAGCGCTGGCCGCAGCCGGCGACCCGGAGCCGGTCGCGGCGCTCGCCGGCGAGCGGCATGCGTGGCGCTGGGCGCGCGACGGCGCGAGTGTCGACGTCGTGCTCGATGCCGATCTGCGCGACACGCTGGCGGCGTCGAGCCACGCGGGCGATCAGCGCGGCGCGGCGGCTGTGGAACTGCACGAATTGCGCGTCGGCGTGGCGTGGCCCGAGGGCGCGGACGCCGCGCCGCTCGTCGATGTGCTGTTCGCCTGCGCGCATGAAATCGTCGACGTGCTGCCGGCTTTCGTGCGCGTCACCGACGCGCTCGAGCGCGCGGCGGCGGGCAGCGCGAGCGGCGACGTCGCCGCCGTCCATGCCGATCCGGTCGATCTGCGCGGCGCGCAGAGCGCCGAGGCGGCGCTGGTGGCGATCGGCGCGAACATCAGCGCGCAGTGGTTCGGTAACGACGCGGGCGTGCGCGATTCGCCGAACACGGAGTTCATTCATCAGATGCGGGTGTCGCAGCGGCGTCTGCGCACGGCCATGCGGATCTTTTCGCCCTGGCGCGACGCGGTCTGGAACACGCATATCGCGCCCGAGCTGAAATGGCTCGGGGAACTGCTCGGCGAGGCGCGCGACCGCGACGTGTTCGTCGAGTCGACGCTGCCGGCGCTCGCGGGCGCCGATACCGAATCCGCGCGCTGGAACGAAGTGCGCGACGCCGCCGAGGCGCAGCGGGCCGCCGCGCGTGCGCGCGTGCGCGAGGCGCTGGGGTCGCCGCGCTACGCCCACGCGGCGCTCGCCTGGCTGCAATGGCTGGCGGCGCTGGCGCGCCGGTCCGGTGCGTCGAACGAAGACGGGCGCTCGCTGCATCGGCATGCGAAGAAACGCGTGCGGCGCTATTACGAGCGCCTCGCGCAGACGCAGAAGCTCACGGCGATCGACGAGGCGAGCCGCCATCGCGCGCGCATCGGCGCGAAATATCTGCGCTACACGCTCGAATTTTTCGCGTCGATCACCTCGCGCCGCACGCGCACGCAGACCGCGCGCACGCTGATGCGTCTGCAAAGCGTGCTCGGCGACGGCAACGATGCGGCCGTGGCGCTGCGCTATCTCGAACGCATGGATGCCGAGCCGTATCAGCTCGGCTTCGCGCGCGGCTGGTGCGAGGCGGTCAAGCGCTATACGGCGAAAGAGGGCGAGCGGCTGCTGCGCGAGCTGACGCCGCCGAAGGTGTCGCGCGGCGCGTGATCCGGCTTTTTCGTCCGTCCTGTGATCGCGCGCGATCCCTATAATCGACGCTCGATCCGAACTCTTTTCAGGCCCGCGCGATGAGCGATTCTCCTTCCACGCCCGCCTCCGGCGAACCGGTGCCGCCCGCGACCGCTGATTCCGCTGATGCCACCGTGCCTGAACTGGGCGTCGGCGGCTCGGTCTGGTTTCAGGCGGGTGCGCAGATGCTCGGCGGCGCATCGCGCATCGCGCTGCTGGCGGCGATCCGCGAAACCGGTTCGATCACGGGCGCGGCCAAGGCCGTCGGCATGAGCTACAAGGGCGCGTGGGACACGATCGACGCCATGAACAATCTCGCCGGCGAGCCGCTCGTCGTGCGCGCAGCCGGCGGCAAGGGCGGCGGCGGCACGACGCTGACGCCGCGCGCGCTGCGTCTTATCGATACGTATGGCGCCATCGAGCGCGAGCATCGCCGCTTTCTCGAGCGTGCCGCGCAGGCGGTGAGCGCGCTCGGCGGCGCGCCGGATGGCGCGAGCGGCGATCTCGCCGTGCTGGGCCGCTTCGGTCTGCGGACCAGCGCGCGCAATCAGCTTTATGGCACGGTCACGGCGCTCGTGCGCGGCGCGGTCAACGACGAAGTGTCGATCGCGCTGCCGGGCGGCCAGACGCTCGCGGCCATCGTGACGCGCGAGAGCGCCGAGTCGCTCGGGCTGGCGGTCGGCGCGGATGTGGTGGCGCTCGTGAAGGCATCGTCGGTGCTGCTGGTGGCGGGCGGCGCGGACGGCGAGGCGGCGCGGCTCTCGACGCGCAATCGCCTGGGCGGCACGGTGAGCGCGCTGCGGCGCGGCGAGGTGAATGCGGAGGTGAGGCTGGAATTGCCGGGCGGCGTCGTGATCGCGGCGATCGTGACGGACGCGAGCGTCGTGGCGCTCGGGCTCGACGTGGGCGTGGCCGCGACGGCCGCGTTCAAGGCGTCGAGCGTGCTGCTGGGCGTGGCCGGATGACCGATGCGCCAGGCTCTGGCGGGAGGGACGCGCTGAAAGCGCGGCTTGAACCTGCGACTTGAACCCGCACTTAGAACCCGCACTTAGAACCCGCAGTTAGAACCCTCAGCTTGAACCCGCGCCTCAGGCGACGCGCTGCGTCGGCGGCGTGAGCGTGTCGCGGGTCTGCGAGACCGGTGCGGTCGGCGTGCCGGGCGTGCGCGTGTTGCGATTGGCCTTCCACTTGGCGCGCACGAACGGCTGATTGTGGCCCGACACCGTGAGCGCCAGATTCGTCACCCAGCGGTGCGTGGGCACGCGCACGTCGTGCACGGCGAACGCCAGCGCCGCAAGGCTCAGCGTGACCACCGCCGCCGAAATGCGCGTGGACGGCGTCTTCCACCAATAGATCACGAACGCGAGCGCGGTGAGCGCCCCGACGATGCAGCCCGTGACGGCTTCGGACGGCGAATGCGCGACCAGCACCACGCGCGACGCCCCGACCGCGATACCCACTGCCAGCCCGATCGCCACGCCCGTGGCGCGCAGCGCCGTGCGGCTGCCTTGCAGCATCAGGAAAAAGGCCACCGGATAGACCGCCGTGGAGAGCATGGCGTGCCCGCTCAGACCCGTGAAATCGTAGGAACGCACGCCCACGCCCCAGCCCAGGAACGCGATTTTGGTGACCGTGACGAGGCCGATTGACGCACCCAGCAGGAACAGCCAGCTTGCCGCCATGCGCCACGAATAGCCCGTGAGCAGCCACAGCGCGATCCCGAGCGCGAGCGGCAAGGTCAGGCCTGCGCCGCCGAGGTTCGTGATCGAGATCCAGAGATGTGAGGGTAAGTCGGGCATGGCAGGGCGCCGGGGTGACGCGGGCGTTAGAGGGTATCCATTGTTTAACGCGCGAGCGGCTGGGTGGGCCGACACGCGCGTCGCGTGACATTCCAGTATAGCGGCGTCTCAGAATGGGTCTGTGCGGTGCAGTGCACGAAAGTGCCGGATCGACCGGCTGGATTCGTTGGACAAGCGTTTCTGCAGCGCGTGCGGAATGGTGTTATTGTGCATCGCACAACGGATGGCCGTGGCAATTCGCCTCGGGTGTCCGACCCCCTTTCACGAGGCCGCTGATGACGAAAAATCTGACGAAGCTATGGGCGGGTGGCATGCAGCGTCTGCTCGCCATCCAGAAACGCGCAGCCCGCGAGGCGCTGCGGGAGGCTGGCGTGCACACGCCGGACGTGCAGGACATGTGGCGTGGCGCCCAGCAGGCCGCGCATGCCGCGGGCGAAGCCGTGGCGCGCGCAGTTCACGGCGCGCAGACGCAGACTGCCGAGCAAACCGAGGCCGCACGGCCGCCGGTGCGCGAATCGCGCGTCGGTCCGCGTGCTGCCGCGTGGGCGGCGGGCGAATGGCATCGCGATGACTATCTCGCCCCGGGCATGTCGCGGCCGCTCGCTTACGGTCTGTATCTGCCGCCGGGGCTCGACACCACGGACATGCCGCTCGTGGTCATGCTGCACGGCTGCAAGCAGACGATGGATTCGTTCGCGGAAGGCACGCGCATGAACCTGCTGGCCGACAAGCACGGCTTCGCGGTGCTCTACCCGGAGCAGTCGGCGCAGGCGCATCCGCATCAGTGCTGGCACTGGTATGACGCGCGTCAGGCGGCGGGCGGCGGCGAGGTGACGGCGATCATCTCGCTCATCGATTCGCTCGCGCAGACGCATGGCTTCGACCGCTCGCGCGTCTATCTGGCGGGTTTGTCGGCGGGCGCGGGGCTGGCTTCGATGCTGGCGGTGCGCGCGCCGGGCCGTTTCGCGGCCGTGGCGCTGCATTCGGGACCGGCGTTCGGCGAGGCGCGCTCGGGCGTATCGGCGCTCGACGTGATGCGGCGCGGATTGCATCACGATCCGGTCGCACTCGTCGACGATCAACTGGCGGGCCGCGCGTATCCGGGCATGCCGGCGCTGATCGTGCAGGGCGACGCCGATGCGGTCGTCGCGCCGGTCAATGCCGAGCAGCTCGCGGCGCAGTTCCTGCGTCTGAACGGTCTCGCCGATGCGGATGGCGTGCGTCGCGGCGTCGTCTCGCATGAAAGCGAGGGCGACGGCTACACGCTGCACGACTATGCGCGCGACGGCGCGAGCGTGGTGCGCCTGTGCCGCGTGAGCGCGCTCGATCACGCCTGGAGCGGCGGCGACGATACCGTGCCGTTCCACTCGTCGGCAGGCCCGGACGCCAGCGCAATGATCTGGGACTTTTTCGCATCGAAGCGCCGCGAAGCTGTGGCCGACGACTTCTACGAGGACGGTGAACTGGCCCAAGGCGCGGGCTGAGCACGGCAATTCGGCGGCAATTCGTTGAACAGATGCGACAATCCGTGTCACATTCAGGGTTTACCCTAGTCAGGGTTTTCCCTATAATGGCTCTATTCCTTCCGCGGGCGAGTGCCCAAATTATCGGAGCCAGACCATGTACCTGATCAGCCGCCTTTTCCTGTTCCTCACGAAATCCGCCGAAACCTCGCGCAAAGAGCGCGAAGAAGCCTACCTGTCTGAATCGGCCGACATCTACGATCTGGAATTCCGCATGCGCAAGCTCGACCGCGAGAAGACCGGCCGTCAACCGTCGTGGATGAACCACTACGGCTAAGCCGGTCGGCGCAATCGCGTCGCCCTGGTTGCAATTGCAGTAGTTGCAGTAACCGCAGTTCCCAGTCGAAGTCGGAAAAGCAAACGGGGCGCACCATGGCGCCCCGCGGGTGTGACCAGCCGCATCGCGCGGCAGGCTTTAGCGTCCCGAACCCGGCGAATTTGACGAATCGGGCAGATCGGCGGCGGTTTTTTCCTGCACGCCGTAGCAGCCGCGATAGGTCGCGTAGAACGAGCAGTAGAGCATCGTCGTGACCAGAATGAGCGCCGGCATCAGGATCGCCAGCGCGAAATCACCGGCGCCCAGCGCGCGCAGCAGCGCCGACAGTCCCAGCGACACCCCGATCGATACGGCGAACCACAGCGCGCCGTACACCACGAACGCCCCCTTGTTGCGCCAGCAGCTCACGATGCTGAAGAACATTGCCTTGACCGGCGGCACGTCGTGCCACGCGGTCAGCACCGGCGCGAACCAGAACATCATCGAAACCGGCACGTAGGCCGCCAGCGAGGCGAGCACGGCGAACGGCACATTGGTGTTTTCCAGCGCCTCGGTGTCGAGCGAGCCGCCCAGCGTCATCAGGCGCAGCAGCGTGCCGCCGTCCACGAGCGCCGATGCCGCGAGCACGAGCGTCATTGCCACCACGTAAATCCCGCCCAGCACGAACAGATGCTTCGTGACCGCTTGCCCATACGAGCGGAAACCGTCGACGAGAATGGTCGGAAACACCGGCTTGCCCGCGATGGTGTCGCGGCACGCGGCCATGAAACCCACGGCGATGCCCGGCACGAAGATGAGCGGCAGCACGCCGCCGATCACCGGGACCGCGGAGATGAGCGTCATCGCCAGCAGATACGCGAAGAACAGCGTGAGAAAGGCGAGCGGATTGCGGCGGAACAGCCAGATGCCCTGGCGGAACCACACATAACCCTGCTTCGCGGGGACTTCGATCAGTTGCATGAACGGTGGGAGTGTGCGTGAAAGGCGTCGGGCACGCCGGCGCGGCGCGCGCGCAGGATGCGCTCGAAATGGCCCGGATCGTGCGGCTTGAGCAGCTCGGCCGAGCGCGGCAGATAAAAATCATACAGGCGCGAGACCCAGAAGCGGTACGCGCCCGCGCGCAGCATGTCGGTCCAGTGGCGGCTTTCCTCGGGCGTGAACGGACGCACGGTCTGGTAGGCGCGCAGCATCGCTTCGACGCGCGCGGTGTCGAGTTCGCCGGTCGCGAGGTCGACGCACCAGTCGTTCACGGTCACGGCCACGTCGAACACCCACTTGTCGCAGCCCGCGAAATAGAAGTCGAAGAAGCCGCCGAGGCGCACCGTGTGGCCCGTTTCCGGGTTCGCGTGCGCGAACAGGGCGTTGTCGCGGAACAGATCGCAGTGGCACGCGCCGCCGGGCAGCGCGGCGTAGTCGTCGCTCGCGAAGAATGCCTGCTGATGCGCCAGCTCGCTTTCGAGCAGATCGCGCTGCGCGCCGTCGAGGAACGGCGCGACGGTCGGCACGGTCTCCTGCCACCACGACAGGCTGCGCAGATTCGGCTGGTCGCCCGTGAAGTCGCGGCCCGCGAGATGCAGGCGCGCCAGCATCTGGCCGACTTCGGCGCAATGCTCGACGCCGGGCGCGAGTTCCGGCGCGCCGTCGAGCTTCGTGACGATGGCCGCGGGCTTGCCGTGCAGCAGGCCGAACAGCGCGCCGTCCTTGCGCGGCATCGGGTCGGGCACCGGCACGCGGTGCGAGGCCAGATGGCGCATCAGGTCCAGATAGAACGGCAGCTGCTGCGCCGTGAGCTTCTCGAAGATCGTCAGGACGTACTCGCCGCGCGTCGTCGTCAGGAAGAAGTTGCTGTTTTCAATGCCGGACTGGATGCCGCGAAATTCGACCACGTCGCCAAGATCGTAGTCGTGCAGCCAATGGGCAAGCTGGGTGTCGGTGACAGCGGTGAAGACGGCCATGCCTGAGGTCGTGAGGTGTTCGTAATCGGGGCCCGGTTCGCGGACGTGGCCGCTCGCGCCAGAAAGGTTTCAGGGGCGGCGTGCCAGGCGGGAGGCGGCGCGGACAGCGCACGCCGCCCGCGCGCGAAGGGACGTATCAGTAATGCAGGTTGATCGACGGCAGGCGCGTGCTGGCCTGGCCGTTCTGGCGGACTTGCGGCGAGGTGTCGGGGTTCGAGCTCATCGTGTAATGCGTGCCGAACTTCGATTGCACGTTGATCTCGACGGGCTTGCCCTTGTCGCGGTATTCGGTAATTTCGGTGCCGGTCGGGCTGACTTCGTGAAAGCTCGGCGTGCGCGGCACGTCGTTGATGTCGACCTTCGAGCTGACGCGCGCAGCCGGACGGTTGATCTTCTCCAGATTGGGCAAGCCGGCCCGTTCGTTCTCGGACTGGGCAGGCTGGGCGGACTGGGCCTCGACGGCGGTCTGGGCGTCGTCGGCCGGCGCAGCCATGGCGAACCCGCTGAACGCGAGCGTCGCCGCGGCGGCGGCTAGAAGGTGCGACTTCATTGTGATTCTCCTGTCGACCAGACCTGGCAGGTCAACGCCGTCATCTGGTCCCATGCAAGGGATGGGATCCTCCAATTCTAGCAAATTCGCGCCCCGATTCGCGTGTCGGGCCGCGCTTGCGGGGCGGCCCGCGTGCCCGCGCGGCGGGCCTCGCGCCGGGACGGGAAATCGCCCGCCTGCGCACAGGGCGATGTCAGATTGTCCTGCTTCCGTGCTAATGTCGTTCAAACGAACCAGGGCATACGACAATGAACAACGATATCAACGGGCGGCCCTTCATGACGCCACCACACGACTTTCCCGTCGAAGCCTTCGAAGACGCCGCCGACGCCGTCGCGCGCCTCGCGGCCATCTATGAGGCGAACACCTCGTTCCTGCGCGATGCGTTTGCGCGCTACCGCCGCGGCGAAGCGTTCGAGCGGCGCGTGCGCGCATGCTATCCGTTCGTGCGCATTCGCACGGCAGTGAACACGCATATCGATTCGCGGCGCTCGTACGGTTTCGTGGCGGGCCCCGGCGAATTCGAAACCACGGTCACGCGCCCGGACCTGTTCGGCAACTACTATCGCGAGCAGTTGCGCCTGCTCGCGAAGAACCATCACGTGTCGATCGAAGTGGGCGTCTCGGAGCAGCCCATTCCCGTTCACTTCGCGTTCGCCGAAGGCATTCACCTCGAAGGCGATCTCGACCGCGAGCGTCTCTTCGCGATGCGCGATGTGTTCGATACGCCCGACCTCGCGCAACTCGACGACCGCATCGTGAACGGCACCTACGAACCGGCGCCCGGCGAGCCGTTTCCGCTCGCGCTGTTCACGGCGCCGCGCGTGGACTTCTCGCTGCATCGGCTCAAGCACTACACGGCGACGGCGCCGACGCATTTCCAGAACTACGTGCTTTACACGAACTACCAGTTCTATATCGACGAGTTCGTGAAGCTCGGCCGCGCGATGATGGCGCGCACCGACGACGCCGATCTGCGCAACTACCGCAGCGAATACACCTCGTTCGTCGAGCCCGGCGACGTGGTCACGTACAACGCGAATCTCGGCGAGCAGGACGACGAGGGCACGACGCCCGCGCGTCTGCCGCAGATGCCCGCGTATCACCTCAAGCGCGCGGACGGCAGCGGCATCACGATGGTGAACATCGGCGTGGGACCGTCGAACGCGAAGACGATCACCGATCACATTGCGGTGCTGCGCCCGCACGCGTGGATCATGCTCGGCCACTGCGCGGGGCTGCGCAACACGCAGCGTCTCGGCGACTACGTGCTGGCGCACGGCTATGTGCGCGAGGATCACGTGCTGGACGCCGATCTTCCGCTGTGGGTGCCGATTCCCGCGCTCGCCGAAGTGCAGGTGGCGCTCGAACGCGCAGTCGCGCAGGTCACGCGGCTCGACGGCGTGGAACTCAAGCGCGTGATGCGCACGGGCACGGTGGCGAGCGTGGACAACCGCAACTGGGAACTGCGCGATCATCGCGAACCGGTGCAGCGCCTCTCGCAAAGCCGCGCGATCGCGCTCGACATGGAAAGCGCGACGATTGCCGCGAACGGCTTCCGCTTCCGCGTGCCGTACGGCACCTTGCTATGCGTCTCGGACAAGCCGCTGCACGGCGAACTGAAATTGCCCGGCATGGCCGATTCGTTCTATCGCGCGCAGGTCGATCAGCATTTGCAGATTGGCGTGCTGGCGATGGAGATCCTGCGCACGAACGGGCTGCATAAGCTCCACAGCCGCAAGCTGCGAAGCTTCGCGGAAGTGGCGTTCCAGTAACGCCGGGATTGGGCGGCGGGCGTCTTTGCGCGATGCGCCGTTGCGTATCGCGCTGCCCGCCGTTCAAGCCGGCGCGGCGCACATGACGCTTGCGGGCAAACGCGCGTAGCGGCCGCCGTCGATGCGGATGGCGAGGTTGCGCGACTTCACCGTCATGGCGATACGCGTGAAGGGATCCACGGGAACCGCCGTGGGCTGCCGATAGCACACGCGCCGCAGCGCTGACTCGGCAGCAGCTTCCTGGTCGAGCAGCGCGTTCATCCGATCGACCGAGCATAGCCAGCGGTGCAAGGCATACGATCCGATGATGCCAACGACAATTGCCGCAGCCGGGATGCCGAACAGGACTTCTACAGGCCATTCATTCATTTTCTGTACCGCTCCAGTGTGATTTTGGACAAGGTGAGTAGCGTGGCCAGCGCGTAAGCGGTGCAACTCAGCTTGTGAGGTGTGCCCCATGTTTCTCCAGCACCGACGCTGCCTTCGGGATGGAGGCTCAGCAGCCACATCGCCAAGATGCCGCACGATAAAACTAGCGCAAAGAAGGCAATGCAGTGATCGAGTATCCAGATCAAGTTATTCGCGCAGTTTCGACGTCTGGCCAGGCGATTTCGATGCGCCCAGCGTCGGCGCGCCGCGAATCGCGTGAGCGAAGGCGCGGGCGGTAAGGGCAGCAGTGGGCGGTGCGTGATCGAGAGATTCATGCACGGCAGCACCACGGCGAGCGCGGCGGCCATCATCGCCGGCGTGAAGAATTCCAGCGCGTGACAGGTGGCGCGGCCGCGTAGCGCGCAGATCTCGTCTCGCAACTTGTATTCGATGAGGATGAGCGCGAGCGGCGCGATCACGACGATCGCGGTCACGAGCAAATTCCAGCCGTATGTCCACGTGCGCGGCTCGCCTGTCTGCGCCGCGATGCAATCGGATTGCGGTTCTACCGGTTCGATCAATTCGTCACCTGCCGTCGCCTGTTGTCCTTCGCCTCACTGTAGTGACGCGGCGCGCGTCCGAAAGCGCGTGACGCGGGCGTGCAACACGAAGCGGCCGTGCCGTGTGCGCTCGTGCAAGCGGCGTGCGGAAAAGGTGTGAAAACCGGGGTGGCAGGCCATTCGGCCTGGTGTGCGGGCGCGGGGCCGCTGTGGGCGCGTCGGCGGCGCGAGACCCGTCCGCCGAATGGGTGCGGCGAAGTTGACGGCGAAGTCGTCGGCGAACTTGCCAGCAGGCGCAACGACAAACGGCGCTGCGCAAAAAAAGAGCCGCTCGTCAGCGGCCCGGAAATCGTGCCTTGCATCACACGAGTGAGACAAGTTTCACTCTAGGCGACGGATTGCTGCACTGCAAAATCAGCGCGCATAATCTTCAGAAGAAATCGTGGCAAGCATTGCGTGCTGTGTGTTTGGCGTCGCGTTGCAATGCAGTGTCCACGCAGTGTCCACGCAGTGTCCGCGCAGTGTCCGCGCAGTGTCCGCATATTCAAATCGCATTCCGAATCAATCCGGGGCAGCCGCGTCGCGATTGTTCACTGCCCGAATCCGCTCAATCCAATCAGACTGCCCGCCGCCAGCAGCCAGAGCGGATGAATCTTCGTGCGGAACGCGAGCACGGCGCAGACGCCGGTGATCGCCCACGCGATCCACGTCGGGTCGGAGGCTTTGGCGATCAGCACGGCGCTTGCCGCCACGAGTCCCGCCGTGACCGGCACGAGCCCGCGCTGCGCGATGCGGCGCCACGGCCGGTCCTTGAAGCGGTCCCACGCGTGGAGCGCCGCGATCGTCACGAGCGAGGACGGGCCGAACTTGGCGATCGAGGTCACCAGCATGCCGGCCCAGCCGGCCACGTGCCAGCCGACGAGCGTCACGACCATCATGTTCGGGCCGGGCGCGGCCTGCGCGAGCGCGAACAGCGCGCTGAATTCGCTGGCCGGCATCCAGTGATGCACCTCGACGACCTGGCGCTGCATCTCCGGCAGGATGGTGTTGCCGCCGCCGAACGCGAGCAGCGAAAGCTGGCTGAAGATCGCGGCGAGCGCAACGAGTGTCGAAGTCATCGCGCACCGCCTTCGCGACGCGCGGCGCGCGCGGCCAGCGCGATGCCGAGCGGCGTCAGCACGAGCATGGTCGGCAGGAGCGGTATGCGCAGCGCGGCGATCGCCACGAAACCGAGCAGCGCGACCAACGCCGCCGCCTTGTCGTGACGCAGCGGCAGCACGATCTTGAGCGCCATCGACACCAGCAGTCCGGCTGCCGCCGCCGCGAGCCCGACGAACAGATGGCGCACGTGCGGGTCGTTCTGCGTGCGCTCGTAGAGCACGCCGAGCCCGATCACGACGATCGACGGCCCCGCGATCAGGCCGAGCAGGCCCGCGAGCGCGCCGCGCCAGCCGTGAAAGCGCATGCCGATCGCCACCGACAGGTTGATGACGTTGCCGCCCGGCAGGAACTGGCACAGGCCAAGCAGATCGGTGAATTCCGCGCCGCTGAGCCAACGGCGCTGCTCGACGATGGTGCGCCGTGCGAGCGGCAGCGCGCCGCCGAACGAGGTGAAGCCGAGGCCGAGAAAGCCGAGGAAGATTTCGCGCGCGCTGGGGGCGTGCGTGGAGCTCTGCGGCGCGGCATCGGCCTGATTGGCCTGATTGGCGGGGGCGGTGGAATCCGGGGGCGCGACGGCGGGCGTATTTTTCATGCGGGGACCTCTGAGGCAAGCCGTGAGCGTAGCGCCGATCGGCTTCGCCACAAAACGATTTTTTGGGCGTTCTCTTGTGATCTAGAATCACAAGCATGACCCGCTCGCTTCCTCCCTTTCCCGCGCTGCGCGCGTTCGAAGCCGCCGCGCGGCACAACAGTTTCACGGCCGCTGCCGGCGAACTCCATGTGACTCACGGTGCCATCAGCCGTCAGGTTGCCGCGCTGGAGGCGTGGACGGGCGTGCAGGTGTTTCATCGGCACGGCAAGCGCGTCGCGCTCAACGAGCACGGCCGCCGCTATCTCGCCGCCGTGCAGGCTGCCTTCGACGACATCGCGCGCGCCACCGAGCAGTTGCGCGACACGGGCACCGTACGCGTGCTGCGCGTGAACGCGCTGCCCACCTTCGCGATGAAATGGTTGCTGCCGCGTCTTTCGCAGTTTCAGCGGCTCGCGCCCAATGTCGAACTGCGGCTGTCGACTTCGAATGCGCCGGTCGAGACGCTCGATGCGTTCGACGTCGCCGTGCGGCGCGGCCCCGCGCATTGGCGCGACTGCGCGAGCGGCCATTTTCTCGACGAAATGGAGGTGCCCGTTTGCAGTCCCGCGCTGCTCAAGCGTGCGCCGATCCAGCACGCCGACGACCTCGCGCGTCACGTCTTGCTGCACTCGGACACGCGTCCCGACGCGTGGCGCGCATGGCTCGCGGCAGCGGACGTGAAGGCGCGCTGCCGGAAGAAGCAGTCGTTCGATCACTTCTATCTGGCGCTGCAGGCGGCCGTGGATGGACTGGGCGTGGCGCTCGGCCCGCTGCCGCTGCTCGACGACGAACTGGCGTCGGGTCGGCTCGTCACGCCGCTCGCCGGTCCGTTGCTGGACGCGCGAGGCTATTGGTGGGTGGCGCGCCGCGAAGTGGCGGACGTGCCCGAGGTCGCGCAATTTTGCGGCTGGCTGGAGGAGCAGGCGCGCGCCCAGCCGGCGCAGGTCGCGGCGGCTTGATATCACGACCGATATCACGATCGATGTGGCGATCTCGGCGAGTGCGAACACGCGCCTGCAAGCCCGAAGAAAGCTGCAGAAATAAAAGCGGCGCGATGCCTTGCAGCGATCGCGCCTCGATAGCGATAAAGCGACGCTCACGCCGCGCGGGCCTTAAACCCGCGCGCCGCGACGTCAAGCTCGTTGCATCACGCCATCACAGATAGAACATGCGGTCTTCGTCCGAGTCGCCGCGCGTGGGATGTTCCTTCTCCCCTTCCTCGCCGCTGTCCTCGTAGAACTTCAGCACCGCTTCGAGCACCTGGTCCGGGTCGTCGATCACCTGCATCAGATCCATGTCTTCGGGATTGATGAGGCCCATCGGCACGAGCGCCGAGCGGAACCACGCGAGCAGGCCTTCCCAGAACTCCGCGCCCACCAGAATGATGGGGACGTGACGCGACTTCTTGGTCTGGATGAGCGTGAGCACTTCGGCCAGTTCGTCGAGCGTGCCGAAGCCGCCGGGCATCACGATGACCGCGTCCGAGTTCTTCACGAACGTGACCTTGCGCGTGAAGAAATGGCGGAAGCGCAGCGAGATGTCCTGCCACTGATTGCCCGACTGCTCGTGCGGCAACTCGATGTTCAGACCGACCGAAGGCGACTTGCCCGCGTGCGCGCCCTGGTTGGCCGCTTCCATGATGCCGGGACCGCCGCCGGAGATCACGGCGAAGCCCGCGTCGGACACTTTTCGCGCGATCGTGCTCGCCAACTGGTAGTACTTCGAGTCGGGTTTCAGGCGCGCGGAGCCATAGATGCTGACCGCTGGCCGGATCTCGGACAGGTATTCGGTCGCCTCGATAAACTCTGCCATAATCGTGAACATCTGCCACGATGCGCGCGCCTTCTTGGCCGTTGCGCGCTCTTGATCTGCGAGTGAACGCAGACTCGGAATCACTTTTCTCTTGTCCATAATGCCTGAAGAACTACGCGTGGAAACGAAGCTACAAACTGAGCTGGAAGGTAAGACCTTATTACTGGTCGACGGCTCCAGCTATCTCTATCGGGCCTTCCATGCGATGCCGGATCTGCGCGGTCCCGATGGCGAACCCACGGGCGCGCTTTACGGCATCATCAACATGCTGCGTCGAATGCGCAAGGACGTTACGGCAGAGTATAGCGCGTGCGTGTTCGATGCCAAGGGCAAGACGTTTCGCGACGACTGGTATCCCGAGTACAAGGCCAATCGTCCGTCGATGCCGGAGCCGCTCGCAGCACAAATCGAGCCCATCCACACGGCGGTGCGCGCGCTCGGCTGGCCGCTCCTGATGGTCGAAGGCGTGGAAGCCGACGACGTCATCGGCACGCTCGCGGCGCAGGCCGAAAAGCTCGGCATGAAGGTCATCGTTTCCACCGGCGACAAGGACCTCGCGCAGCTCGTGACCGACCGCGTCACGCTCATCAACACGATGACGAACGAAATGCTCGATCGCGAAGGCGTGATCGCGAAGTTCGGCGTGCCGCCCGAGCGCATCATCGACTATCTTTCGCTGATCGGCGACACCGTCGACAACGTGCCGGGCGTGAACAAGTGCGGCCCGAAAACGGCCGTGAAGTGGCTCACGCAATACGACTCGCTCGACGGCGTGATCGCGCACGCGGACGAAATCAAGGGCGCCGTGGGCGGTTATCTGCGCGACGCGCTCGACTTCCTGCCGATGGCGCGGAAGCTCGTCACGGTGGAAACGGCCTGCGATCTCGCTCCGCATCTGGAGTCGATCGACGCGTCGCTCGTCACGCGCCCCGAAGCGCGCGAGGAACTGCGCGATATCTTCGCGCGTCACGGCTTCAAGACCTGGCTGCGCGAAGTGACCGAAGCGAGCCAGCAGAGCGAGACGGTGCCCGCCGCCACCCAGGGCAACGCGCCCGCCCAGGACGCGAACGTGCAGCCCGCCTTGTTCGTCGACGCGCCGCGCCACTACGAAACCATTCAGACGTGGGAACTGTTCGACGCCTGGCTCAAGAAGATCGAAGCCGCCGAACTCACCGCGTTCGACACCGAAACCACCGCGCTCGATCCGATGGTCGCGAAGCTCGTCGGCATGTCGTTCTCGACCGAGCCTGGCGTGGCCGCGTATCTGCCGCTCGCGCATCGCGGTCCCGACGCGCCCGAGCAATTGCCGATCGACGAGGTGCTCGCGCGTTTGAAGCCCTGGCTCGAAAGCGCGCAGCACAAGAAAGTCGGCCAGCACATGAAGTACGACGAGCAGGTGCTCGCGAACTACGGCATCGAACTGGCCGGCGTCGAGCACGACACGCTGCTCGAATCGTACGTGCTCGAATCGCATCGCACGCACGACATGGACAGCCTCGCGCTGCGCCATCTCGGCATCAAGACGATCAAGTACGAAGAGGTCGCGGGCAAGGGCGCGCAGCAGATCGGTTTCGACGAAGTGGCGCTGGAAACGGCCGCTGAATACGCCGCCGAAGATGCCGACGTCACGCTGCAACTGCATCGCGCGCTCTATCCGCAGATCGCGCCGGAGAAGGGCCTCGACTACGTGTATCGCAGCATCGAGCTGCCCACTTCGCGCGTGCTGCGCAAGATGGAGCGCAACGGCGTGCTGATCGACACCGAGCGGCTCGACAAGCAGAGCGCGCAGATCGCCGTGCGTCTCGTCGAGCTCGAACAGGAAGCGTATGCGCTCGCGGGCGGCGAATTCAATCTCGGTTCGCCCAAACAGATCGGCCAGATCTTCTTCGAGAAGCTGCAATTGCCGATCGTGAAGAAAACGCCGAGCGGCGCGCCGTCCACCGACGAAGAAGTGCTGCAAAAGCTCGCCGAAGATTATCCGCTGCCGAAGCTGCTGCTCGAACATCGCGGCCTCGCCAAGCTGAAGTCCACGTACACCGACAAGCTGCCGCGCATGGTCAATGCGCAGACGGGCCGCGTGCACACGAACTACGCGCAGGCCGTCGCGGTCACGGGCCGTCTCGCGTCGAACGATCCGAATCTGCAGAACATTCCCGTGCGCACCGGCGAAGGCCGTCGCATTCGCGAGGCGTTTATCGCGTCGCCGGGTTGCAAGATCGTGTCGGCCGACTATTCGCAGATCGAGCTGCGCATCATGGCGCATATTTCGGGCGACGAATCGCTACTCGCAGCCTTCGCACGCGGCGACGACATTCACCGCGCGACCGCCGCCGAAGTGTTCGGCGTGACGCCGCTCGAAGTGAGCAACGATCAGCGCCGCATCGCCAAGGTCATCAATTTCGGCCTGATTTACGGCATGAGCGCGTTCGGGCTCGCGTCGAATCTCGGCATTACGCGCGACGCGGCGAAGCTCTATATCGACCGTTATTTCGCGCGCTATCCGGGCGTCGCGCGCTATATGGACGAGACGCGGATGGACGCGAAATCGCGCGGCTATGTAGAGACGGTGTTCGGCCGCCGACTGTGGCTGCCCGAGATCAACGGTGGCAACGGTCCGCGACGCCAGGCCGCCGAGCGTGCCGCCATCAACGCGCCGATGCAGGGTACGGCCGCCGACCTCATCAAGCTCTCGATGATCGCCGTGCAGAAGTGGCTCGACGAGCGCAAGATCGGCACGAAGATGATCATGCAGGTGCACGATGAACTGGTGCTCGAAGTGCCCGATGCGGAACTCTCCGAAGTGCGCAAGTGCCTGCCGGAACTGATGTGCTCGGTGGCGAAGCTGAAGGTGCCGCTCGTCGCCGAAGTGGGCGTGGGCGCGAACTGGGAAGAAGCGCACTGAGTTTGTTTTTTACGTGCGCGCTTTACGCGCGCGCTGAAGCCGAACCGTAACGAAGAAGCCGTAACCGCGCGAGCGGCATCGCGCAAGTGGGCGGAGCACATGCTATGCATGTGCTCGCCGGTCTTGCCGCCGCGCGTTCCGTCATCCGACAATGAACCGACGGCCGAAGGCCGCCGCTGTTTGCAGATTGTGTATCGAGGCAGGCACGCGGCGCGCATCGGACGTTCTATCGCCAATCGACATGCACGGAGAAACTATGCATCGCTTTATCGTAGTGGGAGGAGGTGCAGGCGGGCTCGAACTGGCGACGCGGCTGGGCGACCGTTACGGCGAAACGCGCGCAAAGCGCGGCCGTACGCACGCCTCGGTCACGCTGGTCGACCGCAATCCCACGCACATCTGGAAGCCGCTGCTGCACGAAGTGGCGGCGGGCAGCATGGACCCGTTCACGCAGGAACTCGAGTACGCGGCGCAGGCGCGCTGGCATGGCTTCGAGTTTCAGCAGGGCGAACTGATCGGCATCGACCGCGCGGCCAAACGCATCACGCTCGGCGTCGTGAACGACGAAGACGGCGCCGAACTGCTGCCCGAACGCGTGCTCGAATACGACACGCTCGTGCTCGCCATCGGCAGCACGACGCATTTCTTCGGTGTGCCAGGCGCGGCGGAAAACTCCATCGCGCTCGATACCGTCGCGCAGGCCGAGCGCTTTCGCAAGAAGCTCATCGCCGCCTGCATGCGCGCCGAACATCAGACGCCCGAACCCGTCACGCACGATCACGAAGGCAAGCAAGAGCCGCGCGTGCAGGTCGCGATCGTCGGCGCGGGCGCGACCGGCGTCGAATTGTCGGCGGAATTGCGCAACACCGCGCAGGTGCTTTCGGTGTACGGGCTGCACAAGCTCGATCCGAGCCACGACGTCGGCATCGTGCTGATCGAATCGGGGCCGCGCATTCTGCCCGCGCTGCCTGAGCGCGTGTCGTCGGCCACGACCGAATTGCTGGAGAAGCTCGGCGTGCGCATTCTGAGCGGCGAGCGCGTGACCGAGGTCGCGCCGGGCGTCGTGCGTACGGCGAGCGGCAAGGCCGTGCGCGCCGATCTCACGGTGTGGGCCGCGGGCATCAAGGCGCCGCAGATTCTCTCGGAACTCGACGGACTGACCGTCAACCGGCTCGGTCAGCTGATCGTGCGCCGCACGCTGCAAACCGAACTCGACGACAACGTCTTCGCGCTCGGCGACTGCGCCGCCTGCGAGTGGCCCGGCAACGAACGCGGTGTGCCGCCGCGCGCCCAGGCGGCGCACCAGGAAGCGTCGTTCCTGTTCCGCTCGATGGGACTGCGGCTCGAAGGGCGGCCGCTGCCCGAATTCACGTATCGCGACTTCGGCTCGCTCGTGTCGCTCGGCCACTTCAGCGCGGTCGGCAGTCTGATGGGCGGGCTGATCGGCGGCAGCATGCTGATCGAAGGCCTGTTCGCGCGCTTCATGTACATGTCGCTGTACCGGCTGCATATCGCGGCGCTGCACGGCTACGCGCGCATGGTGCTCGACACCGTCGCGCACTGGCTGCGGCGCACGACGCTGCCGCGCGTCAAATTGCATTGATCCCACGATGCGCCTGCGGGCGCATTTTTCTTTTGATGGCGCTGTTCTTATCGCGAGGAGCGTTGCATGCTCAAGCCCGAAGTCGATAGCCTCGTCCCGCACGTGCCGTTCGATCGGCGCACCTTTCTCAAGGCCGCGCTCGGCAGCGGATTCGCCGCTGCGGTGCTGCCGGTTTCCGCGCAGACCATCCACACCGATAGCGAAGGCCTCGACGCGGGCGAGATCGCGTTCCAGTCGAACGGCACGCTCATTCCGGCGTATCGCGCGCAGCCGCGCGGCAAGACGCATCTGCCGGTGATCATCGTGATTCACGAGATTTTCGGCGTGCACGAGCATATCGCCGATGTCTGCCGCCGCTTTGCGAAGCTCGGCTATCTGGCCATCGCGCCGGACTTCTTCGTGCGCGAGGGCGACGCCTCGGTGTATCCGACGATCCAGCAGATCAACGAAAACATCGTGAGCAAGGTTCCCGATGCGCAGGTGCTCGGCGATATCGATGCGGCTATTGCCTGGGCGGGCGAGCATGGCGGCGATGTGAAGCGCGTGGGCGTCAACGGCTTTTGCTGGGGCGGGCGTTACGCGTGGCTTTATGCGGAGCACAATCCGCGCATCAAGACGGCGGTGGCGTGGTACGGGCGCGTGGTGGGCGATCACAACGCGAATACGCCGCAGAATCCGCTCGATCTCGCGGGCAGTCTGCAAGTGCCGGTGCTGGGGCTGTACGGACGTCAGGACACCGGCATTCCGCAGGACACGCTGGAGCAGATGAAGGCGGCCATCGCGCAGGGGCCGCAGAGTGCGCGCGGTTCGCAGTTCGTCGTCTACGACGACGCGGGGCATGCATTTTTCGCCGATTACCGGCCGAGCTATCGCAAGGCCGATGCCGAGGACGGCTGGAAGCGCGCGATCGCGTGGTTCAAGGAGCACGGCGTCGGTTGAGGCCGACGCCGTTCATCACACAACGCTCTCGCGTCGATCAGGGATTCGGCCCGGTCGCCACGGGCCGCGACGGATCGGCGACCCATTCGCTCCACGAGCCGCCGTACAGCGCCGCGCCATGCATGCCGGCGATCTCCATCGCCAGCGCGTTGTGGCACGCGGTGACGCCCGAACCGCATTGCAGCACCACGTGCTCGGGCGTGATGCCCGGCAGCAGCGCCGTGAATTCCTCGCGCAGCGTGTGGGCCGACTTGAAGCGGCCGTCGTCGGTCAGGTTGTCCTTGAAGAAGCGATTCTTCGCGCCGGGAATGTGGCCGCCGACCGGATCGATGGTCTCGTTCTCGCCGCGATAGCGGTCGTTGGCGCGCGCATCGACCACGGTGAGTTCGTGCGACGTGAGATTGCGCACGAGGGCCGCCGCATCGACGGTCACCTGCAGCGGCGCGCCCGCCTTGAAGGTGCCTTGCGTGGCCGCGGGCACATCTTTCGCGAGCGGCAGGCCCGCGGCTTCCCAGGCTTGCAGGCCGCCGTCGAGCACCGCGACCGAGTCGTGGCCGAGCCAGCGCAGCAGCCACCAGAGCCGCGCCGCGTACGAGCCGCCTTGCGCGTCGTAGGCCACGACCTGCTGGCCCGCGTTCAAGCCCCAGCTCGCGAGCGTGGCGACCAGCGAGGCGCGGTCCGGCAGCGGATGGCGGCCGTTCGTGCCGGTCTTGGCGCCGGACAGATCGCGGTCGAGATGCAGATAGCGCGCGCCCGGCAGATGGCCGGCGGCATAGGCCGTTTCGCCCGCGCCCGGATCGGCCAGATCGAAACGGCAGTCGAAGACGAGCACGCTGCCCGGCGCGGCGCTCATGCGCTCGTGCAGGTTGGCGGCGGAGATCAGCGTGGTGTAGTGAGTGTGGGGCATGACGGCTCCTGGTATCGTGCGCGGCCGCCGGATGTGCGTGTGCACAGCGTGGGCCCGATGCCGTCAGTCTAAACAAAAAGACGGGCCGTAGCCCGTCTTTCCGTGATGCATGCGGTAGCGCGAAGGCGCTCGAACCGTGCCTAGATCGTGCCCAGTTCGCGGCGCAGAAACTCGTGAAAGTGCTGCATGCCGTCTTCCATCGGGCTCTGGTACGGGCCGACTTCCGAGACGCCGCGCTCCATGAGCGCGCGGCGGCCGGCGTCCATGCGCTCGGCGATCTCGTCGTCTTCGATGGCCGTTTCCATATAGGCGGCGCGCTCGGCCTCGACGAACTCACGCTCGAACAGCGTGATTTCCTCGGGGTAATAGAACTCGACGATATTGGTGGTCTTCTGCGTGCCGTTCGGAATCAGCCACGAACAGACGAGCACGTGCGGATACCACTCGATCATCAGATTCGGGTAGTAGACCATCCAGATCGCGCCGAACTCGGGCGGCTCGCCGTTGCGGAAGCGCAGGACCTCGTCGTGCCACTTGCGGTACGTGGGGCTGCCCGGCTTGCCGAGCTGGCTGTGCACGCCCACGGTCTGCACGCTGTACCACTCGCCGAACTCCCACTTCAGGTCGTCGCACGAGACGAACTGGCCGAGACCCGGATGGAACGGGACGACGTGGTAGTCCTCCAGATAGACCTCGATGAAGGTCTTCCAGTTGTAGTTGCACTCGTGCACCTCGACGTGATCGAACATATAGTCCGTGAAGTCGAGGTGTTTCGCGGGGCCGAGGCGCGCGAGATCGCGCGCGACGTCGCGCCCGGCCGACTCGAAGAGCAGGCCGTTCCACTTTTGCAGCGGCGTGTTGTTCAGGTTCAGGCAGGGCTTGTCCGCGAAGTGCGGCGCGCCGAGCAGTTCACCTTTGAGGTCGTACGTCCAGCGATGCAGCGGACATACAATATTGTCTGCGGTGCCGCGACCGTTTAGCATGATGGCCTGGCGATGGCGGCAAACGTTTGAGAGCAGTTCGATCTCGTTGCTCTTGTTGCGCACCAGCACGCGGCCCTCTTTTTCGCCGGGCAGCGCAAAATAATTCCCCGCTTCGGGCACCATCAACTCGTGGCCGACGTAGCGAGGACCTTTCTGGAAAAGCGTTTCGATTTCGCGCTGGAGAAGCGCTTCGTCAAAGTAAGCCGTGACTGGCAGCTGGCTTTGAATGGACTTCAGCTGCAATGCATTGCTCAGATTGGACATTCCCACTCCCGATGAAGACGTGAAAGCAGTGAACAACCCAACCATCGAAGATTCGATTTAGGGAGCCGGCTAGTATAACTGGTTTACCCCGGGGTGGGGTGGCTAAGTGACTGATTTTTGCCCGGTTTGCGGCGCAATTACGGCAGGAAGGCGACGAAAAAGCGACAATATCGCGGCGACCGCGGCCTTCCGGCACCGATTTGTGTAAGTCCGCGTGATGTGGCCGCCGCGGAACAGAAGCCGGCGAGCGGGGCGGATGGGGGGCTTTTGCCGTAGAATGTCCGCCTTGTTTCATTTTGGCGACCACTGATGGCGAAAACGGCATCGAAAGACCGCGCTGGCGCGGCTCAGGAAGCTGGTGTACCGGACGGATCGCACGACCCGGCCGGGGCCGAGGCTCTGCCGGACAGCTATGAGGCGGCGCTCGCCGAGCTCGACGCGCTCGTGGCGCGCATGGAAGGCGGCAGCCTGAGTCTCGAAGAATCGCTGGCCGCGTATCGTCGCGGTGCCGTGCTGGTGAAGTTCTGCCAGCAGCAGCTCGAAAAGGTTGAACAACAGGTGCGCGTGCTCGACGGCGAAACGCTGCGGCCCGCTCCCCTCAATACGACAGGCTCCGCAATGGGCGGAGACGACGATCTATGACATTTGACCAATGGACCCGGCAGGTGCTCGACCGGGTCGAAAGCGCACTCGATCACTATTTGCCGGCAGCGGACGTTCAGCCCGCGCCGCTGCATGACGCGATGCGCTATGCCGTGCTCGGCGGCGGCAAGCGGGTGCGCCCGCTGCTGTGCCACGCAGCCGGCGAACTGACCCGCGCGACGCCCGAAGCGCTCGACGCAGCGGCCTGCGCGCTGGAGATGATCCACGTCTACTCGCTCGTCCACGACGACATGCCCTGCATGGACGACGACGACATGCGCCGCGGCAAGCCCACCGTACACGTCAAATATGACGAACCGACGGCGCTGCTGGTCGGCGACGCGCTGCAATCGCAGGCTTTCATTACGCTGACGTCGGACGTGCTGGACGCGCCGCGCCAGGCATCGCTCGTGCGCGAACTCGCGCTC
Source organism: Paraburkholderia sp. J94 (assembly GCF_905220285.1). Classification (NCBI taxonomy): domain Bacteria; kingdom Pseudomonadati; phylum Pseudomonadota; class Betaproteobacteria; order Burkholderiales; family Burkholderiaceae; genus Paraburkholderia; species Paraburkholderia sp. J94. The sequence goes on along the minus strand of NZ_CAJMZH010000024.1, from coordinate 19,780 downwards.
GCGAGCGGTTCGATCGGCATGGCCGGCGGCCAGGCGATCGATCTCGCGAGCGTGGGCCATTCGCTCACGCGCGAGCAGCTCGAAACGATGCACCGTCTGAAGACGGGCGCGCTGCTGCGCGCGTCGGTCCGCATGGGCGCGGTGGCGGGCGACACGCCTTCCGCCGAGACGCTCGCGGCACTGGACAAGTACGCTGCGGCCGTGGGCCTCGCCTTCCAGGTGGTGGACGACATTCTCGACGTGACCGCCGACTCGGCCACGCTGGGCAAGACCGCGGGCAAGGACGCGAAGGACGGCAAGCCGACCTACGTGTCGATCATCGGTCTGGATGCTTCCCGCGCCCTCGCGCAGCAGCTGCGCGCCGACGCGCACGCGGCGCTTGAACCGTTCGGCGCGCGCGCCCAGCGCCTCGCCGAACTCGCTGACCTGGTGGTGAACCGGGTTAGCTGATTGCGCCAACCCGCCCGCGCGCATGAACGGGAAGTAATGCGCGACAGAAGTGCGGGAGCGCCCGATTTCCTACAATGGAACGACGATGTACGACTTGCTGAAAACCATTGACGACCCGGCGGATTTGCGCCGCCTTGATCGCCGCCAGTTGCAACCGCTTGCCGACGAACTGCGTGCCTTCGTTCTCGACAGCGTCTCGCAAACGGGCGGCCACCTGTCGTCCAACCTTGGTACGGTCGAACTGACGATCGCGCTTCATTACGTGTTCGACACGCCGCGCGACCGCATCGTCTGGGACGTGGGCCATCAGACCTACCCGCACAAGATTCTCACGGGCCGCCGCGACCAGATGCCGACGCTGCGTCAGTTCGGCGGCATTTCGGGCTTCCCGAAACGCGACGAATCCGACTACGACACCTTCGGCACCGCGCACTCGAGCACGTCGATTTCGGCGGCGCTCGGCATGGCCATTGCGAGCAAGCTCAAGGGCGAAAACGCCACGGGCATCGCCGTGATCGGTGACGGCGCAATGACGGCCGGCATGGCCTTCGAGGCGATGAACAACGCGGGCGTCGAAGACGACGTGCCGCTGCTCGTCATCCTCAACGACAACGACATGTCGATTTCGCCGCCGGTGGGCGCGCTCAATCGCCATCTCGCGCGCCTGATGTCGGGCCGCTTCTACGCCGCCGCTCGCGCGGGCGTGGAGCGCGTGCTGCGTCACGCGCCGCCGGTGCTCGATCTCGCCCGCAAGCTCGAAGAGCACGCGAAGGGCATGATCGTGCCGGCCACGCTGTTCGAAGAATTCGGCTTCAACTACATCGGCCCGATCGACGGTCACGACCTCGACTCGCTGATCCCCACGCTGCAAAACATCAAGGAACTGCGCGGCCCGCAATTCCTGCACGTGGTGACGAAGAAAGGCCAGGGCTACAAGCTCGCCGAAGCCGACCCGGTCCTGTACCACGGTCCCGGCAAGTTCAACCCGGCCGAAGGCATCAAGCCGTCGACCACGCCCGCCAAGAAGACGTACACGCAAGTGTTCGGCGAATGGCTGTGCGATGCGGCCGAGCTGGACAGCCGCGTCGTCGGCATCACGCCGGCCATGCGCGAGGGCTCGGGCATGGTCGAGTTCGAGAAGCGCTTCCCGGACCGTTACTTCGACGTCGGCATCGCCGAGCAGCACGCGGTGACGTTCGCGGGCGGTCTCGCGGCCGAGGGCCTCAAGCCGGTGGTCGCGATCTACTCGACCTTCCTGCAACGCGGCTACGACCAGCTGATCCACGACGTGGCGCTGCAGAACCTGCCGGTGATCTTCGCGATCGACCGCGCGGGCCTCGTCGGCGCGGACGGCGCGACGCACGCGGGCGCGTATGACCTCGCGTTCATGCGCTGCATCCCGAACATGATGGTCATGGCGGCGTCGGACGAAAACGAATGCCGCCAGATGCTCTACACGGCGCTCCAGCAGGACTGCCCGACGGCCGTGCGCTATCCGCGCGGCGCGGGCACGGGCGTCGCGACCGTCAAGCAGATGGCCGCGCTGCCGGTGGGCAAGGGCGAAGTGCGCCGCGAAAGCGCCGCACCGGCAGGCAAGCGCGTGGCGATCCTCGCGTTCGGCACGATGGTTGCGCCGTCGCTGGCCGCTGCCGAAGAACTGGACGCCACCGTGGCGAACATGCGCTTCGTGAAGCCGGTCGACGCGGAGCTCGTCAAGCAGCTCGCCGAGACGCACGATTACCTCGTGACCGTCGAGGAAGGCTGCATCATGGGCGGCGCGGGTTCGGCCGTCGTGGAATCCCTGCTTGAAAGTGGGGTTATCAAGCCCGTACTACAATTGGGCCTCCCCGACCGTTTCATCGACCACGGTGAACCGGCCAAGCTGCTGGCAGGCTGTGGCCTCGACGCGGCAGGGATCGCGAAGTCGATTCGCGAGCGCTTTCTCGACCGCGCGGCGAACGCGTCCGGCAAGTCGGTGATGCGCGTCGCCTGAGTGGGATCGCGCTGAGCGGCGCCGCGGGTTTTCATCGGAAAACCCTTGCGTGCGCCGCCGCCGCCCACTCCACAATTGAACCGGCGGACGGGGTCTTGCACCCGCGCTCCGCCAGCCAGCGCCGGCTCATGCCGGCGCTTGCCATTTGCGCGCCGCAGTTCGGCGCGGCCTGAGGATAAGAACATGAATCAGATGAATCCGGCTTTCGTGATGCCGGACGTCCAGAGTTCCGTCGATACCCGCCAGATCCCGATCCAGCGCGTGGGCGTGAAGGGCGTGCGCCATCCGCTGACCGTGAAGACGGCGGCGGGCGAGGTGCAGCCGAGCGTCGGCACGTGGAATCTCGACGTTCATCTGCCCGCCGACCAGAAGGGCACGCACATGTCGCGCTTCGTGGCGCTGCTCGAAGAGAACAAGCAGCCGCTCGAACCGGCCACGTTCCGCGCGATGCTGGCCGCGATGATCGCGAAGCTCGAATCGCAGGCGGGCCGTATCGAAGTGTCGTTCCCGTACTTCGTGAAGAAGGTCGCGCCGGTGTCGGGCGTCGAAAGTCTGCTGGACTACGAAGTGACGCTCACGGGCGATGTGCGCGACGGCGTGACGCGCCTGTTCCTGCAAGTGCTCGTGCCGGTCACGAGCCTGTGCCCGTGCTCGAAGAAGATCTCGCAGTACGGCGCGCACAACCAGCGCTCGCACGTGACGATGAACGTGGAATTCGACGGCGATCTGGCGGTCGAGGAACTGATCGTCATCGCCGAGCAGGAAGCGTCGTGCGAACTGTGGGGCCTGCTCAAGCGCCCGGACGAGAAGTTCGTGACCGAGCGTGCGTATGAGAATCCGAAGTTCGTCGAGGATCTCGTGCGCGACGTGGCCGTGCGCCTGAACGCCGACGCGCGCGTGATCGCCTATACGCTCGAAGCCGAAAACTTCGAGTCGATCCACAATCACAGCGCTTACGCCGTGATCGCGCACGACAAGCGCGTATCGGCCTGATTGTCGGCCTGATTGAGCCGCGCGTTGCTCTTGCTGGTGACGTAAAAAAAGCCGCCCGAAAAGGCGGCTTTTTTATTGCGCCGATGGCGCGGGAAGCAGGCAGCTTACTGCTGCGCGAGCGACGTCAGATCCCAGCGCGGCTTCACCGTGAACGCGTAGTCGTGCGTCGCCTGGTCGGGCCAGCGCTGAAGGCGCAGCGCGCCCGCGAGCGCGATCATCGCGCCGTTGTCGGTGCACAGCGAGAGGTCGGGGTAATGCACCTCGAAGCCGCGTTTTTTCGCCGCCGCCGAGAGCTTTTCGCGCAACTGCTTGTTCGCGCCCACGCCGCCCGCGACCACGAGGCGCTTCATCTTCGTCTGCTTGAGCGCGGCCAGCGACTTGGCGGCCAGCACGTCCACGGCCGCATCGACGAAACCGCGCGCGATATCGGCCTTGCCCTGTTCGCAGATGTTCGGGCCGAGCTTCTTCACATGCGTGAGCACGGCGGTCTTCAGGCCGCTGAAGCTGAAGTCGAGATCGCCCGAATGCAGCATCGGACGCGGCAATACGATCGCGCCCGGCGTGCCGAACTCCGCGAGCCGCGAAACTTCCGGCCCGCCCGGATAGCCGAGGCCGAGCAGCTTGGCGGTTTTATCGAAGGCTTCGCCGGCGGCGTCGTCGAGCGTTTCGCCGAGGGTTTCGTAGACGCCGACATCGGTCACGCGCATCAGCTGCGTGTGGCCGCCTGAGACCAGCAGCGCGACGAACGGAAACGGCGGCGGCGCGTCGACCAGCAGCGGCGAGAGCAGGTGCCCTTCGAGATGGTGGATGCCGACGGTCGGCCGGTTCCACGCCATGGCGAGCGCGTTGGCGATGCTCGCGCCCACCAGCAGCGCGCCTGCGAGACCGGGGCCTTGCGTGAAGGCGATGGCGTCGATGTCGCTGCGCGCCGCGCCGCTTTTCGCGAGCACTTCCTCGAGCAGCGGCAGCGCGCGGCGGATATGGTCGCGCGAGGCGAGTTCGGGCACGACGCCGCCGTACTCGCGATGCATGGCGATCTGCGAATGCAGCGCGTGCGCGAGCAGGCCGCGCTCGCTGTCGTAGAGCGCGAGGCCGGTTTCGTCGCAGGAGCTTTCGATGCCGAGTACGAGCATGGTGGGGCGCGCAACGGTGGGCAAAGAGGCGCGAACCGTCGCTAAAACAAAGTAAAAGGGAAGCCTGAAAGTATAGCAGTGCGCGCGCAAGCCGGCTGACGGGCGAATGGGGCGCTGCCGTACAGGTAAAATGCGCGCCATGGAATCATTCGACATCGCCGTGATCGGCGCAGGGGCGGCCGGCATGATGAGCGCGGCGGTGGCCGGCCAGCAGGGGCGCCGCGTGGCGCTGATCGATCACGCGCCGCGCCTCGCGGAAAAAATCCGCATTTCGGGCGGCGGACGCTGCAATTTCACGAATCTGCACGCCAGTCCCGCCAACTATCTCTCGAACAACCCGCATTTCTGCCGCTCGGCGCTCGCGCGCTACACGCCGCGCGACTTTCTCGCGCTGCTGCGCCAGCATCGCGTGACGTGGCACGAGAAGCACAAGGGCCAGCTGTTCTGCGACCAGTCGAGCGAGGCCATCATCGACGTGCTGCGCGCCGAATGCGACGCCGGGCGCGTCGTGTGGCGCCGCCCGCTGCCGGTCGAGGAGGTTCATCACGCCGACGGCGCGGGCTTCGTGCTCGGCACGCCTCAGGGCCAGATCCGCGCGAAGGCGCTGGTGATCGCCACGGGCGGCCTGTCGATCCCCAAGATCGGCGCGACGGATTTCGCCTATCGCCTCGCCAAGCAGTTCGGCCACAAGCTGATCGACACGCGCCCGGCACTCGTGCCGCTCACCTTCGCGCACGACGAATGGGCGCCGTACGTGCCGCTCGCGGGCGTCTCGCTGGAGGTCAACGTGGCGACCGGCGAGCGCAAGACCGGCGGCGCTTTCGACGAGGATCTGCTGTTCACGCACCGCGGCCTGTCCGGCCCCGGCGTGTTGCAGATTTCGAGCTTCTGGCAGCCGGGTCAGCCGATCCGCGTGAACCTGCTGCCCGAGCGCGACGCCACCGAGGCGCTGATCGAGGCGAAGGGCACGACGAAGCGTCAGATCGGCAATCTGCTCGCCGAATGGGTGCCCGCGCGGCTCGCGCACGCATGGCTGGAGACGCATCAGGTGCCGCTGGAGGCGCGTATCGCCGATCTGCCGGACAAGACGCTGCGCCGCATCGGCGAAGGCATCGCGAAGTGGACGCTCACGCCCACCGGCACCGAGGGCTACAAGAAGGCCGAGGTGACGCGCGGCGGCGTGGACACGCGCGAACTGTCGTCGGCGACGATGATGAGTCAGCGTGTGCCCGGACTCTATTTCGTGGGCGAGGCGGTGGACGTGACCGGCTGGCTCGGCGGTTACAACTTCCAGTGGGCGTGGGCTTCCGGCGTGGCCGCGGGCGAGGCGGCGGCGGCGTTTACGGGCGCCGCCTGACGGGGTATTCCGACGAGGTTGGGGCGCGTGTCGAGCGGGGTTTGAGCAGGACGCGCGCGGGTCCGCGCGGCGTCCGGGCAAGGCTCCGGGAGGCCCGCCAGGCGTGGGCGAGGCTTGACGTTTACCTGTCTGTCTTTTAAAAAACCCTCTGCTATACTCGATCCTCTTTACCCCCGATCCGTTATTGGAAAATGACGACCATCCGCGTAAAAGAAAACGAACCCTTTGAAGTCGCCATGCGGCGCTTCAAGCGCACGATCGAGAAGAACGGGCTGCTGACCGAGCTTCGTGCGCGTGAGTTTTACGAGAAGCCTACGGCTGAACGAAAGCGCAAGAAGGCGGCGGCGGTAAAGCGGCATTTCAAGCGTCTGCGCAGCCAGATGCTGCCGAAGAAGATGTACTGATTCCCGCGCCGTCATGGCTTTTCCGTTCGCGGAAACCCATGACGGCGCAAGCAGCGTGGCGCGGGGCTGAGCTCGCATGTCGGGCGCAGCCGCGCGCCGCGTTGTCCTCTGGTGTGGTCGCAACCCAGTCGAATCCGCACCGACCCGCCTGGAAACGCTTCCAGGCGGGTTTTTGCATTCGCTTTTGCGTTTCTGCGATGCTTCGGTACGATGTTTCGGCAGGACGACCTCACTGCCCCGGGTTTCCGGGTTTCTGCAACCAACGCAATTCAGGTGAGTGATGAGTCTCAAAGACCGGATCAACGACGACATGAAGGCCGCGATGCGCGCGCGCGAAAGCGAGCGTCTCGCCACGATTCGTCTGCTGCTCGCCGCCATCAAGCAACGTGAAGTCGACGAGCGCGTGACGCTCGACGACGCGGGCATCACGGCGGTCATCGACAAGATGATCAAGCAGCGCAAGGACTCGATCAGCCAGTTCGAAGCCGCCGCCCGCGCGGACCTCGTCGAAAAGGAACAGGCCGAACTGGCCGTTCTGGCCACGTACATGCCCGAGCAGCTTTCGGACGCCGAAATCGCCGCCGAAGTGCAGGCCGCGGTCGCCCAGGTGGGCGCGGCGGGCCCGCAGGACATGGGCAAGGTCATGGGTGTGCTCAAGCCGAAGCTGGCCGGCCGCGCCGACATGACGGCCGTCTCCGGCCTCGTCAAGGCCGCGCTCTCGAAGTAAAGGCACGCTCTCGCGCGGTGCCGGCGTCTGCATGACGGCCGGCCGCCGCGGCGAGGCGAAAGCCCGTCACGGGCGCTGCGCAAGCGCGCCCCCGTTTTACGCCAACCGAGCGACCAGGCCCCGATGATTCCGCATTCGTTCCTGCAGGATCTGCTAAACCGCGTCGATATCGTCGACGTGGTGGGACGCTTCGTGCAGCTCAAGAAGGGCGGCGCGAATTTCATGGGTCTCTGCCCGTTCCACAACGAAAAGAGCCCCTCGTTTACCGTTAGTCCAACGAAGCAGTTCTATCACTGCTTCGGCTGCGGCGCGCACGGCACCGCCATCGGCTTCCTTATGGAGCACGCGGGGCTGTCGTTCCCCGAGGCCGTCAACGAACTCGCGCAGTCGGTCGGCCTGACCGTGCCGCAGGAACCGTCGCCCATGCGCGGCGGCGGCTTTGGCGGCGGCCGCCCCGGACAGGGCGGCCAGAGCGGCGAAGGCGGCTATGCGCCGGGGGTCTCGAAAGCCGTCACGAACGCGCTGTCGGACCTCATGCAAACCGCCTGCGACTACTACCGCAAGCAGCTGCGCAGCGCGCCCAATGCGATCCAGTACCTGAAAAAACGCGGCCTGACCGGCGAAGTCGCGGCCCGCTTCGGGCTCGGCTATGCGCCCGATGGATGGCAAAACCTCGAATCCGCGTTTACCGATTACCGCGACGACTCGCTCGTCGAAGCCGGCCTCGTGATCGTCAGCGAGAAGCAGGACGCGCAAGGCCAGGCGCGCCGCTACGACCGTTTCCGCGACCGCGTGATGTTCCCGATCCGCAACGTGAAGGGACAGGTGATCGGCTTCGGCGGCCGCGTGCTCGACGGCGGCGAGCCCAAGTATTTGAATTCGCCCGAAACGCCTCTATTTAACAAGGGCAGCGAGCTGTACGGGCTGTTCGAGGCGCGGCTGGCAATCCGCGAGCAGCATTACGTGCTGGTGGTCGAAGGCTACATGGACGTGGTCGCGCTCGCCCAGCTCGGGTTCCAGAACGCGGTGGCCACGCTGGGCACCGCCTGCACGCCGATCCACGTGCAGAAGCTGATGCGTCAGACCGATACGGTGATCTTCAGCTTCGACGGCGACTCGGCCGGCCGGCGCGCGGCGCGGCGCGCGCTCGACGCGTGTCTGCCGCATGCGGCCGACAACCGCACGATCCGCTTCCTGTTCCTGCCCACGGAGCACGACCCGGACAGCTACGTGCGCGAATTCGGTACCGAGGCGTTCAAGGAGCAGGTCGACCGCGCCATGCCGCTGTCGCAGTTCATGCTGAACGAGGTGCTGGCGGGCAAGGAGCTGGATCAGCCGGAAGGCCGCGCCCGCGCGCTGTTCGACGCCAAGCCGCTGCTCCAGGCGCTGCCGGCGAATGCGCTGCGCGCGCAGATCATGCACATGTTCGCCGACCGGCTCGACGTGCCGTTCGAGGAAGTGGCGGCGCTCTGCGAGGTCGACGCGCGCATCGCCCAGGCGGCGCGCCAGGCGCCCGCGCGCAAGGACCGGCACCTCGTGACCGGTATTGAGCGCAAGGCGCTGCGCAACCTCGTGATGTATCCGCGCATCGTGGCGCAGCTCGACGAGGAGGCCGAACAGGCGCTCATCACGCTCACGCGCCACGGCGAGCTGTTCGAGGAAGTGACCACTCACGCGCGCGCGCTGGGCGACGCGGCGGAGTTCCAGTTGCTTTCGGATCTCTTGCGCAATGGGGCCAATGCCCCCACGTTCGAGGAGATTTTTCGCGAAATTCTGGACTATGATGAAAACGTTCGGGATTTGCTGATGAAAAATCCAGAAGACGGTGCCGTGCAGGAGGAGCGCCGCGAGCAGGAACGGCTCGTGAGCGAAGAAATGACGGCGGCAATCCTGAAAATGCGCTTCGACGCCTGCAGCGAGCGGCTGGACGTGCTTTCGCGGCAATCGAGGCACACGCCCGAGGAACTGGCCGAATACGTTAAATTGAATCAGACGCGGGCTGACATGAAACGTCAGCTCGGGCTGTAAGGGAGGCGTGCGCGGGGGCGATTATTACCGTGCGTGCTAAAATTAAAGGTTTTCAGCGGTTTGTTTTTGTTTTTTCCGGGCGGGCAGCTCAAGTATCACTCGGAGGTCGTTTCGCCGGGTGATGCCGAAAGGTGTCCAGTTTCCAGCAAGGGGCGGAATGGCAATGGCAAAGACTACAGGCGGAAAAAAGGCGACAGGCACAGGCTCGACGGAGCCGACCGGCAAGGTCACGAATGCCCAGGACGCCCCATCCGCCAGTTCCCGCCGCAAGGCGGCAACCGCCAGTCATGAAGTACCCGCAGTTCGGAAGAAAGCCATGGCTGCTTCGGCCGCGCGAGCGGCGCCAACCCGTGCGGCGAAAGCCGCCACGCATCCGGCAACGAAGCGGTCCGGTGGTCCGAGTAGTGCAAGGCAAGTGCCTGCCGTTGCGGACGATGCGGCAGAGCGCGAGGCTCCAGTATCCACGGTTCAAGAGGCTGATGTCCAACAGCCGCGAGTCGAGACTACAGCCGGTACGGCGAACTCCATGACGAAAAAGCTGAATGAAGTGTCCGTCGATGACGACGCAAACCAGAGCGAGGAAAGCACGCCCACCCCGGCGGCCAAGGGTGAGAAGACCACCCGTGCGCGCGACCGGCGAGCGAAGGAAAAGGCGCTGCTGAAGGACGCGTTCGCGTCGTCGCAGCCCGGTACCGTCGAGGAACTCGAAGAACGCCGCAACAAGCTGCGCGCGCTCATCAAGCTTGGCAAGGAGCGCGGCTACCTCACCTACGCCGAAATCAACGATCACCTCCCGGACAATTTCACGGAAACCGAGGCGATCGAAGGCATCATCAGCACGTTCAACGACATGGGCGTCGCCGTCTACGAACAGGCGCCGGATGCCGAAACGCTGCTCCTCAACGACAACGCGCCCAACGCCTCTTCCGACGACGAAGTCGAGGAAGAAGCCGAAGTCGCGCTCTCGACCGTCGACTCCGAATTCGGCCGCACGACCGACCCCGTGCGCATGTACATGCGCGAAATGGGCACGGTCGAGCTGCTCACGCGCGAAGGCGAAATCGAAATCGCCAAGCGTATCGAAGACGGCCTCATGCACATGGTCATGGCGATCTCCGCTTGCCCGACCACGATCGCCGACATCCTCGCCATGGCCGAGCGCGTCGCGAACGACGAGATTCGCGTCGATGAGCTCGTCGACGGCCTGATCGATCCGAACGCCGAGGACACCGACGGCTTCAACGCCAAGGAAGCGGAAGAGATCGAGAACGAAAGCGAGGAAGACGAAGAGGAAGAGGAAGAAGAGGAAGAAGAAGAGGACGACGACGGCGCGGCGCAGGCGACGGCCAACGCGGCGCAGCTCGAAGCCCTCAAGCGGGCCTCGCTCGAAAAATTCGCGCTCATCAGCGAATGGTTCGACAAGATGCGCCGCGCGTTCGAAAAGGAAGGCTACAAGTCGAAGGCCTACCTGAAGGCGCAGGAAACCATCCAGACCGAGCTGATGTCGATCCGCTTCACGGCGCGTACCGTCGAGCGTCTGTGCGACACGTTGCGCGCGCAAGTGGACGAAGTGCGCCAGGTCGAACGCCAGATCCTGCATACGGTCGTCGACAAGTGCGGCATGCCCCGCTCGGAGTTCATCACGCGCTTCCCGGGCAATGAAACTGACCTCGACTGGTCCGACAAGGTCGTGGCCGAGAACCACGCGTATAGCGCGATTTTGTCGCGCAATATTCCGGCGATCCGCGAACAGCAGCAGCGCCTGCTCGATCTGCAGGCGCGCGTGGTGCTGCCGCTCAAGGACCTCAAGGAAACCAACCGCCAGATGGCGGCGGGCGAGTTGAAGGCGCGTCAGGCCAAGCGCGAAATGACCGAGGCCAATCTGCGTCTCGTGATCTCGATTGCGAAGAAGTACACGAACCGCGGCCTGCAGTTCCTCGACCTGATTCAGGAAGGCAACATCGGCCTGATGAAGGCGGTGGACAAGTTCGAATATCGGCGCGGCTACAAGTTCTCGACCTACGCCACGTGGTGGATCCGTCAGGCCATCACGCGCTCGATCGCGGACCAGGCGCGCACGATCCGCATTCCGGTTCACATGATCGAGACGATCAACAAGATGAACCGCATTTCGCGGCAGATCCTGCAGGAAACCGGTCTTGAGCCGGATCCGGCCACGCTCGCCGAGAAGATGGAAATGCCGGAGGACAAGATCCGCAAGATCATGAAGATCGCGAAGGAGCCGATCTCCATGGAAACGCCGATCGGCGACGACGACGATTCGCATCTGGGCGACTTCATCGAAGACACCAACACGGTGGCGCCGTCGGACGCCGCGCTGCACGCTTCGATGCGCGACGTGGTGAAGGACGTGCTCGACTCGCTCACGCCGCGCGAGGCGAAGGTGCTGCGCATGCGCTTCGGTATCGAGATGAGCACCGACCATACGCTGGAAGAGGTCGGCAAGCAGTTCGACGTGACGCGCGAGCGGATTCGCCAGATCGAGGCGAAGGCGCTGCGCAAGCTGCGTCACCCGAGCCGCTCGGACAAGCTCAAGTCGTTCCTCGAAGGGAATTGATCGGTTTGCGCGCTTGCGATGCGCTGTAATCGGTAGGCAGCGCAAGCGAAAGCAAGGATCGGATGGTCAGGCCGGCCTGGTTTCGTGTAGTATGTCGGCCTGCCGTCGAAAAGCCCGGCCTTTGGCAGACCGGGCTTTTTTGTTGACGCTGTCTTTGTCGTAGCTTTGTTGGGCCGGACGCCGTGTTGGTTGCAGGCAGCGGACTCATAATCCGCCTCCGAAAGGACGTCGTGGGTTCGAACCCCACCCGGCCCACCAGGTAAAATTCAAGCAGATCAAGGTGTTACGCCGCAGCGCCCTTATCTCGGGGACGTTGCGGGGACAATGACGCTTCCAATCTCGCCATTTCCAGATCGTTCTGCGATCCATCAAGCCACTTCGAGTAAGTGCGCAAAAACATCTCCACGCTGTGACCCAACTGACGTGCGCAGAATGCTGGTGTCATGCCCGCCATGAGCATCGCCGTCGCGTAGCTGTGCCGCATGTTGTACGGGCGGCGGTACCGCATTCCCAGCTTCTTCAGCATGCGCGCCCAATAGACGCGCTGGAACGTCTCCTCGTTCTTCCAGGGCTCGTTGTATCTCGGATCCTGAAACACCCTGCCTCCGGCCACCTGGGTGTATTTGCGCTGCCGTTCCAGAGCGGCAGCCGCGCGGCTGTTGAATCGGACGATGCGCGCGACGGCGGTTTTCGTCCGGTCCTTCTGCTTGCCTCCGACCAGCACGCTCGCGACGAGCAATTCGCCGCTGGCGAGGTCGACGTTCGGCCAGGTGAGCCCAAGAATTTCTGACGTGCGCAGCCCCGTCCAAAACCAGAGCTCCACCATGTTGTGGATCTGGCCGCCGTATGCTCTTGCCGCCTCCGCGATGATCGTTTCCGCTTCCTCTCGCGAGAACGGATCAGGAGGTGCCTTCTGGTGCTTTGCTTGAGGCACCCCGTCCGACGGATTCGAGGAAATCAGCTTGTCCTCGACCGCGAGATTGAGGGCGTACCTCAGGACGGAAACGTAGTTGTTGATGGTCTTGCCGCTCAGATCCGGTCGGTTAGCGATTGCCGTGAGGATGTGAGAGAGCTTCAACGCGCGAAGCGATTTCGTTCCCATGAGTGTGCCCTTCGCATCACATATTGCACCACCCCAAAATCTGTTCGCAGCTGCATAGCCCTCGCGGGTCGAGTCTTCGACGCGCTGAGTTGAGAGCCACGACTCCAGCCACCCGGACACGGTCAGGTCTGCTGTCCCGCCTCCATCTGGAAAATACTCAGCCATGCTGAATGTTCCAGTGCGGATGCGCTCGCAGATTTCGACGATCAAGCGTTTCGCGTATTTCACGTTCGCTGGCGTGGGCGCCATTGGCTCGCCATTCACCTTGAGCGTCGGTCGTTGGCGGACGCCGTCGAGCGTGAAGTTCATGCGGATAGATTTGTCGCGGACTTCTACGCCGCCCGTCGTTCGACCCATTGCTGATAGCCCTTGAGTGAGATGAAAATACCACCGTCCGGGGAGCGGCGATACTCTCGGTCCTCGATCCATTTGCCGTCTTCGATCTTGCGGCGAATGGCCTTTTCGGTGAGGCCCGTGATCACGGCAGCGAGTGCGATCGTGACGTACGGCGCCGGGGAGACATGTGCGATTTGGCTTTCCATATGCGAAGTCTCGTCAGTTAATCGTTGTGAGGCTGGTGCACGTCTATGGGTGCGCGGCTACCTTCATGCGCATCCATCCTGCCGCGAGAATTGAACCGTCTGCGAAGCATCTTTAATATCTACCCATGAAATCAATGGAGGAAAGATGAGCTGGCACCATGCTGATTGGCTTTCTTTTGCGCAGGCCCTCGTTGCCGCCGTGGCGATTGCCGGCGCTTATGGGGTAGTTTTTTTGCAGCACAGATTGGAGAAGAACCGCGAAGCCAACAAGGAGCGCGCAGAGGCGCGTCGCATCCTCTCGATAGCGGCCGCGTTTACTTCCAAGGCCACTACCGCTGTGGGGCTTATCGCGGAACTTCGAACCGATACGCTCAGGACGGAAACGGAAGCCGACCGAGTCAGGCAAAGCGCTGATCTGCATCAGGCGTTGGAGGCCCTCGTTAGCTTGCCGATTCATATCATCCCGACGTTCGTCGCAGCGGAGCAGCTTATGCGGGCTCGCAGCGAGCTCGCTGACGCTTGCCGCGCCGTCGTCGCGAAACGGGAGGGAAACGGCCACATAGACGGGAGCGCCGAATACGGCGCTCAATGGCTGAAATGGGAAGCGAGACTCGCCGAAGCCACGAAGAAGATACGCGCCGAATTGATCCGGTTCGAGGATGACGGGAATAAGCCTTAGCCGTGTCACGCTACGCCTCCCGCGCTACCGCTGCGCTCGATCTTGGCCACCCATTTCCACAGTCTCGTACCGTCGATCTTTTCAATCTTTCCGGCACGCTTGAAATGAGCAATCACGCGCGTTCCGATCTCGTCTGCGATGTACCAGTCGTTGTTTCTGTCGCGCGGTAGCAAGTTGTTTGCTTGAGCAAATCCACGGACATGCGCCGCATCGAACGGCCCTTTGCGCATGTTTTTCGCGACTTCATCCAAAAGAGCCGCGGGCACTTCCCATCCAGCGATTTTCATTTTTCTTGCTCCTTGCGCTCGATCTCTGCTGCGCGAGCGGCGTCGATGGCGGCGCGCGGCGTGCTGAAGAATCGATCGTCACCGGACAGGACGTGATAGTTCTCGTCTTCGTCCTGATCGTAGACTTGGCATTGACGGATCGAGCCATCACGCGTGGTCCACTGAATCCATGCTTGCTTCTCGATTAGCCAATCGAGGCGCGCGGCGTCGCTCATGCGCTCGGTGGTCGATGAAACGAGCAGGCCGCGCAGCACCGCCGCCGGATCTTCCCATCCTTTGCTCTCAAGCTCGGAGAGGGCTAGACCGATCGACTGACGCTGGCCGATGTTCAGTGCCATCCCTGCGACGGGGTGTGAGGCGCGGGCCGCTTGCCACGTTTTTTCTGCGACTTCCCTGATCGCTCTGCCCATTGCGCCGGGAACGTTATCGAAGCTGCAACCGTATTCGGCGTCCCAGAACAACCGGAACGCTGCGCGCTCGTCGGACTGCGCTGCCGCTTCGATCAGCACGGTTTCTCCTTGCTGCGTAAGGCTTTGCGCCGTTTCATGGCCGATTTGCAGCGCTTCGAGTTCGTCGCGCGCTTCCTGGCTGACGTCCGGGTAGTCGCTAGCCGCTTCGCCGACTTGGTCGTATACCTGTTGGCCTAAGGCATCGAGAACGATGTCGACGTCGACCCAGTGCGTCGGATTAATCGAAGTTTTCCGGCCGAAGTAGACGATCTGGCCGACTTCGAAGGTGTTGCTCTCCAGCAGCTCGCCGAACGAGTCGTAGTTGAACAGCTCGCGATCAGCACTCCAGACCTCTTCAGGCAGTGCGGCATGCGCCGGTGATTCTTTCGTATCCATGTTTCAATCCTCGCGAGTGGTATCAGGTGGCATGCGAGCTCGATGAGCGTCGGATTGCCTCTGCAGTCACATCTGAAACGTCGTGCTACGATTTCGCCCCAGAAAACATCGGGGAAAAACGTGGTTAATCAATATGCAGTGAGGCAGTTCATTAAATGCGCACTGATCGGCGGCATTGGAGCGACGCTGTTGAGTGTCGCTGCGCACGCAGAGCAATGCGATGAGCGCTCAGCAAAGATGGTCTCGATCGCTCCACCACAGCCGGCGCTACACCTCCCAGAGACTCCTGCCGGAATGGACGTTGATGCAACGGGTGTCGTGGTGAATGGTGCGGTCGCTATCGGAACATTTGCGGCGGCGGCGGCGGCTGTTTGGGCCGCCTTGTCCGAGCGCAGAAAAAGGAAGCGTGAAGATCTTGTTGTGGGTCGACTGACCGCAGCCGGTATCGCAAGCCGTCTCGATATAGCGGCAGACGTTATGTCGAGCATCAGCGCCGCGTTCAACGACGCGATGGAGATCGGCGTGCTCACCCTCGAAAATGCGAACAATATGAGGGCGGGTGTAGAGTCGATCCCGCGCTGCACCTTCGATGAGATCAAGAGCATGGTGCCGTTGCGTGGGGATTGCGCAGCCTTGATCGCGGCGGCCCAGGATCGACTGCACGTTGCAGCTGGCACCCTCCACGTCCTGAGCGACCCCGGCATTTCTCCAGGTCAAAAAGTGATCTGTCAGGGGCGGTGCCGAGATGCTCTCCGGCAGTCCAGCCTCCTGTTTACGCGAGCGAAGAGCATTTGCGACACCGAGACGAGCGCGGTCCATGCTGCGCTTAATTCCGCGGACAGCACGCGAGTTTGAAGTGACGTGCGGATTCATCGTTGTTGAGACCAGCCTGAATCTGGCAGCAATTTGGTACGGGCAATGGCATCAGGCTTCGGGCGGCTGGTTTTCATAGAAGTCTCAGGCTCTTATCTCAATCTGTTTGCGAACTGCGGCGGCTTGTGACTGCGAGCAGCGCAGAAACTTTTGGATTTCGGTCTCGGTCGCTCGCAGGGTTCCTGCCGCTACCGATTCCGTTACTCGGGTCACTTCGTCTGCCTGCTCGATCACGGGTAGCGTGACCATCGGTGCGGCGGCGGACGCGGTGACCGGTTCAGTCATCGGCGGGGCTGTCACGATCGGTGCGACTGCATTACTCGGCGGCGTTACTGGCGCGACCGTTACTGCGTTACTCCCTTTCTGGGCGGGCGGCGATTCAGTCACGGCAGCAGTCACGACCTCGGGGCGCAGCGCGAGCAGCTAGGCGAAGCACGCGACTGCTTCAAGCACGCCCGCGAAGGCGAGTCCGGTCACGAGTTCCGCGCGCGGCGCGGTCACGCCGAAGGCGGTCAGGGCACCGGTCACGGGGTCGGCCACGGCAGCGGCGCGCTCGGCGGCGGCGCGGTCCTGCGCGGCCTCGGCGCGCTGCGCTTCGCGTTGCTCGATGTCGAGCGCCTCGACGCGGGCAGCGGCGGCGGTGCGCTCGGTGCGCAGGCTCATGCAGGGTTCGACGCAGCGACGCGCATTGGTGCGGGCCAGTCGCGTTACTGCGTCTGCACGGTCACGTGCGATCTCGGCCAGACCGCGTCCCTTTGCCATGACTGCCGGCACCGCGGCGGCTCGCAGTTCACCCGCATGCTTCTGCGCCAGAATGAAGAAGACGCCATGGCCGATGCAGGTCGCTACGAAACAGGCGGCCCACAGCGCAGTGCCGACGGCGCGCACGCCGCGACCGTGGCCGCGGACCAGCGCGGGCAGCAGATGGGCGGCGACGACGAGCACGACGCCGACGGCGATCCACAGCACTCGCTCGGCGAGGATCCCGCCACGCTGCCAGCCAGCCATGATCGAGAGGCACGCTGCAGTCAAGGTCGCCGCGACTGCGAGTAATGCAGGGTAAGGGCGCGCGCAGGAGACAAATGCTAGTGATAGCATTCGATTCCCATTACTGCGCGAGGTTTGAAACATGTCTGGTCATCCCAATGTCATTCATCGAGTTGTTACGGTTGAATCCTTCGAACAGAACGGTGCTTTCGTGCCTCGCATTTGCGTGGTGACCTACACTGAAGGCGGTAAGGATTTCACCGAGTACGTATACGGAAATAAGACTTTTGAGACCTCGGACGAAGCCTGGGCCGCCGCGAAAGAGATGGATGTTGAGGTGCGTGCAAAACTGACCCACTTCCACTAAAAATTTGCATCGAAAACTGACCCACATGTTCAATGCCTGCTTGGACGCCAAGCAGGAGAACCGGAGTGATTACGGTGAGCATGTTGGCAAAGATTCGGCGGATGCATTTCCGCGATGGCGTCCCGCTGAGGGACATATCCCGGCGTACTGGTCTGTCACGCAACACCATACGGCGATGGTTGCGTGAGCCTCCATCAACCGGTGAGCCGAAGTATCCAAAACGAGAGAGCAGCAGCGTTGTCGACCCATGGTCGGAGCAGCTGCGTCTTTGGCTACTGGCTGATATGCGAGGGGCGAAGCGCGAGCGGCGCTCGGCAAAGCAGATGCACGCCGATTTGCGGGCTGCTGGATACGACGGCAGCTACGACCGTGTTTGTGCATTCTCCGCAACTGGAAGCAGAACCGCGACGAAGGCGCTCTACGAGGAGCCTTCGTACTGCTCGCCTTCGAATATGGCGAGGCATTCCAGTTCGACTGGAGCTGCGAATACGTCTTCATCGGTGGCCTGAGACGCCGCATAGAAGTCGCACACACGAAGCTCGCCGCAAGTCGCGCATTCTGGCTCGTCGCCTATCACACGCAGAGTCACGAAATGTTGTTCGATGCGCACGCGCGGGCGTTCGCCGCATTCGGAGGCATACCTCGGCGCGGCATCTACGACAACATGAAAACCGCCGTGGACAAGGTGGGGCCCGGAAAGGAGCGCGCCATAAACGCTCGCTTCCACTCGATGTGTAACCACTACCTGTTCGAGCCCGAGTTCTGCAACCGCGCTGCGGGCTGGGAAAAAGGCATCGTCGAGAAGAATGTTCAGGACCGGCGGCGCCACATCTGTCACGATGCAATCCGCACCCGGTGGGAGTCACTTGATGTTCTGAACATCTGGCTGGCCGAGCGCTGTCGGCATGCCTGGCAGGAGCTTCGTCATCCTCAATGGCCCGAGCTGACAGTAGCAGATGCGCTGCAGGACGAGCGCCCGCGTCTGATGCAGTGCTCAAAGCCGTTCGATGGCTACATCGAGCAGCCCGTTCGCGTGTCGTCAACCAGCCTCATTCACTTCCAGCGCAACCGCTATAGCGTGCCAACGGAGTTCGCAAATCATGTTGTGAGTTTGCGAACGTATCCGGTGTATATCAGCATCGTCGCCGATGGCAGCGAGATTGCGCGCCATTCACGTAGCTTCGACCGTTACCTGACGTTCTACGACTGGACTCACTACATCAGTCTTGTAGCCCGCAAACCAGGCCCCCTACGAAATGGAGCCCCGTTCCTCACAATGCCAGAGCCAATGCAGCGCCTTCAACGTCACTGGCTCCGGCAGGCGGGTGGCGACCGCGTGATGGTGCAGGTGCTATCGGCAACGCCTGTGCATGGGCTGGAAGCGGTGCTGGTTGCCGTGGAACTGGCTCTCGAATCTGGCAGGCCAAGCGCCGAGCATGTACTGAATATCCTTGCTCGTCTGAAAAGCCCGGCGTCCCGCAGCTCCGACGGCGTACAGACATCGCTACGGCTGAAGATAGAACCGCTCGCCGACGTCCACCGGTACGAAAAGCTTCGCACTCCGCGCAAGGAGGATGGCCATGTCGAATGAAACTGCAGCGCAACTCAAATCGCCCAAGCTCCATGGCATGGCGCAGGCGCGGCCAGAGCTGGTCGCCCAGGCGCGGCACAACGAGTTTGAACCGGAGAAGTTTATGCAGATGCTGCTAAAAGCTGAGACTGCCGAGCGACTAGTTCGGTCCATCAACTACCAGATGACCGCCGCGCTGGTTCCCAGCGCATCGTGACCTCGCTGGCTTCGACTTCGAACAGGCCACCACGGACGAGCCGCTCGTGCGTGAACTCCACACGCTACAGTTCTGCGAATCGGCGCAGAACGTAGTGTTCATTGGCGGGCCAGGTACTGGCAAAACCCATCTGGCTACGTCGCTTGGCATCGAAGCCATACAGCACCACGCAAAGCGCGTGCGCTTCTACACTACCGTTGAACTGGTGAACCAGCTCGAAGCAGAGAAAGCCGCTGGAAAACCGGGGCAAATCGCCAACAGGCTGATGTATGCAGATGTTGTCATCCTTGACGAACTCGGCTATTTGCCGTTCACCCAGACCGGTGGCGCACTACTGTTCCACCTGTTCTCAAAGCTTTACGAACATACAAGCATCGTTGTGACAACGAACCTTAGCTTCACCGAGTGGTCGAGCGTGTTCGGCGAAGCGAAGATGACTACTGCTCTGCTTGACCGCTTCACGCATCACTGCCATATCGTGGAAACGGGGAATGATTCGTGGCGCTTCAAGAACAGCACAGCAGCGCAACCCACGAAGCGGACGGTGTCCCGCAAAACCTCACCAAAGACTGTAAAAGACGAAGAAGTTGACGCGCAGGAATGATGATTCTGCGCCACGAGGGTGGGTCAGTTTTAGATGCAAAAAGT